>JAAYBD010000035.1 GCA_012719035.1 Clostridiales bacterium | reverse complement strand
TGGCGGATGGAGTACAATCATCTGCGTCCCCATTCGTCGCTCGGCAACCTTACCCCAGAGGAGTATGCAGCAAAGCTGGCTGGTGGTTACTAACATTTCACCTGGTCGAACTTTGGGGGCAGGTCACAGCTTCTAACATAGAAAGAGAATGACTTATAAAAAGCCATTCTCTTTTTTTATGTTTATATCAACGAATTAAAATATTCGTCCAGTTTTTCATCTATCGGTTCCTGTTGGTTTTTGAATGTATGTTGATATACGTTGACTAGCATATTTTCTGTAGCGTGTCCCATGCGCTCTTTTGCGTATTTGTTCGGAACACCTTGCACAAGCATAATAGAAGCATAATAGTGTCGTAGCGCGTGGAACTTATAAGGAAAGTTTATCTTATCCTTTGTGCGTTTAAATAAGCTATCAAGCGCATCATAACTATCATCAATTACACTATCATTTGGCGCGCCCTGCGGCGGCAAAGCATCAATTAAGGCTTGCGGCATTTTTAATAATCTTGCGCCGCTATAAGTCTTAGTTGTTTTTTCAACATATTCTTTATTCTCGTCTTTAACTAGCGCCTTATTGATATCAACGGTTTTATTCTTTAAATCTATATCCTTCCATTTAAGCGCGATTGTTTCACTTCTTCTTAATCCTAAGAATACAGAAAAACATATAAACGTATATAGGCGCGTTCCTTTTGTACTCTCTAAAAGCGCCTTGATTTCTTCGCTAGTTGGTATCTCTACTTCTTTTTTCTCTTTCTGCGGCAAGTGCGCGCCTTCACCAACAAATACATTATTATCTTTCAATACGCGATTAAAGAAAGCGTGTGCGCTAAATACTGTCTTAGGGCTTCTTCCTTTTGAATACTCGTTTATTGCTGCTTGATACATATTCTTTGTTAATAAGCCTACGCGCGTGTCAATTATTGATTGCAAAGCTGTATTTCTTATCTTCTTATATCCAACAATAGTTGAAGGCGATAATAGATTAGAACGTACTTCAATAAATCTGTCAGCAAGTTCTCCAACTGTTTTATTCTCTGGTTTCTGCGCGTGTTCTCTCTCCATTAAATAATTTGCAGCTAAATACTCTGCTTCTTTTTTGGTTTCTGCTGTGAATGATTTATTTCTATATGCTCCGTTCTCGTCTGTATAATATGCTTTACATCTCCAACTACCGCTTGGAAGTTTTACAGCTTTAGCCATAAGCGCGCCCCCTTTTAACAAAATTTAGTTCTTTTTATTTAGTATAACAGAACGCGCGCAATAATCAATATTTTTGTGGCTGAATTCGTGGCTGATTTGTTTATAATTTCAGCCACAATCTTATATCTAATTAGAATTCTTTCTAATATTTTAGAAAGCAAAACATCAATATTCCCTTGATTTTCAAGGATATATAAAAAAATTCCGTAGTTTCAATAACTACGGAATTTCCAAAATTTGGTGGAGATGGGGGGAGTTGAACCCCCGTCCGAAAGCACTTTAACAGGAACTTCTCCGGGCGCAGACGGTTATTCCGGCGAATCAAATCGCCTTTTCCCATCACTCAAGGCAAGCCGTCACGCCTTGGGGTCAGGTAGCTTCATTGTGCATGGTACGCTCAAAGCTTTACGCACTCACGGACGCTGCTAATCGACGCCCTATCCCGAACCGCAGCACTTTCGGGGAGGACGGGCAGCCTTAAGCGGCTACCAGGTCTAAAGAATCGTTGTTCTTTAATTTATAAAGTGCCCATTTTTTGGATGGTAGGCGCATCCGCCCGCTATTCCTGCCTCCACACCCCCGTCGAAACCGGTACATCCCCATGAGAGCGCCTTTATAAGGCGCTTTATATTGGTGCAAGGCAGATATCCTTTTAATTAGACGAAAAAATAATCTGATTGTTCCCTATCAGCATTTAACAGGTTCAGGATATTCAACTCCGAAAGTATCGACAGTAACTTTCTGCATGCGCTGGGGTTTAACAGGTCTGTCGCCCATGTCGCAGTCTGTTTCCGCAATCGCATTTACAACATCCATACCCTCGATGACTTTTCCAAAGGCGGCATACTGTCCGTCAAGGTGCGATGCCGTCTTGTGCATAATAAAGAACTGGCTTCCCGCAGAGTCAGGTATCATTGTTCGAGCCATGGACAGAACACCCGGTTCGTGTTTAAGGCTGTTCTTGAAGCCGTTTGAGGTAAACTCACCCTTTATGGTATATCCCGGTCCGCCCATTCCGGTACCATCAGGGTCTCCGCCCTGAAGCATAAAACCGAAAATAACGCGGTGGAAAATAACACCGTCATAGAATCCTTTTTTTATAAGAGATATAAAGTTGTTAACGGTATTCGGCGCGATATCCGGATAAAGCTCCGCCTTGATCTTCCCACCGTTTTCCATTTCGATAGTCACTATAGGATTTGGCATAAGTTCTATAAATTCCTTTCATATTCAAGCTTTTTAATGCACCTGAAAATTTAACTGCGCTCTTTGATGGCTCTTTCCATCTCACGTACGGCTCCGCGCTTTGCTTCGCTCTCGCGCTTGTCATGCATCTTTTTTCCCTGACACAAGCCCACTTCAAGCTTGACCCGGCTGTCCTTAAAATACACAGAAAGCGGGATGAGCGTCAGCCCGTCCTGCTGTACTTTTTCCGAAAGCTTTTTTATTTCGCGCTTGTGCATAAGAAGTCTGCGGGGACGCAAGGGATCGCGGTTGAAAATGTTGCCCTTTTCATACGGACTGATGTGCATGGAGCGGACAAATATCTCGCCGTCCTTAATAGTGCAGTAGGAATCCTTTAGGTTCAATGTTCCCGCTCGAATCGACTTGACTTCGGTTCCGCAAAGTTCAATTCCCGCTTCAAAGCGTTCAAGAACAAAGTAGTCGTGAAAAGCTTTCCTGTTCTGCGCAGCTACTTTGATTCCGGTTGCCTTGGGTGACATTCTCAGCCCTCCCTTCCATTTGTGCTGTGTAGTAATTATAACACAAATGTCAAGTACATAGCCTGCCTTTCAGGAGCAAAAATTTGTATCTTTTATATATCCGGAAAGTATTCGATAAGCCGCGCTAAAATGTCATGAATAAACACTTTTACCGGTTTGGCAAAAATCAGCTGATTTCCTTGATATGTAAAATCTTCGATTTCAATTGAACTCCATTGCTCAATTCCTTTCACCTCCAGCGCTGAGCGAATGATCATCTGTGCCTTATTGCTGTCCGTAAGCTCTCCGCTCTCAGTTTCAAGCACAACAAGCTCTGGTGTCGCAATGTGAATAGTCATTTTTTGTTCCCTGCTTTCGATTAAATGGTATGCTGAATGCTCTTAGAGCATTGTACTTCAAGGCATCATAATGTGCCAGTTAAAATAACTGGAAATTCAAAAAACGGTGTGCTATAATATATTAGATTAGCATATAATTCATTAAAATTTTACAAAAAAATACTGTCTTGACATTTCATAGCGACCGGAGGTTTTTATTTCATGGATTATACCGAAACGCTTGTACATCACATCAATGGTTACAACGGAATTATAATAAACACAACACTTGACAGGGTCGTCCTGCAAAACGGTGAACATACCCTGCGCGAGGTCGTCGAACACCCCGGCGGTGTTACTGTAATCCCTGTTGACGGCGAGGGATATGTTTACTGTGTTCGTCAGTTCCGTTATCCTATGGCAGAACATCTTCTCGAAGTGCCGGCAGGTAAACTTGAATACGGCGAAGATCCTCTTGAATGCGCCGTACGTGAGCTTTCCGAGGAAACCGGAATTAGCGCCGGTGAATACATCGATCTCGGCAAAGTATATCCCTCTCCCGGATTTTGCAGGGAGGTTCTTTATGTCTACATGGCAAGGGATCTCAGCTTCGGCAAAGCGCATCCTGACCCCGGCGAATTTCTTCATGTTGAGAAAATACACATTGATGAGCTTGTAGGGCTCATCATGAGCAACGAAATATACGATGCCAAGACCGTTATTGCTGTCCTCAAAGCAAAAAATATTCTTTCTCAATAAAAAACCACACGGGATACTATCAGAAAGGAAATATATAAAATCATGTCGAGAACGGTTTTGATTGTCGATGACGAAAAATCAATAGTCGATATTCTCAAGTTCAATCTGGAAAAATCTGAATACAAGACAATCTGTGCATATGACGGGCGTGAAGGTCTGAATCTGGCAAGAGCGAAAAATCCCGATTTAATCCTCCTTGATGTTATGCTTCCGTATATTGACGGCTTTGAAGTATGCAGGACACTTCGTTCGGAAGGCATAAACATTCCGATTATAATGATAACTGCCCGCGAGGAAGAGACTGACAAGGTTTTTGGTCTTGAACTCGGCGCGGATGACTACATAACGAAACCTTTTTCTATCCGCGAACTATTGGCTCGGGTCAAAACAAATATGCGCAGGATAGCAACGTCCGAATCCCCTCCCGCCGAAAGCTCCGGAGATGGTATAAGGTTCAAGGAAATCACAATCGATTTTGAGCGCCATACGGTTTTTAAAAACGGAAAAGATCTTGAGCTTACGCAGCGCGAATACGATCTTATCAAGTTTCTTGCATCATCCCCGGGAAAGGTAATATCCCGCGAACAGCTTATGAGCGAGGTCTGGCAGTATGATTATTATGGCGACCTCCGCGCGGTCGATGTTGCGGTGCGCCGTCTGCGTGAAAAGCTTGAAGACAATCCCGCAGAACCTGTTTATGTAGTGACAAAGCGAGGCGTGGGGTACTTTTTTAATGTAGAGTAAGCTTTTTACCCCTTACATAGATTTTTAAAATGCATCGACGCAATGCGGAGGTTCCGATGAAAAAAAGCCTTTATACAAAGCTTGTACTGATAATGCTGCTTCTTATCATCTCACTGATGGCTGTTGTCGGTGCTTTTTTAATGAACGAAATACGCTCTTTCTATCTCGAAGACTTCTATCAGAAGATGAAGGACGTATTTGAAAATCCGGATGTTGCGGCAACCTTATATTCTGCTGCCGATAATGACATCAACAGCGCACCTTCCCAGATGGCTGATATCCTAAACGCATACTCCGGGCAGCTCGGTATCGATTCCCGCTCGCGGAACTACTATATTCTTTGGGGCGAAACCGGCAGTGTTCTGCTCCGTTCAGATACTGGCACAGAAAACCTGTCGATCACCACAAACATTATGACCGCCATAAACGGACAAACTGGATATATCAGCGATCAAAGTAAGCCCTATATGGACGTCGCCATTCCCTTTGAGGGCAGGGGCGGACATTATATTGTATATATAAAGGATAACAAAACCGCCGTTCAAAAACTCAGCTCCGCACTCTTCGGAATAATTGCGGAAGCACTTTTTGTCGGACTCATCATCTCCGCTCTGCTCAGCCTTCTGCTTGCTAAGGCTGTGGTCACTCCAATCCTCAGCCTCACCCGTGCGGTAGAGCGGGTTGCCGCGGGTGACTTTTCATCCAGACTTGACTCGGATGCGCAGGACGAAATCGGTGTCCTGACACGAACCTTTAATGACATGGCAGGTCAGCTTGAAAAGACCTTGGATGACCTGAAAAAATCGGAAACGATGCGTAAAGAGTTCGTCGCGAATGTGTCGCACGAGCTTCGCACCCCTATTACGAGCATAAGAAGCTATGCCGAAACGCTTCAGGACAGCGGGAATATGCCGGAGGAAACCGAAAAAGAATTCCTTGGCGTCATCGTAAAAGAAAGTGACCGCATGACTAAGATAGTTCAGGATCTGCTTATGCTTTCCCGGTTCGATGCAGGCAGCATCGAGTTTGCATTTGAGCGCTTTTCGTTTGAAAAATCTATTCGCGATGCATACAGCGCAATGCTTCTTGAGGCACAAAAGCACAATCACAACTTCACGCTTGAGTTCAAGACTCCTATGACCGATATCATCGGCGATGAGGCAAGAATCGAGCAGGTTTTGATAAATATGATTTCAAATTCTATAAAATACACACGTGACGGCGGCAGCATAGACATAACTGCCGGTCAGAAAGATGATGTTGTCTGGGTAAGCGTGCGCGACAACGGTATCGGAATACCAAAAGAGGATGTTGATAAGGTTTTTGACCGTTTCTACAGAGTCGATAAGGCAAGAAGCCGTGAATCCGGCGGTACCGGTCTTGGTCTTTCCATAGCAAAAGAAATAGTCAATCGTCACAACGGTAAAATCGATCTTACAAGCAGACAGGGCAAAGGAACGGTCATTACCATATCGCTTCCTGTGGAGGGACCGATGAATGAAGGATAGGGCAAAACTTATTGATACGGCAAAAAACTATATTATCGCTTATTTATTGCTTTCCGCTGTTTTTCTCATGTTCAAGGCTGTGGTATATGAACCGGATATAACCTTACGCAGTTTGATTTCCCGTTTCGGCAGCGCTTCAGAGAACGCCGAAGTCAGCGCAGGCAGTGTTAAAAAACCGGTTCGAACATCGTCATCAATCCCCATGTTTATTCTTGTCACTGATGAGCACAGCACGCGCCATACCGTCAAGTATGATGATAATGAGGACATCTCGCATTATGCCGTTAAGTATGACAATGATGAGAAGAATAGGATGTTTTCACTGTTTTCCTCTGCTCTCGGAGAGGCTTTAGGCTCATCAAAAGACCCCGAGCCTATATCAGCCGATGAGTGGAAGCAGGCTCTTGGCGGCAGCGGAGTGTTCTTTGACTATCTTTACCCCCAGCCTCTGTCTACAATAGCGGTTGGACTGGGAACGGAAATTACCGAAAACCTCTCCTCCGATATTGCCAGAAGACTGTTTTTAGGAAACGTAGACGGAAACCTTCTGCTGTATTATATAAGTGAAGACAGCGGCACGATATACCGCTGCGAAACTGCTTCAGGCTTTGCCTCTCTCCTGTCAAAAATCAAAGAGTTTCCAATGGGAAACGCAAAATTCGCTTTTGAATTGCATGATGAATATGAAAATCTTGACCCCTATTTCATATTTTCCGGCGAAAGCACAAAAATCCGTGAAGTTTCAGCGGCAAATCCCCTGCGCAACGGTTTACCCGATGAAGAAGCGCTTACAGAGCTTCTGAACTTGTTTGAGATCAACAGCAGGATAGCATCGCAGCATCCTGAGGGGACGGACGGTTCCGTAGTTTATGTTGAAAACGGAAGAAGTCTGCGCATTGATATGGCAGGCAAGATGCTGTTCAGTGTTACGGGCAAAAACGGTATTGTGATCCCCAAAAGTTCTGATAACCTGACGATTACAGACTGCATTTCAATGTGTTCCCAAATTGTTGAAAACAGCATCGGACAAGTATCTGGCGAAGGTGAGATTGGACTTACCAGCATAAAGAATCTTTCCTTTCCCTCCTCCTGCAGCATTAGCTTTGGCTATTTCATCGGCGGGATTCCGGTCACCTTTCCTAACGGCGTTTATGCCGCAAACTTCCAGATAAACGGAGGAGCCATAACAAGAGCCGAATTCCGCTTGAGGGAATATACTTATTCCGGCGACACGACCTCGGCTATACCGGAAAAAATGGCTGTGGCTATTGTAAAATCAAAGGGAGGGGAACCGATACTCACTTACGGGGACCAAAATGACGGCGTTACCTGCACATGGATTATTAACTGACTGCGATTGGAGTTTCATGTGGATAAGTCGAAAATCAAAAATTTTATAATTATTGTTCTTGTTCTCGTAAATGTTTTTCTGCTTGTAATAGTTGTTTCTAACGCAAGAGAACGGCGGCATGCAGAACTATACAACAAGCAGGCGTTGGAGAATATCTTTACCGAAAGAGGAATATACCTAAATCCGAATATCAAATTACCGGATAAAATTTCTCCGCAGGTTTCGTTAAAACGCGACACCGATAACGAATATAAACGCATCAGCGCACTTCTGGGAAACTGTGTGGTCGATGACCTTGGTGGAAACATCTATTCATATAAAGGGCCTAATGGAATCGCGGAATTTAGGGGAAACGGAGAATTTGACATACTTCTTTACGCGGGGGTTATATCAAAAGGCAAAGATCCCGTGGATGCGGCAAAGATCGTAATGAAAAAGCTTGGAATAGAATACAGTGATGCAGAGATTGTATTGGAAGAAAACGGTACCAATACTTCAATCACGCTCCTATGTTCATGGGACGGAACGCCGATCTATAATTCCCGAATAAATTTCTATTACAATTCCAAATATCTCACACTGATAAGCGGCAGCAGACCTTTGGATATTGAATACTCGGTCCAGTCCTCCGAAGATTACTTGGACAGTGCCACAGTGCTTATGAGTTTTCTTGAATCTGTACGCCAGACCGGAGACGTGTTCAGTGAAATAAATAATCTGAAAATCATGTATACTCTCAATTCGGCAGTTTCAGGAGACTGCACGTTAAAGCCCATCTGGTGTCTGCAAACCAACTCAAAATACTATTATATTGATGCCCGAACCGGAAGGTTAGAGAATGCGGAACTCGTGCCTTAGTATTATTATATTTATTTTTTGTTGTATTTTTGTAATCTTTATGTTATAATCCAGAAATAATTCGCTTAAATGGTATTATTTTTTTCTATGATATATGAGCCCCAGAAGACTTTTTTCTGGCTATAATTTCTCTCTTAGGGTATCATACATAATATAAACACACTGCGGTATCTCTCATTACGGGAAGGTGTTTTTTTGGATAAATATGTGATTAAAGGCGGAAAGCCTCTTTACGGTGAAGTTGAAATCAGCGGGGCTAAAAACGCCGCTGTTGCTATCATTCCTGCTGCGCTTATGGTAGAAGGCGTTTGCAGAATCGAAAATATCCCTCAAATAAGCGACACAGACATGCTCCTCACTATTCTCAGTGAAATGGGGGCCAAAGTTCGCACAATAAACAAGACGACAGTTGAAATTGATTGTTCAAATGTTCGCAAGGAAGGCGCTCCCTACGATTTGATGCGTAAGATTCGTGCATCTTATTATCTCATCGGAGCCATGCTCGGCCGTTTCGGCTCAGCAAAAACCACTATGCCCGGCGGCTGTAACTTCGGCGTGCGTCCGATCGATCAGCATATCAAGGGTATGACGGCACTCGGTGCGCAGGTCGAGGTCAAAGGTGGATTCGTATATGCTGAAGCTCAGAACGGTGTACTCGTCGGCACCAAAATCTATCTTGACAAGGTATCCGTCGGCGCTACAATGAACATCATGCTCGCCGCGTCAAAGGCTCAGGGCAAAACTACCATAGAAAATGCTGCGAGGGAACCTCATATAGTCGACCTTGCAAACTTCTTAAACTCGATGGGTGCGGATGTTCGCGGCGCCGGTACTGATACAATCAAAATATACGGCGTTGATAAGCTTCATGGAGGCACCTATTCTATTATTCCGGATCAGATAGAGGCCGGAACCTATATGGCTGCTGTTGCCGCAGCAGGCGGAGAAATAGCTATAAAAAATGTCATTCCAAAGCATCTGGACTGCATAAGCGCAAAACTGCGTGAAATGGGTGTTGAGATTGACGAGTATCCCGATTCTGTCATCGTGCGGCGCAACGGGAAGCTTCTTCGCACAAATGTCAAAACTCAGCCTTATCCCGGTTTCCCAACCGATATGCAGCCCCAGATAAGCACAGTTCTGTGCCTTGCAGAAGGCACAAGCGTGGTTACCGAAGGCGTTTGGGACAACCGTTACAAGTATATCTCGGAACTCAAAAAAATGGGTGCCGAGGTACAGGTCGATGGTAAAACAGCTGTTATCGAGGGCGTTCCTTACCTCACCGGAGCACCGGTTGCCGCCTGTGATCTGAGAGCCGGCGCAGCGGTCGTCATCGCAGGTCTTTGCGCAAAAGGTGAAACCGTTGTGGAAGATGTTGTCTTCATAGAACGGGGCTATCAGGATCTGGTCGGAAAGCTAAAAAGTCTCGGCGCTGATATAACCTGTGTAACCGAGCCGGATGAATTCACATCCGCAGTAGTATAACAATCGGGGATGCAATATATGCAAATCTACACAATTGCAAGCGGTTCAGGCGGAAACTGTACCCTTGTAAAAGACGGTGATACCGCCATTCTCATTGACGCCGGAATTTCTACGAAACGCATTAAGCTTTCTCTGGCAGAACTAAATATCAGTCCGGACCAGCTTGCAGGAATCCTCATAACGCACGAACATTCCGACCATATCTGCGGTCTGAATACACTAATAAAGCATCATGATATTCCGATATTTGCCCCCCGTACAGTGGCTAATCATTTGTGTTGGTCAATTGCGGGGGTCGAAGATTATATAACTGTGCTTAAAACCGGACAGGACTGCGATATCTGCGGCTTGAAGGTACTTCCCTTTCACACTCCGCACGATACTCCCGAAAGCGTCGGGTACAGAATCACAGGCAGCAGTGTCTTTGGCTTCTGTACGGATTTCGGTCATGTGACCGATGAAATAATCGAGGGGCTGAGCGGAGTCGATGCCGCTGTCATAGAGTCCAATCACGACATCGAGATGCTGCGTTCAGGCTCATATCCCGTTTATCTGAAGCGCCGGATATTATCCGACAACGGGCATCTTTCAAACGAGTCATGCGGTCAGCTTGCGGTCGAGCTTTATAAGAGAGGTACGCGAAAAATGATTTTAGGTCACCTGAGCCGTGAAAATAACCGTCCGGAAATAGCCTATAACTGCGTATCACAAGCACTTTTGGAAGATGGCATCGACCCTCAAAACGACCTCCTACTTGAAGTTGCACCGGAAAAGAATATGTTACACCTTTCTGTCAAGGATAGTTTTGTATGCTGAATATATGCCTTATCTGCGTTGGACGCATGAGGGAAAAGCATTACATATCGGCTTTCTCCGAATATGAAAAACGGCTGAAGACGTATTGCAAGTTTGAGCTTATAGAGCTTCCCGAAGTCAGGCTTCCGCAGGCTCCTTCACAGGCCGAGATAGATGCTGGTCTTGCAAAAGAAGCGGAAGAAATCGAAAAGCGCATACCCTCCGGATCATATCTTATCGCAATGTGCATAGAAGGCAGTCAATTGAGCAGCAGTGATTTTGCGGGTCTTATTCAAAAATGTGCAAACGAAGGAAAGAGCAGGATATGTTTTGTTGTAGGCTCGTCTTTCGGATTGGATAAATGCATAAAAAACCGCGCTGATTTCCATTTATCCATGTCTTTAATGACTTTTCCTCATCATCTTGCAAGAGTTATGCTTGCAGAACAGATATACAGGGGTATAATGATAAATGAGGGAAGCAAATACCATAAATAACCTCAATATTTGAAAGCTTTTTAAGGGGAGTGTCACTATGCCGCTTTTTAAACGCAACAAAAAACGCAAAGGCGACGGCGAACCCGTTTGGAGTAAATCTTTCCCCGGAAAAATCTATAAGGATTGGCCAAAAAAGGACGGCAAGCCCGAAGAGCCTGTCTTTTTGAAACACATTACTTCCGTTGATATGGAAGACGAGATGCTTATAAATATGCTGCGTGCTTACGGTATACCTGCGATCAGGCAATATCCGTCAAACGGCAGCTTTGGAAAGGTAGTCTTAGGCATAAGCGGCGAGGGAGCCGATGTTTATGTCCCCGCCTCAATGCTCCAAGACGCGATTTCTCTTATTGGAGGATGCACTGATGACCAATTACATGAATGAGTATCGTCGTTGGCTCGACAGTCCTGCATTGTCGGAAAGCGAATGGAAAGAGCTAAACGATATTGCAAACGACGATGAAGAAATCAAAAGCCGCTTTTTTGCCCCTCTCCAGTTCGGAACCGCGGGGCTTCGCGGAATTATGGGCATGGGATTAAATCGCATGAACAAGCATGTTATCATGCACGCGACACAGGCTTTTGCCTCCGTAATCTGCGCCGAGGGCGAAGAAGCAATGAAAAAAGGCATCGTAATATGCTATGACTGCCGGGAAAACAGCAAGCTTTTTGCTCGCTCAGCCGCTTCCGTCATGGCTGCAAACGGCATCTTTGTCAGAATTTTTGACGCTATGCGTCCAACTCCCGAGCTAAGCTTCGCCATACGCAAATATGGCGCGTCCGCAGGTATAAACATAACCGCAAGCCACAATCCGCGCGAATATAACGGATATAAAGTATATTGGTCGGACGGAGCGCAGCTCCCGCCTAAGCACGCTCAGGCAATTGCAAACGCCATGTCCGAAATCGATATTTTTACAGGCATCAAAACGATGGATTTCGATGAAGCCGAGGCCTCAGGGCTGATTGCAACTATCGGTGCTGAAACGGACGAAGATTTCCTTGAAAATGTCCTTTCGCAATCCATTGACCGCGAAGTCGTAGCCCGTGTTGCCGATAAATTCAAAATCGTCTATACTCCTTTCCACGGCGCGGGATACAAGCTTGTTCCCGAGGCTCTCAAACGCCTTGGATTAAAGCATATAATACCCGTACCTCAGCAAATGATCATAGATGGCTCCTTCCCTACCGTAAAAAGCCCTAATCCCGAAGAGCCTGCGGGCTTCTATCTTGCCATTGATCTTGCAAAGCGCGAAAACTGCGACCTCATCATAGGAACCGATCCCGATTCTGACAGGGTTGGAATTATGGTTCGGGATGAAAACGGTGAATTCGTCACCGTGTCCGGTAATCAGACCGGCGTCCTTCTGCTTGACTACATTATAACCGCACGCAGAAAGGCGGGAACTCTCCCCGAAAACGCCGCTGCAATAAAGACAATTGTAACCACAGAAATGGCACGTGTAGTGGCGCAGCAAAACGGCGTCCATATCGACGACACCTTTACGGGCTTCAAATACATGGCTGAAAAGGTTGCCGAATACGAAAAAAACAGCAGCTATAAATACATCATGGCTTATGAAGAAAGCTATGGCTATATGATTGGCGATTATGTGCGCGACAAGGATGCCGTTACCGCTTCCATGCTGATTGCTGAAATGTCCGCATACTACTATGAAAAGGGCATGACGCTTCTTCAGGCTATGGACAGCCTTTATGAAAAGTACGGCTATTTCGCCGAAAAAACGCTCAACCTTGTCATGCCCGGCATAGACGGACTTGCAAAAATGCAGAGTCTTATGACAAGACTGAGAGAAAATCCCCCGGCACAGATATGCGATGTCAAAGTGCTGCGTGAAAGAGATTACTCAAACGGAAAAGTCATTGTTCCGGGGCTCGGCGCTGTGGACAAAACGCATATAGTTGGGTCAAATGTCCTCTATTTCGAGCTTGAAGACGACACCTCATTTATCATCCGCCCTTCCGGTACAGAGCCAAAAATCAAAGTATATATTCTTGTAAATGGGGAAAACAAGCAGGAATGTTCTGAGAAAATTGAAAAATATACAGCTTATGCTCAAAACCTTAAATAATTGATAAAAAAGTTTTTTGAAGTCAAGTTTCGATGCTTTTTTGTACCCGTTCCCATTATAATCTTTCCTGTGTGATATACAGATACACAACCTCGATTTAAGCCAATATATTAAATATTTATTAAATATTTATTAAATATTAGCTGTTTCGTATTGACATATCCATATTTAGGTGTTAGTATATCACTCAGCTTGATAATGTAAAAGTTACCAAGAAATAATCAATAGTTTTGGAGGAAAAAACCATGAAGAAAACTTTAGCTGTAATTCTTGCTGCAATGATGCTCGTTGCTGTTTTCGCAGGCTGCACCAAGAAGGATGCAGAAACCACACCCCCCGCAGATGAATCTCCCATCGTTGAGTCCGAAACTCCCGACAACAACGACGTTGACGAAAAAGCTGACGAGACTCCTGACGAGAACGCTGACGAGACTCCCGACGAGAACGCTGACGAAGTTCCTGCTGAATAAGCAATTAATAATCAGCGACAATACATTTTTTGCTTAGACATATCAAAGCAAACATAAAAAAGACGAGTGTATTTTTAATACACTCGTCTTTTTCTGACATCCACTTATGTGGTTTTAGCCGCATCAGGACTCTTATCCGGCTTAGCGTCAGGAGATACCATCGGGCTTTCTGTGTCAGGTGTCATATCCGGAGAAGGTATTGCCGGACTTTCAGAAACGATGGGCACGTTGGGGCTTGCGGTCGGAACAACATTATTTTGTCTACATCCGCAAAGCACCGCAGCCAGCATTAAAAAAACCGCGATGATAGGTGTGATCTTTTTCATTTTTTTAACCTCCAAAATGAATTCACAGCTATTATGGACAATTTGTTTATATTTTATTAATAAATGTTTAAGCTGTGTTTTGACATATAAGGAAAAAAACAGTAAACTATATTTTATTGAATATTATAAATCAAAACAACGGATTATCTTTGGAGGATTTATGGAAAACACAAAACCGGCATGTTCATTTACGGGTCACAGGGAATCAAAACTTCCGTGGCACAGCGATGAAAGCGATGAAAGATGCTTAAAATTAAAATCACTGATAGCCGATGCGGTCGAGTCCGTATACCACTCGGGCATCCGTCATTTTATCTGCGGCATGGCAACCGGCTGCGATATGTATTTCTGCGAGGCTGTGATTGAGCTTCGGTCTGCCCATGATGACATCACGCTTGAAGCTGCGATTCCATGGGAGGGTCAATCCGACGGATGGTCTTCTCTTTTAAAAAAACGGTATTTCCGGCTCGTTGAGGACTGCGATTATTATACTCTTGTACAAAACAGCTATACTCCCGATTGCCTTATGAGGCGCAACAGGTACATGGTTGATAATTCATCAGTTTTGATATCCGCTTTCAACGGCAGGCCCGGAGGTACAATGAGCACCATGCTGTATGCCATGCGTCAGGGGCTTGAGATCATAGAGCTTCCTGTTGAATAAATTTCCCTTATTTGTTAACTTTCTGTTAGCCCCGTCATTTTCGGTTGACTTATAGGAAGTCTCAATATAAAATGGTAGCAATAGTAAAATTAAGTTACAATATATTTCAGCTTATATACAAGGGGGATTTCGGTTATGCCTATATTAAACGAGTTCAGCTTCAGTTCATGTGATTGTAAAAATACGATCTATGTCCGCGAATGGCTCCCCGACTTCTCGCCGATTGGTGTAGTGCAGATATGCCACGGAATCGCCGAGCACATCACTCGTTATGATAAGTTTGCTCAGTTTCTCGCTTCAAAGGGCTTTGTAGTCGCCGGTGACGACCATTTGGGGCATGGAAAAAGCGTTTCAAGCTCGGATGACTACGGCTATTTTGGCGAGCATGGCGGCTGGGAGCTTGTCGTGGGCGATATGAGAAAGCTTTATGAGCGCTTGAGAGAGCAATATCACAGCCTGCCTATTTTCATATTCGGGCACTCCATGGGAAGCTTTCTCACACGTACATATATCATTCGCTATCACGATGGTCCCGACGGCGTTATATTGAGCGGCACGGGCCAGCAGAACTGTCTGCTCGTATCTACAGGTCTTTCAATTGCAAACGGCATTATTAAACGCAACGGTGCGGATTATAAAAGCCAGCGCCTTAATGACCTCGCATTTTTTGGATATAACAGCCACTATAAGCCAAAACGCACTTCATTTGACTGGTTAACGCGTGACGGGGCGGTTGTTGACGAATACATAAACGATCCTATGTGCGGATTTATTCCCACCGCCGGACTTTTCCGTGATATGTTCACCGGAATAAAATACATTTCAAATCAAAAAAATCTTGAACGTATGAATAAGGATCTTCCCGTATACTTCATCTCAGGAGACGACGATCCCGTCGGAGATTACGGTAAGGGAGTCCTCCGCACTTACAACGGATTCCTAAAAGCGGGACTTTCCGATGTCACCCTAAAAATGTACCATGGCGGGCGCCATGAGATAATAAGCGAACACAACAAGGACGAGGTATATTCAGACATACTGGCATGGCTGCAGTCCAAATGTCAGAGCATAGAAAATAATAAGGAAAAATCAAACAGGATGGAAGCTTATTAATAAGCTTCCATCCTTTAATAATCATATAAATCTATTTCATTTGTCTTTTTCTCGCGAGGTTTATCATTCCGTCTCCCATTTCCCCAAGGTTATTTAACAGCTTGCCGGCTCCGTATGCCGTACAGGTTATGGGATCATCGACTGTGTTTATCTTGATGCCTGTCTTAGCATACACAAGCCTGTCCAGCCCGGGAATAAGGCTTCCGCCGCCGCACATGATTATACCATTCTGGGAAATATCAGCCACCAGCTCCGGCGGTGTTTTCTCAAGAACCATTTGTACGGAGTCAAGAATTGTCGTAAGTGGCTCCTGCAAAGCCTCCGCGATATCGTTTGTATCAACTGTAACAGAGCGCGGCAAACCCGTCATAAGGCAGCGTCCCTTGACTTCCTCTGTGGATACCTCCTGAATGGGATATGCGCTTCCTATTCTGATTTTTATCTCTTCTGCGGTACGCAGACCTATAAGCAGATTGTGCTTGCGGCGTATGTATTTTACAATTGCCTCGTCAAATGCATCACCCGCTGTTTTTATTGATTCGCTCTCAACGACTCCGTTCAGTGAAACGACGCCGACTTCCGTAGTACCGCCGCCGATGTCTATCACCATGTGTCCGTCAGGCTTTGAAATATCCGCTCCCGCTCCTGTTGCTGCGGCGACCGAGGACTCTAAAAGATAAACCTTTCTTGCCCCCGCCTCTATTCCCGCATCTATCGTAGCACGCTCTTCAACACCTGAAATGCTGCCCGGCACGCAAATTATTATGCGTGGCTTGAAAAGGCTGAACGAGGTTATACGCTGGATAAGCTCCTTCAGCATCCTCACCGTCATGTCATAGTCGGAAATGACTCCGGACGTTATCGGATATATGGATACAATGTTTGCGGGCGTCCTACCAAGCATCTTCTGTGCATCCTCGCCCACTTTCAGCAGCTTGCCACTGTGCTTGTCCACAGCCACAACAGTCGGCTCGCGGAGAGTTATACCCTTGCCGCTAACATATACTATGATGCTCGACGTGCCCAAATCTATTGCGATATCTCTTTCAAAAAAGACCATTTATTTCACCTCAAAGAAATCTTTGACTGATTTTTTATATTTTATTCCCTCGTTCTGGCAAGCGTACAGCAGACAATCTCCTCTGCGCCCGAATATTTCAGTGTTTTGGCGCACTCTGAAATTGTAGAGCCTGTTGTAATGATATCATCAATCAGCAATATGCGCTTTCCTCTGACCAGTTCCTCATCGACAACGCAGTAAACTCCGCTGATGTTTGCTCTGCGCTTTTCAGCAGGACCTACGCCCGACTGCGCTGGGACATCCGTATGCTTGCGCAGAAGCTCTACCGCAACATCGTCAAGCTTTAATGCCGCCGACATTGCAAGGAGCATAGCCTGATCGTAACCCCGTTTTTTCAACCGCTTTACGCTGAGCGGAACCCATGTGATAAGGTCATAGCGTCCTTTGAGGTTTTCTTCTACGCATTCGGCAATAAGCTTGCCGAAAATGTCCGCATATACCGTAGTGTCGTTGAACTTGAAGCGGAGAATTGCATCCCTTACCGTCTTTTCGTAATACAGCGGAGAAACGCATACAGAAAAAAAGTCCCCGCTCTGAGCACCGCCTTTATTCGTGCGGCTGATCGAAGCGGCACATTTTTTGCACATACCGCTTTCTCCCGGTTTCAGCACTTTCCTGCAGAAAGCACAGCGCGGAGGAAACAACAAGTCCAAAAGCCCCAAAAAAACACTCATGGCTTACCATCCTTTCCCAACGTGCGGCAATTAAGCCCGCTTTTTAGTCCGTCAGTCTGGCGCGAAGTCCGCTGTATCTTCTTGTAACCTTATGGTTATTTATCATATTGAATACTGTTGCATCGTTCCCAATGATTATCAAAAGCTCCCTCGCTCTTGTTACGGCTGTATAGAGGACACTCCTGCTCATAAGCTGCGGCGAACCTTCGAGAGCCATTAAAATTACAGCTTTATATTCGCTGCCCTGAGATTTATGAACCGTCATAGCAAAGGCGTGTTCAAGCTCTGACAACATATCAAATCCGTATGCGGCAATCTTGTCGTCAAACAGAACCGTCATTACTTCATTTTCTGTATCTATTCCCGTAACAACGCCTATATCTCCGTTGAATACCCCCGTACCATGGACAGGTTTATCACCTATCGTTATTACCGGAAGTAAAGTGCCGTCGGCTTCGCCTGAGAACTCAATTTTTTCGGGTTTCGACCATATTATATCATAATTATTTCTTGTTTGCATTACTCTGTCTCCCTCACGGAAGACGATTTCGCCATATTTTTTCTCTTTTTTTGTATTTGCAGCGGGGTTGAGCGCCCTCTGAAGTACGGCATTCAGATTGTGTGTGCCAACCTGCCCTTTTCTTGTGGGGCTAAGCACCTGAATATCCATAGGCGATATACCCATGTTTACGGGAAGCCGTGCAGCACACAGCTCTACGGCAGTCTCCACCGCCTGCGCTGTGTCGCTTCTGCGAAGAAAGAAAAAATCGCTGTCGCTGGTATTGCTTTTAAGCTCAGGGTAGTCTCCCCTGTTTATCATGTGAGCATTTGCAACTATACGGCTGAGCGCCCCCTGCCTGAAGATTTCCGTAAGGCGGACCGTTTCGACGATCCCGCTTCGTATCACGTCCAAAAATACGTTGCCGGGTCCCACGCTCGGAAGCTGGTCGGCATCCCCCACCATAACAAGCCTGCATTCCTCAGGCATAGCCCGCAGCAGAGCGGACATAAGATAGATATCGACCATTGAGCATTCGTCAAGGATCACCGCATCACAGAGAAGCGGCTGCTCTTCGTTTCGTCTGAAGAAAAGCTCTTCGCCCTGAGCGGGAGGTCCTGCCTCCAGCAGTCTGTGTACCGTTGACGCTTCCCTTCCCGTCAGTTCGCTCATACGCTTTGCAGCGCGTCCTGTAGGGGCTGTAAGCAGGGTTTTCAGTCCCATTTTCTCAAAAAGCGAAACAATCGCCCGAACCGTAGTCGTCTTTCCGGTTCCGGGTCCGCCCGTCAGAACCATAATCTGGCACTGCATGGCAATTTTCAACGAATGACGCTGCAAATCTGCATATCTTACAGACTGCTCTGCTTCAACCTCTTCGATAAGTTCATCGATGTCTCCTCTAAAGCTTAGTTTTTCGGAGGACATTTCTTTTATTCTGCGGGCGGTATATATTTCCGCTTCGTACAGAGGGGCAATATAGCAGGCATCTCTTTCGGCAACAAACGTACGAACTATCTCGCCGCTGTCAGCAAGTATTTCCAGTGCATCTTCGACCGATTCCGCATCGACTCCGATGAGCTGTGAAGTGACTGAAATGAGCTTTTCGGCAGGAATAAACGTATGCCCGTTCCCCGAATTATGCCTTAGCTCATATATTGCCGCCGCGGCAATACGTTCCGGACTGTCTCCATCAAAGCCCATGTTGAGCGCAAGGGCATCAGCCTCTGCAAAACTTGCTCCTATACTCTCGCCCGCAATTATATAGGGATTTTCCTGAAGAAGCTCCAGTGCGTGACTGCCATAAGCGTGAAAGAGCCTGATGGCAAACACAGGTCTGATTGAATAATTGCTCAGAAACTCCATAAGGCGGCGTATTCCCACCTGCTTTTTGAATTCATCCGATATTTCATAGGCTTTTTTTCTTGTAATGCCCCTAATTTTGGCAAGGCGTTCAGGTTCGTTCTCTATTACCTTGAGCGCTTCTGCGCCGAACTCGGATACTATCAGCGTTGCCGTTGCGGGGCCTATGCCGCGAATGGATCTCGAAGCAAGATATTCGTAAATTGCCTCGGCTCCGTTGGGCATTGTACGTTCAGCCCATTCCGCCTTGAACTGCTCCCCGTGGACGGAATGCCTCATATACTCGCCTGTAACGATTATCTGTTCACCGGGACAGGCATATGGCAGGCATCCGACAACAGGAAGCTCCTCTCCGTCTGTGGTTTCAAGCTTTATAACGGTGTAGCCGTTCTCCTCGTTCTGGTAAATGAGCGCTTTTACCGTGCCGGATATTTGTATGTAGTTATCTTTTTCCCCCATTACCGCTACTCCGTGTAATAATACTCTCGATTTCGCCGGGGCTGCATACCAGCACCGACGAGTCATTTTCAGACAAAGCCGAGGCTATCTCTGCCGTTTCATCATCCATGCCGAAATCAACAATCAAAACATCGGCGCGGAGTATTCCCCCCTCTTTCAGCCAGCGCAGACCGCTTATCTCGCGTTCAAGACTTTGAGCTTTCTCCCCCGCTGTTATTATTACGGTCACTTTAGAATTCTTCCCTACCGTTACGGGTCTCAGGAGCAGACCTTTGATGGTCCACAGCAGCATCAAAAATGAAAGTGACAGGACAAATGCCGTTACAATTTCAAATATTTCCATTTTCGTTCCCCCTTTTACACATAATACGGGGAACATTTTGCTTTTGTTAATCAGTTAGGAAATAATCGTTGTAAAGCCATAAGTCAAGCCCGTTACGAGAAATCCAGCAATCAGAACTCCCGCAAAAATTGCCGGAATTGCGGTTTTCATTCTCAGATCCATAATAGCAGCAATAAGGGCTCCCGTCCATGCGCCCGTTCCCGGCAAAGGTATCGCAACAAGTACAGTGAGTCCCAAAAGCTCATATTTATGAACCTTGTCCCATTTTCCTTCGGCACGCACTTCAAGAGACGACACCATTTTTTCGAGTCTTTGGCTTTTGGTTCTAAGCCATGCAAAAATTCTTCTTATAAAAATTATAATAAAAGGCACCGGCAGCATATTTCCCAAAACACTGATGAGCATTGCTTTCCAATTGCCGATGCCCATAGAAACACCTATAGGTATCGCTCCTCTAAGCTCTACAATAGGCATCATGGCGACAACAAATGTTATGAGTGTTCTTCCGAATTCCGTTCCTTTAAGCACATCTAAAAGAGGCAATTTTCTACCCTCCGTAATTAATTCAGCATTTTGGCGAGAAATTGACCGGTATAGCTTCTTTCGCATCCTGCACATTCCTCAGGCGTACCCGAAAACACTATTTCTCCGCCCATATCGCCGCCTTCAGGACCCAAGTCGATAATATGGTCGGCGGTTTTGATAACGTCCAGATTGTGCTCTATAACGATGACTGTATTTCCCGCATCCACAAGCCTGCCCAGAACATCTACTAATCTGTGAACGTCCGCAACGTGAAGTCCCGTTGTCGGCTCGTCCAGTATATAGACGGTTGAGCCTGTGCTTTTCTTGCAAAGCTCGGTAGCAAGCTTGATTCTCTGCGCCTCCCCGCCCGACAGGGTAGTAGATGGCTGTCCAAGCCTTATATATCCAAGACCGACTTCACACAGGGTTTGCAGCTGATGTCTGATTTTAGGAAGGTTTTCAAAAAACGTTACGGACTCTTCTATAGTCATGTTAAGCACTTCAGAAATATTTTTGCCCTTATAACGAACCTCCAGAGTCTCCCTGTTATAGCGCTTGCCTTTACAGACCTCGCAGGGAACGTATATATCGGGTAAAAAGTGCATCTCGATTTTTATCAGTCCGTCGCCGCAGCACGCCTCGCAGCGTCCACCGCGGACATTGAACGAAAAGCGCCCCGCGCTATATCCGCGCATTTTTGCGTCCTGAGTCGAAGCAAAAAGGTCGCGAATATGGTTGAATACGCCTGTATATGTCGCGGGATTTGAACGCGGTGTTCTTCCGATGGGGCTTTGGTCGATGTTTATGACCTTATCGACATATTTGAGCCCCTCGATTCCATCGTGCTTTCCCGCTCGGGTTTTTGCACGGTTCAGCTCCGCCGCAAGCGATTTATATAGGACCTCGTTTATCAGCGAGGACTTTCCGCTTCCCGAAACGCCCGTAACACAGGTCAGAACTCCCAGAGGGATTTCAACGTCAACATTTTTAAGGTTGTTCTCTCTCGCCCCGCGTATTACAAGGCTATGTCCGTTGCTCTTCCTGCGCTCGGCAGGGACGGGGATGCTCATTTTCCCGCTCAGATACTGACCTGTAATTGAACGCTCACAGGAACATATTTCATCAATAGACCCGACGCAGACAACCTCTCCTCCGTGCACGCCCGCTCCGGGACCTATATCGACGATACAGTCTGCGCTTCGCATAGTGTCCTCATCGTGTTCAACGACAATTAATGTGTTTCCTAAATCTCTCAGGTCTTTAAGAGTCTTTATCAGCTTTTCGTTATCTCTCTGGTGGAGTCCGATGCTCGGTTCATCCAGAATGTACAAAACACCCATGAGCGAAGACCCAATCTGCGTCGCAAGCCTTATCCTCTGGCTTTCGCCTCCCGAAAGGCTTCCGGCAGAGCGCGATAGAGTCAGGTACTGAAGCCCCACGCTTTTCAAAAATCCTAAACGCTCGCGTATCTCCTTTAAAATCCTGTCTGCAATCATGGCATCGCGTGAATCAAGCTCAAGCTTTTCTATAAATTCCAGCCCGTTTGTCACCGACATCGCGGTAAAGTCAGTTATCCTGATGCCGCCTACCGTAACGGCAAGGACTTCATCTTTCAATCGCAGCCCATGGCAGTCGGGACATTCGTATTCTCCCATGCATTGCATAAGCTCATTGCGCATAGATGGGCTTTGAGTTTCACGATAACGGCGCTCGATATTGTTTGCAATACCCTCAAAGGGCTGATTCAGTGTTCCCTTTCCTCGTGGCTGGTCATAATGAAGCGTCAGCTTTTCACCTTTCGTCCCGTAAAGAATGATATCGATTACCTCAGGAGAAAGGTTTTTTATAGGTTCACTCAAAGAGAACTTGTATTTCTTAGCAAGTGCTTCAAAATACATTCTTGAAATACCGTCATTGCGGACATTGCCCCAGCCGCTTGCGCATATCCCGCCGTCCATAATCGAAATAGATGTGTTCGGCAGAATCATTTCCGGCTTTGCACGGAGCTGGACTCCAAGCCCGCCGCAGGTCGGGCAGGCGCCATATGGGTTGTTGAATGAGAACATTCTCGGAGTAAGCTCCTCAATCGATATTCCGCAGTCCTCACAGGCATAGTTTTGGGAAAACATCAGTTCCCTGCCCTCATCGGGGATATCAATAATCATGATACCTCCCGCAAGTGCCGCAGCCGTTTCGGCAGAGTCTGTCAAACGCTGCATGGCATCGGGCTTAACAGTAAGCCTGTCTACAATGACTTCGATATTGTGCTTTTTGTTCTTTTCGAGGCTAATTTCCTCACTCAGATCATAAACGTTACCGTCCACGCGTACGCGGACATAACCGCTTTTTCTCGCATCCTCAAAAATCTTTTGATATTCGCCTTTCCTTGCCCGAACAACCGGTGCTAAAATCTGTACTCTTGTTCCCTCGGGCAGAAGCATGATCTGGTCAATAATCTGATCTATCGTCTGTTGCTTTATTTCCTTGCCGCATTTCGGGCAGTGTGGAACGCCTATACGAGCCCATAACAAGCGCAGATAGTCATATATTTCCGTAACTGTGCCGACCGTTGAGCGCGGATTTCGCGAAGTTGTCTTCTGATCTATGGAAATAGCAGGTGAAAGTCCTTCAATGTAATCTACATCGGGCTTTTCCATCTGCCCCAAAAACTGGCGGGCGTAAGATGAAAGCGATTCGACATAACGCCGCTGTCCCTCGGCATATATAGTGTCAAACGCAAGAGATGTTTTGCCGCTGCCTGAAAGCCCCGTAAAGACTACGAGGCTGTCGCGGGGAATTTCCAAATCTATATTTTTTAAGTTGTTTTCTCTTGCACCTTTGACAAAAATATTACCACGCATATGCATTATCCCTTTATTTATATACTCACGTAAAAAAGTGTTTTACCCAGATTATCACTATATCGACATACCGCGTTATTATATCCGAAAAATGTTAACAATTCAAGGCAAGAGGGCATAAAACAGGCGAGAAAAGAATAATATAATAAAATAAATGCGCACTTAAAACCAGTTGACACCGCAGGATTAATATGTTATTATACCAAAGCGACCGAAACGGAGAGATGTCCGAGTGGTCGATGGTGACGGTCTTGAAAACCGTTGTGCGAAAGCACCGGGGGTTCGAATCCCTCTCTCTCCGCCATTTTTCTTTTTAAGGAAGAAAAAGCTTAAAAGCACGCGCTTTGAAGCTCGGAGCATTATATAGTGTTTTTCTTTCGGCATGGAGAAGTACCCAAGAGGCCGAAGGGGCTCCCCTGCTAAGGGAGTAGTGCGTGATGAGCGCAGCGAGGGTTCAAATCCCTCCTTCTCCGCCAAAAACCCGCAAAGCATTGACAACACAGTGCTTTGCGGGTTTTGTTATGTCTGCTTGGAATAGGCGTTTAAAGTTTAAACTGATCGGCTAATTATATGAAGATTATTTGGCAATCAGAATCAGACCGACCGCGCAAACGCCCATTCCGAGTATTTGACGTAAGCTAAGTGTTTCCTTGTATAAGAGAAATCCAACGATTAGCAAAACACAGGATAAAGTTATACTGGCAAATAAATTTGCTGTGCTTATTTTCCATCCAGCACGATAAACACATAGAAACCCAAACTCCAAGCCAACGATTGCAACCCCGAGGGCATAGGTTGTCCAGTTTGCTTTTGATAACTCCAGTAAAAGATTTTTCTTTTCGCTGGAAATGAAATACATAGATAATGAACAAATCATAGCCACTAAGTAGGTAACGGAAAGCGAAGCAAATGAATTGATATTTTCCGGCGTTGATTTTGCACTAATGTTGTAAACTGTATTGGTAGCAACAACAATCAGAATTGGCCATAGCATATTCCACATAAAGTAAACCTCCCAAAGAAAATTAAAAGCCGCATGCAAGGAAGCCTCGCATACGGCAGGTGCTCATCCGTTGATATATACAATATCATGCAGTTATTATACATAAAAAGGCTATGGAATGCAACAGCAAATTCCCGGAAAACAAGCAAAGCGCCGGCAAAAATACACAAAAAGGATATCCTGTAGCCATTGCGATTGCATGATCCTTCTTTGTTCTTTTAGTATTATCAATAGATTCTAAATATTTGATGCTCCTTTGCCAAGCATAGGATGAGCCAAATGATATTTAACTTCCGCATGGAAACACTAACATAAGGAGGTGTTTTTATGATAAGCAAGCCAATAAAGTATTCTCGCCAATATAGAGTCTTAGTTATGACGCTGGCGTTTCTGGTTTTAGTAACGCTATGCTTCTTCTGCAACACGCGCGCCGAAGCTGAAATGGCGCTTGATGACTCCGTGAGACTAAATGATATGGTTAAATCACTATTAATGCCGCACATAAGCACAGCTGTAGAGGACTTTTATGAACCCTATTTGACGATTAAGCCCATAGTTGCCACTTACTACGGTACGGAAATCGTCAGCATCAAAGGCGGAGAGAATATTCACGAAGGAATATATAACTCTCATTATACTGTAACTATCGATACGGTTCCGTATGTTGGACCGCATTTAGCGGTTGGAAAAGACCGCTTGACCTTCAGCTTCAATCCAGCGGGCATACAACTATATAAGCATGAACATTTAGAGAGCAGTACTCTTCCACCGCACTATCAGGATATAGTTAAGCAGCCGCTTCCGTAACGAAGAACAGCCCCTCTCGGTTAATGACCAAGGGGGGGGCTGCGCTCAATAGCATGTATGCCTTGCGCATGGAGCCTTTAATTTAGGTGTTACTTAGTTCCATCCTTGACTTATTTTGTCAAATAAAGTATGGTAAAACTGTTTATATGGCGGTCTTTCTTAGTTAACTAAAAATCTAATCCCGAAAGCCTCTTTTTGATTAGGAGGGAAATACAAATGTGGTTATTATATGCTTTCGGTTCGGCACTATTTGCGGGAATGACTTCTGTTTTAGCAAAAGTCGGTATTAAAAATACTGATTCAAATTTGGCAACTGCGCTTCGAACAGTTGTTGTTCTCTTATTTTCTTGGCTAATGGTTTTTATTGTAGGGTCTCAGCATACTATCGGCATGATATCCTCAAAAAGTCTTTTATTTCTTATCCTGTCAGGATGCGCAACGGGTGCTTCATGGATTTGCTATTTCAAGGCTTTACAGCTTGGGGATGTAAATAAAGTGACCCCTATTGATAAAAGCAGCACAATACTTACCATCCTGCTCGCTTTTTTGTTTTTAGGTGAAACTCCGACCGTGTACAAGGCTTTTGGAGTCGTGCTGCTTGCCGTTGGGACTTATCTTATGATACAGCGCCAAGAATTTGATTCTTCGGAAGCCAAAAATAGATCTTGGCTTTTTTATGCCTTTCTATCCGCCATCTTTGCCGCATTGACTACTATTCTCGGAAAAATAGGAATACAGGATATAGAATCAAATTTAGGAACAGCAATCCGCACAATTGTTGTATTGATCATGGCTTGGGGCATTGTATTATTTCAGAAAAAACACTTTCTTTTAAAAGACATTGACAAGAAAAGCTGGGTATTTATCATTCTCTCGGGTCTGGCAACCGGCTTATCCTGGTTGTGCTATTATCGTGCATTGCAGGAGGGAAAGGCAAGTCTTGTAGCACCAATTGACAAACTGAGCATTGTTTTTACTATTGCATTTTCACGAATATTTCTAAAAGAGCGGCTTACAAAAAAGGCCTTTATTGGTTTGTTGCTGACTATATTCGGAACTATGCTGCTAT
This sequence comes from Clostridiales bacterium, assembly GCA_012719035.1. Taxonomy (GTDB): domain Bacteria; phylum Bacillota; class Clostridia; order Oscillospirales; family Oscillospiraceae; genus UBA2658. The sequence continues at coordinate 65,629 of JAAYBD010000035.1, read as the reverse complement.
TGTTTTAATTACATATAATTCAATAAGCATTTTTTATTACTAAGGACTAACCGTCTGTTAATAAAAATCAGTACCCCTCCCGGGATTGCCCAGGAGGGGCTGCTGTTATTTCTCCGCTGATTATTTGTTATGATGCTTCATTTGCCGATAAAACCAGCATCATTTTCCACTTCGGGCGATATTCCTTCCATCACCCTATGGGGCAGACGGCTTGCCCGCAGTGCGTCCTCATCACTGAATTGATATAATCCTTCGTGCGTTCCCGTTTCCCACAGTTCACCGCTCTCGGTCATAATAAGCATCCAGCCATAGCCGCAGGCGGCATCGACCACATTGTCCATAAGTTTATATGGTTCATGTCTTGTTATGTCGGTGCCGTCCCCCAATTGTCCGTTCCAGTTATCGCCCCATACCCAAAGACTGCCGTCCTCTTTGATTTCGGCGAAACACCATGTGGAAACAGCGTAACGAACCTTATCCATAATTTTTTGAGGTGCACCGTTAAAATAAGGTGCCGCTTTGCCCTTTTCATTCAGCCATGACGGTCCCCACGCCCAGAGTGAGCCGTCCCGCTTGATGGCAAATCCCCTCACGCCGCCGGAAACCTGCTTTACATCCTGAAGGAATAGCTCCGGCTCGGTCAGGCAGACAGCCTCATTATGATCATTATGATCAATCAGGCCCCAGCGCCAGAGGGACCCGTCCTCCTTTATTGCGAAGCAGCTCTGACCACAGCGGCTTATAGAGCGCACATCGTCCATAATTTTGATGGGCTCAAAAGGAACATCATCTATGAAAATCTTTTCCCCAGCAGGCTCCCGCGTACCATTGCCCAACTGACCGTATTCGCTGCTTCCCCATGTCAAAACACTCCCGTCTTCAAGGAGGGCAAGGCCACTGTAATGATCCCGAAATGCCATTTTGACATTCCCCGCCAGCTTAACGGTTTCACCAGTGCCGTAGCGCGCGTTCCACAGCGTTCCGTCTGCGTCAATATAGACCATGGACCATCGCCCTGCATCGACCTGGCGCAGACCATCAGGAGCGATAAATTTCGCAATCGCGTCTCCGCACGGTTCCCAGAGCTCACCTCCAACACCGTCTGCACCGCCCCACATATAGAGTGCGCCGCTTTCGGTCAAAACGCCAAGCTGCCCGCCGGAAACCAGAGATGCAACCAGTTTTTTCACACTGCCCGCAAAAAGTTTATTGACAAATGTATGTGCAGACCACTGATGATATTCTTTTTCTGTTATTAGCGCACTGTATGGGCAGCGCCTCCCCTGCTTCCCAAAGTACACGCATTACTTCAAGCTCGGAATCCTGTATTTTACCTGCAATTTCGTTCATGTCGTCCTCCAATATAGTTTACTGCTGTAACCTTTCTTTGCCAAGTATAATATAGGCAATTTTATCATGATTTTTCAGCAAACCAACTGCCGCCAAAACCGCATGTATTTGCTTGTCAGTGCATGTATTCTAAAATCTATAGATGTGATGCAAAGATATCTTTTTTGTTTCTCAAACTGCTGTGTTGCATTTTGCGCTTAGAACTGTCTTTATTAGTATGAATATTTTGGAAAATGAAATATAATTTTAAGGAGTGTCAGTTACCATGAATAAGACATTGCTTCCAAACAATGTGCGAAAATTTAAGTTTTTTACCGGCATAATCATTTTTGCTGTTATCTTATTTACGGCAGTCAGTGTAAACCCCGCTGTATTCGCCAGTTACGGTTCTCAAGCGAGTGCCGCCGTTTCAAAGGGATACACTGTCTCGATTAATGAACAAAACTATAAATTACAGGCATATACGATAAATGGAGATGACTATTTCAAGTTAAGAGACTTAGCTTTCATTCTCAATGGAACATCACGCCAATTTCAAGTGGAGTGGGATGAATCAAGTAATTCTATACGAATCATTACTGAAAAATCTTATACCCCAAATGGTATCGAGCTGACATTTTCCAAAAACAAGACAAAAGCGTCATTAGCAGCTGCGGAGATTTATATTGATGGCAACAAAACGGGCTTTACCGCCTACTGCGTTAACGGAAGTACCTATTTAAAATCTGCAGATATCGCAAAACAAATAGGTTTTGAAGTCAAAGTAGACCCAAACTCTGCCGAAATGATAATTAGCGGCGCTCCGTTTTCTAACGTCGAAGGCGGTAACTCATATGTGCTGACTTTAATAGCGGATAACGACGAAGCGCTTTTAAACGGAAATACCGTAAAGCTGGCCGCCAAACCGTTTATTCAAAACGATATATTTTATATACCTCTTGAAGCGGTGACAAAACTTCTTGGGGGAACATATTCCTTTGAGAATAATGCTGCCACTATTAATTTGCACGGCGTGACGACCAAGTATCAGATAGGATCCCGCTCCATTGTCGTCAACGGAGAAAACTATGAAGTTCCGGAAAATAAAACTCTGTTCAGTACGCAGACTGCGGCAGCCGTTGGTGATAAATACGTTCCACTCCTTTCGAACGGCATTGTTTACCTGCCCAGTGGATTCACCGCATATCAATGCCCTTATAACTCAATTTTAAGTGCCGCACGCGAATATCCGCAATCACGAATGGTAATTTTGGGAATCCTTCAGAACGAACAGGGCATTAATGAAGTTAAACTGTTTGATACCTATGACACCTTGCCGATTGATTTCAGGTCAAAATTTAATTATGCCGGGATTATAGATAAGGTAATCGACTACAGTATAGAAAAATATTCAAATAACGAGTTGGAGATATATGTCATGCGAATCAATAAGCCGCATGACGACACTGAACATATGGATGGAAAAGTATGTGCAATCAAGGTAACCGGCAATTCTTACAGTACGCCGCGCGGTTTGAAAGCCGGAGACTCGGCGTATCGCGCCTGGTTATTATACGGATATGACAATCTATCATACGCTCTTTCTTATAAAGTAAATGGCGGCATCATAAAATCAATCATTTTCTATACTCGGTATTATGGCAGTCAATTTTAATATCTTTATAACCCCCTTATTAAGCAATAGCTGTGGTTGAACACAGCACGAAAACTACATCAGATCAGACCGGCTCCCGATACTTAGGAGCCGGTCTGATTTTTTATTACCTCATGCCGGGCGCACACTTTTACTGGCTAAACAGCACTGCAACAGCTATTTTTTAATGTTTCGGACGCAGGGCTGTTCCTGTCCATGAATTCAAAAACGTACTCATCAGTATCTTTATTCCTCAAACAGGTCTTGACCAGTGACGATGCATTGAAAGCTGGTTAATAAACTCTGCAAAAAACGGCTGGAGGTCGGAGGAATTTTGTATCGCTACCATACCCTCAAACACTTTGGGCGTATTTTGTGCGTCAAGGAGATTCTGCGCCAGTACCGCCGCTTCCGTAGCCTTGAGCAATTCCATTCCTTCGTTCGATGCACCGATGGTCTTATAGTGATTCAGGCAGTCGTTTATAAAGCCGCGGGCATCCTTGTTTTGCGCCAGAGCGCTTACGTGGTCGCCGCCGGGTACATATACTGCGTCATAAAACGTGGCGTGCGTGGTTGTAAAATCTTTGTTGGGTTCAAGCAGCATGCCGTCCTTGCCCGTAAGAACGCTGCGGTTTATACTCACCGTCTCGACGACTGCGTTTACCGCTTTCAGCGCCTCAGTCATGCTTTGCACCGATACGGGGCAAAACCCGTTCTCCACAAGGATTGCAACTTTTCTTGTCGCCGGGGATTTTATCGTATTTTCCTGACTTACGGCAGGGGACGCGGACTTCATGTAGTTTGGAATCACGTTAATAGGTGCAGTAACGCCAAGTCCCGGCGCGATTGCTTTTGCAAGCTCCGGCGAAACATTGGCAAACATATCCACTACTTTCTGCCTTATGCTTTTATCCTTTACACTGCCCGCCTCGTAGTGAAATCCATTAATGATATGCTTCTTTTCCTCCGCCGACATACTGTTCCAAAACAGTGTGGCCTGACGGAAATGGTCGCGGAAGCTGTCACTGCGCGCACGTATTTTCTGACCGTCTACGCGCTCAGCATAATGCACGAAGCCTCCTTCCTCCCTGCTGGCAGTGGAGGGTGAATTTTGCGCTATCGAATTTGGGAAATAGCTTACGGGTCCGGGGTTTATTGTCATTCTATGCATACCGTCACGCTGGTTGTTGTGGACGGGCGCAACAGGTCGGTTAATGGGTATCTCTCGGAAATTCGGTCCGCCAAGACGGGAAAGCTGAGTATCCTCGTAGGAAAACAGCCGCCCCTGTAAAAGCGGGTCGTTGCTGAAGTCTATGCCCGGGACGATGTTGGCGGGGCAAAACGCCACCTGTTCGGTTTCTGCGAAGAAATTATCAACGTTTTTATTGAGAGTCATCTTGCCGATAATCTTTACGGGAATTATCTCCTCAGGCCAGAACTTGGTAGGGTCTAAAATATCGAAGTCGAAATCAAACTCTTGTTCCTCCTCAAGCATCTGCACGCCAAGCTCATATTCCGGATAGCTGCCCCGCTCTATCGCCTCCCAAAGGTCACGCCGATGGAAGTCAGGGTCTTTACCGGAAAGTTTCTGTGCCTCGTCCATTGCCAGAGAGTGTACACCGAGCATTGGTTTCCAGTGGAACTTGACGAAACGCGCCTTACCCTGTGCGTTGACGAAGCGGAAGGTATTTACCCCGAATCCTTCCATCATGCGGAAGCTTCTTGGAATACCCCTGTCGGACATCAGCCACATCACCATGTGTGCCGTTTCAGGCGTGTTGACTACGAAATCCCAAAATGTGTCGTGTGCCGCAGTTGCCTGCGGTATTTCGTTATTCGGCTCCGGCTTGATAGCGTGTACAATATCAGGAAATTTTATTGCGTCCTGAATAAAAAATACGGGCATATTGTTGCCCACCAAATCGTAATTTCCGCTGCGGGTATAAAATTTCGTAGCGAAGCCGCGCACGTCGCGGGTGGTATCCGAGGAACCGCGTGAGCCGACCACTGTGGAAAAGCGCACAAATACGGGTGTTTTAACTGCGGGATCCTGCAAAAAATCCGCCATTGTGTATTCAGCCATGGATTCATACAGCTCAAAATATCCATGCGCGCCCGAACCGCGCGCGTGTACCACCCGTTCGGGTATGCGTTCGTGGTCGAAATGCGTAATCTTCTCACGAAAATGCACATCCTCAAGTAGAGTGGGTCCCCTCTCGCCAACTTTGAGGGAGTCGTCGGTACTTGAAACCCTAACGGCGTTGTCTGTGGTCAGTTTTTGATTTTTATTATCCACCACGTATGCTTCCATTTGCTTCGTTTTGAGCATACTGCTGTCACCGTTTTCTGTATGAAAAGACATAAAATCCTCTCCTTTTATTTGAATATCCATAGTATTCCAAGACATTCCCTTATTATTCGGGTCCATCTCGCAAGGGACACAGAGAGGCGCAATAGTTTATAAATGCTGATAATAATTTAGCGCTAAGGGCATATTTCGGCGACTATAGCGAATATAATTCACTGTAGTGGTTGACATTTTTCCATAATTATGCTAATATGGAAATTGAGGTGATGCTATGTAGTGTATTGATATCTATCTTTATATCTATAAATAAACTGCTGGGAAAGAATGAGTTCTGAGGTTTTTCATTACGGGTACGCAATTACCGTCGGTCAGTAAATTGTCGGATGCACATTATGTTGCTGATGTCCAAGGTATGCGAGAGAATTAACATTCGAAATCACACCGTAAATGTTACATAAGGAGAACGCTTATGAAACAACGACCATCAGAACAAACTAAAAGAGAAAAACGTATCCACAGGTGGAGCCGGTTCGTTTTAGTAGTCAAATGGCTTCTTGAGCACCGGGTTCTTCAGGATTTGATAGCCTTTATCATATGGTTGGTAGACAAGCTTCTTACCAATTAGCGCTTACTTTTATTTTGCAGAGGCATAACTTATGACACCTATCTCGGCCACTTATATTTGGAAGGAAAGGCGGAAGCATCATTGATAAATAAAGATATAAGTGATAAGAAAGCTATATGTGAAGTTCTAAGATTATTAAGAATTTCCAACGATTTATCTATTAAGGAGCTGTCGTCTAAAACAGGTATTTCAGCATCATATATAACTGAAATTGAAAGAGGAATAAAGGACACACCATCGATTGATATTATAGAAAAGTATAGCAAGGCACTGAATGTAAGCAAATCCACAATAATGTTTTTTGAAGAGGATCTGAGCAGCAAAAAATACAACTATCAAAAAATGCTTCTTAGAATACTTCAAAAAATATCTGTCAGTTAGAGCTGTATAAAGTTTAAATTGTGGTCATTATTATCCCTCTCAAGGAATGATAATTCCATGAGAGGGTTTTCTTTATTTGCGGGCAAAAGTTTAGCCCTGCATAAATTTTAAAGCGAAAGCCGCAAATGGCGGGATAGCACAGCCTGTCCTTCGCTTATAAAGCAAACGGCCGTTTTTTGCGCCCTTATCTGCTCGTATTTCAGACTGTCTGAATGGAATTTCAAATGTTTCAATAGCATTTTGGCTAAAAATAATGCCCATTTTCACAGTCATATTTTGTTGACAATCTCTAATATTTTCTATACGATTATTCTAAGGACGCTTAAAATATACCTTTATTCGGGAGGTGAAACGCTTGATTTAACCTTGCTTTTAAACAAGCTGTCAGCGAAGCAGAATATAATGATAAAAAATATCCCGTTCATAAATTTATGTATGGAATAGGGCTGCTATAAAATATTAAAAGCAGTCTTTTATCGGAAAATCACGTTTATAAAACCGAGCATTCCAAATAATATCATATGCCCAGAAAAGATATGGACAAATTAAATTATATATGGCAGCTTCAAAAAGTGTATGTATGCATACTCTTTAAGATTAACTCTACTAACAATTTCAAAAGATTGAGGTGATGCTAATTTCTGCTGATTTATATAATTGTATTAGATAGAAAGGAATGAGATTTATTTGAATGTGTTATTTTCCCGAGTTAAAGAGGTTATGTACTCTGTTCTTCCTATTACAGTCATAGTATTGATTTTACATTTCACTATAGCGCCTCTTGATACCTCGATGCTCTTAGGATTTCTCGCGGGCGCTTTACTAATAATTATCGGATTATCCATTTTCCTGTTTGGCGTTGATATAGGAATAAGTCCTGTCGGCAACATAATGGGCTCCTCCATAGCGAAAACAAATAAATTATTGGTAGTCATTTTCTCCGGTCTGCTGCTCGGCTTTTTCATTTCAATTGCCGAACCTGACCTTCATATTCTTGCGGGACAAGTTGATCTTGTCACATCAGGCTTGATTTCTAAAACGAGTATTGTTATTATCGTATCCATAGGAATAGCGGCAATGCTTTCTTTAGGTCTTACAAGAATCGTGTACAATATCCCTCTGAATAGGATATTATTGATATTGTATTCCGTTATCTTGGTGCTATCTTTCTTTACATCACCAGAGTTTTTGGCGATATCTTTTGACGCTTCTGGTGCAACGACCGGCGCGCTCACAGTTCCGTTCATTTTGGCCCTTGCCGTCGGTGTTTCCGCGATGAAAAAAGATAGTAAAGCCTCTGAAAAGGACAGTTTCGGTTTGGTTGCAATTGCGTCTACAGGTGCTATAATAGCTGTTATGATAATGAGCATCATCTCAAAGAGTGATACAATTACAGCAAGCCTTGAATATCATGAAGCAGCACCGGCGTCAATCATGAGCAATTTTATTCAGCAAATTCCCAAAGTGTCATACGAGGTCCTTTTGGCGCTGTTTCCTATCCTTTTAATTTTCATAATATTTCAAAGAGCAGTATTTAAATTATCCAGAAACGCTTTCAGAAAAATTCTTTTTGGTATATTATTTACATTCATAGGGCTTGTTCTGTTTTTAGTTGGCGTTAATGCCGGCTTTATGGATGTGGGAGTTGTCATCGGTCACAGCGTGGCATCTTTGGATAACAAAGCATATCTAATTATTATTGGATTCGTCTTAGGCTTCGTTACGATATTGGCCGAACCGGCTGTTTATGTTTTAACTCATCAAATAGAGGACGTTACAAGCGGATATGTAAAACGGAGCATCGTAATGCTCTCGCTTTCTATAGGAGTCGGTTTTGCGGTCGCATTGTCTATGATTAGAATAGTCGTTCCCGGAATCCAATTGTGGCACTATCTATTGCCCGGTTATATTATTTCACTCGCAATGGCTTATATTGTTCCGTCACTCTTTGTTGGCATTGCTTTTGATTCGGGAGGTGTTGCTTCTGGTCCGATGACTGCCACTTTTATATTAGCCTTTGCTCAAGGCGCTGCCGAAGCGATAGAGGGGGCAAACGTCATGGTAGACGGATTTGGAATGATTGCTATGGTTGCACTGACACCTCTGATTGCTTTGCAAATATTAGGTTTGATTTTTAAAGTAAAATCAAAAAAAGGAGGAATCGAAAGAGTCAATGATTAATTCTGAAACTATAAATATAGAACGAACCTGTATTATAGTAAATTTCGGTCTGGGGAGCAAATTGCTGCATGCAGCTAAGAGCCACGGCATCCCCGGGGGTACTATATTACTTGGCAAGGGTACCGTAAATAATCGAATTTTAGAATTTTTGGGTCTGTCCGATATAAGAAAAGAGATCGTATTTATGGTTGCCGACAGAAATACGATATATCAGGCGCTTGAGAAATTGAATAAAGAATTTAAGTTTGAAAAGCCAAATCACGGCATTGCGTTCACTACCTCCATCCGTTCCTTAATAGGAACAAGGATAGGTAGAATAGACAGTCTTATTGAAGAAAGAGGTGTGGATATTCCGATGTATCACGCTATAACTGTAATTGTGGATAAGGGCAAAGCAGAATATGTAATCGAGGCGGCAACTGAGGCAGGCTCTAAAGGCGGCACCATAATCAATGCGCGGGGTTCGGGAATTCACGAGACCAGCAAACTCTTTTCCATGGAGATCGAACCAGAAAAAGAGATGGTCATCATCCTTTCGGAAGTCGAAAATACCGATGCAATTGTTTCTTCAATAAGGGAACATCTAAAATTAGATGAGTCCGGCAAAGGTATTCTCTTTATTCAGGACGTAAACAAAACATATGGCTTATATAAGTAAGGCACTTAACACATCTGGTATTATTAAGTTTATATGTGGAAAAACACGTCATATCGCAGGCATATCAAGTGCGCTGGCAGGATAGGCAAAAACTCTTTTCAAAACTCTGTCAAAAGGTTTCATTTGATATCAGGACAAATTATAGATTTGTTTTAATTTGATTGCGCTTTCTCCTTTTTATATTCCAAACAAATGCAGCGGATACCGCAATGCGGTATCCGCTGTTTTTTAGTATTCATATAAATTTACTATTGCCGGAGCAGTGCGGTGAAATGCTATTTCAAGCGTTCATCCCATTCTTCCTGATTGAAACCGAGCAGAACAAAGTCATCGCCGACCAATATAGGACGCTTTACAAGCAGACCATCCGTTGCAAGAAGTGCAAGCTGCTCATCCTCGCTCATAGCCGGTATTTTGTCCTTTAATCCAAGCGATCTGTACTGCTGTCCGCTGGTATTGAAAAAGCGGCGGAGAGGCAAAGCGCTGAGTTTATACCATTTTCTCAATTCATCTTCTGCAGGTTTGTCCAGCTTTATATCCCGAAAATCATACTTTATGCCGCGAGAGTCAAGATACTCACGGGCTTTTCGGCAGGTCGTGCATCTTGGATAGCATATAAACAGCATGATATTCAATCTCCTTTAGCGTAAAAGTCTGTTATCACAAGGCGATATTATGATATCACAGAATGCAGAACTTGTCGATTAATATGAGAGGAAATGAAAGCATAGTGTAAGTCTTTAAGAAGCCGGAACGCTTGAATATTTCTCCTCTATATGGTAAGCTTCCTCCAAAGTCCGGTTACGCATGATGAAATTTGATATATGCGAGGAAACTTATATGATAAGAAAAATGCGCCGTTTTAAGCAGGAGATGTCTCAGGAAGATACTATAGAAATTTTTAAAAATAACTCATACGGGATTTTGGCTCTCACAGGCGACGATGAATATCCATATGCCGTTCCTCTCAGCTATGTGTATGCCGACGGAAAAATTTATTTTCACAGCGCCGATCAAGGACATAAGATAGACGCAATAAAAAACAGCGGCAAGGCTTCTTTCTGTGTGGTCGAGAGGGACGAAGTCGTTCCGGAAAAGCTCACGACTATTTATAAAAGTGCAATCGCTTTCGGACGCGTCCGGATTATTGGGGATGATGACGAAAAACTGGCGGCACTTGAGTATTTAGCTCAAAAATACTCCCCCTCTAACGGTGAGAAAAACAGGAAGGAAATTGACGCAAGCTGGAAAACTGTGTGTGTCATAGGACTTGAAATAGAACATATAACAGGAAAAGCTTCAATGGAACTCATAAAAGCAAATAGCTGAAATCAAAAAGGGCGTCATCGTTTTTTAACGGCGGCGCCCTTTTGCCTATACATTATTCGGAAAGGCTTGAATATATCTTTTTCAGATTTTCCTCCATACGTTCAAGATATGTTTTACCATCCTCTGCGCTTTCAATCGTATAAATGGTCTCAAGTTCGGCTCCCGCCGCCCGCGCCAATGTTTCCGACACTTCGGGGCTTGCCATCTCTTCGGCAAAAACCGTCGTTATATCATTGCTCTTGCAGTACTCTACAAGCTCCGTGAGCGTGCGCGCGCCCGGCTCCCCCTCTGCAAAAACATCTTCCACGCTTTTTTGTTCCAGTCCGAAGTCTCTGCAAAGATAGGCAAACGCGGCATGTCCTGTAACAAAACTCTTTTTCTCAAGCGCCCCGAACTTCTCGCTGTACTCGCTATACAGGCTTTCTAATTTTGAAATGTAGCCGCTGCAATTAAGCTCATAATATTCCTTATTCCCCGGGTCTGCCTTTGAGAGTGCATCCTTAATATTCGTCACCGCGGTTTCGGCATCCTTTAGGCTAAGCCAAATATGCGGGTCATACTGCCCGTGCTCCTCTATATCCTTCTCATCATTATTTTTGATGGGCGTTATCCCCGTCGATACGTCGACAGTAATAAGATTTTCAGCATCGGCAGAGGCGATTGCCTTATCGACCCACGCTTCCATTCCCAAGCCATTGTAGACAAATAGCTGTGCCTGACTCAATGCGGTCAGATCGCGCGCCTTAGGTTCAAAATCATGCGGCTCTACGCCATCGGGAACAATCGTTGAAATTTGCACCTTGTCTCCCCCGACCGCTTCCGTAAATTCTTTCAGTGCGTTAAATGTAACGGATACTTTCAGCTTTTCCTCTTCCTTATCTCCTGTTTCCGCGCTGCCGCAAGCCGAAAAGCTCAAAATCAATGACAGGCACAATATAGAAACTGTCCATTTTTTTAACATTACCGTTTGCCCTCCCGATTTTACTTGCAAATAATTCGCATTTGCGTTTATAATAGATGATAGTCTCCATCGGATTAATTTGTCAAGGGAAAATCCGCGATTTTCCTGATGCACTTTTAAATCCGAAAAGAAAAAGGTGATAATCCATGATAAAAGCTGAAAATTTGTCCTTTTCTTACTCAGGCTCTCCCCCGTATATATTGAGCGAAATCAATCTTGAAATCGTGGACGGAGAATATGTCTCTGTCGTCGGGGAAAACGGGTGCGGCAAAAGCACACTGATGAAGTTAATTCTTCGTTTTCTGAAACCAACGCACGGAAGCATCGAAACATACTCGAAAAGGATTGGATATGTTCCCCAGAAAAGCGACTCCGATAATTCCGGTTTTCCGATTACAGTTTATGAAATGCTCAATTCTTACAGAAGGCTTTTAAAAATCAAAGATAAAAGCATCGTCGGAAAAAGTCTTAGACAAGTTGGATTATCAGACTATTCCGAATCTCTCATGGGCAATCTGTCCGGCGGTCAAGCTCAAAAAGCTCTTATCGCGCGGGCTTTGATGGGCAGTCCCGATCTTCTTATACTTGATGAGCCTTCCGCCGGAGTAGACCTTGAAAGCCAAACGGAAATTTATGCGCTTTTAAAGAAACTCAACACAGAAAACGGCATCACAATTGTGTCCGTTGAGCACAATCTTGACGCCGCTGTTTCAAACTCTACGTCGATTTATCACCTTGCCGGCGGGCATGGACATATCTGCACGCCCCAACAATATGCAGAAGAATATCTTAGCTCGAAAGGAAAGGGTGACAGCCTTGCTTAGTTACGGATTTATGCAAAACGCTTTTATCGTTTCGCTGTTCATTTCCGTTTTATGCCCCTGCATTGGAGTGTTTTTAGTCCTAAGGCGCTACTCAATGATAGGAGACACGCTCTCGCACGCCTCGCTTGCCGGAGTCACCATCGGACTGATGTTGAACCAGAATCCTGTGCTGGGCGCGTTTATATTCACCTCAATCTGCGGCGCACTCATTGAATTTCTGCGCAGGTACTTCAAAAAGCACACTGATCTGATACTCGCAGTCGTACTTGCTCTCAGTGTAGGCACAGCCATTACGATCATCAGCTCCGGAAAGCTTCACGCAAACGCGGATTCTTTCATGTTCGGAAGCATTCTGACTGTTACGGGGCTTGATATGATAATGGTGATAGTTCTGAGTGTAATTTCCGTTCTTGCGCTCATTTTGCTGTATCATCAGATGCTTTATATCGCCTATGACGAGGAAGCCGCCAAGGTAGCCGGTGTAAAAACCAGACTTATCAATTACATCTTTTCCATCCTTGTCGCCTCTGCCGTATCTGTGTCAATCAGGATAGTCGGTGTTCTGGTGCTAAGTTCCATGATAGCCCTGCCGGTTGCGACCGCTCTCCAACTTGAAAAGGGTTTTAAACAAACACTTATTTTCTCCATAGTTTTCAGTATGATCGATATTATGTCGGGTCTGTTCATATCGTACTATCTCAATGTCGCACCGGGCGGCTTTACGGCACTTGTTTCCGTCGCGGTTCTTGTCATCGTTATAGCGGTAAAGAAAACCCTTTCCGCAGTGAAGGCTAAGACCCTCGCTTAGCTTTGCTTACTAACCACGCCGGGCAGTATCTAAAAGGGGAAAAAACAATATTCTGCCAAAACACTTTGTGCGTATAAGAGAAAAAAATAAGAGGTGAATATGCATTGAACGAAAATCAATTGGCATGGCCTGCCGGAATGAAAAAAACCAAGCAGCGCAAACGCGTCTTTTCTGTGCTGGAGCGTGCGGATTCTCCTTTAAGCGCAATGGATATTTATAAGCAGATAGAAAAAGACGACTCCTCATTCTGGCTCTCAACCGTTTACCGTATATTAGAGCTTTTTGCGAACGAGGGTCTTGTGGTAAAAACGACGGTCATGGGCAACAACATGACGCTTTATGAGCTGAACAGAAATAAGCACAGGCATTACGCCGTATGTGTCAATTGCCGCAAAGTTGTCGAAATGGATAACTGTCCTATGGAAAAATTCATACCGGAATTTGCTGAGAGCGATTTCCGTGTCTTGGGTCATAAAGTCGAAATGTATGGCTATTGCAAGGAATGCGATGCCAAGATATCTAAAAGGCATGAATAGCATAAAAGGCAGCGGCTTTTCAAAATATAATAACGGAATCAAACTGCCGGATCAGCACAAGCATGTCCGGCAGTTTTTATTTATCATGCATATACGAAGCAAAAAAGAGCTTTGCAAAACAAAGCTCTTTACTATAAAAACTGCTGAAAAAACGCCCTATATATGCAGCACTGCATTTGCAATCACAAAATAAACGAGCAGAGATACTGCATCCGTTATCGTAGATATTAATGGGCTTGCCATTACCGCGGGATCGATTCCGATTTTCTCCGCGGCAAGGGGAAGTGTACTGCCGACTGCCTTTGCGAATATCACCACAAAAAACAGCGTAATACATACTGTGAGCGCAACAGGAAAAGTCACCCCCGTATTGCCGAGGACAAGCCTGTCGATCAGAAACATTTTTGCAAAATTGACACACGCAAGAGTCAGACCGCACAAAGCCGCAACACGAATCTCTTTCCAGATAACCTTAAAAATATCGTGGGGTTCCGTATCTCCGAGGGAAAGGCTTCGTATAACGGCAGTGGAGCTTTGTGAGCCCGAGTTTCCGCCCGTTCCCATAAGCATGGGTATAAACCCCGTCAGCGCTACACAGGCGGCAAGAGCCCCCTCAAAGCGATTGATTATCATGCTTGTAAAAGTTGCCGAAATCATCAGGAACATAAGCCATGGAGTTCGGCTTTTCCATATGTCCACTACCCCCGCACGCGAGTACGGCTTATCGGACGGCGTAATACCTGCCATCTTATCGAAGTCTTCGGTAATCTCTTCCTGCAAAACGTCAATGACGTCATCGACCGTTACTATGCCGACCAGCCTGCCTTCAAGATCAACGATCGGCACAGCAAGAAGGTCATAGTCCGAGCACAAGTCGGCAACATATTCCCTGTCGTCCGTTGTTTTGGCGTGAATGACATTGGAATCCATAATATCGCCGATTATCGCATCTTCTTCGGATAAGAGCATATCCCTGACCGTCACAACGCCCTCAAGCCTTCGGTCACTACTGACCACAAAGCAGGTATAGATTGTTTCCTTATCCTCGCCAATCCTGCGAATCCTTGCAAAGGCCTCGCGGACATTCATATATTTTTTCAGGTCTACGTACTCCGCGGTCATAATGCTGCCCGCGGAATTTTCGGAATACTGAAGATATTGATTGATGAGGTTTCTCGTTTCGCTTGTCGCGGTGCGCATGACGCGCTTTACAACATTTGCGGGAAGCTCTTCCAAAAGGTCAACGGCATCGTCCAGATACAGTTCCTCAATGATTTCCCCAAGTTCTTTATCGGTGATGCTTTCAATGATATGAGACTGTTCCTCAACTTCAAGATTTGCAAAAACCTCGGCTGATTTGGTTTTGGAAAGCAATCGGAAAACCATGGCTATTTTTCGCTGCGGAAGCTCTGAGATAAAATTTGCAACGTCAACTTCGTTCATTTCCTCAAGAGTTTCTTTAAACTGCTTCATGCTCTTATTTTCGAGCATATCGAGAAGCTCCTCTTTCAAGGTTTCATAATCCTTGGTTTCCAACTTGCTCACCCTTTCTTAAACGGATTTCTCCGCCCTAATATCAAATCCCAAGATATTTTTTCTGTTCTTCGCTCAGCACATCTATCATCTTGTCCATCGACTTCAGTTTTCTTGAAGCTACCTCCATATCTATTTCGAGAGGTACGGCGACTACGTCTGCGGGAAGTTTACCTCTGTTTTCCGCAAGATATCTTGCGCTCAATGCCTGAATGGAAAAACTCATGTCCATAATTTCGGCGGGATGCCCGTCACCGGACGCAAGGTTCACAAGTCTTCCTTCGGCAAGAACGAATAGGGTTCTTCCGTCTTCCATAATATAGCCTTCAATATTTTTTCGTGCTTCATAGCGTTGCTTTGACAATTCATCCAGCTGATTGAGATTTATCTCAACATTGAAATGTCCCGCATTGCACAAAATGACGCCGTCCTTCATAAGAGCAAAATGCTCCTTGGTCAAAACATCATTACAGCCGGTTACCGTAATGAAGACATCGCCTATTTTCGCCGCCTCTGCCATAGGCATGACGTCAAATCCGTCCATATTAGCCTCGATAGCTTTGACGGGGTCGATTTCTGTCACTATAACGCGTGCGCCGAGTCCTTTTGCACGCATTGCCGTACCCTTGCCGCACCAGCCATAGCCCGCAATAACGACCATCTTGCCTGCAACGATAAGATTTGTCGTCCGGTTTATTCCGTCCCAAACGGACTGTCCTGTGCCGTAGCGATTGTCAAAAAGGTGCTTGCAGTCTGCCTCGTTCACCATGACCATAGGGAAGCGGAGCGTTTTTGCCCTTGCCATTGCACGAAGCCTGTGTATGCCTGTTGTTGTTTCCTCGCAGCCGCCTATCACGTTCGATATAAGGTGCGTGTACCTTGTGTGCATTAGATTGACCAAATCCCCGCCGTCGTCAATAATGATGTTGGGTCCGCTCTCTAAAACAGTGCAGAGGTGGCGTTCATATTCCTCCGCCGTTTCGGCATGGTATGCATGCACATCGATTCCGCCCGCAGCTACTGCCGCAGCGACATCGTCCTGAGTGGACAGCGGATTGCAGCCTGTAACATGCATTTCTGCTCCGCCCATCTCCATGACGCGGCACAAATATGCCGTTTTTGCCTCCATATGCACTGAAAGGGCAACTTTCAGCCCCTCAAGGGGCTTAGTTTTTTTAAAATCCTCTGCTATGCCGTTTAGCACCGGCATACTGCGCGCTGCCCACGCGATTTTCCGCTCTCCGTCGGGAGCAAGGTTTATATTTCTGACATCGCTCATAATAATGCTTCCTTTCCGTACATTTTTATAAACGCCCTGTCATGGCGTTTATTTCATACCTGACGCGCTCCGCGTCGATAGTCTTAAACTCGCCTTTTTCAAGAAGGATTTGTCCGTTTACAAGAACGGTGTCCGCTTTTAGACCCGCACTTGAATAGCACAGAGCGGCTTTAGGGTCGCCTATCGGGAAAAATCCCGGTGAATTTAGGTCGAAAAGGCTCAGATCAGCACATTTACCGACCTTGATTTCCCCGACCGCATCAGCAATTCCCAATGCTTTCGCTCCGTTTAAGGTTGCCATATCGAAAACCTCCGGTGCCGAAACCGTAGTCGCGCTGCAGTGCGTTCCCTTGTGGATAAGTCCGGCAAGCTGTATTTCCCGGAGAATACTCAAATTGTTGTTGCTTGCGGCGCTGTCCGTTCCCAAAGAAACGTTTATGCCATGTTTAAGCATGGCGGGCAGATCTGCAAAACCGTTGCCCAGCTTCATGTTGCTCGCTGCGTTATGGGCAACGCTTGTTCCTCTTTCGGCAAGAAGTGCCATGTCGCTTTCTGAAAGGTAGACGCAGTGGGCACAGACGGTGTTTTCCCTTAGTATTCCGCACCTGTCGTAAAATTCAGCAGGCGTCATATCATAGCGCTGTTTTATCGTGTTCTGCTCGTCCATACTCTCGGAAAGGTGCGTGTGGATTCCCACCCCCAGCTCTCCGGCAAGTTCTGCGGCTTCTTTCAGGTAATACTCATCGCAGGTGTAGGGCGCGTGAGGGGCAAGCATAAAGCCGATCGTCGAAATCCCTTTATACTTGCTTATGTCGGCCTTTGCCTGTTCAAAGCGCTTTCTGCCTGCCTCCATACTGTCTTTTCCGCCTTGAAGCCCGCGCGACAACACACCGCGCATGCCGGCGTCAAGCGTTGCTTTTACTGCAACATCCGGAAACATATGCATATCAAGAAAGCTCGTAATCCCGCTCTCGAGCATTTCCATAAAGCCAAGCTGCATACTCCAATATGCATCATTATCTGTCAGCTTGTTCTCCATCGGTATGATGTTGTCAAACAGCCACGCTGTAAAATCAAGGTCATCCGCCCGATTTCTCAGAACCGTCATATATACATGAGTGTGTGCATTAACAAAGCCCGGCACAAGGAGCTTGTCCGCCGCATCTATTACTTTATCGGAAGCAAAATCCTCCGGTACTCTTCCTATAGAAACGATGATGCCGTCCTTTATGCAGACGGAACAATTCCGGACGTTTCCCTCCGGAAGCACTGCAAAAGCGTTTTTGATAAGAATATTCAAAGCTCGTCCTCCTTTGCGCTTAATCAGCCTAATAACAATTTATTTTATCATCTGCGGAATGAGAATACAACAATATTCGCCAATAAAAACCGAACGCACTTCGACAAAAAAAGTACTGCCGGGCAAAGTATACTTAACATATACTTGGCCCGGCGAATCATATATACGAATACTGATAATTTGTCTTGCCTTTAACTCAGCCAATCGATTTTTGTTTCTTAATTTATTTATCGTTTTTGTCTGCCACAATTCATACGCCGCATAGGTGCAGCGCAAGCCACGCGGCACCGGTTGCAGCTGCTCCTGCCGCAACGAAAAGCGGCGCGGGAAGCTTTGATATGAAGCACTTTCCGGTTTTATTTGTACCCCCTACATAGGAATTGGCAACTCGCCGGGCCTCTTTTAGAACTGTTGCGCTGTCTGCGCCTCTGCTGTTCAAAACGTCTTCCCGAATCACAAAAATTGCCTCCTCAAAGTATTTGTCAGGCGACTTTACTACGATAACTCTGTGCGAAACACCTTTAATCACATCAAATCCCCCTTGCGTCTCCATATGTTCCCAGTTTAACCGCGAAAGGGAGCGATTATTCAATTTTGGCTTTCGTATTTTTCCTGATGCTATTCTTTTCTTTCCGATTCCTCTTTGTCCGTTCATCAGCTATGTCCTCTCATCAACGCGAACCGCAAGAACCGTCATGTCATCCTCGCAGCCGAACTGTCTGACCGCCGCGCGCAGTGTCTCCTTTGCAAGCATCTTTGTATCCGAACCATCGTTGTTCATGAGCATTTCCCGAAGCCATGCATCGCTGTTTTCCACCATTACACCGTCACTGGCAATCAGCGCCACGTTCCCAGGCTTTAAGCGCATCCTTATGATATCGGGAGCACTTCCCTCTCCGGCGCAGATTCCGGCAGCTAAGCTTTCGCAGCGGACACGGCGAATCGTTTTTCCGCTCTTCACGAAGGACGGAGCCGCACCGTATTTATAAAAGCAGGTCTCGCCCGTAAACAGGTCTACACACATGAGATCTATTGTTGAATACCCCCATTCCTCTCCATTTTTGAGAAGAAGAACGGAATTCAATATCTTCATTGCGACCGCGGGATCAACACCGGCGCGTAAAAAGGCTTCCAAAGTTCTCACGGCATTGATGCTCTCTTTTGCGGCATCCTCGCCGCTTCCCATTCCATCGGCAAGAATAACACATAATATACCCTGATCGGTTTTGAAATATGTCCCTCTGTCCCCGCTGACAGGTTCGCCCTTTTTCTTCATTCCGGCAATGCCGACGCTTGCGACAAGCGGCTCCGCTTCAACAACTATCAGACGCCTGTCCGTTATATCCTCGTCCGTAGGCGGCTTGCAAAGCCTTACTCCAAGCACGCCGGAAAGAATTTCGAGATAATTTCCCTGTCTGAGAAGCGGTCCTAAATGTCCGCTCTCGATGATTGCACGCAGCCTTCCCCGATTGTCGCGAAAAACTGAAACATCTGCCTCGATGTCCATAGCCCTCAGAAATCTCTTTAGACGGCGTTCGGCAAGCGGATCTGCGCCTTTTGCGTAGTTCAGTTCCTTTGCGACCCCTTCGATTATATCCGCAAGCTCCTTATACTGACCGTATGCCGCAATCCTGTTTTCATTGAGCCTGCTCCGGAACTGCCGTCTATACATCAGTCCGCGAAGTTCTGAATTCACTGCCGAAATGAAAGTATAGTGTGACAGGCATTTATCCGTGAACCGTTCCGCCAGATCCTCTTTTACAAGCTTTCCTCTTTTCAGCATCGGTCCTGTTGCGTCGTTCATAATCGATAGCGTGTCCATAAAGTTCTTCTGCCAGCATTCTTCCTTGTTCTTGCAGTTTACGCATACGGTTCCTGCCGCCCTATCGAATACAGTTGCAATATCGTTATCGTTTTCAGTTCCCGTAAGGTTTCTGAATACCGTTCCGTAAAGCTCCCTGAATGCTGTGCTGATTTTTTCCGCCCTGCCTGCGGCATAGTGGCGGAGACCTGATTCCCCCGTTCCCGGTGCGGGAAGCTGGGCTATCCCTCCGAAGTATTCAAGTAAGGTATCGGGCAGCAGCGCAAAAATCACAGTTGCCGCAAAAACCTCGTACATAAGCTCAAGCCGGAGCGTAACTCCCCATGTCCATAGCACCGCAACAGTATTTGCCAATATGTAACTTACAAGGAACAGCAGACGTCCGTGCTTTGAAAATACGCCTCCGATAAGCCCCGCGAAGGCATATGCCATCGAGAAAAACACTTCTCCTCCTGCCGCCATATCCATCGCAAGTCCCAAAGCCGTTCCTGCCGCACAGCCGGGAAGCATTCCGCCTTTGTATGATGCCGTCAAAACAATCATAAGGGCGAAGAATCTCCCTACAGAGATTACTCCCATTATGCTAATTGACGAGACAGACATCAAAAGGCATGAGAAAAGAACAAGAATGCTTATAGCCTGTCTCCGTTCCACCGCTTCACTGCCGGTCTTATGCGGAGTAAGGGCAATTGCGAAGAAATATGTGCTTGCCCCCGCCATCGTGACCTCTGAAAAGACACTGACGATGCTTGGGAAATCATCGAAGAACTCAAATGTATTGAGAAATGATGTTACCGCTGTAACAAACGACACAACGGTGGGCATAAACCATGATTTTTTAATCACTCTTGTGTCCTTAAACACAAAGGCAACGGTAAAAATCAGCGTAACCGTTGAAACATATTTGATTCCCCAATCAAATCCGCCTAAAAGAATGTAGCCAATACACGCACCAAGAAGGCAAGATATCCCTCCCCAATCAGCTCCCGCGCGCCCTACGACTCCAATGCCGAAAGGTGCAAGATTTGTCATCACCAACGAGTTTGACATCGCAAATCCGAGTACAAAATTCAAAATATAGCCCGTGATTTGTTTCACTTGGGGCTTGTCCCGGATTTGCATAAGTCCTACTATTACCGACCCCCTCTTACTTATTTTTTGTTTTACTGCCATAGAGCATCCCTCCGCACTCAGTTGTTAACATAATTATATTTATGTTAATCTAAAAATGCGGTCATTACCTGCTGTGGAAATCTGATTTATTCGCGGAGGAAATGGTTGGAAATAGCATAAAAATTTTTGCGGTCTGAAAAAAATTTTTCAGGACCGCAAAATACTGCTCATATTCAATAATATCTGACGGGGTTAATCAAAGGTAAAACCCAAATTCTGCATTTCAGCCTAAGCGGCTGAGCTATATTCGGCATCATGCCTGTTTTTCGCTTTCAATGAGCTGTTCACCTAACTTGTAGACATCTCCCGCTCCGACAGTCAATATAATATCGCCGGGGGCAGCTGTAAATTTGAGGCTTTTTTCAATCTCTTCAAACGAGCTGAAATACATTGAGTTCGGGATTTTCTTCGCAAGATCGGCTGAAGATATCCCGGGCGTATTCTTCTCGCGCGCGGCATAGATTTCCGCAAGATATGTGAGATCGGGACGGCAAAGCTGCTCTGCAAAATCATCAAGCAGAGCTTTTGTACGGGAATACGTGTGTGGTTGGAAAACTACGATAGTCCGTTTGTATCCCAAAGGCTCGATCGCGTCAAGCAGGGCTTTCAGCTCCCCGGGATGATGTGCGTAGTCGTCATAGATGTCAGCCCCGTTATATTTTCCCTTGAACTCAAAACGGCGTCCCGCGCCCGTAAAGCCCGCAAGACCGTAGGTAACGGCAGTTGCATCGATTCCAAGGCAGATCGCGGCGGCGGTTGCGGCAAGAGCGTTTTTGACATTGTGCAATCCGGGAACGCGCAGGCTTACATGAGTGAACAGCTTTCCCTTATAAATGACATCAAACTCCGTCTGCGCCCCTTTTGGTTCAATATTATCGGCATATACGTCCGCTTTTTCGGAAAGTCCAAAGGTAACAAGCTCATGATTCAGCGGCTTCAGCGCATCCATAGTGTTCTCGTCGTCTGCGTTCGCGATTATATGTCCGTTTTCGGGAACCAAAGATGCAAACTTGCGGAAAGACGCCTTTACCTCCTCTAAATCCTTGAAAAAGTCAAGATGGTCAGCCTCGATATTCAGTATCACAGCTATAGTCGGTGAAAAAGCATGGAAAGAGTTATAATACTCGCAGGATTCCATAACAATCGTGTCACCCTTGCCTACCCTGTGTCCCGCTTGCAGGAGGGGAAGTGTTCCGCCTATCATAACAGTAGGGTCACGCTGCGCCGCCATAAGTATGTGAGTTGACATAGAGGTCGTTGTGGTTTTACCGTGAGTTCCCGAAATACAGAGCGCATTTTTATAGTCGCGCATTATAGCTCCCCACGCCTGCGTTCGCTCAAAAACAGGAATTCCCCGCTCGTGAGCGGCGATAACTTCGGGGTTATCATCGTGAACCGCAGCAGTTCGGACAACAAAATCCACATCACTGTCAAGATTGCCGGCGCTGTGTCCTATATACACCTTAACACCCAAGGAACGCAGATACTCCATTTTTTCGCTTTCGTTCATATCGGAGCCATGGATATCAAGTCCTATCCCTTTGAGCACTTCGGCAAGCGGAGACATCGAAACTCCTCCGATACCAATCAAATGCCCCTTTTTTCCCTTAATCAAGTATTTTTCAAAACCTATCATAAAATGCTGATCCTTTCGATAAGCACCGCAAAGGAACACCTTTGCTGAATTTATATGTTAATGTTTGGATATTCTCTTAATGTAATTTAACAGCATGAAACTGTATCATTTCAGGCTGATTTCCAATTTCAAGTTGTTCGGCAACTAAAAAGGTATTATAATACAAGTGCAGTGCCAATACAAGAAAAACCTCACTGCATAGTTATATCCGTTTTTATAAAGTATAAAACATAATTAAAGCAAAGGAGTAAAAGAGCACTTGAGCTGTATTACACCTCCAAAATATGTAATCAACGTCCTTAAACGCCTTGAGAGCCACGGCTATTCCGCTTATATGGTCGGCGGCTGCGTCAGGGACATCATTATGAACCGCCGTCCCAACGACTGGGACATCTGTACATCTGCACTTCCCGAAGAAGTCATGTCCGTTTTTCCAAATTCCCGTCCCACAGGCATTAAGCACGGAACGGTGACTGTTATTGAACACGGCTCAACAGTGGAGGTAACGACTTTTCGTGCAGACGGAGAGTATCTTGACCACCGCCGACCCGAAAATGTGCGGTTTATCACAGATTTAAGGGGTGACCTTGAACGGCGTGACTTTACCGTAAACGCCCTTGCAATTCCGCTTTCGGGTTTGATATTCGATCCTTTCGGCGGAAGAATCGACATCGAAAAGAAGCTGATACGCTGTGTCGGCGATCCTGACAAGCGCTTTCAAGAGGATGCTCTGCGAATGCTTCGTGCATTTCGCTTTTCTGCTGTGCTTGGTTTTGAAATTGAGGCTCAGACTCTTTCGGCTATAGGAAAGAACGCTTCTCTTTCAAACGCCCTTGCCATTGAGAGGGTTTGTGCGGAGCTTGAAAAGATTTTGCTATCAAATTCGCCGCAGGTTATTTCGGATGTTATCGAACATGGGCTTTTAAGTGGAATTATCGAAGGAAGAATAGCAAAATCTGAATTAGCTGTTTTGAAAACGCTTCCTAAGAACCGCAGTCAGCGCTGGGCAGGCTTATGCGCGCTTTTGCAAAAAAACGGCTTAATAAACTATATCGAGGAATTCCTGTTTTCTCTCAGGCTTGACTCCGCGACAATACACAACAGCACAGCCGGCTGTAAGCTTGTTATGAAAAAAGCTCCGTCCAATCGGCTTGAATGGAAAAAGCTCCTGTCAAGAAACGGTACGGATATCGGAAAATGTGCGGCGGCGGCGGCAGAGGTACTTTACGGCACAGGTTATATCAAAATGCTGCACGCTGTCATGTGCAGCGGTGAGTGCTATTCGTTAAAGCGGCTCTCCGTCACCGGCGACGATCTTATGGAGCTTGGTTTTCGGGGGATCGATCTTGGAAATGCGCTGTATGCCCTTTTGGATCATGTGATAGAATTTCCCTCAGATAATTATAAGACGATTCTCTTAGATATGGCAAAGGAAATAAAGGCGGACTCCGTAAAACATAGGCGCTGATCCGGTCGGTTCGGCTCTTTTAATAATATGAATCATATAAGCAATAAGTGAATATTATAACAAAATCAAACATTAAAGCGCCGCGACATGAACCTCTGTCGCGGCGCTTAATAGTTCTGCCCTATACCGCCCTGAAACGTACAACTTCTTCGCTGTCATCAACCTTGATTTTTCCTCTCATTTGGAGGTGGCGAAGATGGCTGTGGCATTCTCCTACCGCAAACCATTTCTGATTGATGGGAAAATCCTCCCACGAGTTGCAGCGTATCTTCCATGTCATTTTTCCTGCTATATCATAAACAGACAGTCCGGGGTTTTGCAAAACCACATTATAGCACTCGTCAAGGCGCTTTTCGTGGTGTTCTAAAAGGTCTGCTATCCTCGCGTGGAAATCACCCGTTTCCCTGTGTCCGGGAAGTGCAAGACGGACATCGTACTCATCTGTTTTTCTGAGACTACTGAGATAGTCTCCAAGAGAATCTTCCACAAAATTCCAAAGCGTAATGTTTGGAGAAATATCAAACAGGACGTGATCACCTGTAAACATTGTTTTCTGTTCTTCCAGCCAGAAGCACATATGGGCGGGAGTGTGTCCCGGTGTTACTACAGCTTTTAGTCTGTAATCTCCGCAGATAAACTCATCCCCATCGTCTATAGGAAGATAATCCCCAAATTCCGGGTCTGAGGCCATATCCCGGGATGCCGCATTTTTAAGGGAACTTTCTATGACCTCACGTGAGAATCCCGAACGCAGTATTTTTATATTATCAAGCTCCCACATGTCTTTACGTGTCTGACCGAACATCCAAGGTATCTCATCGCGGCTTATGAAAATCCGCGTACCGGGAACCGCAATTTCCGGCGCAAGCCCTGTATGATCGGAATGGAGGTGAGTAAGAAGTACATCAGTATCCTCCATTTTGACATCAAGCTCTTCGAGTCCTTTTATCAGATGCTCCTTACATTCGGGATGTTTAAATCCCGTATCTATCAGAATATTACGTTCACCGCCTTTTATAAGATAGCTGTTCAGTATTTTAAGAGGACTGTCCGGCAGATATATCTTTATGCGGTATATATTTTTCATTATCTCTTCAGGCATTTCTATTTTTCTCCTAAGTTATTCGGGAATTCCGTATACAATATATAATATAATATTATCACAGCTATGCAGCAGAATTATTAACAAAGCGTGAAATTATAGTTGCAACCTCGCACCTTTTGGCGCTTTCTCTCGGACTGAGAGTATTCCCGCTTCGTCCCGTTATCAGACCGCCGTCAACAGCCCATGCCATCGCGTCCTTAGCCCAAGGGGAAACCTCTGTTCTGTCCTTGTAAGAATACAAAACCGCCTTATCATACGAACCGTCGTCAAGACCGTAAAGCTCCGCAAAGCGGTATAGGAAAACTGCCATCTGCTCTCTTGTGACTGAACCTTCGGGGTTGAACTCTCCGTTGCCCACTCCGCTTACTATGCCGGCCGCGGAGCCCCATGCGCAGGGCTGGGTATACCATGCGTTATTGGGAACATCGGAAAAACTATTCGGAAAACCGCTTATGTTTTCCCCGCTCATTCGGCTCAATACTGTTACGAACATCGCGCGGTTCATAGTCGTTTCGGGTGCGAAGCGGCCGCTCGCTACACCGGTAAACAGCTTTCTGTTGACGCAGAAGCCGATACTCTGCTCCGCCCAGTGCCCTTTCACATCAGGGAAAACTGTCCCTATATTATCAAGATTATATTCTTCCATCAATGAAACAAATTTCTCGATATTCAAAACTCCGTATCCATACGAAGTATCGTAGCCGGCAGGACCCGCTTCGACAGCGGATTCTTGAAGGAGTGCCGCAAAGTCTTTGCATGTCGCACTTGGCGCGTATTGCTTCAGTATAGCGGCGGCTGCGGTAACATGGGGTGTCGAATAAGAGGTGCCGTCACCTAAAATATACGTCTTGTTTGTCGCCTTTCCCAGACCTACGAGGCTGACACCGGGTGCCACTATAAAAACAGAATTGTTTTTTTGAGAAAACGGTGCAACAACCCCATTTTTATCAATCGAACCTACCCCGATTACACAGTCGTAGGCAGCGGGATAATTGAGCTGCGTAGTACCCTCGTTTCCAACCGCCGAGACAATGATCACGCCTTTATCAGACGCATAGCGGACAGCTTCCCTCATAGAATCCATGTCATGAGTCGTGCCAAGGCTTAGGTTGATGACATCACAGTCATATACATCAACCGCTTTATATATAGCGGAAACAATATATGAGGCGTTCGTCACCTTGTCTTTCCCAAAGCACTTTATAGGTATCAATGTTGCCCCGGTGCAAAAACCTGCAACTCCCAAATTATTATCCCGGGCGGCGCCCAGAACGCCGCAGACAAAGGTGCCGTGGCCGTGATCAATTTCATCGGTAACGTCATGCGAGCCGTCAATCACATTGACTCCTCTGTCAAATTTTGTCCCTTCAAAATCCTCATGCATCGAGTAAACTCCGCTGTCGATTACTGCAATCTTTACATTGTCTCCGTTATATCCCTTATCCCATGCATAGGATATACCGGTGCTTTTTATACTCCACTGTTTTGATGCATATGTATCATTCGGCAGCCCGAATAATGTTACCTTATAGTCCGGCTCATAGTACTCCACCATACTGCCAAGTTTCTTAATGTCCGAATAGTCATCGGCGTGATAGAGTCCTTCATCCCCATATACCTCCTGAAGCCCGCTTTCCTCAAGGAGTATTACAGAGTCTTCCTGAGGCTGCTTCAGCTTTACAACATAGCCAGTTGGTTCACCATTTGTGTATGTATCACTTTCAAACGCAAGGCAAGGCTGAAAAACTGAGAGCAAAAGTGCCGCTAACAGTATTATTCCAATTTTCTTCTTCATATTCCACACCCTTCACTCTCATAAATAAATGTTTACTTATTTCTTTCTTCTAAAAACTCCCTGATATAGCTGATCTGGGCTTTTACACTTTCCTTTGAGGGTCCCCCTGCAACACCTCTTGCCGCAACACAGGCATCCAGTGAAATGGCATCGTACACGTCGGGTTCAAAAACCGGCGACAGACTGCGGTATTCTTCAATTTCAAGAGTCTCCAGCGTTTTTCCCGCCTCTATGCAGTGGTTTACCAGTCTGCCTACTATGGTATACGCATCGCGGAAAGGCATACCCTTTTTCACAAGATAGTCCGCACAGTCGGTAGCGTTAATGAATCCCCTGCCGGCAGCTTCACGCATATTTTGGGGGTTGAGCCGCATAGTGTTAAGCATAGCGTCAAAGACGGGCAGGCATTTTTTAACCGTGTCTATAGCGTCAAACACCGGCTCCTTGTCTTCCTGCATGTCCTTGTTGTACGCAAGCGGCAGAGCCTTCATAACGGTCAGAAGCGTTATGAGGTCACCATAAACGCGTCCCGTTTTCCCGCGGACAAGCTCCGCAATGTCGGGATTTTTCTTCTGAGGCATTATTGACGAACCTGTGGAATATGCATCGTCAAGTTCAACAAACTTAAACTCCCATGAACACCACAAAATGATCTCCTCGGAAAAACGGGAAAGATGCATCATAAGTATGGAAAGGTCATTCATAAGCTCTATTGCAAAATCGCGGTCAGAAACGCCGTCAAGGCTGTTCTGAGTGATTCTCGAAAAGCCAAGCTCCCGCGCTACATACTCGCGGTCGATGGGATAGGTAGTTGCGGTCAGCGCACCGCTGCCAAGCGGACATTCGTCCATTCTGGCAAGGCAGTCCTCAAGACGCGTAACATCGCGTCTGAGCATATTCGCATATGCCATCATGTAGTGGGCAAAGGTCGTCGGCTGTGCCCTCTGAAGGTGGGTATAAGCAGGCATTATGACATCTGTGCTTTTTTCTGAAAGATTCAGAACCGTTTCAAGAAGCCCCAGTACAAGCAGCCTTATTTCGGATATCTCCTGTTTAAGATACAGCCTTATATCCACTGCAACCTGATCGTTTCGGCTCCTTGCCGTATGCAGGCGCTTGCCCGCATCACCTATCCTTCGGGTCAGCTCCCCCTCGATTGCCATATGTACGTCCTCAACGTCGCTTCCGAAACTGAGTTTTCCGTCTTCAATGTCTTTGAGAATTTCTTTAAGCCCGTCTGCTATCAGTTCCGCATCCTTTTTCGGGATAATGCCCTGTTTGGCAAGCATAGCCGAATGGGCAAGGCTGCCCTCTATGTCCTGCCTGTACATTCTGAAATCAAATCCTATGCTGGCATTCAGTTCGTCAACCAACGCATCTGTGTTTTTATCAAATCTTCCTGACCAAAGCTTCATATTCTGTTACCTTTCCGTATAAAATCCGGCTACATAAATACCGTTTCATTTCTGCGCCCAGTCTGTTCCGTACAGGAGTGCGCAGATTGCGTTCACACATCCCGCTTTTTCAGAAAAGCGGGGCAAACACTCTCAGGATAGAATCTATCAGTCCGCCCGAGAGCCTGCGCATTTTTCCGCGCTTGCGTTCCTCAATGCTTACCTCATGTGAAATATCAAAGGTTTTCAGCGCGTCCTTTTTAAGTTCCGCCACTGCGCTGCTTTCATACAACAAAACCCCGCATTCAAAGTGCAGGTAAAGGCTGCGGTAGTCCATATTTATCGTTCCTACAACGGCAAGCTCATCATCGCAGACATAGCTTTTGGCGTGGATAAAGCCGGGCGTATATTCGTATATCCTCACCCCCGCTTCCAGAAGCGGAATGTAGTAAGAGCGGGAAAGACGATAAGTTACTTTCTTGTCCGGTATTCCCGGCAGAACTATGCGAACATCAACGCCGCGTTTCGCCGCAACGCAAAGCGCAATATTGAGTTCGTCGCTTATGGCAAGATATGGTGTGAAAATATATACATAGTCTTTTGCCTGCGACAAAATATCGAGGTAAACATTTACAGAAACGGTTTCCTCGTCAAGCGGGGAATCTCCGAAAGGCTGAATAAAGCCATCGTATTCAAACTGTCCCCTGCATTCCTCAGACGGCTTGAAAGCGGTAAAGTCCTCGTCCTCGGGATTGTACGCGTTCCATATTTCGAGGAACATAATCGTGAAGTTCCAGACCGCATCGCCTTTCAGCATTACACCGGAGTCTTTCCAGTATCCATGCTTCACTTTGTGGTTTATATACTCGTCCGCAAGATTGACTCCACCGGTGAACACGGTGTTGCCGTCAATTATCAGCATCTTGCGGTGGTCGCGGTTGTTCATGACGAGCGAAAAAATCGGTATGAACGGATTAAACACCAAACATTTTATACCGTTTTTTTCAAGTTTTTGATAATAGTTCGACGGAATTTTCATAAGGCAGCCCATATCGTCGTATATTACTCGGACATCAACGCCCTCTTTCACCTTCTCGCAAAGAATATCAAATATGGAATTCCACATTTCGCCTTCTTCTATTATGAAATATTCCAAAAATATGAACTTCTCCGCTTTTTTCAACTCGGAAAGCATATCGATAAAATGGCTTTCGCCCGATGAATGATATGTAACCTTTGTGTTCTTCCAAACGGGAAATCTTGCATAGTTAGAAATATAAGAGGCACACCCCGCAACCCGCGGAGAGCGCTCTCTCAGTTCATCCGCTATTTCAGGATTCTGCATCGCTATAATATCATGGTTTTTCATCCCTTTTGCCAGTCTTATACGCATATATTTCGTAGGGCGCTTTTCTCCGAGCAGAAGATATAAAAGCCCGCCGAACAGCGGAATTATCATAATTACCAGAATCCAGCCCATCCTATATGCGGGAACATCCGCCTTGCTGATGACATACAGCGCCATCACAACGCTCAGCAGCTTGAAAGCTGTGGCAATCAATTCGGAATATCCTACAACACGAAGGAACATAAGAGTTATCCACGCAACCTGAACAAGTATTAGGATAACCGTTATAAACAGCCTGCTGGAAAGTATCTTCAATAGCCTGAACTTACCTATTCTAACCACTCCTTGCAGAGATCACTGCCGAATATACGGCTGATAAGCCGCATTTTTGTAACATAAACGAATGTACAGGGAAATATCATTTAATCCGAATTCAGGACACTATACATTTTTCCCCCGTAAAAAAACCGTTTCGATTATATCATCCTTTATTTAATAAATAAAGACGAATATCCAATTTTTTAGAGCATTAACAAAAAAGGAGAGCATCATGAAGATACGAACGATTATAGCTGCGCTGATTTTTCTTGGATTGAGCGCCGTAAAGTTCATGCTTCCCGAAAAAGCAGCCGAGATGCGCGGATATATCATACCCGCTATATCGCGCGATATTAGTATCCGCGATGATATTATAGCTTTAGGGCGTGCTATTTCCAGCGGAGGAAACTATATCTACGTCTGGGAGCACTGGATAAAAGGCGAAAATGAAGAATCTGAGCATTCTGAACCGGAGGATATCACTGAATCAAGCGTGAAATCGGTTTCATGCGACGGCTTTATGCTGTCAGAAATGGTAAAGCAGAATCTTGGAGGATTTGAGTTTTCACCCGCTCCTCCGGCAGATGAAGCTGCCGGCGAAACAGCAGAAAACAAAAATGAAACTCCTCTTTCCGAGCAGACCTCTCCCCCTGCTTCCTCCGTTCCCCCATCTCTTGAGCCTTCTCCCCCGGCAACGGCCGCTCCGGCATTGAATCTCAGTGCAAAAGTGGATGACTTCCTGCATGAACAGGCAGCGTTTGCCGATTATGCTGTTCCTGCAAACGTAAGCTATGAGGCCCCCGTCCTGCCTTTTGAATATGCCCAGCCTGTCATTGCCTCTGTAACTTCAGGCTTCGGTTACAGGGAACATCCTATTGACGGCGGTGTCCGATTCCATTATGGCACTGATTTCGGAGTTGTTGACGGCGATTCTATCTCAGCTTTTGCAGACGGGACCGCTATCACCGTTCAGGAATTTGACGGCTACGGTCTTACAGTTATTATCGATCATGGGGACGGTTTCAGCACCCTTTACGCCCATTGCAGCCAGATACTGGTCAATCAGGGCGACAAAGTCAAACGCGGCGACAAAATAGCCCTTTCCGGCCATTCGGGACGGGTAACGGGTCCGCATTTGCATTTTGAGCTTATGCACAGCGGCAAATATCTCAATCCAGAGTTTTATTTTTGATGAATATGGGGAATTTAAAACAGCCTGACACGCGGACTGCCCCGCAGTTTCGCGTAAATTTTAGCAGCGGATTTATCCTGCTCTTTGCTTTCATATACTTTTTTGATCAAAGCGGTTTTCTTTCTGCGCTTCTGCCCGCAGTACTCGTGCACGAATTGGGGCATGTATCCGCCATGCGTATGTTCGGTGCCTATCCGACAAAGCTGAATGCAACTTTGTCAGGCTTCGCGCTTGATTATTCCGGTGATCTTAATGAAAGACAGGAAATTCTGACAGCAATTGCCGGTCCCGCTTTTGGATTCGTTTTCTCGATTCTGTGTGCTAAAACGGGGACTCTCCGAAACAACGAGTACCTGCTCATGTGCGCAGGCTTGGGGTTTATACTTAATACATTCAATCTGCTGCCCGCTAAAGCCCTTGACGGCGGCCGAATTTTATATTTTGCATTGATGTCTGCAATCAGTGCAAAATTTGCTCAAATAGCAATCCATATCTCCGGTTTACTGATATCGGGGCTTCTGATTGCAGCAGGTCTTTACTGCATAGCCAAAAATTATGGCTTCTCTCTTTTCCTCGCCGGAATCTGGCTTTTTATTTTGCAGCAGAACAAGTCTTGTAAATAAGACAAAAACGTTATACAATACTTCTGCGGCAGGCAGGGTCAGATTAACAGCCGGCGCTCAATAAAAATGGACGTGTACTATATGGATAAAAGACTATTGCGCATATTGCCAAAGGTTCAAAAGCCCGCGCGTTATACGGGCGGCGAATACAATCAGATAATCAAGGACAAGGAGAATGTGGACATCCGCATGGCTCTTTGTTTTCCGGATACTTATGAAATCGGCATGTCAAACCTCGGCATGAAGATACTTTACGGTGTCATCAACGAGATGGGCGGGGTCTGGTGTGAGCGTGTTTTCGCTCCATGGGGTGACATGGAGGACGAGATGCGCAAAGCGGGAATACCGCTTTGGGCGCTTGAAAGCGGCGACCCTCTCACTGATTTTGACGCGATCGGTTTTTCGATTGGATATGAGATGGCATACACCAATGTATTGAACATGCTCAATCTCTCAGGAATACCGATTAAAAGCGCGGACAGGCACGAACTGACGCCTATCGTTTTCGCTGGAGGAACAAGCTGCTGCAATCCCGAGCCAATGGCGGATTTTTTCGATCTCTGCGTTATCGGCGAGGGCGAAGATATGGACAGAGAGCTTCTTCTGCTTCTCCGCAGGGCTAAGAAAGATAATCTGTCGAAGCGCGAGTTCCTGTCCGAAGCCGCTAAAATTGACGGCGTTTATGTCCCTTCCCTCTATAATCCGATATATAATGCCGATGGGACACTTCAAAAAATCGAGGTTCTTGACGGCGCTCCCGAGCTTGTAACAAGGCGGCTGGTAACTGATTTTGACAAAAGTTATTTCCCGGTAAAACCCATCGTGCCATCGACCGAAATCGTTCATGACCGCGTTACGCTTGAGCTATTCCGCGGCTGTATACGCGGTTGCCGCTTCTGTCAGGCGGGTTATATTTACCGCCCTGTCCGTTCAAGAGACCCGGACAGGCTCATTAAACAGGGCATTGAATCTTTGGAGAACACCGGCTATCAGGAGATAACGCTTTCTTCGCTCAGCACAAGCGATTACAGACCTCTTAACGAACTGTGCGACGGACTTCTGGACTTCTGCGTTCCGCACAGCATCGGTCTTTCTCTCCCCTCTCTCCGCGCCGACAACTTCTCTCTGGATCTCATGAGCAAGGTGCAGAAGGTGCGAAAAAGCGGGCTTACCTTTGCGCCCGAAGCAGGAACTCAGAGACTGCGCGACGCAATAAACAAAAATGTCCGCGAAGAGGATCTTCTAAACACATGTAAAATCGCCTTTGAGGGCGGCTGGAATAATATAAAGCTCTACTTTATGCTTGGTCTTCCTACAGAGACAGACGAAGACGTTCTGGCAATAAGCGACCTTGCAAAGAAGGTTTTGTTTCTGTGGAAGTCACACGCCGTCAACAAGTCAAAAGGCGTCCATATCACAGTTTCAACCTCCTGTTTTGTCCCCAAGCCGCACACGCCCTTCCAGTGGGAAGCTCAGGTCGATATGGAAGAATACCGTCGCCGTGTGACCCTTCTTCGTGATAATATGCGGGCTAAGTCCATCACCTATAACTGGCACGATGCGGATACAAGCCTTATTGAGGCGGTGCTGTCCCGCGGCGACAGGCGTGTCGGCTCAGTCATTGAAGAGGTTTGGAGAACAGGCGGCAAACTTGATTCATGGAGCGAATATTTTTCATTTCAGCGCTGGATGGACGCCTTTGAAAAGTGTGGGCTTGACCCAGAATTCTACGCCTGCCGCGAGCGCTCCTTTGATGAAGTCCTTCCATGGAGCCGTGTTAATATGGGCGTTGCACCCCGATTTATGTGGCATGAGCGTGAAATGTGCTATAAGGCTGAACTTTCTCCCGACTGCCGTAACAAATGTACAGGCTGCGGTGCATTATCACTAATGAACGGGGGATGCTGCGATGGATAATCTGAGGCTTAGGTTTTCAAAAACGGGCCGGGCTGTCTATATTTCTCACCTCGACCTTATGCGCACAATGCAGAGAGCTTTTCTCCGCGCTGGATTGCAGCTAAAATACAGCGAAGGCTTCAACCCCCATGCACAAATCTCCTTTGCCCTCCCGCTTTCCGTAGGTATGGCAAGTTATTGCGAGCTTATGGATTTCAAGCTTAACGACTATATAAGCCTTGCGCAAATCCCATTGCGGCTCAAAAAGGTTCTCCCCGAAGGCATATCCGTTCTCGAGGTATACGAGCGCGAGCAAAAATTTAAAAATATCAAATGGCTCGACGTAGACGGTTCGTTTGAATATGATGAGCGCTCCGCATCTGATATTCTTCCCGAATTAATGGATTTCTTCTCCAGAGACAGTATCGTCATCCAGAAAAAGACAAAGAGCGGCATGGGTGAGGCTGATATCGCCGAAAGCATAAGAAGCATCACGTTTGACGAGGGAGACGGCCGCATCCGGCTAAAAGCTATAATATCTGCACAGGACCCTACTCTTAATCCCGAGCTCCTCGTCTCGGCGCTTAAACAGCTTTCACCTCAGCTTGCGCCTGATTTCGCCATATTTACAAGAACACAGATTTACGACAGCGAGATGAATGTTTTCAGATGAATTATCTGCGCATAATTGCAGCCATGCGAAATATTTTTGCAATTATGCGCAGAAAGAAGTCTTATATCAAAGTATTCTGCGATTAGAAATCTTTTTCTCTTGACAATTGAGTATTATTTCTCTATACTTTCAATTGTTCGCTTCGGGGTGTGGCGAAGTTTGGTATCGCGCTTGGTTCGGGACCAAGAGGCCTCGGGTTCGAATCCCGACACTCCGACCATTGAAAATGCCGTCGATTTATGTCGACGGCATTTTCAATGGTGTTTATGCTAGCGGTCCTCTTATATGTAACATGAACTTTCACCTCATTACCATATTTATGAAGCAGCAAAGTCATAAATTACATGTTAAATAAATATTTAGCATTCAGTACACACAACATAGAAAAAATTTATTTAAAGTAATTGCGGCCAATTTCAAGCTTTTTTTCACTCCAGATATCGTAAAGTAAAAGTGTCAGAGCAATCTGTGGATTGAAAATATGTTGTGTGTACTTATTGCGGCAAATGTTGTAAAGAGCAGTCCATCGGAATTTAAATTGGTTCCGATGGACTGCTGCCTTATCAATTTATAAGGAAAATACTACCTGCCTACCACCAGATATTACTGGTTCTTCCAAGTCCTATAATTTCACCCCGACCATCAAAATCGACAAGTTCCTTTTGGGACTTGTCGATTTTTCTTTTCACCGCTGGTATAATTATAGTCATACGATTTGAGGTAAACTTATATGGATACCCTTCAAGACTGTTTCGTAAAGCTTCAGACGCTTTATTCGTTCAGCAAAAAAATTTCAATGATTGGTTCTTCTAAACGTGCCAGCATAATTCCATTTCTGTTCCAACCATTATCAGAGCTGTCATATTCGACAGCTCTGATTTCTTATTTTACTCATCAAGCATTATAAATGCTCCGACAAGATACGATAAGGTCTTTTCACTAACATCTTCCTCCCTTTCATCATAATATAAAAAGGGCGGCATGATATATTGGACAACGAGGTGGAACTATGTCAGAAACGGGAAAGCGCGGAAGAGTGCTTATCAAATGTATTCCAAATAATCGTGCTTTTTTGAAATACGCGATAACGGTGTCCAATTCGCAAAACGAAACAATTTTTCAGGGCAACACCTCCAAAAAAGGTATCGCTGAATTTAAAGTGAATGAATGTGACGTGTACCAGATTAAGGTGGAATCCCAAAAATGCCTAAGCCCCAGGGCTGCTTACCGATGGGTAACTTTAAGCCCTCAAAGTAAATGCAGCCTGTATTTCATTTTCAATGCTGCGTTTTCCTCACATTGCATCACAAAACCAACATTTTATCTTACAGACCAGAACTATAGCGGTCTGCCGATATCAAAAGGAGAATTATATTTATGGCACGTCCCTATGTAATCAATATCAGTAACGGTACTGGTTCCGAATATATTTTAAACGGCTCGTATGATGTTACAGCCGCTGTCACGGGATACGACAATGATTCTATTCTGCCTGCAACGCAGGTAATTACAGCGGGCACAGACACCTATGGCTTTACGATAGCGTCCACGGGTACGTTGACTCTGCACGTAACCGAAGATGGTACAGCCGAAGGAACACCTGTCGTCGGCGCGGTATTTTACCGCTGTGACTCAGCCGGAACGACCTATGGCTCCCCGATAACATCAGATTCAAACGGTGAAGCCGATTTTGAGCATGTTCCTTTTGCGGCGTCCGGTGCTCCGCTGATTTATTACAAGCAAACAGCATCAGACGGAGAGCATGAATACAACCCTGCACTTGTGAATACAACAATGACAACCTCCACCAAGACCATTGAGGTTGAAAACACTCCGGCAAAACTGAGAACAATCACCCTGACAGATGCAAATTACGCCAACCTGCCGATTGCAACGGGAACCATTACTTTGTCATAGCAGCACAGGACTTGGAGTCCTATTTGGATAATGCAAATAGCCGCCGGAGGAATCTTCGGCGGCTGTTTCTATGCTGTCTTATTAATATTTTGTTCTCTGAGATATCCCTTTTATTGCAGAAATAGACCAGTCGTAATCGCCTGCATTTATCACACTGTCACAGTAAGGGCACTTTGCACTCTGGTTAATGTCAACAGGTGCGCCGCAGGATGGACAGCGTAAGGTTACGGGGCCTTCGTTTTTCTCCCCCTCGGCAGCCGGCGTTTTCATGCCCTTCGAGCGGATCAATGTCCATTCATAGGTCATAAATTTCTCTGCAGTCTTTGAACCGCTGACCACCTTACCTGTTTTGTCGTTTACTGTATAGTCAACAATACGCGTACTTAAAACCGCTATGATTGAGTCATTTACCTTGTCGGCTTTCCAGCCCGCCAGTCTCACATCAAGAACGACTATTCTGTCAATATAATTTGTACAGCCCGAACGAATCAGCTCTTGGAGCTGGCGTTCAAATTGACTATAGAGCGCGTCTGTCATATACGGGCGCATAGTTCCAAACTTTTTGTTCTGCCATGCATCCTGCATCTGGACATATAGGTTGGCTACCTTTTCTTTAATCTCCGCCTCGGAGAAGTTTGGGTCAATATCTCTTATTGTATGAATAGGCATCAGCTCTGAAAAATCGCTTGCCACCGCTCCGGCAGCCGCGGTATTTTTTCTTTTTTTCAAAATGTTCAAAATTATATATGCTACAATAATAATCGTGATTATGCCGCCGGTTCCTCCTCCGGAATTGCTCAAGGCTACAAGCGCCCAAAGACCGGAACTATCAAAGCTGCCGCCGGAGCTGCCCCCGAAACTTCCGCCGTAATCCGAGTGTCCGGAAAAATTGCCTGCGTCTGCAATCGCCGGAACTGTGAGAATACCCACCAGTAAAACGATAAAGACGAGCATTATGTATAGCGGTTTCTTCTTGCTCATATTCTTCCTCCCGTCCAATGTCGATGGCATCGCACCGCTGCTTTCATTATACCTAAAAAAAGTACTTCCGCAACACTTTTTCTTAATACGTGCGCCATTATAATACATAATTCGCCATAATTCTCTTATAAGGATAAGTTCTTTATAAGATACTTGCAATGTGGATAATAATACTGTATACTAAAATTGAGGTGATTCTAAATGGTTAACAATTTAGGCGACACTATTTGTTCATTCAGGAAAAAGAAAGACCTTTCTCAAAGGGAATTTGCCGCACTTCTCGATAAGCGCGGAGTAAAGGTAACAAACCAGGCTGTTTCAAAATGGGAAAGCGGTGCTTCCCTGCCGAATGCGGTTCAGTTCCTTATAATATGCGATATTCTTGATATTATCGATATCAGCGGTATTTTCAATAATAGAAGCTACGACTTTTTAGACGGTCTGAGCGAAGAAGGAAGAAAGCGCGTTTATGAATATGCCGACATGGTGCGCGACAGCGGGCTTTATGACGATCCCAATCTTCCCCCTCCCCGCGGCACGAAAATCCGTACCCTTCCCGTTTACGATCTTGATGCCGCTATCGGCAAAGGCCGGCTCCTCGACCTGCCTGATTATATCCCTACTAAGGTCGGCAACGAGGTTCCTCTCTCCGCAAACTTCGGCATTATAATTTCGGGGGACAGCATGGAACCGGATTATCATAACGGACAAGTTGTCTGGATTCAGCAGCAGGCAAAGCTGGAGCACGGCGATGTCGGTGTCTTTACTTATGAGGGAAACACCTATTTTAAGCGCCTGCGTGACCGCGTTGGGGGAACAAGGCTTCAATCGATTGACTCTAACTACCCTGATATTATTATCACAGATCCTGAAGCAATTATAACTTTAGGCAAAGTCATCGAATAGTTATCTATATGCGATATATTCCACGCATATGCTATCTATGTATTCTATTATTTAAACAAAAACACCGAACAACTCGTATCTGAATTGTTCGGTGTATGTTTTTTATAAGCCAAGTCCGCCAAGATTAAGTCCGCCAGTCAGCTTTGCCATACTTTCGCCAGCACTCGCTTCCGCTTTCCGCAGCGCTTCATTGACAGCTGCAATAATCATGTCCTGAAGCATTTCAACATCGTCCGGGTCAACTGCATCGGGATCAATAACAAGAGAATTCAGCTCTCTTTTTCCGCTCACTACAGCGGTTACAACTCCGCCCCCCGCCGTAGCCGTATATTCAGCTTTTTCAAGCTCTTCCTGCATTTTCACCATATCTGCCTGCATTTTTTGAGCCTGCTTGATCATGTTCATGTTCATGCCGCCCATTGCGCCGCCGCGAAATCCGCCTTTTGCCATTAAACTGTCCTCCCGTATGTTATGAATAGTTTGTTCCTAAATATTACTGCATCAATTATTTCCGGCTATTCAAATTTTACATTTCCGAACTTGGATAAATCGTTCAGCTTACCCGCATTCACTGCCATGTTCTCTTTATTAACCTCGATCTTTACCAAAACCGTCTTTCCTGTAACTGTCTTCACTGCATCCCTTATACTGTTCATGACCGGTGTCTGTTCAAGCTGACCTTTTGCAAAACCATCCGATACGCTTATATTGAACAACTCCCCGGAAAATGCCCCCTTTGTCTTCTGGGCATTGCTGATTATAGTGAATTGTCCCGGCAGCAATGATTTTTTCAGCTCATTAAGAATACTTTCCCATGTATCATCTGTATCATCATTGCCGATGCTTTCAACAGTGCCAAGCTCCGGAACACTATCTTCGTTGTCGTCATCACTTTTATCATCCAAAGCGTCCTCTGCACTTTGCATATTGAAATCCGCAGTGTGTGCAGTATTATGAACTGGAAGTACGTTACTCTCCGGTTCGGATAATCTATTGTCTATATTTGTAGAATTTATATCATCTTGAGATAAGCTCTGTCGAACTATCGATTTTTCTTCCGTATCAAACGGGGCGATGTCTTCGTCCGGATAATTGGGTTCCGTATAGACGGTCCTGTTCTCCTCTTTCCCTTCACTTCTGTGCGAAAGCTGCACATCAGCATTCAAAAGGACGGATTCAAGCTTTGCGATACGCTTTTTTAGAGAGTCGATACTGTCTCCCAGATTTGGTTCACACAATCCTATTATGCAAAGCTCCGCCGTCGTTTTTGGATCTCTTCCATCTTTTAATGATCCGATGTGTCCTTGAATCGAATCGATGCCGCAGATAAGCTCCTCCGGCGTCATACGCGCAGCGAGACTGTTAAGTGAAGCAGGATCAAAGCTTCCCGATAGAAGCTCACGTCCTCCTTTTGGTGCTACTTTTATCATAAGAATATCGCGCAAAAGGATATTAAGCTCTGTTAAAAGCGTTGTAGGCGCTTTACCGTCACGCCACATACTTCCGAAAAGTGTAAGCGCTTTCGCGGTGTCTCCGTCCGTTATAGAATTTAAAAGTTCAATAATGCGGAGGTTTCCGGCAAGCCCCATTGCTGTGAGTACGTTTTCGGCGCTTATCACATCATATCCCGAGCACTGGTCAAGAAGCGAAAGCCCATCACGCAGAGAGCCGTCTGCAAGCCTTGCCAAAAGCGCGGCGGCATCGGATTCAAGCTTCATATTCTCTTGTGCGGCTACGTAGCTTATACGTCTTTCCATTGAGTCGGGGTCAATGCGCTTGAAGCTGTGACGCTGACAGCGAGATAATATAGTGGCAGGTATCTTGTGCAGTTCCGTTGTCGCAAGTATGAACATCAGGTGTTCCGGCGGTTCCTCTAATATCTTGAGCAAGGCATTGAACGCAGAAGTGGAAAGCATATGGACCTCATCGATGATGTACACACGCTTTTTAACGGAAGCGGGTGAAAAAACCGCCTCATCGCGCAGAGCGCGCACATTGTCCACTCCGTTGTTGGATGCGGCATCCATCTCGACGACATCCAGAATTGAGCCGTCATCAATTCCCATACAGCTTCTGCACTTATTGCAGGGATTGCCGTTTTCGGGCTGCTCGCAGTTAACTGCCTTAGCAAGTATTTTTGCACACGAGGTCTTGCCTGTTCCGCGTGTTCCGATAAACAGATAGGCATGGCTGAGTCTGCCGTTTATTACTTGGTTTTTTA
Source organism: Clostridiales bacterium (assembly GCA_012719035.1). Taxonomy (GTDB): domain Bacteria; phylum Bacillota; class Clostridia; order Oscillospirales; family Oscillospiraceae; genus UBA2658. The sequence goes on along the minus strand of JAAYBD010000035.1, from coordinate 25,455 downwards.
AAGTATCAGTGACATGCTCCTGACCCACAATATCATCAAAAATGCGGGGACGCCATTTTCTGTACAAAGCCTGATACAATGCTGTTCCCCTCCCCTTGTGTCATTTGTGAGTGATTTTTCTAAAACTTGAACAGTTTTAAATATACTTCGTGACCCGTGACAAGACTGCACACCCACCTTTGAATGATTTGATATATCCGTTACCTAAGCAGTTAGCTCGAACCCGGCTGCCTCGCGGCACACAGAGCTACCCGCTTAATGCTGCTCGGTCCCCCGCCTGACATGGTTCACAGGCTTCCGTTGCGCAAGACCGGGTCTTCAACACCACTTGCTTAGGTCAGACGACACATCAAATATCCTGGGGTGGGAATTCATCCCTGCTGTAGCGGATTGCAGGTACAGGGCACCGCTGGCTCCCCGACTAGTGCAGCCTTGTCACGGGCCACGTTTAGTTATTCTACTACAAAGCTTACGAAATATCAATACGGGTTATAAATTTATTTTGACAAACAAAAAATCTGTGCTATAATAACGGCGTAATTGATACTGGTAATATAAAATCATCATCCGGGCTCGTAGCTTAGCTGGTAAAGCGCCGCGTTCGCAACGCGGAGACCGAGGGTTCGAGTCCCTTCGGGTCCACCATTTCGTAACAAATTTTGTACCACTATATATCCCCCAACCATTTTGCAGTTGGGGGATATCTCTTTTACCCAGGTTCGTTTTCCTCATAAAGTCAAAATACCATGCGGGGACTCCCGAAAATTCAGATGCATACATGGCTTAGTCTTACCCCAAATTTTTGTCCTTGCTTATCTTGTCTGCACAATTCATAAAACGCTAAGCATAACCTTGGTATTATTTCCGTCAAAAAATTACTTGCATAGCAAATAGCAACATGTTAGTATGTCATCATAAGCGGTGGCGCACCACGGAATACAAGTTATTGGGGTGATTTTTATGTTAGAATGCAGCAGTTATAAAGACATCAATATTGGAATGGGTATATGCGGAGAAGACGATTACGAGACTAAAGTCTATGTTTATGCAATCGATGGACTTATGATAGACACAGGAGCTCAGATTATGGAGCAGGATGTGATAGAATTCTTTAAGTCCAATCATATTGATCAGGTTGTATTAACCCACAATCACGAAGATCATACAGGTACGGCTCCCTGGATCCTCAAGAACACAAATGTTCCGGTTTATCTTAATGAGGGAGCAATCCCCAGCGCTAATCGGCCGCCGGTCATGGATGGTTATGTAACCAAAATGTGGGGTATACGCGACACTTTTGACCCGAAGCCGCTGACCGACAAAATCGTGACAAGCTCCGGCAAGTACACATTTGAGGTAATTCATGCCCCCGGTCACAAACCGCAGCACGACTGCTTCTATGAGAGAAGCCAAGGCTGGCTTTTTTCCGGCGATCTCTATCTTGGAACAAAGCAGTTTGTCTGCTATAAGGACGAAAACATGAAGCAAACCATCGAGTCCATTGAAAAAGTGCTGCAGCTTGACTTCGATACTATTTTTTGCGCGCATGCCGGTGTCGTTGAAAACGGTAAAGTCAGGCTGGAAAAGCGCCTGAAATTTCTAAAGGACCTCCAGAATCAAGTAAACGAAATGCGGTCTCAGGGTATGGATGACCGCGCAATCGACGCGGAGATATATCCCTTTAATCTGACCATTCAGGACATCTCCGGAGGAGACTGGTCTTCATATAATATTATTCACACCCTATAGTCCGGCAATAAATGCGGTAATGTGGGATAGCAGAGGATGAACTGAGTAATCCCCTGCTATTCTTATTTTCAAGTAAGTTATACCCCGTTTTCCCTGAAGTAATTATCCCTAAGCACATTAATTATTGTCTCGTCAGTTGAAAACTTACAGTGGTAAGCTTTTTCCGCATCCTGATTACGAATTGCCTCAAAAAGCTCCCTCATTCCTATGCCCGCCATTTCAGAACCCATTGCATCAAAAATTATTTCGGCAAAGTACTGATTTATAACGTCAAAACCATTATAAATTAAGGGCAAAAGTGTATTGCCTGTTGCAAAATAGACCGCTTTATTAAACTTTTGGCGGTATTCAAGCGCTTCACTGATATCTTTGGATGTCTCGGTTTTTTTACATAGGTCTTCCAAATCGCGCAAATCCTCATCAGTGCGGTTTAATGCGGCAAGACGGGCGGCATATGGTTCGCAGAGAAGCCTGAAATCCATTATCGATTCAAAAGTGCGCCTGTCCAGCCGGCCTCTTGTAAAATTCATAATAGCATCAAGCGTTTCAAGCCTTCCGCATCGCATATAGTCACATATCACTGTACCCCTGCGGGGAATCACCGATACGAAACCCATACGTTCCAAATCTGCAAGTCCGGCATTAACCACAGAGCGCGGGATATTCATTTGAATTGAAAGCTCACGCTCCGTAGGTAAGCGGTCTCCCGCAATAAGCTGACCTGTAAGCACCATTCCCTGTATCTCTTTTATAAATGCTTCTTTGGGGGATGGAATATCTATAGCTTTAAAAAGCATATTTTCCTCCTTTTTAGGTGGTTAGCCAACGTCCACGAAATGTATGCTGTAATACTAACATGAAAGCTGCGATATTTCAATCTCGTTTCTTAGAGCGACTTTAAAGCTGCAATTTCTGTTAACCCCCTGCAATCATCATGATTACAGGGGGTTTGGTGTTTTACCTTATCTTTGCCTATAACAATGGATTTAGCGCACAGCGCGGAAAATGAACGGATATTTTACAGATATTTTCCTTTATAAAATACCAACCGTTCATGCATGCCGGCGATTCTTGAAAAAATGAGCACAGCCTCTCAAAACTGCTTTATTGTGATCAAAACACTCTATTTTTGAGCATATTTCACTATACACGCACATTTATCCGCCAACAAAACAGTTAAATTATACAATCGAATATTGGGTCATTTGTTCTAAAAAGAGAAAATCGTGAGCATTATTGCAATGGGAAATGTGCTCGTGGTAGTCTTTACCAAAGGGGAAATGCAGGGATAATCAAGAACGGATTTCTATACTTTCTATGATAAAAAAAGGAGGAATTTGCATGAAACGCTCGAGCATCAAATACTTGGCATTGGTTCTGATTCTGATTCTCGGATTGACTGCAACCGGCGCAATGGCGGATCTAAATGTGGTCAAGAGCAGCACCAACATTACGGTAGACGGCAAGGCCATCACCCCCGATGCCTATAACATCAACGGCTACAATTATTTCAAGCTTCGTGATCTCGCAAAAGAGCTGGACTTTGGTGTTGCCTACAACGAAACCACCAACACCGGCGCCATTGACCGTAAAGCCCCCTATAAGCCTGACCCCGCCAAGCTTATCGCCGGCAACTGGGCTCCTGCCACCCGGGCGCGCATTCAGGCTGTAATCGACCAAAATGCCAACAAGGGCAAATATGTAGTCTTTGACTTTGACAACACCTCCGTTATCTTTGATGTGCAGGAAGCTTTGCTCATCTATCAGATTGAGAACCTAATCTTTAAAATCACCCCTGCGAATATAAAAGCCGTACTGGAAACCGGCATCCCTGATCTCAACAAGGTCATCGGGAAGAACGCAGACGGAAAAGACGTTCTTGTCTCCGCTGTCATTGCCGACCTTGTGAGCGACTACACATGGCTCTACAACAACTATAAGGGTTTAAACGGCAGCAAGGAGCTGTCCTACATCCGCGCCGCTAACCAATATCAGGATTTCTCCGCCAAACTCCGCTTTATGTACAACAACCTTGGCGACTATTTTGACCATGCTGTGTCCTATCCATGGGTTACTTATCTCTTTACCGGCATGACCCCCGCCGAGGTTCAGAAGATGGCTGCCGACTCCCACAAGTATTGGGCCGCTTACGGGCGCTACTCCGAAGTTACATGGACTTCCCCCATAGAGCTGCCCGGTCAGGCCGGCGTGCTGAGCGCAAGCTTTATCACCGGTCTCACCTTTACCGACGAGCTTATCGACCTTTACCACACTCTTGCCGCCAACAAGATTGATGTTTACATCATCTCCGCCTCTCCCATAGACACCATTCTGGCTGCAAACAGCACCATGGGATACGGCGTGCCGGAGGATCGTGTGTTCGCCATGCGCAACAAGCTGGATTCCAATGGACGGTATATCAACGAATACAACTACGATTGGGGCGGTGCGGGCAAATACGCTCAGACTCAGGGTCCCGGCAAGAGCACTATTATCAAAAACTTCATCGCTCCCAAGTATAACGGAACCGGTCCCCTCATGGTCTTTGGCGACAGCGCCGGTGACATGAATATGATGACAGATTGGATGGACAAGGGCGACACTGTTTTGGGCGTCATCTTCAATCGTTACCGCAACCCCGCCTCGGACCCCCTGACATGGAAAGCCTCAGCCGAGGCCGCTGCACAGATCGGCAAGCCCGACGCCCGCTTCGTCCTTCAGGGACGCGACGAGAACAAAGGGCAGCTGCGCCCCACAGAGTACAGCATCCGGCTGGGAACTACTGAGGAAGTGCTGGTGCGTCCGGCGGCATAATATTGCTCTTAGAAAGGTGCAGGGATCGGAGCGCATCGCCGTATGGCTCGATATAAGTCCATTAATGCTCCGATTAGCCTGTAAAATTTAAAAAGCAAAGTCAGCGCTTATCTTCAAGTAAAGCGCTGACTTTGCTGTTGCAGACAGGATTTTCAATGCTATTCTACTTCCTAAGCCTGTGAAATTACTCCATTGCCGCTATCTTACAACTAATTGTATTTTCCTCAACAGGAACAAGTACGAATCCCGAATCCAAAATGGTGAGATTAAGTATGATATCTGAACCTCGTTGTATAGAATCTATAGTCTCAGCATTATCGGCTGCGGATTTAAAATCAGCATATGTAATGAGAGAGATGAAAGGGAACATGCTCATAAAGAATATTTCTATCAACATATGTAAAACGTCAGTCCCCATCTATGGAAGGATGTTAACTGACGTTTCTTCAGGATATCTTCATTTGGAAAGGAATAGGCGATTAGTTATATTGGTCAGCTTGAATCGTTCCATGGGTCGATTCAAATTCCTCAATGCGTTTTTTAATAAGCTGTTCTATTTCTTTATTTTTCGTTCTCCCCTCAAATTCTGCAATATAGCCCAGCTTATTGAGCAGTATCGGACTCACGCGGAGCGTATAGCGGGATAAATCATCTTTCATAAAGTCAGTTCCTTCTTTGGCGAAGTATTGACATTATTTTAGCGTCACAATCAACTTAAATGCATAAATGACGCAATTTTGACGCATGAGCAACATCCTTATGTTCTTTGGCTGCTTCGCCGAATATTTGCCAGACCGCCAGCCTTATGATAGAATCGGTTTAAACAATTACGGAGGGCATATGATGGATACGAGTTGGACGGATCTCATCTTTGAGGTGGATGCAAAAAACGCCAAGGCTGCGGAAGCGATTGCATCGGAATGCACAAGCTTAGGAATATATATCGAGGATTATTCCGACATGGAAAACATGCTTGCACTCATCGGCAGGGCGGATTACATTGATGAGAAGCTAACAGCGAAGGACAGAAGACACGCTGCAATACACATCTATATTCCTCCGAATGAATCTCCCGAAGAAACGCTTTCACATATGTCTCAGCTTTTGACATCAGCAGGAATAGAATTTAAGCTGAGATACGAGCACTTAAATGAGGATGATTGGGAAAACGGCTGGAAAAAGTTCCACAAGCCGCAGCGCGTAGGTGAGCGGCTGGTAATCTGCCCGTCGTGGGAAAAACATGTGCAGGATGCGGAAGATATTGTGCTGACCATTGACCCCGGCTCATCCTTTGGCTCCGGTAAGGATGAAACAACAAGGCTCTGCCTGCGGCTCATCGAGTCAAATCTATGTGCCGGAGACAGGGTGCTGGACATCGGCTGCGGAAGCGGCGTGCTTTCCGTTGCGGCTCTCCTGCTCGGGGCAGGCTCTGCGGTCGGAGTGGATATTGAAATGGACGCAGTGAACGATGCCGCTGAAAATGCACGCCTCAATGGCGTCGGCAGCCGCTTTAAAAGTCTTTGCGGAAATATGCTTACGGACAGCAGACTTGAAGAGTCTCTCGGCGAAGGATATGACCTTATCTGCGCCAACATCGTAGCCGACGTCCATATAGCTATGAAGCAAATCTTCTTTGATAAGCTTAAAGACGGCGGAAAATTGATATTGAGCGGAATAATCGATAGCCGCGCCGATGAGGTACTCTCTGCCATTGAGACATCAGGTTTTACACTTATTGCTTCAGAGAAAGAGAACGGCTGGGTCTCCTTCTGCTTCACAAAACTAATTCAGTAATATACAATATATTTTGCCATCCCCTGCCCCAATCCGCATATTTTTACTTATGCCGCACTTTCCTTCACTCTTATAACACCTGCAAATCCATAGCATATAATGTAACGGAGCAAAGCTGCGTTAAAATAGAGCAATCAAAGGGTGAAGTGATGAATAATATAGTATTACAACTTCAAAAAAATACCACTAATAGTGTTTTAAATAATAATAACGTTATATTTGACGAGACAATCAGTATGTTGGGAAATATCAGCTATGATAATACGACAGGCATTATTACCATTTCTGAAAATGGCTTATATATAGTCGACTGGTGTGTATCTACGCAGTCAACTTCCGGTTCGCTCAGCGTTATTTTCAAATTGATTTCTGACAAGGGCGATGAATTCGACAGCAATTCACCGACTAAAACAGGTACTATGGGCGGAATAGCCGCTTTAAATGTTGTTGACGCTCCTGTCAGCTTGTCTTTGGTAAACACGTCAAATGCCGATGTTTTCTTCCCCAACACGGTAATATCTAAAGCTAATTTGCGTATTTTCCATGTGGACAGCGCAACTGACAATAGCCGTTGTTTTGCCTTAGATCAATTTGCCCATGTTTTGGAGCAATTAGTGGCAATATATCCGGGCGCATCTGTCAGCATTTTCTCTAATAGGCTTGCAACGATTACAGGACCGCTTGGCGCACTTTACAAGGCTCCTGATGCCGGAAATATACCGCTCCTTATTCTTGATCCAACCGGAGTGCCGTTTGCTTTCAGCATTGATAAAATAGCGATTTTGTTTTTTCCGAATAGTGTTTACGATGATTCAATAACCTATTTGAGCCCCCCTGATCCGTTTCCGCAAAATTGTGAAACGGATTTGCTTAAAAACATTTATAACTATGTTTCGGTTGGCGACACCATATCCGTAACTACCGGTCCCACAACAAGTGCTTCCGGTGATGTGTATATTAATGAATACGGCATCATTGTTTTGGCTGATGCTACTTCAACCATATTTATAATGACACCGCATATTTTTTCAATCAACGTAAGTGATACAACCGATGATTTGAGTAAAGAAAAATCAAATCCGGTTTCTATTGTAAATGAATAAAGAATCTAAAAAATATAGTTTAGCAATATCCCGAACTATATACAGTATTTAAGCGAAGCCTTGTGCCTCGCTTATTTCTTATATACGGTTAAATTCCTAAGAAACTGCAAAAAAGCTTTTGTCCGTCGATGCCATTTATGGTATAATTTATGAATCTATCCAGTATGGAGGGATTAAGATGGAAAAAGGTTTGGCTCTTATAAACTGCAGCATCATATGTATTGAGGAAAACCGCATAAAAAAAGACATGGCAATACTCGTGGAATTCACTGACGCGGGTGGAGTTTTCAGAAAAATCTGCGCAATGGATGACTTTGAAATCCCCTCCGGCTTCCGAAAAATCGATTTGGACGGAAAATATGTAATGCCCGGTCTTATAAACGCACATGTACATTTATTCTCAAGCGGAGGTCCCGTAAAAAGTATGCCGGGAGCCCGGGCGCAGAAACTCATATTCACTGCCGTAAATACTCGTATCGGAAAAAATGCGCTTAAAAGAAAGATGAAAAGCCGTCTTGACGCCATGCTCACCTCCGGTGTTACCACGGTAAGGTGCGTGGGCGATTTTCTCTGTCAGGATGTAGTTCTTCGCAATCAAGTTGAGTCCGGAAATCTGCCCAGACCGAGAATGAAGGTATCCGGTCATATGATAAGCGCAACGGGAGGCCACGGAGCCCCCTTTCTCTCCCTTGCCGCTGATACGCCGGATGAGGGCATCGCTTTGGTACGTAAATTTGCGGGAGAAGGGGTCGACCTTATAAAAATCTGCGTTACCGGCGGCGTTTCGGACGCAAAAAGGCTTGGCGATGCGGGTAAAGTTCAGATGAAGCCTAAAGTAGTCTCGGCAATATGTGATGAAGCGCATAAGTTCGGGCTTCCTGTTGCCGCACATGTTCAGAGCAGCGAGGGCTTAAAAATAGCCCTGACCGCAGGTGTTGATACCATTGAGCATGGCTTTGTTCTGGATGATGAGCTGATCGCTTTGTTTAAGGAAAATCCGCGTTCACTCAAAGGCTATTCCTATCTTGTCCCAACCATTTACGCAGCGCTTCCGGGCATGATCGACAAGGGTATAACAGGATTTTCTGATGTCACCTGTAAAAATTCCACCATGGTTTTCGAGGGAATGTTACATGGCTTGAAGCAGGCGCTGGACGCAGGCATAAAAATCGGCTTTGGAACCGATGCGGGAATGCCGTATGTTACGCATTACAACACATGGCGCGAGCTTTATTATCTTTGCAAATACGGCGATATTTCACCCTGTCAGGCACTGTGTTTTGCCACCATAAACAACGCTGAACTTATGGGAATCGAGAGCACGACCGGCTCCATTGATGTTGGAAAATCCGCCGACTTTATCGTCCTTTATTCTGACCCTCTTCAAGATATCGAAACATTAAAATCACCCCTTATGGTTGCATTGCGCGGAAATCTGATTGAGCATCTTCATTTCCGGAAAGACAATAAGGTTGAATCGGCGCTTGACAGTATTACATAAAAGCTTGATATGCTTTGTTTTACGCCGCTGACCTGAACAGCTATTAAAAAGCTATAATAAAGACGGGCACTCAGAGTTCTTTTCTCTGAGTGCCCGTTCTTCATGTGTGTTTTGACTCTGTTTTCATTATTCTGTACATAATAAGAAACAATAGGCTATGGCTATCGATTTATGTCCAAGCTACTCTCAGTTCCGATTGGAGCTTAAAGTGACGCGATAATATGATTTATTCAGCAGATACAAAGCCATTTTTGCAGATTTAATTGTTAAAGCCATAACAGGAAGGATGAAATAACTTGAGTTAAATTTACACAGAAGACCAAAAAGAACTAATTGAAATGGTTAGAAACATGGCTGAAAAGGAAATTAAGCCCCATGTTGCGGAATGCGATGAAAAAGGCGAATGTCCGGTCGAACTTTTCAAGCCGTCAATCGATATGGGACTCCACCTTTTGGAAATCCCGGAGGAATACGGCGGAGAAGGCATGAGCTTTGAGACTACGGCAATGGTATTTGAGGAGCTTGCAAAGGTCGATGCAGGCTATGCCGATACAATCGTAACGAATTTCGTTGCCCTTCGTAACGTAATCCTTGCTGGAACACCCGAACAGGTCCGCCGTTTTGCGGACGTCGTTGTTCCCGGAAATTTCGCCTGCTTTGCAATAACCGAGCCGGGAGTTGGCTCCGATGCCGGTCCCTCCGCGCTACCGCCACCCGCGACGGCGACTATTATATCCTCAACGGCACAAAGACATTCGCGACAAACGGAGCATGTGCAAGTATTTATGTCAGTTTCTTCAAAACAAACCCAGAAGCGGGGAAAAAAGGCATTTCCGCCTTTATGATTGACCGCGACAGCAAGGAACTTACAGTAGGTGCGCATGAAAATAAGATGGGCTTCCGCCTTTCCAACACAACTGAGCTTATCTTCGATAACGTCCGCGTTCCGGTCGAAAACCGCATCGGCGAGGGTCTTCATATTGCACTTAACGCACTCAACCTCTCACGTGCATTTATCTCTACTCTCGGCGTAGGCATTATGCAGCGCGCTCTTGACGAAGCAATGGCCTATGGAGCGTCAGCAGTTCCGGCAGCCCCTCATCAAATTCCAGATGGTTCAGCAGATGCCGATATGGCAATAAAAATCGAAGCCTCCCGCTGCCTCGTAAATAACACGATGAAGCTCATGGATGCCGGTCATCTTGTACAAAAGGAAGGCGCTATTACCAAGACCTTTGTTTCCGACTGTATGCAGGAGGTCACTTCTAATGCAGTTCAGATATTCGGCGGATATGGATACAGCAAGGAATACCCTATCGAAAAGCTCATGCGCAACGCAAAGATATTCCGGATTTTTGAAGGTACTAACCAGATCCAAAGACTGACCATCGCAAAGGCGTTGGAAAAGGAGTACAAGTAATCCCGTACTTCTCCCGAAAGGCGGGTTCATTTTGAACGGAATAAAAATAAATAAGTCCCAAAAGCTGCTCTACGAAAAACTTGGATACTGGAAAAGTGCCACTCTTCTTGACCGTTGGAATAATGCTATTTCCCTATACGGAGAAAAGGAATTCGTTGTAGCTGACCGCGGCAGGCGCTGCACTTATGCCCAGATTGACCATGAAGCAGACACCTTGGCGGCACACCTTGAAAAATGCGGGATCGGTGCGAAAGATGTGGTGACTTTCCAAATCACGCCGAGAAGCGAATTTATTGATGTTTTGATAGCTTGTTTGAAAATCGGAGCCGTACCTGCCCCGCTCGGTATGTGTTTTGTAGACGATGAGCTGAAGGGACTTCTTAGTATGTTAAGAAGCAAGCTTCATATTTCTGTAAAAACTCAAACTTTTGCTCTCATAGGGTCACCCGTAGGTCATTCGGGTTCGCCGGCAATGTACAACTACTGCTTTGAAAAGTTAGGCTTTGACAGTGTTTATGTCGCATTAGACGTAACGCTTGACAGGCTCCGCGATGCAATGGCAGGAATCAAGGCGATGAATTTCCGCGGCATCAATATCACAATGCCCTGCAAGTCCGCAATGCAGAAAGCGATATCCTTGCAAACACCACAAAAGCCGGTATGGCTCCCGATGGCGGCAGAATGCCAATCAGCTCGGTGGAAATACTCAGAAAAGGTCTTATAGTTACGGACACCATCTATAATCCAAAGAAAACAAAGCTTCTGCGTGAAACAAAATCGGCGGGCTGTACTGCAATAGACGGAGTCGGTATGCTTGTATATCAGGGCGCTGCCGCATTCAAGCTGTTTACCGGAGCAGATATGCCTGTTGATAAAGTCCGTTCCCTGTTCTTTAATTGATTTGCTCCGAATTCGTATGATAATATAAAAAAACCGTTGGGAAATTCCCAGCGGTTTTTTTAATAGAGGGCTTTTTCGGGTCATATTTGCAGATTATAGCAAATTTTATACTTGATATGCTATACTTGATATGATTAATATTAGAGAAGTTTTTACCACATGAATAATATTGTAACTCGCAAACACCCAAGCCTATGTACTATAATATTGGTCCACAGGAATTATTTTTAACATTCTTTACCCATTGATAATAAAAAAACGAGGGAAATCAATTGAGAATTCTTTTTGTCATTGACCAGTACGACTCAGCAAACAACGGCACTACTATAAGCGCCCGCCGCTTTGCAGAGGCACTTGCCGCGCGCGGAAACGAAGTTCGTGTCGTTTCCTGCGGACGCAGCAGCAAAGATAAATATGCCGTTCCTGCAATACATCTTCTTCCCATTGCGGAGCATATAGTTAAATCTCAAGGAATGCAGTTTGCCATGCCGGTTTCCAAACAATTGAAGAAAGCTTTGGAATGGGCCGATATAGTCCACTTTTTAATGCCCTTTGCACTCTCGCTCAGGGGTCTGACTCTGGCGGAAAAACTGGGAGTACCGCATACCGCCGCTTTTCATGTTCAGCCCGAAAACATCACCTTTTCCATCGGTCTTGGAAATTCAGAGCGTGCAAACAACGGAATTTACAATCAATTCCGAGATAGATTTTATAACCGCTTCACGCACATACACTGCCCCAGCAGTTTCATCGCTGAAGAGCTGGTAAAGCGCGGATATACCGCAAAGCTTCATGTGATTTCTAACGGAATAAGCCCTTCTTTTCATTATTCCAAGGCTCCAAAGCCAGCGGAATACGAAGGCAAATACATATTAACTATGATAGGGCGCTATTCGGCGGAAAAGAGACAGGATATCCTGATCGAAGCCGCAAAGCTCTCAAAATATGCGGACAATATCCAGCTTGTGTTTGCGGGGCAGGGTCCGCAAAAATCTAAAATAGAGAAGCTTGGTCAAAAGCTTAAAAATCCTCCTATAATGAAATTTTTCTCGGAAGAAGAGCTTAACCGGCTTCTGTCATATTCCGACCTTTACTGCCACACAGCCGATGTCGAAATAGAGGCAATATCCTGCATCGAAGCATTTGCAAGCGGACTTGTGCCCGTAATAGCAGACGCAAAACTCTCCGCAACTCCTCAATTCGCACTTGATGAGCGAAGCCTGTTTGAGGCAGGAAACCCCAAGTCTCTTGCGGATAAAATCGACTACTGGCTTGATAATGCAGAAGAAAGGCAAAAAAGCGAATTGCTTTATGCCGAAGCCGGAAAGCAATATCACCTTGATTACTGTGCCGAAAAAGCGGAAGAAATGTTCCGTCAAGCTATTGAAGAAAGCCGCAGGTGATGTAATTTGGATGATAATATCCTAAACGAGATGGGGCACGAGCCGCACGAATTTCACAAGCCGTTTCGTGTCCGCGCAGATAAGAACTACCCCTATGTTCATAAAACACCGCGCGCTGAAAAGTCATCACGAAGATTCGCCGGCTTCATATGCAAAATCGCCCCGCCGATTCTGAAGATTTTCTTGTGTTTTAAAATTACAGGCAAAGAGAATTTAGAGCATTTGGATAAAGGCGCCGTTACGGTCTGCAACCATGTCCATCCCCTCGACAGCGTTGCGCTTGCCTGCGCATTTTGGAACAGGGATACGTATTATCTAAGTCAGAAAGATAATTTCTCGATACCCGTTATACGGCATATAATACGAAAGCTTAAAGCTGTCCCTATACCTGATACACCATCCGGCTATGCCGCAATGCTCAGGCAGATAAAGCCCAAGGTCCGCAATGGGGCAATGTTTCATATATATCCGGAAGGTTCCCTGCGTACAGACTGTACCGTTCTGCGCGAATTCAAACCCGGCGCTTTTCAAATTGCGGATATGTTCGGAGTTCCGGTAGTTCCATGCGCCATACGCATAAGCCGCAAAAACGGAAAGCTGGTCCGCGAGCTGAAAATCGGAAAACCTCTTTCGGCGGACACCTGCCTTCCGAAAAAAGTGCGTATATCCGAGCTTGAAAACAGAGTCCGCGACGCCATGGAAGAAATGCTGGCATGACCTATTTTGTTTTTTATAAATGATACTCAAATCTGTTTGATTGTACCCTTTTTTTATGCTATACTTATTTCCGTATTCTTTTGTATCATTGCAGTGAACCGGGAGGCACTATATGAATATTGTTGTATTGTACGGCGGAATTAGCACAGAAAGAGATGTTTCCATTACAAGCGGAACAATGGTGGCAAAAGCTCTCCGTGAACGCGGGCATAATGTTGTCCTGGTGGATTCATTTTTCGGTTTTACCGAGCCGTATGATAAGCCCGAGGATATATTTTTGCGGGACTACCACACCGACGCCATACTTGTCGGTGAAAAGGAGCCTGATCTTGAAAAAGTGAGAGCCAGCCGAAATCAGAGAAATGACAGCGTTTTAGGCGACAACGTTATCGAAATATGCCGGGCGGCGGACATCACTTTCCTTGCTCTCCACGGTGAAGAAGGCGAAAACGGCAAACTTCAGGCAGCGTTCGATATCGCGGGAATCAAATACACCGGCAGCGGATACCTCGGCAGCGCGCTTGCCATGAACAAGACACTGTCCAAAAAGCTCTTTGAGCATGCAGGCATCCTTACTCCCGACGGCATTACCGTTTACGCGGGCAAAGCGCCTTATGCCGATGTCGGCTTTCCCTGCGTTGTAAAACCCTGCTCTGGCGGCTCCAGCGTAGGAACATCTATCGTCTGCAACCGCGAGGAATACGATGCAGCACTTGAACTTGCATTCAAATATGAGAGCGCAGTCATAGTTGAACAATACATAAGAGGCCGCGAACTTACAGTCGGAATTATTGAGGGCAAGGCAATGCCGGTAGTGGAAATCATCCCAAAAGAAGGTTTCTACGATTATAAGAACAAGTATCAGCCCGGCATGACAGAAGAACTTTGCCCCGCTCCCATAGGAGATGAACTGACAGAACGCATTCAGCTCATAAGTGAGGAAGTAAACGATATTCTGATGATAGACGCCTACTGCCGCGTAGACTTTCTCATGGATGATGAGGGGAGACTTTATTGTCTGGAGGCAAACACCCTGCCTGGTATGACTCCGACGAGCCTTATTCCGCAGATGGCGCAGGCTCAGGGAAAGAGCTTCGGCGAGCTGTGCGAAGATATCATCAGTGCTTCATTGAAGAAATATAAATAATCCGTCTGAACTTTTCTTTTCCAAGCTCTCATTGAAAGGACCGGTCAAAACCGCATGAAGAATCTGACCATTAATAATATAATCGAAGCCGTCAAAGGCAAATATCACGGCGACAAAGCTTATTTGCAGAAAGAAATCTCCTTTGTCACAACTGACAGCCGCAGCGCAGGCGCAAACTGCCTTTTTGCGGCAATTAAGGGCGAAAACAGCGACGGTCACGACTATATTGAAGCAGCATTCGGAAAGGGCGCTCTCTGCGTGATTGGGGAGCGGGTTCCCGAAAACTGCACTTCCCCGCTTATCGTTGTTGAGAACACGATTGAGGCGCTTGGAGATCTTGCTTCCTTTTACCGCCGCCAATTTGACATCCCCATTCTTGGAATCACAGGAAGTGTCGGCAAGACTACGGCAAAGGAAATGGTATCGTCGGTCCTGTCCCGCCGTTTTAATGTTCATAAGACCCACAAAAACCTAAATAACGATCTTGGCGTTCCTCTGACGCTCTTCGGCCTTGACGAAAGCCATGATTTCGCGGTTATTGAAATGGGCATTTCACACTTCGGCGAAATGCGCAGACTTGCTGAAATCGTAAGACCCGATAAGGCGCTGTATACTATGATCGGCAGCGCGCACCTTGAATTTCTGGGTGACTTTGACGGCGTTCTTCGGGCAAAGAGCGAAATGCTTGAATACCTGCCGGAGGACGGCACCGTTTTTGTAAACGGTGATAACGAAACGCTTAGGAAAATACAGTGCAGACAGAAAATCTGCCGCTACGGCATATCTCCGGATTGTGACGTAACTGCTGAAAACATAAGGCTGTTCGGAACAGACGGTATGGAACTTGACATCGTTTCGGGCGGCCGGAGGATACCGGCAAAAATCAATTCCTACGGCGTTCATATGGTGGCAGCCGCCTTAGGTGCCGCCGCAGTCGGTATGCATATGGGCTTGACAGACGATGAGATTTCGGCAGGTATAGCCGACTATGTCCCCGTTGGAAGCCGTTCCGGTATAATCAAGACGGGAAAAATCACTATAATCGACGACTGCTACAACGCAAATCCCACATCTGTTGCGGCGGCGCTCGATTCTCTCTCCATGCTGGATATGCGGCGGGTCTGTATTCTTGGAGACATGTTTGAGCTCGGTGAGTCATCCGCAGGGCTTCACTATGAAACAGGCAGACATGCGGCGCAGAAGCACACGGATCTCATTATCGCCTGCGGCGAACTTTCCGCAAACACTGCTGAAGGCGCAAAAAAAGCAGGCTGCAGCAATGCGGCATACTTTAAAACCAAGGCGGAGCTTTTTGCAAAGCTTTCCCAACTTATAAGGGAAGGCGATGCCGTTCTGGTCAAGGCATCTCACGGTATGCATTTTGAGGAGATAGTAGAAGAGTTAAAAAAGCTTTAAAGCATATAATTAAAAGCGGGACCTTGAATTGATTCAAAGTCCCGTTTTATTTATTTCAAATTATTTTCAAGCGTTTCAAGCGATTCCCACAGCTCTTTTGGAACCTTTGCCCCGAAGCTGGTGTAATATTCGCGGATATCCGCCGCTTCTTTTCGCCACAGTTCGCTGTCTATGTATAACAGACTGCTAAGTGTCTCTTCATCAATGCCCGAACCTTCAAGGTTTATATCGGACTCATAAGGGACATACCCAAGCGCACATTCCTTTGCGTCCGTTTCGTTAAAGCAACGCTTTAAAATCCATTCGAGTACGCGGAGATTATCCCCGAAACCGGGCCAGATAAAGCAGCCGTCGTCATTTGTTCTGAACCAGTTGACATTGAATATCTTTGGCAAATTATTAGCCTTTTTACCCATATCTATCCAATGCTGCCAATAATCTGCCATGTGGTATCCGCAGAATGGCAGCATCGCCATCGGATCGCGGCGCACAACACCGACATCTCCGTTGGCTGCGGCTGTTGTCTCGGAAGCCATTATGGAACCGACAAATACGCCATGATTCCAATCGCGGGATTGGTACACCAGCGGAGCGGTTTTCGCCCTGCGTCCTCCGAAGATAATAGCGGATATGGGAACTCCGTTAGGGTTATCAAATTCGGGAGATTTGCAGGGGCAGTTTCTCGCCGGCGCTGTAAAGCGGGAGTTCGGATGCGCGGCCTTTGTTCCGCTCTCCGGTGTCCAAGGTTTCCCGAGCCAGTCGATCGCGTGGGCGGGCGGCGTTTTTGTCATCCCCTCCCACCATACGGTATTATCGGAAGTATCAAGAGCTACATTCGTGAATATCGTGCCCTCATGCGTACACTCAAGCGCGTTTGGATTTGATTTCATGCTTGTCCCGGGAGCAACCCCGAAAAATCCGTTTTCGGGATTTACCGCCCACAGTCTTCCGTCCTTCCCGGGGCGAAGCCATGCTATATCGTCACCGACACACCATGTTTTCCAGCCGTTGATCCTGTACCCTTCCGGCGGAATGAGCATGGCAAGGTTCGTCTTGCCGCAGGCTGAGGGGAACGCCCCGCAGACATAGCGGACTTCTCCCTGCGGATTTTCTATTCCCAGAATCAGCATATGCTCTGCCATCCACCCCTCTTTTCTGCCAAGGTTGGAGGCTATACGAAGTGCAAAGCACTTTTTGCCCTGCAAAACATTTCCGCCGTAATTGGAATTTACGGATATAATAGTATTGTCCTCAGGGAACTGAACGATATATTTATTTTCCTTGTCGAGCGTTCCCTGTGTATGTATGCCCTTTATAAAATCCGCGCTGTCTCCGAGCGCTTCAAGAACTTCCTTGCCTGCGCGCGTCATGATAACCATATTCAAGACAACGTAGGTGGAGTCCGTCAATTCGATTCCATATTTCGCGAACGGTGAACCTATAACCCCCATCGAGTAAGGGATCACATACATTGTTCTCCCTTTCATTGAGCCTTCCAGTATGCCATCCAGCTTTTTGTACATTGCTGAAGGCTCCATCCAATGGTTTGTGGGACCTGCGTCCTCCTCGTTTTTGCAGCAGATGTACGTACGGTTCTCCACTCTCGCAACGTCATCGGGGTCGGTGCGGTGAAGAAAACAATTCGGAAGTTTTTCCTCGTTCAGTTTTATCATGCTCCCGCTTTTTACAGCGAGCTCCCGAAGTTCTTCAAGCTGCTTTTCACTTCCATCTATCCATACGATTCGGTCGGGCTTTGCCTTTGCGGCAACTTCCGCAATCCAATCGGTGATGTGTTTATTCCCGGTTATATTCATCTCGTTCCCCCGTTTGATTTGTTTATAACTTTTGGCAACAAGATTGATTGTATACCACTTTATAACATAATGCAATTAACATTTTTGCCAATCAATCCGCGATTATCGGTACATAATTATTCAGCTATGGGCAAATTTGAGTTTTTATGTACTGAATTTACAGTATGTTTACTATTGATCCATCATTTTCTGTTGACTTTGATTTGCCATCGTATATACTCTTTATTATACTTTTTTATGGATAATTAAAATGAAAGGAAACCTCTATGATAAAGCTTTTGAGACGTTTATCCCCACTGGAGTGGCTGATGTCTGCTATAAGCACTGCCCTTGTAGCGCTGCAGGTTTTTCTTGACCTGCGGCTTCCCGATTATATGGCCGAAATAACCCGCCTTGTTCAGACTCCCGGAAGCGAAATGTCCGATATCTGGTTCGCCGGCGGAAAAATGCTCCTATGTGCTTTGGGCAGTCTTGCGGCATCCGTTGTCGTTGGATTTCTCGCAGCGCATATTGCTGCCGGATTTTCCAAACGGCTCCGACTTTCTATATTTGATAAGGTCTTGTCCTTCTCGCTGGGCGAGATCAACAAGTTCTCTACTCCGAGCCTTATCACCCGCTCGACGAACGATGTCAATCAGGTCCAGATGCTGATAGCGCTCGGGCTTCAGATTATGATAAAGGCCCCTATCATGGCTGTCTGGGCGGTTTTCAAGATCGCCGGCAAGGGTTCGGAATGGACATTGGCGACGGCTGTCACCGTTGCTTTTCTTCTCATTATTGTCACCACAGTATCTATGCTTGTACTGCCCCGCTTCAGGCAAATACAAAATCTTACGGATGGTCTTAACCGTATCACACGCGAAAATCTTACGGGGCTTCGCGTTGTGCGCGCCTATAATGCAGAGACTTTTCAGCAGAAGAAATTCATGGCAGTCAATAATGAGCTGACCGGCAATCATCTTTTTACCACACGTATAATGGCGATAATCATGCCCTGTATGACCATTATCATGAACGGTCTTACGCTCTCCGTTTACTGGATCGGAGCCTCCCTTATCAATGCGGCGGGGTTTACGGAAAAGGTAACTCTGTTTTCCAATATGGTCGTGTTTTCCCAATACGCAATGCAAATTGTCATATCCTTTATGATGATGACGATGATATTCATAATGTTTCCCCGTGTAAGCGTTTCAGCGCGGAGAATAAACGACGTTCTTGAAACGGAAGGCACCGTTTCCGATGGTCCGGGACTGATTGGACCGGATAATCTTGAGGGTGAAGTCGAGTTCAGGAATGTAAGCTTTAAATACCCCAATGCGGAGGACTATGTTATCCGCAATGTATCCTTTACGGCGCATAAGGGCGAGACCGTTGCTTTCATAGGCTCTACCGGCAGCGGAAAAAGCACCATAGTCAACCTTATCCCCCGCTTTTACGATGCTACGGAGGGTCAAGTGCTGGTCGATGGTGTTGATGTCCGCGAATATACACAGAAGCAGCTTAGAAACAAGCTCGGCTATATTCCCCAGCGCTCCGTCCTTTTCTCCGGCACTGTCTTTTCAAACGTAGCCTATGGCGATAACGGCAAGGACGAAAAAACCGTAGAAGCAATAAAAAACGCCGTACGAATCGCACAGAGTGCCGATTTTGTTGAGCAGATGCCCGATGGCTATGATTCACCCATTTCACAGGGCGGAACAAATGTGTCCGGCGGTCAGAAGCAAAGACTGTGCATTGCGAGAGCAATATGCCGCGATCCAGAGATTTTCATATTTGACGACTCGTTTTCCGCGTTGGATTTCAAGACCGATAAAAATCTTCGCGCCGCTTTAAAAAACGAGCTTTTCGGCACGACCTCTATTATAGTCGCACAACGCATTGGCACTATCCGCGATGCAGACAAAATCGTTGTTCTTGAAAACGGAGAGGTTGCCGGTATGGGAACACACAGCGAGCTTATGAAATCGTGCGAGGTATACAGAGAGATCGCCCTTTCACAGCTTTCGGAGGAGGAGCTTGCAAATGGATAATTCCAGAAAAAACAACAACGCACCGCGCAGAGGTCCCGGAGGTTTTAACGGAAACCAATCCTTTGAAAAGCCTAAGAATTTCAAAAGCGCATTGTCCCGTTTTACGGGCTTCTGCAAGCCCTATGCCTTGCCTATTATTCTTGCATTCGCACTCTCCGCGGCAGGTGCCATATTTACAATAATGGGACCCGGCAGACTTCAAAAAATCACAAAGCTTATCATTGACGGTGTCGTTACCGGCATTGACCTTGATGCCGTCGGAAAAATAGCTCTTACGCTTGCCATTCTATATGGCATCGGTGCTGTTTGCTCCTACATGCAGGGCTTCATTATGGCAACTGTCACGCAGAAGCTTACAAAATCCATGCGCGCTCAGATAAGTCAAAAAATAAATCGCCTTCCTCTTAAATATTTTGATAATGTCAGCTTCGGCGATGTTTTAAGCCGCGTAACAAACGATGTCGATACTATCGGGCAGACGCTGAATATGAGCGTGGGGCAGCTTACGAGCGCTCTGGCACTTTTCCTTGGCTCTCTAATCATGATGCTCGTTACAAACGCGACTTTGACGCTGGTGGGCATCCTGTCAACCTTGATCGGCTTTTCGATCATGATGGCAATAGTCGCCCGTTCGCAAAAGCATTTTAAGCGCCAGCAGAAAGAGCTTGGAAAAATCAACGGTCACATAGAAGAAACATACTCGGGACTGAACATCGTCAGGGCATATAACGGCGAAGAACAGTCGGTTCAAGTCTTCAAGGAGATGAATGACAGACTGTACGAGAGCGCGTGGAAGTCCCAGTTCATTTCGGGTATCATGATGCCGCTTATGAACTTCATCGGAAATTTTGGCTTTGTTTCCGTTTGCGTAGTCGGCGGTGCCCTCGCATTGGACGGAAAAATCGGATTTGAGGTCATAGTCGCCTTTATGGTCTATATCCGCCTTTTCACTCAACCGCTTTCACAGCTTGCCCAGTCCATGACGACTTTGCAGTCCACAGCGGCGGCGGCAGAGAGAGTATTTGAATTTTTGGATGAAACGGAGCTTTCCCCGGAAGCGGAAAACGCTGTCTCGGTTCACGAATCACAGGGCGAAGTGGAGTTCCGCGACATAAAATTCAGCTACAATCCCGACAGAGAAATAATCAAGGACTTTACAGCCCACGCCAAACGGGGTCAGAAAATCGCAATAGTCGGTCCGACGGGCAGCGGAAAAACAACTATAGTCAATCTTCTCATGCGGTTTTATGAACTTGACGGCGGCGAGATACTGATAGACGGTATACCTATCAGCAAAATGACAAGGCAGTGTGTCCATGACCAGTTCTGCATGGTTTTGCAGGATACATGGCTTTTTGAGGGTACTATCCGCGAAAACATCGTTTTCAGCAAGAAAAACGTATCTGATGAAGAAGTTATATCTGCCTGCAAGGCAGTCGGGCTCGATCACTATATACGCACCTTGCCTGACGGATACAACACCGTTTTAGGCGATAATGCAAATCTCTCAGCGGGTCAGCGCCAGCTTCTCACTATTGCCCGTGCAATAATCGAAAACTCCCCTCTGCTCATTCTGGATGAAGCTACAAGCTCTGTCGATACCCGTACGGAAATTCAGATACAGCGTGCAATGGATAAGCTGACGGAGGGCAGGACATCGTTTATAATCGCTCACAGATTGTCAACAATAAAAAGTGCGGACCTTATCCTCGTTATGAGAGACGGCCGCATTATCGAACGCGGGACACATGAGGAGCTCTTGGCTGAAGGCGGATTCTATGCAGAGCTTTACAACAGCCAGTTTGATGACGATATCGCATAGAAACATATTCAATATTGCGCCTTTTCAGAAAATACAGCTCTTCGGTAAATAATATGACTATGTATGGGTTCAGTCAAAAATGCAAAGGAAGATCAGCATGAAACAAAAATTCGCCAGGTTCATGTTCGGACGCTATGGGATGGATGAACTGTCAAAGTTCCTGACCTATGTGACTTTTATTTTGCTTGCTGTTTCCCTGTTTTTGGGGGCGAGTGCAAAAACGGCTGTTTTCACTCTTGCGGTGCTTACAATGGCTTTATCCTATTTCCGCATTTTCTCCAAAAACATCGAGAAGCGCCGCACAGAGAATGCAAAATACCTAAGCCGCAAGCACCGTATAACCGAATGGTTCGGGCTCCGACGTGATATGTGGAAGCAGAGAAGAGAATATAGGTTTTTTAAATGCCCCTCCTGCAGAGCAATGCTGCGCGTGCCTAAGGGCAAGGGAAAAATCCGCGTTGTATGCAAAAAATGCGGAACTGCTTTTGAGAAAAAAACCTGATGGGAGTGATGCCGCATTTTCGGTTACGTAATTGCCAACAGCGAAATTCTGTCGGATGAGGACAAGGCCCGCTATAAGTCTGTCTATTGCGGGCTTTGCCACGCGCTCAAAGAGCGCCATGGGCAGTTTGGGCGAATGACGCTTAATTATGACATGACTTTCCTTATTCTGGTTTTAAATTCTCTTAACGAGCCTGAAACGGTGACAGGAGAGGAACGCTGCATAATCCGCCCCTGCAAACCTCACAGCTACCTTACTGCCGGTATAACGGATTATGCTGCGGACATGAATATCGCTCTTGCCTATCTCAATCAGCTGGACAACTGGCATGATGACAAGAACATTTTAAGCCTGATTTACGCGGGCATACTAAGAAAAAAGTACAAAGAAATATCGCTGCGCTATCCCCGTCAGTGCGGCGCTATGGAAGACTGCATCACACGATTGTCGAAACTTGAAAAATCCGGCGAAAGCTGCCCAGATGAGGGTGCAAAGACCTTCGGTGAAATGATGGGCGAGATTTTTGTCCTCAGCGAGGACAGGTGGTCAGACACTCTTAGGGCAATGGCCTCCTCTCTCGGAGAATTCATCTACATCATGGACGCAGTTTTAGACCTTCCAAAAGACGTTAAAAAACATCGCTATAATCCCCTTGCCGATTTAAAAAAATCGGGAAGAAGCGATGAGTATTTCAAGGAAATATTGACAATGCTTATCGGAAATTGTACGATAGAGTTTGAAAAGCTTCCCTTAGTGGAGGATGTGTCCATAATGCGCAACATACTATGCTCGGGCGTTTGGGCAAAGTATGAGCTTGAACAGGCGAAAAAGGCAAGGCAAAAAGGAGATTGACGCCTATGATTGCAGACCCTTATAAAGTCCTCGGCGTTTCTCCCAATGCCAGCGACGAAGAGATAAAAAAAGCATACCGCACACTGGCAAAAAAATATCATCCTGATATGAATCCGGGCGACAAAGAGGCAGAGCGTAAAATGAACGAGATAAACGCCGCCTATGACCAGATTAAAAACCCTCAGCCCAACGCCGGCGGCTTCGGCGGCTTCGGATCTTATACGAGGTACGGCTCCGGATTCGGCGGGAACTACCGCGCGGATACGGATGAGGAACTGACGGCTTTGCGCGCGGCAATGAATTATATCAAGACAAGCCATTTTCACGAAGCGCTCAATGCTCTTTCAGGTGTTCCGGAAACAAGTCGGAGCGGACGTTGGTACTATCTGAGCGCACTTGCAAATTACGGTCTCGGCAACAGGATCATAGCAAAGGAACACGCCGAAACGGCAGTAAGAATGGACCCCGGCAACATGGAATACCGCAGTCTGCTGAACGAGCTTCAGCAGGGCGGCACTTTCTACCGCTCCTATAGTCAGGGCTTTCCTGCCTCGAATTTTGGCGGAAATCTCTGTTTTTGGCTATGTGCAGCAAATTTTTTTTGCAGGCTCTGTCCCTGCTGCTATTCTTAAATAAAATCATATACATCAAAAAATCAAAGGGGTTCATCGAAAATGATGAACCCCTTTGTTATGTATATTCTTATAATACTTGCGGCTGCTTTATATTCATCTGCTCCATTTTTCGGCAAGCTGCTCCACCTGATCGGCAAATCTTGCAATCTCCTTGTTAGCCATGCCGTCACAGCTTTTCGCAACGCGCATAAGCTTGTCGCATGCGGCAATAAGCCTTGTAAACACTTTGGCAGCCCTCGCATCGCGGGGACGCTGTTCCTTTTTCTCAATGCGAATACCTACGGTTTCCGTAACCACGCTGCCCGTCAAAAGGTCGTAGCTTGTTCCGCTGTAGGGCACTGCCGTATTAATCGAATATTCGTCCTCCAAAGTCTTTGCAAAGCTCATGGCAACCTCGTCCTCGCCATGATTTACAAAAACTAACTGAGGTTTTTTCTCAAATCCGTTTATCCAGTCAATAAGCCCGTCCTTGTCCGCATGTCCGCTAATTCCGGGCATCGAGTCGATTTCGGCTTCCACTGAAATGCTCTCGCTGAAAAGCTTGACCTCCTTTGCCCCATCAATAAGAGCTTTTCCAAGCGTTCCTTTTGCCTGATATCCAACGAACAGAATAAGGCTTTCTTTTCTCCACAAATTATGCTTCAAATGGTGGCGTACACGTCCGGCTTCGCACATTCCCGACGCGGACAGGATGACCTTCGGCTCGGGATTAAAGTTTATTGCTCTCGATTCATCCGCCGATACCGATATCTTCAGGTCGGGGAAAACGAGGGGGTTGATTCCTTTTCTGAAAAGTTCCCTTGTTTCCTCATCGAAAGACATCGGGTTGCTTTGGAGGAATATCGCCGTAGCCTCGTTTGCAAGAGGACTGTCCACATAAACCGGAAAGCCATCATGCCCTTTTACAAGTCCTTCATCTTTTATTCTGCGGATAAGGGCCAGCACCTCCTGTGTCCTTCCCACCGCAAAAGCAGGGATGACGACGTTGCCGCCCCGGTCAAGCGCACGCTGCAGGCAGTTTGCCAAAATCGGCGCCGGATCTGTAACCGGCTGGTGGTTTCTGTCCCCGTAAGTAGATTCTACGACAAGATAATCTGCTTCGCTTATCTTCTTCGGCTCGTTCAAAAACGGACGATTCTTATTGCCGACATCGCCGCTGAATACTATTTTCTTTGTAATGTTCCCCTCGGTTATCCATATTTCAATGCTTGAAGAGCCAAGCAGATGTCCTATATCATTAAAGCGTACCGAAACATTCTCACAGACCTGCTTTAATTCGTCATATTGGCATCCCTGCATTTTTGAGGTTGCGCACTGAGCGTCCGCTATGGTGTAAAGCGGCTCATAGGGAGGCATGCCCGAACGCTTTGCTTTGCGGTTTCGCCATTCAGCTTCAAATTCCTGAATGTGTGCGGAGTCTAAAAGCATTATTTTGCACAGGTTAACGGTTTCTTCAGTGGCATAAATTTTACCGTTGAAGCCGTTTTTGCAGAGCAGAGGGATTTTGCCGGAGTGGTCGATATGCGCGTGAGTGACGAGAATAAAATCTATATCTGCAGGATTTACCGGTATTTCCTGATTAACAAATATATCAGCTCCCTGTTCCATGCCGCAGTCTATAAGAAAATGCTTCCCGTTTGTTTCAATCAGAGTGCAGCTTCCGGTTACTTCGTGCGTTGCACCCAAAAAAGTTATTTTCATTTATTGCTCCTGACCTGCCCCCAAAGTTCGACCAGGTGAAATGTTAGTAACCACCAGCCAGCTTTGCTGCATACTCCTCTGGGGTAAGGTTGCCGAGCGACGAATGGGGACGCAGATGATTGTACTCCATCCGCC
>JAAYBD010000034.1 GCA_012719035.1 Clostridiales bacterium | reverse complement strand
TCTTTCAAAATCTTGATAATTTGCTCTTCTGTGAATCTCGTTTTCATGTTAATCACGTCCCTTTCAAAAATTATAGCATATCGTGACTAACATTCCTATTGGTTTAGTTTTCGGGGTTCAGGTCAGGAGTAATCGGCACTTTGGTAAGCAGTCATCGGGACGATTTCCATGGCAAGAGCAGCAGGAGCTGTAACTGTCAAGGCCATTACGATGACTAAGGTTGCCGCCAGCATACTTCTAAATTTCTTTTTCATGGTTTGCCTCCATAGTAATTGATATTTAGGATACTGGGAGCTTTCTCAGGACTTTTAAAAGCTCTTCTTCCTCCTTTTCTGCAAATTATCCATTAAAAACACCGCAGTACACCTTTTAAAAATTAGAGTTTTCGCTTATGTATTTTTTCTATGTAATTAACCTGTTTTACTCAAAGCTTTCTCCATTTTCTAAGCGCAAGCCTTAAATGCTCTTTAATCTATAGATGTCATCATCTTATACAAAAGGGACATTTATATTTGCTTTTTTAAAAAAAGATGTACCAACTCAATAATTCTGTCATGACGCAACATGCAAGATTTTTCTCTTTTAACGCAAGAACATCAGCATATATCAAATTAAAACAAGAGGCTGTCTCAAAACGTGCATGCGTTTTGAGACAGCCTCTTGTTTGTGCACTAATTGCATAAAGTGTTTTTCTGACCTAAAGGGCGTTCTACAATTCATAAAAAAAAGATAAATACATATCCTCCATGTTCGGGGTAACGAGTTGCGCTGCAGGATGGGGCTGCTGCTCAGAAAGAAGTCGTAAAGTGCTTTTTTCATCAAAATGCGAAATGTTGCTGAGTGGATACTGTTTTGCTAATATAGCGCCTTCATTTGTGGGTAACGTAACCGTCCAAACTGTCCCGTTCAGCGAAGAAAGCAGTTCAGCAGGCTTCTTCATTTCCAACACTTTCCCTTTCTTTAGAAGTATAACTTCATTTGCAACCGCTTCAAGATCGGAAACTATGTGTGTGGACAATAATACCGTTCTATTCTGGGATAGATCACTCAAAATCCCTCGAAATCGTATCCTTTCTTCGGGATCAAGTCCAGCGGTAGGTTCATCCATGATAATGATTTGTGGATCATTCAGCAGGGCCTGTGCTATGCCGATACGTTGGCGCTGACCACCGGAGAAACCGTCAAGTTTTTTTTTCTTTTTATCTGCTAAATCAACTAACTCTAATAATTCATCGCTTCTTCGTTTTGCTTCAAATTTGGATAACCCTTTTAGTTTAGCAATGTAAAGCAGAAATTGCTCCGCTGTGAAGCTAGGATAAACGCCGAACTCTTGTGGTAAATACCCAAGTTTATCCCTAAATACTGAACCCAAAACAGAAATGTCTTTTCCATTATACAGGACACGCCCGGTGGATGGAACAAGAAGGTCGGTCATAATGCGCATCAATGTTGTTTTTCCTGCTCCGTTTGGCCCGAGCAAACCATAAATTCCGTACTCTAATGTCAGGTTTACATGCTCTAACACAGGGGTTTCGCCATATACTTTACTGATATTTTCTACCACAAGACTCATAATTCTTTGCGCTCCTTCCTTTTATGGATTGCTATCATCAAGACAAGAATAAGCATTATGCCATACCAGATTATCCAAAACCCCAGCATCGATGGCGGTGTTTCCCCACGCATAAGTTCGGTAAAAAAACCGTAACGAAAAAACCAGAACAATTCAAAAGGCTGTACCATGTCAGCATTTACGAATATGCTGATGAGAAATGGAATGCCACAGATACACAATGTGACTGGCTGCGATTTGCTAATATCGCAGATTGCTCCAGCAACTACTGATAATCCGATACACCCACAAAGCGCGATCCCGGTATGAACGAGAAAATTCATAATCCATTCGCTTTCCCATATAAGCCTCTGACCAAGGGACACCGATATTAGGACATTTGCAGTCGACAGCGTCATTACACCAATAATGACACCTGTGGTGGCGGCAAATTGCCGATGCCAAAACAATCTTTGCCGCCCAAATACAGTACTGGATATTACATCTTGCGTACCATACTCATTGTCTAAAGAAAACAGTCGAGCAAAAACCGCCAGAATTAAGGCTGCCATTGTGAAGGCTCCGATTTTACCCCAAGAGGAAGCGGATAAGCTCCAGAACAGATTTTCACGGTAAAGGTGATCAAAGCAAGCAAATATCAGTCGAATTACCGTTCCCGCACCTATTATCAGGCCAAAAAGCGGCATCTTTATGATTCGTAATAATTCCTGTTTCATTGCCGCTTCTTGCGCCTCCATAGCAACCACACGGCAGCAAACTCAATCAGGATCATGACAATGACAAAAAGGATCGGCTGCCATATCTGTGCCCAACTTCCCGTTAGGGTGCCGCTTGCTGCACTCAGTCTCGAAAAGCTCTCCTGTAACATAAAACCACTAAATCCATAATAAAACAAGAAATCACATATCCTGCCGAGCCAAGTTCCTTGTATCCAAAGATACCCGATATAATAATAACCCAAAGAAGCTATAAAGCAACCACCACATAAAACGATGATCCATGCGCTTCGCTTTACAATTGCGGCTACTATCAGGATGAATCCTGCAAAATACAGAGTGCCCAAAAGCAAGAAGCTATATTGAACAACACAATAAGCAAGGTTGCTCATAGAGACCTGCGAAAAATAAACTCCTTGCGTCATTATATCGCTTGCGCCCGCAAACCCGAACCGATATCCATTTACGATAATACTTATCATTCCTATAACTGCAACGACAACGACACAATTGCTATCATTTCAGCTGGATCGCCCGGTGCAAGGTTCATAAGCATGAATGTCATAAAAGTAACACCAAGCATAACTAAAATCAGCAAGGTTATTCGTCTGGCTATGTATGCAAGCATTATTATCCCTCCGATAATAGCCGTGCTTTTATTCAAATAACATCAGAACATTCCGCGAATATTCGCACAAACTATCTTAACAAATCATATTGCGTTAACAAGCCCTGTAGGGGGTTGTTTCTTGTAATAATGTAGAGCTTTGTGAATAACTTTGTAGAAATGTAATTTTTTGCTGCGATGGTTTGCAAGCCCGTTTCAGCCAATAAATAAAAACCTCTTGACAAATTAAACAGGTACCTGTATTATGTGTTTAACAGGTACCTGTTTAATTTATGTTTTATGACGGAGATGTTTTACAATGGAAGAAAAGGTAATGGACCTTATGGAAAAGATGCATCGTGTGCAGGCGCTTCTTTACCGCTATCAGAGTTATGCATACAGAGCTTTTGGACCCTTGGGAAACCCTATGCGCGGGCAGGGGAGGGTGTTGTCCATTCTAAAATTGCAGCCGGTCATCAGCCAAAAGGAATTGTCCTATCTTTTAGATATGCGGCAGCAGTCACTTAGCGAGCTGCTGGCAAAATTGGAGCGCAGCGGCTGCATTACCCGTGCATCCTCGGATGAAGACCGGCGTATCACAATGGTAACTTTGACGGAGGCTGGGCGCAAGGAAGCGGAAAAACCATATGAAGCGGGCGGAGATATAGGAAAAATCTTTGAATGTCTTGATGATTCCGAACAAGGGCAATTCAGTGATTATCTGGATCGTTTGACTGCAGCCTTGGAAAAGGAGCTCGATGCCATTGGGCAGGATGGCGCGTCCTTTTGCGGTCCTTGGTCACATGGCAGATCTCACAATACAGAGCGGCACGGGCATGGAGGCTTTTCACACCATGGCTCAATGGGACGGTACGGCTTCGGTCCGCACAGCCGTCAAAATGAAGAGGAAAATAAGAGCTGAATCACAAAAAGAACAGCGATTTTGATAGAGCCTATCTTAAACAGAAAGATGGGGCTGCTGATTGTGCTCTTTTTTGAGTGCTTAACCCTTTTAGAAAGGAGAAATCTAATGCGGTATATAACCGATGCATGTCAGACGATGATACCTGAAGTGTTAACGGAATATCTGCTGCGTTTGGCTGAGGAAAGCGACTGCCCTAAACAGGGCTTTGTGCTCTCAATCAGGAAAATTGGCATTGGAAAAGTTCAAGATATTCTGGTACTGAGAGAAAATGATTCTTTTTGCCGCAGAGTTTTTGGCTGTCCGCCTGTGGATGCCGAACTTACCGTAGTGCGCAGAGGTGAGAACATATATATGTCTTTGTATGGGGATGAAAAACCCTTTGGGGAGGGGGCACCCGTATGCTCAGCATAACCGAATCCAAAGAAAACTATTTGAAAACCATCTACACTTTAGATCCCTGCAGGGAGGGAGCGCGCGTAACCGACATTGCCGATGCCTTGAACGTCACCAAAGCCAGTGCATCTCGGGCTGTTTCTGAACTGGAAAAGGAGGGTTATGTGGATCGCTCGAACAAACGGCAGGTAGTATTGAGCGAATCAGGCTTTCAAAAAGCCTGTGAAATTAAAAATCGGTATGAGATCATTCTGTTGTTTTTGGTGGAAGTATTGCACGTTAACGGTAAGGCATCTGCCCAGGAAGCCTGCAAACTGGAGCATGTTATAAGTGACGCAACATTGAAAGCAATGCGGTACTTTCTGGGGGAAGCCGTATGATGTGACAGCTGATTTCGGATGATAATAAGAACTTTGCTTAGAGTTATAACTTTAAGTCCAGCTAACAGCGGCGCTAAATCTTTGAGGGTCTTTGTTCATTTTAGGCAGAGGAGGCAAGCAAGTATTCCTTCATTCTGGTAGATAGCAGCGCATTAAACATTTATACGAGTCTTGCATACGATTGTAAAGAAGTGTATAATGGGCAAGAATTTCTGCAAATTTTTTTCTACTCTCTGTAGAATTTATATGAATTTGGTAAATAAACAGAGAAAACAGCTCGAAACCACTCACATTAGATATAATTCCAAAATATAAGGCAAATATCTATTTATGATTGTAGTTTCAATTCCCACCGCTTCCGCCTAAGCAAACATAGGCGGAATGCCGATGGTCATTTTATTATAGGGTGAATTTATGAAGTTACTAAACCGCTTGAAAGAATTTTTCTTACGGGAGCTCATGCTGTGCATATGCGCCGTTATTGCCTTGCTGTCGATGCTGCTTGTCCCGCCCAGCGCCGCTTATCTCGATTATATAGATTTGCAGGTGTTATGCCTGCTTTTTTGTCTTATGGCGGTAGTTCTCGGAATACAGGAATGCGGCTTATTTAAGGTACTGGCGCATAAGATGCTAACCGGAAAGAAGCAGTTCAGGCTTCTGTCGCTTATACTTGTGCTGCTCCCGTTTTTTTGCTCCATGCTCGTCACGAATGACGTAGCGATTATTACGTTTGTACCATTTACTATTCTTGTTCTGAATATGATCGACCGAAACTCTGCGCTGATAAAAATAGTTGTTTATCAGACGCTGGCTGCAAACCTTGGAAGTATGGCGACCCCGATCGGGAAAGCACACAATTTGTTTTTATACGAATATTATGGGATTTCAGCAGGCGAATTTTTTTCGGTAATGCTTCCCCTTTCGCTTATCAGCTTGATTGGGCTGTCCGCCGCGGCGTTGATTGCAAAAAATGATGTTATTTCAGTGAGTTTTGAAAGCGATGAGCGTTTGGAGGATCCAAAGCGGCTTGCGATGTTCCTTGGTCTTTTTATTCTTAGCCTTTTGTCGGTTTTTCGTGTTTTGCCTTATTGGATACCGACCGCTGCTGTGCTTATTTGTATGCTTTGTTTTTCGCGAAAGCTGCTGAAAAAAGTAGATTATGCTCTGCTTCTTACCTTTGTATGCTTTTTCATTTTTGCGGGAAACATAGGACAGGTGCCGCAGGTGCGCGAACTGCTCAGCAGGATGCTTAGGAGAGATACTCTTCTTTCTGCAATACTGGCAAGTCAGATAGTCAGCAATGTTCCGGCGTCGTTACTGCTTTCAGGCTTTACCGATGACTGGAGAAGCCTCCTTGTTGGTGTCAACATAGGCGGTCTCGGAACACCTATAGCTTCGCTTGCAAGCCTTATATCGCTCAAGATGTATCTACGCACTGATGGGGCACGCCCCCTGCGCTATCTTGGCATCTTTACGCTTGCAAATGTAACGGGAATCTTTGTTCTGCTTCTTTCTGTGTGGCTGATATCGGCAATAACTGTTTGAAGGGATGTACAATGTATCATACCATACCGCCTATCTGCGATGAAAACTCGAAAGTTCTGATATTAGGGTCGTTTCCCTCAGTGAAGTCCAGAGAAGTCCAGTTTTTCTACGGACACCCGCAGAACCGTTTCTGGCGTGTGATGGCTGCGATTTTTCATCACGAGATTCCCGCTGATGTTGAGGAAAAACGCGCAATGCTGATTGAAAACGGCATCGCGCTTTGGGATGTTATATATAGCTGTGATATCGAAGGTTCCGATGATGCATCTATCCGCAATGTTGTACCGAACGATATCAGCATTATTACAGACATCGCGGATATTAAAAAAATATATACAAACGGCGGGACTGCAGATAGGCTCTATAAAAAGTATTGCCTTCATCAAACCGGAATACCGGCGGTTCGTCTGCCCTCCACCAGCCCTGCCAACGCTCGATGCAGCTTTGAGAAGCTTGTTGAAAAGTGGCGGGTCATAGTTGGTTGATGGCGGTTATAATAAGTTGAAATAATTTTAATGAAAGTATAATTTCCGCACAGCGGTAATTATACTTTCATTGTCTTTATAAAACATCAGATGAGCTGTGCTTCAGATGAACTGTTCTGCGATTACATTGACATTTAATTTGCAAGGATGTACTATACTTTATAATTGAAAGTGGAATGAGATTAGAAATATGAATATTACTCAGAGAGAAATCATTGGGGGCGGAAAGATGACAGAGAGGATTAAAATAAGCTATGCAAACTGTTACCTGCTCTCGGGCGATAAGGGTTCGATTTTGGTAGACACCTGTAATTATAAGGACGGCCCTGCAATATATAGCCGCATCAAGGACAGGAATGTGAGACTGATTTTGCTGACGCACGGACATTTTGACCATGTAAGCTCCGCAAAATATCTTGCCAAAAGACTGAATGTACCGATAGCGATGAGTGAAGCCGATGTACATTTGATTGGAAACGGTCAAGCCAGCAAACTGCACGCGAATACACCCCTCGGCAGAATAATGGTGTTTTTTTCACAGGGGGTATTGAAGAAAGCGGAATATTCTCTGTTTACTCCGGATGTCCTGCTTGAGGACGGACAGGATCTTTCGGAATACGGCGTAAATGCCCGCGTCATTTCCCTTCCGGGGCATACAAAAGGTTCTGTCGGTGTTCTGACTGCCGATGGTGATTTTATTGTCGGCGACGCTATGTTCAATATGCTTCGCCCAACCGGCTCCCGGCTGTTTGAGGACAGAATTATAATGGAAGAGAGCCTTCAAAAAATACGAAGCAGCGGGGCAAAGACCATCTATGTTGGGCATGGAAAACCGATTGGAAACAATTGATTCAAGGATTTTTGCATTTGCGCTTAACAATGGCCGCAGAAACAGTGAATGGAGAGTACATATGAATAAATACGGCTGGCTGGATGAATATCTTTTGAAAATGCAGGGAGTCACAAAGGACTATAAGCCGGAATGGAATTGGTTCCGCTATTTTGTAGGCGGAAAAATGTTTGCCGCCACCTGTCAGCCGGGGCCGGAGCACAAAGCATATGACTGCCGTGAGCTGTTAACGCTTAAATGCGAGCCTTTACTTGCAGAGCTTCTCCGGAATGAGCATCCTGATATCATTCCCGGTTTCTATATGGATAAGCGAAACTGGAATTCGATATATCTGGACGGAGATGTTCCCGATGATGTTTTGCGCGATCTGTGTGACCGATCATATTCGCTGGTCTTTGCGAAGCTGACGAAAAAGGCAAGAGAAGAAATAGCGGGCAAAGGTTGACGAACTTGTGTTAGACGGGTACTTGCCTGACTCAAAGACGCTTGAAATACAATGGCAGCTATTGCATAATAAAGACAATCTAATATACGTGAAGATAAAAACACAGTCCGGTTGGTAGTCCGGGCACAGATGAAGTCTGTAAGTAACCTGCCTCCTTGGTTGTCCATTCTTTGCTGAAAAAAGCAAGGGGGCATTTTTCGTGCAAAAAAATGAGAGTAAACTGACAGTGTTATTTGAAGACCCATTTTGGATTGGTGTTGCTGAACGAGTCTCAAAAGGTGAGCTTTCGGTCTGCAAGATTATTTTCGGTTCAGAGCCTAAGGATTTTGAGGTATATGATTTTATCCTGAAGGATTGGCATAAGCTGCGTTTCAGCACTTCGGTCAAAATCAAGGAAAAACAGGAAGTGAGAATAAACCCCAAGCGTATGCAGCGTGAAATAAGCAAACAGCTTGACGTATGCGGTATAGGTACTAAATCCCAGCAGGCATTGAAGCTTCAGCAAGAGGAAGGAAAAGCTGCAAGGAAGGGAAGATCACGGCAGCAGAAAAATGAAGAAAAGCAAATGAAATATGAATTGCATAAGCATAGGAATAAAGAAAAGCACAGGGGTCATTAATTGACTCCTGTGCTTTTGGGTTAAATCACTTTTCCGGACATATTCGCCTTTTTAAACGAATACGCCGCTGACCGTACAGCTCGCCAAAAGCCGCGCCTCCCAAAATCAGAACTGCTCCGGCGATTTGAACAGGGGACAAATGTTCTTTGAGAAAAAGCGCCGAAAAAATCAGGGCCGACAAAGGGTCAAGGTAGCCGCAAATTGAAACCGATTGGACGGGCAGCTTTTGTATAGATGAAAAATAGAAATAGCATGCCAAGCCAGTGTTGACAAAGCCAAGTATGATGATGGGGATGATGCTTTCCCTTGATATTGATATTGAAAGTGAGCCTCTTAGCATTAAATAAACGGTGACTGTAAGGAAAGCTATTACCAATTGACCTATTGTGTTTTCAAGCCCTGTTATGCCGGTGGCTTTCTTATTAAAGATAACCATCGTGGCGTATAGAAGCGCCGATAGTATGCCGCAGACAAGTCCCCATGATATCTCTCCTGTAAGAATGTCACTTCCGTTTACCAGAATCATTCCAAGAACGACCGAGGAAAAACCGAGTATTTTGATTCCACTGAGTTTTTCATTAAAAACGAGAGGGGAGAGCAGCATCACTATTACAGGACCGCAATAATAAGCGAGAGTGGCAAGGCTTACACCTATCTGGTTATATGCTTCAAATAAAAACATCCAGCTTGCACCCATGCTGATGCCGGAAAGTGAGAGAAAAAACATGGATTTCTTATTTTTCCAAAACTGTGTTTTCTGCTTTCCAAAAATATATATAATGATAAGAAAAAGACTTCCGATTAGGGTTCGGGTAAATACGATTTCCTGGCTGCTGAGCAGAATATAACTTGCCACGATTCCATTAGTTCCGAAAATAAGCAGTGACAGGATATACTTAAAATATGCGGACTTCATTTATTACTATTTCCTTTTTTATTAATTAAAGAGGGACAACTGCTCATTCTCCGATTGTTTGAGTTTTTCTTTCATCGGCGATGAGTAGCTGCTTGAGAGATTATATTTTGTTTTTATTTCGTTGACCATTGAATACAGCATATCTTTATATTCTTTTCCGGCACCGCCGGATTTGTATAAGTTTTGCAACGGCTCGTATAAATCAGGATATTCTGCCTGTATAAAATCAAAAAAGCTTTGTCTGGTCTTTCCGCGCAGGTAAAGCACTCCGGGAAGAACATAGTCCACATGACTGTCATGCGCGTGAGAATAGAGTGAATCCACATTTTCGCGCTTATCTGTTAGGTAGGGAATGATGGGCATAAAATGCAAACCTGTTGAAGCGTTCGTTTTTGCAAACTCCTTTAGCATCGCAAAGCGGCTTAGAGATTCAGCGCCTCCGGGCTCAATTTTCTTGCGTATGTCTTCGTCCATACAGGTAATCGTTGCCGCAACATTTACATAAGTGATTTCAGAAAGTTCTGCTATCAAATCATAGTCGCGCAAAATCAAGTCGGATTTTGTGGAGATGATGCAGGGAGTCTTATATTTTATCATAAGACGCAGAATGTCCGGCATCAGTTTATACTGTGCTTCAATCGGCTGATAGCTGTCGGTAACGCCGCCTATATTTATGACCTCTCTTTTCCACGAGGGACTAAAAAGCTGTTTTTCGAGCTGTTCCACAATGTTTGTCTTGATATAAATGTCACTGAAATATTGCTCCGAACCAAGATACTGATGCGAATACATTGCATAGCAATATTTGCAGCCGTGTTCACAGCCGCGGTATATATTCAGATCCCATGAAAAAGGAAACTTTCTTTTAAGCTTGCTGCAGGAGCTGGAACAGGTCATTTCTTTGTAGTTTGCCATGCACCGTTTCTCCTCTCTGTCAAGAATATTCTAATCTTATCACACTTTAGCGCACAAGTGAATATTTACTTAATTTCTAATCATAGAAACGTAAAACAGGGTACTTTTCAGTACCCTGTTTGAAATTCATCTGTCAGATTTCTGCTTTATTTATAGGCTTCACAGGTCTCGCCTCGATATAACCGCGATAGCCCATAGGCGCAAGCTGGAATCTTGGAGCATCATTTTCCGCCCACTCAAAGCCGTAAAGCCTTGGGTCAAAGGTTTCAATGAGTTTCCATACATCTGTAATTGCATCTTCAAACTTATCTTCATCAAAAGGCGGTCCCTGAAAGACCATCATAGTGCAGGGCGGAAGCTCAATCAGCTCATAGCCGTCGGGAACAGGCTTGTTGTAATCCAACGGAAGCTCGACCCCCTGAACATACTCCGAGGAACCCTCACTTATCATGGATTTCGGCAGCCACATACCTATTGGTTCGTACAGGGCATCTTTGACGCTCGTAAGCATTCCCCATACATCACATCCGATCTCCTCGCAGTAAGCGAAATATTCGGAAGCTTTAATGCCTCTTTTGAGCAGCACCTTTCTCACGGGGCGCTCAACGACTTGAACGAAGACAGCTTGCAGGTTTTTGTTTTCCGGCATAGGTTTCTCTCCCTTTAGTTTTGTATGGCGGTAATCATTTGCACGATAGGGGATGAACAACTGGATAGGAGGGGTGTTTTTAGAGTAGTTTTTTGGAGACAGTCCGAATTGTTTTGAAAAAGCCTTTGTGAAGCCCTCATGCGAGTCGAATACAAAATCTAATGCCACATCTATTATTTTGGGCTGGCCATCTCTCAGTACGAGTGCCGCTTTCGACAGGCGAAGTGAACGGATATATTCAAACGGACTTTTTCCGGTCAGCTCCTTAAAGAGCCTTTCGCTGTGCCAAGGAGAATAAGCCGCAGCTTTTGCAAGCTGAGAGAGTGTGATTGGTTCGCTTATATGGGCTTCGATATAGTCTTGCATCCGCCTGACCGCGCAGATGTTTTCCCTTTGATCCATGATTATCACCACCGGATAAAGCATACCTCGATATGCCGAATATTTCTTGAACCGGATTGCCATTATGATTCCAATGACACTATTTTATTATAATGCTCTGTTAGATAATATTGGTGCTGAACATATGTTCTTATTGTGATATAATGGAACTCAGGAAGTGAGGGCCTATTATGCCATCTTTATCAATAATAAAATCGGATATATCTGCATTAAATTAAGTAGTATTCAGATTACAGAATTATTCGAATACATTGGACAACTTATAACAATAAACTCTATAGAAGCGGATTTGCAAAAAGACTGTAAAGAAAAGCACTTTTCAAATGGGCAAGCATGTCCTATTTGTGGTTCTCTCCATGTAAATTCACTGCATAGTAACCTAAAGGAATGGATAAGGTGATTTACAGGTGTAGCAACCAAATATTTAGCCAATTATTTGTATTGGTTTAAGTGGCTTGAAAAAACTTAACAAGATAAAGATTTATTATGAATAAGAACTCTCGTTTTAGATAGCGTTAGTAAGCCAGTAGATGTACGGCAAGAACAATTTAGAGATAGACTGCCTGTATTTATTTAGTATATATAATAGCAGGCATTTAAATCACAATTGTTATCGATTGTAAACTGAATATTATTTATATTTTCTATGCAGATAAAAATAATACGTATGATAAACGTAGGTGAAAGATGTCTAAGAAGAAAATAGTTCAAAAATTAATTATCATAAGCGGTTCGCCCTGTGTCGGTAAAACCGCGGTAGCAGACAACTTGTTTTATTCATATGAAAATAGTGCCCATTTAGATGATGATTGGGTATGGCGTGTCAATCCATTTTCATTTGACGACCCAAGAAATCCGAACATCAATAAAAACATGTCCTATGTTTTGTCTACATACTTGAATTTAAATTTCAATTATGTTGTTCTTTCTTCTGTGAGGATGATATACCAAACAATACGGGAGTCAATGTTGAAGGATATTACAGCCAAGGATTACATGACAATTGGATTCACATTGACCTGCTCCGAAAAAACGCTTATTGAACGACATAAAAAACGTGGCGATACTAATGAGGTATCGTTTGAATGGCTAAGGTTAGAACACCACCCAAACGATTATGTTATCAATACTGATAACAAGTCAGTTACAGAAATTGTTGGTGAAATAAAAAGCATAATAAATCAACTGGAAAATGATTAAAATTGTCATTTGCGATATACTATGAACTTTGAAGGAGGAAATATCACATCCCTCCTCCTATCTTGGAATTATACCAATACTATTATCTAACAGAGCTTATTATAAAAATACTTGATATGGCAACAGTAATGGTAAATAAGTCTTGGCAGCGAACCGCAATGTAGTATACTTATTACCAATCGGACCCAAGCGCATATTTAAAGCGTATCTTATATGCGGTGACGGGAATGCTCAGATAGGAGAGACTGAATAGTGCGTCTTTTTATTGCGATAAATTTTTCAAAAGAAGTAAAGGATATTCTGCTGGAGGCTATTGACGAGCTGCGTTCGCAGTCAATATCGGGGAATTTTACAAGACCGGAAAATCTTCACCTAACGCTTGCGTTTATAGGTGAGTCCGAAAATATACCGGCTATTAGAAATGTGATTGACAGATGCGCTGTGCCTGCATTTGACATGACTGTTCAAGGAGCAGGACATTTCGGGGACTTATATTGGGTCGGAATTGAAAGCAATCCTATTCTAAAATCTCTTGTCGAAAAGCTGAGAACGGATCTGCGCGCGAGCGGGTTCGATATAGAAGCCAAAGCCTTCAAGCCCCACATCACTATAGCAAGACAGCTTACGGCGAATAATCCCGTCAGCATAAGCGTCCCCGAAACAAGTATGAAAGTCTCCCGCGTTTCGCTTATGAAATCGGAGCGAATAAACGGAAAGCTGACCTATACAGAGGTTTATGGAAAGAAACTTTGACAGACAAAAACACAAGCACAGAGACATTCTCTGCGCTTGTGTTTTTGGCTTTTGGTTTAATCAGCCTGAAATCAACTCAATAAGAGCGCTTTTGTAACGGAAAACAGAGATGACATAAAGGAGGGATATCACAGTTTCGGCAGCCAAAGCTGACAGCAGGATTGTGTATGCGGTGTAATCATTCATATAGCCATAGACATTCGCGGCGATAGCAAGAACCAGACTCAGCAAACCAAACAGTATTCCACCCTTGATCTTGCCGACGCTCGGAATATTCGCAGCGCCTGCACCGAGGACTCCGGAAATGAGGGCGAATACGGCGACAAGTACGGCAGCGGCATTTATGTAGAGTCTTGTTTTAAGTTCAGTGCTTGTCTTTATGCTTTCTTCGTCAAGAGCTTCTTTTGCTGCATCAATAGCATCAGTCCCGGCGGCGATTTTTTCCTTTACAGATTCCTTTTCGGAAAGCTTTGCAATACCAGCTTCAATATGGGCTTGACTTGCTTCATATTCCTCGACCTTCGCTTCGACTGCCTCATATTCCTCAAGGTTTGCCTTAGCGACTTCGAGTTGGGAAGCAATTGCATCCAACTGCGTCTGAGTTGCCGCTGCTGCGGCGTCATCAATAGTACCGGCTTCTTTTGCAGCATTAAATTGTGCAAGTCTTTCATCATAGTTCGCTTTGCTGAGTTCATAGGCATCTTTACCGGTCACATATTCGGCTCTGCTGTCCTCAAGTACGGCCGATCCGGTTTCATAATCTGCCTTTTTAGCGTCAAGGGCTGCAATTCCTTCTTCAAGCTGCGCGATCTGTGCTTCCGCTTCTGCTTTTTCGTTTTCCTTTGCGGTCTTTTCATCGTTTACGTCAAGTATGCCCATAGCACCGGCAGCAAGACCGAACACACAGACAAGAATCATCAAGATACTGAAGACCTTAAGCATTTTTTGACCCTTCATACGAATTCCTCCAAAACAAATTTTTGACACGGATAATACCTTGTTTTCTCCTTTGATTGTCAACCTTTGCGTATTATATATAGGATGTTGTCCTATGTGCAAGCAAAAGAAGTCGATATATGAAAATAGTATTTTTCCGCCTGAAGAAGTGCGCGCTATAGGCATTTTTTGCGGTAGAATCGCTTAGAAAAATGATTTTATTGATTGGAAAATCAAATTGGTATATAATCTTTGCAATAAGGCTTAGTTACATAAGAAAGTTGGGAAATACATGAAGCTTGAATATATACTGCCGCTTATTGCGGTAAAAAGCGTGGATATCTCAAAGAAATTCTATTCAGAATTGTTTGGGCAAACGGTTGTTCTTGATTTGGGGAAAAACGTCACTTTCTCAGGAGGCTTTGCTATTCAAGAGGATTTTGCATGGATTGCCGGCCTGCCTCAAAATCCATCTTATGAAAAAAGTTATGATATGGAGCTTTATTTCGAGGTGGATGATTTTGATGAGTTTTTGGATAAGCTAAAAGCCTTTCCAAATGTTGAGCACCTGCATCCGCCCAAGAAATACGATTGGCAGCAGAGGGTAATAAGGATATTTGACCCCGACGGTCATATAATCGAAATTGGGGAATCTATGTCCGAAATAGCAAGGCGTTACCTTAGAGACGGAAAAACTCCAGAGGAAACCGCGGCAATCATTCAGCATCCTATTGAGTTCGTTCTTGCCAGCAGAGACGGTAAGCTCTGAAATAGTGTTTCCCAAGCGGCTTCATTACCACGACAGAAACGCAGGATAGAACAGGGGAGGAGATGCCTATGCCCGACAAGCCGATATTTGCCCTGATGTACGATTTTGATAAAACCCTTTCACCAAGAAATATGCAGGAATATGCTTTCATTTCTGATATTAAAATGACCCCTGCGGAGTTTTGGGCAGAATGTAACAAAATAATGTATGACAATCATATGGATCAGATTCTTGCGTATATGTTCGTCATGTTCAAAAAGGCAAGGGGAAAGCTGCTGTTTACACGCGAGACGCTTCGCGACTTGGGAAAAGGCGTTGAGCTTTTTGAAGGTGTTGAAAGTTGGTTTGAAAGAGTAAACAGCTATGCCGAAAAGCATGGGATGAAAGCGGAGCACTACATAATCTCATCGGGATTAAAAGAAATAATAGAAGGCACGCCGATAGCGGACAAGTTTGAAAGAATATATGCCGCTGAGTATTGCTATGATGAGGACGGAGTACCCTGCTGGCCTGCAATGGCAGTTAACTATACCAGTAAAACGCAGTTTCTCTACCGCATCAACAAAGGCGTTTTTGACGTAACTGAAAATGACGTTTTGAACGATTTTATGCCGGAGGAAAAGCGCAGAGTTCCGTTTCGTAACATGGTCTATATAGGAGATGGGCTGACCGATGTTCCTTGCATGAAGCTTGTCCGCTCAAACGGCGGTCACTCTATAGCTGTGTATCAGGATGATGACAAAGCCGCGGTAAACAATCTTCTGCTGAAAGGGCGCGTTGACTATGTCCTCAAGGCAGATTACAGAGAAAGCGGAGAGCTTGAGAAAGCAGTATTTGCTATTATTGATCTGGCGGAAGCCAAAAACCGCACGATGAATTTGCATATGCAGAGTATGGAGCAGGCTCAAAAAGAGATTGAGGAAAAGAGAATAAGAGAATGGGAGAGGTCTCGCGGGATTTAATTGGGGAGTGACGGCGTGCGGAAAGCGGGAAAGGAGCTTTTTGCATAAACCCGACCGGATGATATAAAGGAGTTTTGACGAGATGAAAAATGAACCCTATGCGATTTATGATTTTCCCTGCGGAAGGCTGAAAATCGGATACACTGATACATCAATAAGATACATACTTACGACTACGGAGCAGGGGAAAGGCGAACCCTCAAGTATAAGTGATCTTGCCGCCTCTCAGCTTAACGAGTATTTCTCCGGAAAACGCAAAAATTTTGACCTGCCCCTTGAACCTTTGGGGACAGAATTTCAGAAAAAAGTCTGGGCTGCGCTTTCAGAGATACCTTATGGTGATACACGAAGCTATAAGGATATAGCGGACAGGGTAGGCAGTCCGAAAGCGGCACGCGCAGTGGGCGGGGCGAACAACAAGAACCCGTTGATTATTGTTATACCTTGTCACCGGGTAATTGGGGCAAACGGGGATCTTGTGGGCTATGGCTGCGGACTTGACATGAAGCGTTTTCTTCTGGAGCTTGAAAAGGAAAATTGCTGATGGAAAATATTTATGAGGAGTATAAGCAAAGACTCTTGGAGCTTGCGGAACCCAAATATCAAAAATTTTCAGCTTCGCTTCTGCCGGACACCGATAATATTCTTGGCGTGCGCCTGCCCGCAGTCCGTAAATTGGCAAAAGAGCTTGCGGGAAGCAACTGGAGGGAATACTTCAACCTTAATAAGGATGATTATTTTGAGGAAACCATGCTTCAGGGACTGACGATAGGATATTTGAAAGAGGACATTGAAACGGTTCTTTCAGAGGTGAGGGAGTTTGTCCCCAAGATTTCAAATTGGTCGGTGTGCGACAGCTTTTGCTGCGGACTGAAAATAACAAACAAAAGCAAAGAACGTATGTGGGAATTTTTGATGGATTATGTAAACTCGGAAGAACCCTTCTATGTTCGGTTTGCCGTCGTTATGATGCTCGATTATTATATTGACAAAGAGCATATCGAGGAAATTTTTAAAATTTTTGATGAAATACGAAATGAAAATTATTATGTTAAAATGGCGGTGGCGTGGGCAATTTCGATGTGCTATGTAAAATTTCCGGAAGAAACAATGCCATTTTTGAAAAATAATAAGCTGGACGATTTTACATACAACAAGTCATTGCAGAAGATATGCGAATCATTAAAGCCGAGTCCCGAGGAAAAAGCGCTTATCAAAAGCATGAAACGCTGACCGCTTAATATCTGAGACTTTAACTGCAAACAAGAGAAAACCCGTCTTTCACCGGTTGCGCGGAGAAAGACGGGTTTATGGTTTAATAGAATCCCTCAGGTTGATGGGAAGAATT
Source organism: Clostridiales bacterium (assembly GCA_012719035.1). Taxonomy (GTDB): domain Bacteria; phylum Bacillota; class Clostridia; order Oscillospirales; family Oscillospiraceae; genus UBA2658. The sequence goes on along the minus strand of JAAYBD010000034.1, from coordinate 46,339 downwards.
TGCTTCTATGACATCTATCTCCGGAAAACCTTTTTTCAGCATCTCTGCGATTACGGGAACTACCACATTTTCAGTGCAGAAATGACCGGCATCGATCAGATTTAGGCCAAGCTCCTTGGCGGCTAAAAATCTGTCATATTTCACATCGGCAGTTACAAGAGTGTCGCAGCCGAGCCTGACTGCATCCTCGACAAAATTCCCTCCGGAACCGCCGCAGAGAGCCACCTTATATACGGGCTTGCCTGCAAAATGATACCTTAGCCCCGCAGCACCAAGAGAGGTTTTAACAGTGGCAAGGTAATTTGTGAATTCTACAGGCAGGGAAAGATGACCAAAACGCCCCATGCCGTATTCTCTGCCGTCGGATGTTAAATGCGGCCCTTCCAGCCAGCCTTCAATGTGGACGCCCAGCCTTTGAGCAAGTGAATCGTTGACGCCGCCTTGAACTGAATCCAGATTTGTGTGTTGGCAGAAGCCCGAAATTCCGTTTTGGAGCATTTTTACGATTTTTCCGCCGATAAGGCTGTCGTCATTTACCTTTTTCAGCTCAAAGAACATTGGGTGATGCGACAGGATTATCTGCGCGTTTTCTCTGATAGCCTCATCTATAACGTCTTCTGTGATGTCAAGTGCAACGACAGCTTTTTTAACATCTGTTTCGTTTGTTCCGACAAGCAGTCCGACATTATCAAAATCCATTTTCATTTCGGGAGGGATAAGCGCAGTAAAATAATTGACTATGTCCTTGACCTTTGGCATATTTACCTCCTGTATACCGTCCTGTTCTCTCAGTATTCACTTTTTTTAAGTTCCTGCAAAGAAGCGAAAACAGCGTTCATATCGTTAAGCCGGACCGCATCCTCCGCTTTTGTTGATTCGGCAAGACCGGATGCGGCTCTTTTTGTTTTTTCTATAAGATATTCGAGCCGGCTCTTATATAAGGGGTCGGACGAAATCAGGTGCCTATGACCGATAAAAAGCTCGGCAGGGGAATAGGGCGTGTCATGACCTGCGGATGCAGTGAGAATTTCGTAAACATCACCCTCCTTAACAAGCTGCTCAGACTGGACCCTGTAACCGTTTTCAAATAACCATGAGCGCAGTAGCGCTGATTTGCTCATGGGCTGAAGTATTAAAAGGCAGTTGTTATTTTTTGTCCACGGCGCCTTATGTAGAATATCAGCAATGTTTTCTCCGCCCATTCCCGCAATCACAACAGTGCGGATATCCATGCCGTCAAGTGCATTAAGACCATCGCAGAGAAAAAAACCGATTTTGTCCTCAAAGCCGAATTCCGCCGCAGTTTTTTTTGCACGCTCAAGCGGACCCTTTTTTATATCCGTAGCGTACAGTTTGCCGGTATATCCGTTTTGCAGCAGCCAAACAGGAAGATATCCATGATCTGTACCGACATCGGCGAAATTGCCATGAAGCGGAATATGTTTTGCGATTGCCTCCAATCGGGCAGAAAGCTTAATCTGCGACAATAAAACTCCTCCAAAAAGCGAGATACCGCTTCAAATATACGGTCTGACGACAAGCGCTAAGGGAAGCACCTTGACCGAAAAGCCCGCGAGAATCTGAAACGGTATCGTTTATGCTCTTGTTTTATGAATTTTGGGCTTCCTGCTGCTCAAGAAAAGCGTTGACTTGAGTGATAAAGTCATCAACGTCAAAACCGTGGGCGGCACAGGCCTGTTCTATAGTTTCATCCGTTGCAAGAACGCAGGTTAAACAGTGCATTCCGATTGCATTGAAAAAAGGCGCGGTCTGCGGGGCGTTTTCCAATACTTCTATTATAAGTGAATCTTTTGTGACAGTGTACACAAAGCATGCCTCCAATAACTTAATACTGAAATTATACCCAAATAATATAAAAAATGCAAGTCACTTTATAAAAAAACATATCAAATCGATAGGGGAATATGTAAAAAAAAGAGGACAGATAAACTGTCCTCTCTGGAGGCGCCACCCAGATTTGAACTGGGGAGTCGCGGATTTGCAGTCCACTGCCTTACCACTTGGCTATGGCGCCATAAAGATAATACTTTGCTGCTACTAAATTAAAACGAGAAAGAAAAGAGGAATTTGGGGTCGGGGGCCCCAAATTATATAAATCTTATCTCGTCGTCCGCTTCAGAATTTTAAGCGAAGCGGAAATTTTGGAGCGGGCGACGAGATTCGAACTCGCTACCTCCACCTTGGCAAGGTGGCGCTCTGCCAAATGAGCTACGCCCGCATAATGCGATTATTTTTTCCTCCCCATCGGATGTTAAGCACATCCGATGGGGAATGGTGCCTCCGGTCGGAATCGAACCAACGACACGAGGATTTTCAGTCCTCTGCTCTACCAACTGAGCTACAGAGGCGTATAAGGGACACTATTGCATCCCTTGGCGACCCAGAACGGGCTCGAACCGTCGACCTCCAGCGTGACAGGCTGGCGTTCTAACCAACTGAACTACTGGGCCGTATTTCCCGATGTTGTCGGGAAGATGCCGCATAAAGCGTCTGGTGGGAACAACAGGGATCGAACCTGTGACCCCATGCTTGTAAGGCATGTGCTCTCCCAGCTGAGCTATGCTCCCAAACTGGCAAACCTCAAGCGGCTTTGCCAGTATACTAAATTATTTTGCAAATGTCAAGGTCATTTTAGCATTTTTTCGCTATATGTGTTTTTATTCTTTTTCCTGCAAAAATGATCGAATCTCGTCGGGTGAAAAAACATAAACCGAATTGCAGAATTGGCAGGATATTTCTGTATTTTCTCCGTTTTGGATGATTTCTTCAAGATCTTCCTTGCTGATGCTTTCAACCGCACGCTTAACGCGGTCGCGGCTGCAATAGCAGCGGTATTCAACAGGTGCTTCCGCAAGGATTTCCGGAGAAAACCCATTGAGGACATGAGAAACAAGGTCTTCAACCGTTCCGTTCTGCAAAATTCCAGTTACCTGACCCATCTCGAAAATGTTGTTTTCAATTTTATCAATAAGTGAGTCGGGAGCACCGGGAAGAAGCTGTACAAGAAAGCCGCCGGCGCATATGACGGAGCGGTCTTTGTCCACGAGGACACCAAGACCGCATGCGGCGCCGACCTGCTCACTTTCGACAAAATAATAAGAAAAATCCTCTGCAATCTCACCGCTGACAAGTGCAGTTGAACCGATATACGGTTCTTTCAAACCCAAATCGCGGCTTACCGTCAAAGTTCCGCTTGTGCCGACAGCACCGCCGACATCAAGCTTGCCGTTCTGGTTGAGAGGAAGATCGACATGCGGATTTTGGACATATCCGCGGACGTTGCCGCCGTTGTCAGATACAGCGATAATGCTTCCTATGGGACCACCGCCGTTTATCCGTACTGTAACTGTTGCGTTTTCCTCTTTCAGCAGTTCTCCAAGAATAGAGGTGATGCAAAGTGTTCTTCCAAGTGCCGCTGTGGCAACGGGACTGAGATCATGGAGCTGCCGGGCCTTTTCGACAATATCACGTCCGTTGACAGCAGAGATTTTTACAAACCCGTCCTTAGTGACGGCGCGAATGATTTTATCCATAGCTTTTACCTCAATGCGAAGTGTTTTCTGTTATTATAAATACTCGCCCAAGCTCGTTCTGCGGACCGTTCATACAGATTTCTGAATTCGTAAAACCTGCTTCCGAAAGGAGCTTCAAAAGTTCCTGAGGTTCGTAGGAGTACTCAACGTGTTCCTCAAAAGAGCGCTGCCAGAATCTGCCCCTTCGTGTGAAAATATCCATTCCATAATACAGGGCATTTTCATCCACATCAAAGTCTGCCCGCCAAAGACACAGGCTATTCTCATCCTCATCAACCGAAGTGAAGCCGTCCAAAGAGCGCAGACGCTCAGGAGAATTTATATCAAAGATGAAGATACCGTCCGGTTCTATAAATAAATGCATAAGACGCAAAAATTCGGGCATATCGGAAGGGGGAAGGTAATTAACTGCGTCAAGACAGGAGATCGCCGCGTCCACTGTGCCGTAAAGATCAAGTTCCGTCATTGACTGGCACAAAAAAAGAGGAGGGATGACATCTGTTAATTCGGAGAATTTCTCCTGGGCGATGCACAGCATATCGGAAGAAGCATCGGCAGCCACCATTTCATAACCGCGATGGGCCATTATTGCTGTAAGCGTACCTGTGCCGCAGCCGACATCAAGCAGGGTTTTTACATTCTTATTACGCGAACGGAATACTTTTTCGTAAAAATCTGCGAAGTCTTCATAACAAATATCACTTGTGAATTTATCATAAACAGGAGCGAGAGGGCCGTAAGCACTCACAAATTTCATTCCTTTCTGTATGTTAAGATGAAAAACGACCATTGTAAAACGAATGGCCGTTTTGGGTATAGATTAATGGAACGAGGTGACTATTCAGCTTCCTCCTGCTCGGCTAAACGCTTAAATACGCATGCATACCCTTCCTGACCATATTGCAAACTGCGGTTTACACGGCTGATGGTTGCACTGCTTGCACCTGTTTTTTCAAGTATCTCATTATAAATGCAGCCCTTATTCAGGAGCGAGGCAACCTGATAGCGCTGCTCCATGGCCTGAAGCTCGGTTATTGTACAGAGGTCTTCAAAAAAATTTATACACTCGTCAACGTTTTTGAGGGTAAGGATTGCCCGATACATCTCTTCGTTGCGGGGTTTCTTTGTCTGTTTGTTCATCAAAACACCACCTATTTTATTTAGCGGAAAGCTATGTTCCGGGATATAATTTATATATAACGGAATAGTTAGTTAACGTACTCACATTCTATATCAGTAAATTGTGAAAGTAAAGCCTTAATTTTCGCCTTGCAAAAGAATGCAATATAATATACAATAAATTGGTATGAAAAATATGGATATGAACACACAAATATATTCTACGAGGTGACATTCATGGTTAAGGCTATAGTTGGCGCAAACTGGGGCGATGAGGGAAAAGGAAAAATAACCGATATGCTGTCTGAAAACTCGGATATGGTTATTCGCTTTCAGGGCGGCGCCAATGCCGGACATACCATTATTAACGGCTATGGGAAATTTGCTCTGCACTCGCTTCCATCGGGAGTATTTTATCCACATATAACAAATATTATCGGTAACGGAGTTGCGCTAAATATACGTACCTTTACCGAAGAAATTAACGCTCTGAAGGAGCGCGGAGTTCCTGCGCCGGACATCCTCGTTTCAGAGCGCGCCCAGATAGTTATGCCATACCATATACTCTTTGACGCTTATGAGGAGGAGCGGCTTGGAGGAAATGCGTTCGGTTCAACAAAATCGGGCATTGCACCGTTTTATTCCGATAAGTTTGCCAAAATCGGATTTCAGGTCAATGAGCTTTTTGATGATGAACTGCTGAAAAGCCGTTTGCTGAACGTCTGCACAATAAAGAACACACTTCTTGAGCACCTTTATCATAAGCCGCTTCTGGACCTGGACGAGCTTTACAGCGAAATGATTGAGCAGCGGGAACTGATTGCACCCTATGTGGGAAATACGGCAGAGCTTGTTCACCGCGCCCTTTCCGAGGGCAAGGAGATTTTGCTGGAAGGGCAATTAGGCACGCTGAAAGATACTGATTTTGGAATATACCCCTATGTAACCTCATCAAATACGATTGCAGGTTATGGTGCTGTCGGCGCGGGGATACCGCCTACGGCAATCGAAGGCGTTATTGCTGTGACAAAGGCGTATTCAAGCGCGGTGGGCGGCGGGGCTTTTGTTACCGAAATGTTCGGGGACGAAGCAGAGACTCTTCGCCGGCTTGGCGGAGATAAGGGCGAATACGGCGCAACTACGGGCAGACCGCGCAGAGTAGGCTGGTTCGACGGGGTTGCAACAGCATACGGCTGCCGTATGCAGGGGGCCACAGAGGCAGTTCTCACTGCGGTGGATGTCCTTGGCTATATGGATGAAATCAAGATTTGCGTTGCATATGATCTCGGCGATGAAGTGACAAAAGAATTTCCGGTTTCTTCAAAGCTCAGCAGGGCAAAGCCCGTCTACCACACCTTGCCGGGCTGGAAGTGCGATGTAAGAGGCGTTACGGATTACAATTCATTTCCTCCGCAGCTCAAACAATATGTTGAGTATATTGAAAAGCTTATCGGCGTGCCAATAAATATGATTTCGACCGGTCCCAAGAGAGAGGACATAGCGATTAGGGACAGAGCATAAAACAGTATTTTCCTAACTAAACACCGTCGATTGGGTTGATATTTTCTCCGAATAGTAGTACCATAGTAATACTATATATGTAGAGATGAACAAAAGTTCAGTATGCATATTAAGTACGCTGAAAAAGGGGGAAATGTCTGTGGATGATATGATAGTGGTCTGGGCCGTTCTTATTGCTGTATTTCTTGTGGCGGAGGGAGCAACAGCAGGACTTACGTCTATATGGTTTGCTCTGGGCGCGATAGCAGCGCTTATCAGTGCGTTTTTTGATGCACCTATGTGGCTGCAGATAGCACTGTTCATAGTTGTTTCAGTTGCAACACTTGTTCTAACAAGACCGCTTGCAAAGAAATATGTCAATACAAAAGCACAACCCACAAACGCGGATATGGTAATCGGCAAAACTGCGACGGTTATCGAAAGCATCGACAATGTTACAGGAAAGGGAACCGTTTCTGTTGGAGGAAGAATTTGGACCGCAAGAAGTGAAACAGGTGAACCTATTGAAAAAGATGCGATTACTGTCATCAAGTCAATAGAGGGTGTTAAGCTCATTGTACAGCCGCAGACTGTAAAAGAGTTTGCTGAAAATACAAAAGCATAGTATGTTTCCGCGAAAAGGCGGCCGTATGCCTGATACGGCAGAAAGAGGAGGTATTTATGGATTACGTAGTTCCCATTATACTCATAGTCATTGCTTTCATAATTTTAGTACGTAACATTCGTGTCGTACCGCAGGCACAGGCGTATGTCATTGAGCGACTGGGCGCCTACAGCACAACATGGCACGTCGGACTTCATTTCAAAATTCCGTTTATTGAATCCATTGCAAAGAAAATCTCCTTGAAAGAACAGGTCTATGATTTTCCTCCCCAGCCTGTTATTACAAAAGATAACGTAACAATGCAGATAGATACCGTCCTCTATTTTGAAATAACTGATCCAAAGCTCTACACATACGGTGTTGAAAATCCGATAAACGCTATTGAGAATCTTTCAGCTACCACGCTCCGTAATATTATAGGCGATCTGGAGCTTGACCAGACTTTGACAAGCCGCGACGTTATCAATACCGAAATGCGCACTATCCTTGACGAAGCGACAGACCCTTGGGGAATCAGGGTAAACCGTGTCGAATTAAAAAATATCCTGCCGCCGCGTGAGATTCAGGACTCCATGGAAAAGCAAATGAAAGCTGAGCGTGAGCGCCGTGAGTCCATACTTAGGGCGGAAGGCGAAAAAAAGTCCGCAATTCTTATTGCAGAGGGTGAAAGGGAAGCTGCAATCCTTCGTGCCGATGCTCAAAAGCAGTCGCAAATATTAAAAGCCGAAGGTGAGGCAGACGCTATACTGAAAGTTCAGACAGCTACCGCCGAAGGTATACGAAAAATCAACGAAAGCCTGCCTTCGGAAGCGGTTATCAAAATTAAAGCACTCGAGGCATTTGCTGCGGCAGCGGACGGCAAGGCAACAAAAATCATTATTCCCTCGGAAATACAGGGGCTTGCCGGTCTTGCAACATCATTAAAAGAAGTTATCGGTTCTGAAGTAAAATAACCAAGATTATTTTTCTCTTTAAAAAACCCGTTCGGATTTCCGAACGGGTTTATTTTCATATTGTATGTGTAAATAGATAGTTTTTAATTTTTGTGTATTCGGGGGATAAAAGATGGATTCCGTCTGACATACATGCACTTTTCGGCAGGAAACCATCATTGTCGCAGAGAAGATCAAAGACGTTGAGATAATATGCTTTTTTATCCTTGCATAACTGTTTGATAACAGAATTAAAAGCGATGCTATTATCGCGGTTCACATCTTTACGGCTTTCGGAGCAATCCTGAGAAACGGGAGTAAGAGATATAAGATAAAGCTTTGCATTCGGCTGGGTTTTCCTGACGAGGTCGATAAGTGCGCTCATGTTTGAAGAAAAGGCTTGTCTGTGGTGGGGTTGAGAGCCGATCTCATTGACGCCGAGCATTATATATACCTTACCATAATTTTTTTGGGAAAGTGCAGTCTCAAGCTTACCGGTATCTGGAACTATATTTCCGCTCTCATCAGTATGAGTTGTGGAAAGCTTAAAACCATCATATGTCAGCATATATTTAGCTGAAGCACCGTTCACAGCAAAAAAATCCGCGTTGCTGAGCCCGAAGTAGCTGTTCATGCCATTGACAAGCGAATGTCCAATAAAGCAGGCGTCAGAGAAGTAGTCGGCTCCTGCCGAAACCTTTTGCGGAACCTCTGTGCCGAATATGTAATTTCCGGAGGCGTCAAGGGAGGATTCGATTACAGGTTTATAACCGATAGCATCGATAAAGCGCATAAGCATTGCAGAAACCTCTGCGCGCGTAGCGCTGCCTTTCGGCTTAAAGCTGCCGTCGCCATATCCTGTTACCACACCCGTTTGCTGCATCATCGAAACGGCTGTAACATAGTTTGAAGAAATTGAGGCATTATCCGAAAAACTGACGGAGGGGACAGAGGGCTTCAGCTGAACATTCTTATAGCCTGCGAAATTATAGAGCATAGAGCAGATTTCTTCGCGCGTTATATTGCGTTCCGGTGAAAATGTTCCTGTGCCGGTTGCAGAGGCAATTCCGTTTGAAAATGCCCATTGCACGTAAGAACCGTAATATGAGGAGGCAGGAACATCTGAAAAGCCGCTGTCAACAACAGACACAAGATCGCTTCTTATGTAACCAATAATACCTTTGTATTTAACATGGTGCCACGTATAAGCGGGATTATTTAAGTCAGGGACTGTCTTCAAAACTTCAAGCTGTGAATTTATCTGCAAGCAGGCAAGAACCGAGGTGTTCGCTGCAGAAGGGGCTGACCTCAGATTGACATCCGATTTTTTAACGACGCCAAGCATGCAGCCCTCGCTCACAGCAGGTGCTCCGCTGTAACGTCCCAAAACAGTTACAAACATTCCGCGTGTCATAGTGCCCGAGGGGGAAAAGGTCGATGCGCTTGTTCCATTGAACATACCCTTTTGCGCTACAAAATTTACTGCGCTGTAAAACCAGTCATTTGGCATCACATCGGAAAAGTCTGAAACAGACGCAGCATTTGAAAATAAAGGGCAGGCGAGCGACATTATGCAGAAAATTAAAACAAATGAAATTAGTTTCTTCAAGTGTATACACCCTCTTTACTAAATATTGACGATATCAAAAATGCTGATATTTGTCAAGTTTGGCAGCATTTTATCGAAGATTATTGCAGAAAACGCACCGTAAATATAACGGTGCGTTTTCTGCAATAATTAAAATACTCTGTGCATTTAAACATCCAGTATACTTGAGAGGACATCATTCATGTCATACATACCGGGAGTCTTAATACTTGCCAAGAATACGGCTGCGGCAATTGCCCCGTTTGCAAAGACATCGCGGGAATAGGCAGTATGTTTGAACTCGATGACTTCATCTGTTCCGGCAAAAATAACCTCATGTTCACCGACGATGGTCCCACCTCGAATAGAAGAAATGCCGATTTCATTTTTTGCACGTTTTTGCCTTACACTATGCCGGTCATAAATATATTCGGACTCATAGGGGAGAGAGGAAGCGGCAGCCTCTGCGAGCATAAGCGCTGTACCGCTTGGCGCATCGATTTTTGTGCGATGATGACGCTCTACCACTTCAACATCGTAATTTTCGCCCAATACGGAGGCGGCTTTTTTGATAAGTCCTGTAAGAAGGTTTATTCCAAGCGACATATTACCGGATCTAAATACGGGAATAGATTCTGAAGCGTGCGATATCTGCACCAATTGCTCATCGGAATAACCAGTAGTGCATAAAATGCACGGAATATTACGAGCTGTGCAATAATCGAGCAGGTTTTTGAGCGAAGCTGGGTTTGAAAAATCGATAACGGCATCTGCTTCTCCGCTGTATTCCATTGGATCTGCGTAAACGGGGTAGTTTGAAAGCTTAACGGCGTTAACATCAAATCCTGCAACAATGGTGACGTTTTCTCTTTCGGCACATAAGCGAGTGATTGCCTGCCCCATTCTTCCGTTACAGCCAGATATTATTATCTTTGGCATGGTGGCCCTCCGTTCTGATTTGTTATTTCTTTTGGAATCAATCATAAGGGGCGATTGCCGTCGCCCCTTATGATAACTATCGATTTTTATTTTAGCTCTAAACCGGCGCTTACCAAGCTTTTTTTAAGCTTTTCAAGATTTTCGGGAGCCATTTCGCAAAGAGGAAGTCTCAAATTGCCCACATCCATTCCAAGCAGATTCATGGCTGTTTTTATGGGGATAGGATTTACCTCGATAAAGAGCTTTTCAAATAGATCGGCGTATTTAAAGTATAAAGCTGTCGCAGCTTTTAAATCGCCGTTTAAACAGAACCTGCAAATATCACTGACAACCTGAGGAATGATATTTGAGGCAACGGATATAACGCCAAGTGCGCCCATCGACATCATTGGTATAGTATTATCATCGTTGCCGCTCCAGAAGAAGAGGTCATCTCCGCAGAGTGCGCGGGTGCGTGAAAACAGGCTGAAATCACCGGATGCTTCCTTGGTTCCGTTTATGTTTGGGTGCTGTGAAAGAATTTTGTATGTTTCAGCGGTAATTCCAATTCCTGTTCTTCCGGGGATGTTGTAGAGTATCATGGGGATATCAACGCGGTCGGCAACTGTTGTAAAGTGCTGAACAAGTCCGCGCTGAGAGGTTTTGTTATAATATGGAGTGACCATGAGGATTCCGTCGGCTCCCGATGCTTTTGCGCTTTCGGCAAGCCGGACGCTTGTCATAGTATCATTGCTGCCGACACCGGCTACTATTTTCATGCGGCCAGCCGTTTTTCTAACGCAGAAATCAACGAGTTCCTCGTGTTCTGTGATCGGCTGTGTTGCACTTTCGCCTGTCGTACCGCAGACTATAATTGCGGAAACACCGCCTTTATATTGTAGTTCGATAAGCTCTTCCATTTTATCAAAGTCGATTTTATTTTCGCGAAACGGAGTGACGATTGCGGTTGCAGCACCGGTGAATATAGGTGTTTTCATCGAGTAAATCCTCCTTAATGAATTGCTTCAATATAAGCCTCCGCACAGAGCAGTTCTGCGAGAAGAACTGCTCCGCCTGCAGCTCCTCTGAGTGTGTTGTGGGAAAGGCAAACAAACTTATAATCAAATTGTGTATCTTCGCGCAGACGCCCTATTGATATTGCCATTCCATTTTCAAGATTGCGGTCAAGCTTGGTTTGGGGGCGATTATCTTCAGCGAAATAGTGTAGGAATTGTTTTGGGGCAGTGGGGAGGGCGAGCTCCTGCGCGCGGCCTTTAAAATTGACCCATCTCTCAATGATTTCTTCTTTTGAAGGTTTTTTGTCGAAGCTTGCAAAGACTGCGGCCATATGACCATCGCTGCAGGCGACACGCAGACACTGCGCGGTTATGAGAGGTTTTTGCGCCGAGGCTATAGTTCCGTTTTCGACTTTGCCCCAGACTTTCATAGGTTCGCGTTCGGATTTTTCTTCCTCTCCTCCGATATACGGAATGCAGTTATCGACCATTTCCGGCCAGCGGTCAAAGGTTTTTCCAGCTCCCGAAATTGCCTGATAGGTGCAGGCGAGAACAGACTTTAATCCAAATTCCTCACGCAGAGGGTGAAGTGCGGGGACATAGCTTTGGATTGAACAGTTGGACTTTGCCGCGATAAATCCTCGCTTTGTCCCCAAACGCTTTCGCTGACTGTCGATAACCCTTATATGCTCCGGATTTATTTCGGGAATCACCATGGGAACATCGGGGGTCCAGCGGTTTGCGCTGTTGTTGGATACAACGGGACATTCGTGTTTGGCGTAGGCTTCCTCCAACGCTATCACATCGTCCTTTTTCATATCGACTGCTGAAAAAACAAAATCGACCATGGACGTTATCTCGTCTATATCGGCGGCGGCATCCTTGACAAGGATATTCTTAAAATTTTCCGGAATAGGTGCATCCATAGCCCAACGGTCTGATACTGCATCTTCATAGGTTTTTCCGGCACTGCGCGGGCTCGCGGCGATTACTGCCAGCTCAAACCACGGATGTTCCGCCATTAGAAGAACATAGCGTTGACCAACCATTCCGGTTCCGCCGATAATTCCAACTTTGTATTTTTTCATTCAGCTGACCTTCCTTCTGTGAGGCTAAGAAATAATATTCAAGATGCCCTAAAATAATGCTTTTTTGAAAATTTGCAGTAAGACTTGTAAAACAAGTGTACTTTGTAATATAATGTCTATTAGTAAGATTAAATTAGTGTGCTATTTTCTTTATTTGAGAAATCCTATCACAGTGAGCACTTAGTGTCAATAAATGTTCACGATGAATTTATCTAATTAAAGCGCTGTTTTTTTGTCACATTAGCGAAAGGGAGTACATATGAAACATCAAACAAGTCGATTTCTGTCATTAGTATTTGCCGCAGCACTTATTCTTTCGATACTTGCGGCAGGAGGAGAAGCATTGGCGGCCGATACGGTTTATGTCAATGACGGGAATAATGCAATCAGCGGAGATATCGGTTCTGCCTATGCGGTAGGAGAGAACGGAAATATCTCGGTTGTAGGCGGTTCATACGCTATCACCGGCGACGGTGTTCAGCAGGTGGGTCAGGCGGCATCTGTAAAAATACCCGATGGCGGAGATGACGGTACAACGGTCAGAGTCAGGCTCAATACTGTTAAAGTTGGATTATATTATTATATTGACGGCAGAAACACTGCTCTGAGCTCCGCGAGCCTTGAGAACAAGGTGGGAAGCGGTTATCAATTCGGTTACTACGATTCTTCCCGCGTATTCCACGCTGTCGGAAGCACACCCGAAACAAGGCTGACAATGGTGCCGAATGTGAATACGGCGGTTTCCGGAGGGACGGTTGGCTGTTACCATATTAAGCTTTTAAATACCTACCGTGATTTCAACTCGGCACAGAGTGCTGCGTCGCAGTATGCGGATGGTTTCCCGGCTTACATAAACGGCGCCTATTACGTTATGGTAGGAAATTACCAAAATCAGAGTGCAGCTAACAGTGCGCGTGTTTCACTGGGCATAAGCGGTGATGTTTTTACGGGAAGTAACCGCTGCGTTGCCGTTACGAGAACGGGAACGACAAAAGTTCTGTTTGAATTTGACATGGGGGATTCCGCGAATCTTGCTATACGTCCTGTTGCCGGTAACAGTAAAGCTGTGACATGGTTTAAGCAAAAAACGTATTACGGAGATTTTGAATACTTCCGATATGTCAGCGATAAGCTCACAGTAACAAATGTCGTTGAGCTTGAGGATTATATAAAGGGCGTTGTCCCGTATGAAATGTCTGCATCTTGGCCGATTGAGGCTCTTAAAGCCCAGGCAGTTTCCGCAAGGTCGTACTTTATGGCAAATGTGGGGAGCAGTTATTCCAAATATGGATTTGATGTCACAGCGGATACATATTCCCAAGTGTATAGCGGCACAGCCGGCGCTAATGCCAACAGCGACGCCGCCGTTGATGCTACCCGCGGAGAATATGTTACATATAACGGCTCAATATGCAATACCTTCTATTATTCTTCTAACGGCGGAGGATCGGAGAACAGCGAGAATATCTTTATTACAGCACTTCCGTACTGCCGGGGAGTTATAGACCCGTTTGAAGAGGATGTTCCGAAAACGATGAATTCACGTAAAACATGGAGCTATCAGTATACAGGTGCCTTTATCGCATCGAAATTAAGGTCATATGGATACAACGGGGGCGATGTTGTTTCGGCTCAGCCAACGTATTCGGCTACGAACAACGTAATCAAGATTGTTTTTTCTGATGCACAGGGAAGATCTGTGACGCTCACAAAGTCTAATTGCAATAACGCGCTGGAACTTCCGAGCGTACATTACACCATACAGCAATCACCGAATGATCCGAACCTGTTTATTATAGAAGGCGGCGGATGGGGACACAATGTCGGTATGAGTCAGTACGGCGCATATTCAATGGCGAAATACCACAACCTGAACTATCGGCAGATACTCAGATTCTATTACACAAATGTAAATATTTCTAAAGGAGTAATGGCGTGATTGATTCACGCCATTACCTAATGCTTTCCAATAATATGCCCGCCTCCCAGCGGTGCGTTAAAAGCCTATTCCTTATATTTTTGGAAAATGGTTACACTATATTTTATTAGCGCATAGGAGCCATATTTTATAGATGAAAACATCCGATTTTTATTATGATTTGCCCGAAGAACTGATAGCCCAGACGCCGCTTCAAAGAAGGGATGCTTCACGCCTGCTTCATCTCGATAAGGTGACAGGGGAAGTGAGGCACAGACATTTTTACGATCTGCCCGATTATCTGAGAGAAGGCGACTGCCTTGTGCTTAACGATTCGCGGGTTCTTCCCGCAAGGCTTATTGGAAGGCGCGAAACGGGCGGAGCCGTCGAGGTTGTGCTTTTGAGAGATTTAGGCGGTGGTGTTTGGGAATGCCTGACCCGTCCGGGCAAAAAGACAAAGCCGGGGACGAAGCTTATTTTTGGTGAAGGTGAGCTTAAGGCGGAGGTTACCGATTCCTGTGAGGGCGGCAACAAGCTTTTGAAATTTGAATTCCAGGGTATTTTTCTTGAGGTGCTGGAGCGGCTTGGAAAGATGCCTTTGCCGCCGTATATAAAAACTGAGCTTGGAGACAAGGAGCGGTATCAAACGGTTTATTCAAGGGAAGTCGGCTCTGCCGCCGCCCCTACCGCGGGACTGCATTTTACTGAGGAGCTATTGGACAAAATAGCGAAAAAAGGGGTTAAAATCTGCTATGTAACGCTGCACGTGGGACTTGGTACGTTCAGACCCGTTAAAAGCGAGAATCTCGAGAGCCATGAAATGCATGCAGAATACTGCATTGTTCCAGAGGAAACCGCAAAAACGGTTACGGAAACGAAGAAAAGCGGCGGACGCGTAGTTGCCGTTGGAACTACGTCATGCAGAACACTTGAAAGTTTTGCAAACGAGGATGGGACTCTTTGCCCATCGTCCGGTTGGACTGATATATTTATTTATCCCGGATATAAGTTTAAGTGCATGGATGCTCTGGTGACTAATTTTCATTTGCCGGAAAGCACGCTTGTTATGCTTGTTTCTGCTTTTGCAGGCAGAGAGAACATACTGAATGCATACGCAAAGGCCGTTGAGGAGAAATACCGCTTTTTCTCGTTTGGAGATGCGATGTTCATAGAATGAGCTTTGTATTATACAATTAAATTGGTAATTTGCGTTTTAGAGCGGTTTAAGTTGCTTTAGAAGCGGGTAAAAGTATATTTACGAGTAGGAGAATTTTATTGTTCAAAGTAATAAAAACAGAGGGGCTTGCCCGGAGAGGCGAATTTTCCTGTCCTCATGGAACTGTGCAGACGCCGGTCTTTATGAATGTCGGTACTCAGGGTGCGATCAAGGGTGGAGTCGCAGCACCGGAACTGAAAGAACTGGGGTGTCAGATCGAGCTTTCCAATACTTATCATCTCCATGTAAGACCGGGAGACGAACTTGTCAGGCGCCGCGGGGGGCTCCATAAGTTTATGAATTGGGATGGACCGATACTGACAGACAGCGGCGGCTTTCAGATTTTTTCGCTTGCCGAACTGAGAAAGATAAAAGAGGAAGGGGTCAGCTTCAATTCTCACGTTGACGG
This sequence comes from Clostridiales bacterium, assembly GCA_012719035.1. Taxonomy (GTDB): domain Bacteria; phylum Bacillota; class Clostridia; order Oscillospirales; family Oscillospiraceae; genus UBA2658. The sequence continues at coordinate 30,456 of JAAYBD010000034.1, read as the reverse complement.
TCGAAAAATTTTTATGGGACCCGAGGAGAGCATGAGGATACAATCGAACCTTGGCTCCGACATAGCTATGGCGTTTGACGAGTGCGTGAAAATCCCTTCGCCTTATGAATATGTGGAGAAGTCCTGCGAGCGAACTTTCCGATGGCTCCAGAGGTGCAAAACAGAGCTTGACCGAGTAAATGCTCTGCCGGATGCCGTAAATCCCGGGCAGGTGCTTTTTGGAATCAATCAAGGGGCGACTTTTGCCGACTTGCGCATCCGCCATATGAAGCAAATTGCGGAGCTTGATTTGGCAGGCTATGCCATAGGCGGACTTGCCGTGGGGGAGACACATCAGGAAATGTACGACACGATTGAGGCTGTCGAGGAGTTTATGCCTAAGGATAAGCCGCGCTATCTTATGGGTGTGGGAACGCCTTCCAATATTGTCGAGGCCGTATATCGCGGCGTTGATTTCTTCGACTGCGTTATGCCGACGCGTAACGGACGGCACGGACACTTTTTCACATGGGAAGGTGTTATGAATCTTAATAATGCGAAATATGCGGAGGATGACAGCCCGATTGATCCAGAATGTGATTGTCCTGTCTGCAGAGACTTCTCAAGAGCTTATGTTCGACATCTGTTTAAGGCTGAAGAAATTCTTGCAATGAGGTTTGGCGCAATTCATAACCTGTATTTCTATAACAAACTTATGGAGAGAATACGCTTAGAACTCGATAATGGTACATTTTCGACATTTCGCGGCACATTTTCCGAAAAGCTCGCGAGAAGGATATAAAAACCTTGCATTTGAAAACTTTGCCATATATAATTGTGTTACAATTTGAGGAGGTTAACTAAATGAGTCTCAAAACAACCAAGAAAATAATTTCGATCGTTTCCTTCGCTTTGGTTCTTTGCCTTGCATTTGCGGGCTGTGTTCCCACCGGAACTCCTGCGGACGGGGCGGCGGCAGGCACTGCCTCAACAACTGCTGGCACCATTCAGTTTGCACTTTCCATGGTGGTGCTCTTTGCTGTTTTCTACTTCTTTATGATAAGACCTGAAAACAAGAAAAAGAAAAAGATTGAGGAAATGAGAAGCGGTCTGTCCATGGGCGACGAGATCGTTACCATAGGCGGTATCAAAGGCAAAATCGTAAACATTTCGGGTGACAGTGTTACCTTTGAAACAGGTGAGGACAGAGTCCGCATTCAGGTTGCGAAGTGGGCGATTTCAAGTAAAGGCAAATAAAATAATTTATTATAATTGATTTATATTATAATTTGTAATTGTTGGTTTCCCGGCTGAATAAGCTTAAACAGGCTTGTTCAGCCGGGATATTTTTATCTCAATTTAATTGTGGAGGGTGGATGATGAAAAAATCAAATCAGAAGGAAATGGACGGAAAGGCGGGAATCTTACTAAAGCACTCGACTGTGGGAGCTTTTTTGGGGATGTTTATTACTCTGCTGATAATATTTGCTGTCTCTATGCTGATGGTTAGCGGTGCTCTGTCGGAAACACTGTGTGATTCATTTATCATCGTTTCGGTACTGGTGGGAACGACAATAAGCGGTCTGTACTGTGCCGGAAAGCAGGGCAGGGGGGTGGTAACAGCGGGTGTTGTGGCAGCGGCGATGTATGTTATCCTGCTCCTGCTGGGAACCATGCTGTTTAGAAAAAGCGGCGGCGGAGCGGCGCTGATGCTAAAGGAGATGATAGCGGCGGTTGCCGGCGGATGTTTTGGAGGAGTGTTGAGATTATACAAAAAAGCTAAAAAATCTAAGCTCAGGAAATAAATATTACAGATAGTAATCAAAACACGAGAGTTTACATAATTTCTGAGTGATTACCTATATGTTGTAATAATCTATCAAAACCCCTACTATATATTGCAAGAAATCAAGGTATAATGTGCGGTTCAAGACAGTGGAGTTGCGCGAGTTTACATAATACAGTTGACATAATATATCGTCATAATTAACAAAAATCATTTAATTTTACATAAAGGCTTGATAACAGAATGAATTTGTATTATATTGGCGACATTGAATGTTATGTAAATTGCATTATTATTTGCAGCGCTGTCACCGCTTGAGTGAGGTGGTGCAATAATGATTAAGCACAAGTTATCTCCCGAAAGACACAGCTTGCCGCATCGAAAGGACAGCAAATTTCCATTTCTTTTGCTGTCACTTAGTTTTTTCCTCGGATGCATAGCGGGAAGCCTGATTGGTTCATTCCATGATTTTGATGCGGCATTAAGTGATTTTATCGGTTTTTCCGCACTTGAATCTTCAGATTTTTTTTATGTGTTTTTTAATTACAGCAGGTTTCATATAGCGGCCTTTTTACTGGGCACGTCTTTTTTCGGGGTTATCTTCCTGCCGATTCTTTGTTGTGTAAGAGGATATGCATTAAGCTGTACTGCGGCTACCATAATATCCTGCTACCCCGGTAACGGAATAGTTATGGCGCTTGTTATACTCGGCGTCCCGGCGGTTTTATCTTTACCATGCTTTTTTATTATGTCTCTTGATGGGTTTTTCAATTCCCGCAGGATACTTAATCTGGTGCGAGGTAATTTTGCGCCCCGCGTGGACAATATCTATATCCGTACAATTGCCTGCCTGCCTGTTTTGGCTGCGGGAACTATTATAGAAATGAAGCTTATACCTTATCTGGTATCTTTGCTCAAATAAAATATTGAAAGGAGGAGTTATCGTGAATAATGCAGCTTGCATCGAGAAATATGAATATTATCTTCAAAATATAAAGAAAGCTTCCGATAACACCCTCAGTTCTTATTTAAGAGACATAAGGCAGTTAAGGGAATATCTCGACAGCCACACAGATGAAACCTTTGAAACCGTATCAGCTGATGAGCTTTGCGAATATACGAACTGGATGAAATCACAGGGAAAATCGATTCCTACGATTTCGAGAAGCATCGCATCGATTAAGAACTTTTATAAGTTCCTTATATCGGAGGGAATAGTCGATGAAAATCCGGCTGCAGGTCTTGTTCCGGAAAAAGCTGTGCAGAAGCTTCCTCAGATATTGACCGGAAAGGAAGTAGAGCTTCTTCTTGAGCAGCCGGAATGTACGGATCTTAAAGGCTACCGCGACCGCGCTATGCTGGAGCTTCTATACGCTACCGGAATTCGTGTCAGTGAACTTATTGCTTTGAATGTTAATGACGTAAACATCTCGGCGGGAATCATCCGTTGCCGCGGTCATGAAAAAGAGAGGATAATTCCTCTCTATCCGACCGCTATCCGCGCTCTGGCAGAGTACATAGAGTTTATAAGACCTCAAATGATCGCTTCTTCGGACGAGCTTTCGCTTTTTGTCAACGTCAGCGGTGAGCGCATGTCACGTCAGGGCTTCTGGAAAATCATAAAGACTTATCAGACCAAGGCAAATATTGAGAAAACAATAACTCCACACACTCTGCGTCATTCCTTTGCGGCACATCTTCTGGAAAACGGCGCAGATCTGCGCTCTATTCAAGAAATGCTCGGTCACGCGGATATTTCTTCAACGCAGGTATATTCTCAGCTTGTAAAAAAACAGCTCAAGGATGTCTATAACAAGGCACATCCCAGAGCGTAGAATTCATAAATCTTCAGAGTTCTGTTCATATAATAATGGCGCCACCTTTCGCGCGGTGACGCCATTATTGTTGTTTTCATATACCGCTTAATCTGTGTATGGAAAAATACGTTGAATAGTTTTCACTTTTATGGTAAAGTAAAATGAATTAATATGGCGTGGAGGGGAAAATGCGAATTTTGGGAATAGATCCCGGAATTGCAACAGTCGGTTTCGGAATTGTTGACAGCGAAAAAAACAAGCTTAGTCTTGTTAATTACGGGGTAATTACTACGCCGGCGAAAACGAGTCTCTCAAGCCGCCTTGACAGAATCTATGACGATATGACGGAGCTGTGTAAAGCCTTTTCACCTGATGCGATTGCCTGTGAGGAGCTTTTTTTCAACACCAATATAACAACGGGCATTTCCGTTGCTCACGGCAGGGGAGTTCTTCTTCTCGCCGGCTACAAAATGGGTGTACAAATATTTGAATACACACCTCTTCAGGTAAAGCAGGCGGTCGTCGGCTATGGCAGGGCAGAAAAGCGTCAGGTAATTTATATGGTCAAGAACCTGCTCAATATGAAGTCGGAACCTAAGCCGGACGATGCGGCAGATGCCCTTGCTATTGCAATCTGCCACGCACGCAGCGCGACTTCACTTATTAAAAAAAACGGGGGCGATTCTCCTTGTTCCACCACATAAGCGGAAAAGTAACGGACATTGAGCCGAATCTTGCGGTAATCGACTGCTGCGGAGTTGGTTTTGCGCTGAATACAACGGCAAACACGCTTTCCCGCCTTAAAATCGGCGAGAATGCAAAGCTTTATACATATGAATATATTCGAGAGGATGCCTTTGATATTTATGGCTTTTTCGATAAGCGCGAAAAGCGGTGCTTTGAAATGCTGATTGGTGTTTCGGGCGTTGGTCCAAAGGCGGCAATTTCGGTTTTATCCTCCGCTAATCCCGAAACGCTGGCAATGGCTATCATAAGCGGAGATGAAAAAGTGCTGACCGCCGCGCCGGGAATCGGTAAAAAAATAGCCCAGCGCATTCTGCTTGAGCTGAAAGACAAGATGAGCAAAGAAGCAAACGGTTTTTCTGTCCAAAGCGGCTCGGCGGCAGCGGCCACTGCAGGCGGCTCCAAGCTTTCCGATGCAGTCTCCGCACTTGTCGTGCTGGGCTATACAAATGCTGAAATTTCAACTGTGCTAAAGGATATTGATGTTGACAATACTCCGCTTGAGGACATAATCAGACAGGCACTGAAAAAAATGGTAAAGTAGGGAGGGGCTTATTGTGAGCATAAGCTATTCAAGTGAAGCTGATGAACAAATTATAACCTCGACCTCCATGCTGCCAGAGGACTATTGCGAAGGCTCTCTGCGCCCGAGAACGCTGAATGAATATATCGGACAGCGGAAGGCAAAGGACAACCTCAGCATTTTTATAGAAGCCGCAAAAATGCGGAAAGAACCGCTTGACCACGTTCTTCTCCATGGACCTCCGGGCTTGGGAAAAACCACACTCGCAGGAATCATCGCAAACGAGATGGGCGTAAATATGCGTATAACCTCCGGACCGACGATAGAAAAGACGGGGGATTTGGCAGCGCTTCTTACGAATCTGCAGGAAAACGATATATTATTTGTTGATGAGATACACAGACTTAACCGATCTGTGGAAGAGATTTTATATCCTGCAATGGAGGATTATGCAATCGACATCATCATAGGCAAAGGACCGTCAGCAAATTCGATTCGCCTTGACCTGCCTAAATTCACGCTTATAGGCGCAACAACCCGTTCGGGTCAGCTTACCGCGCCTCTGCGTGACCGTTTCGGCGTTACTTTAAGATTGGAGCTTTATACGCCGGATGAGCTTCAGCTTATTGTTGAGCGAAGCGCGCAGATTTTAGGAATCGAAATTGAGCCCAACGGTGCAAGGGAGATTGCCTTCCGCAGCCGGGGAACACCGAGAATAGCAAACCGCTTGCTGCGCCGTGTGCGCGACTTTGCGCAGGTCTGCGCCGGAGGCGTTATTACGCAGGAGGTTGCAGACGAAGCGCTGACGCGACTTGAAGTCGATAAACTTGGGCTTGATTCTCTTGACAGGCGTATGCTGAGAAGCATTATTGAATTTTACGGCGGCGGTCCTGTGGGACTTGAAACGCTTGCTGCCACCATAAATGAAGAATCCATTACTCTTGAGGATGTTTATGAGCCGTATCTGCTCCAGCAGGGCTTCCTTACCAGAACTCCGAGAGGGAGATGCATCACAAAAAAAGCATATGAGCATCTGGGTATCGAATATCTGGGTCAGCAACAAATAGAAATGTAATTCTTTTGGAGGAAAACTACTTGGGTAAGTATTTTGGAACAGACGGAATTCGGGGAATAGTCAATAACGGACTTAACGCGGAACTCGCTTTTAGAGTAGGACAGGCGGCCGCAATGGTACTTGCAGAAAATTCTGCAAATAAAAGACCTCTTTTTACGATAGGAAAGGATACCCGCATCTCCTGCGATATGCTTGAAGCAGCCATAACTGCGGGACTTTGTTCGGCTGGGGCTGATGTTATGCATTTGGGAGTAGTTCCTACTCCTGCTGTGGCTTTTATAACGGCAGACTGCGGAGCCGATGCGGGAATCGTTATTTCCGCTTCTCATAACCCCTATGAACACAACGGAATCAAAATTTTCAACGGCAAAGGCTTTAAACTGAGTGATGAACTTGAATTGCGCATTGAAGAGCTTGTGGACGGAACGAAACCTCTTACCGCAAAGCTGAACGGTGATATAGGCAGAGTTATTTTGCGCGGGAGGGAGTATGTAGATCGTTATGTTGAACACGTTGTTTCCGTTTCGGAGGGTAAAATCGGCAAACTCAAAGTAATGATAGACTGTTCAAACGGTGCAGCTACAAGAACGGTCAGCGACATATTCGGCAGATTTCCGCTTGACCTTGAGCTGATAAAGGATCATCCGGATGGATGCAACATAAACGATAACTGCGGTTCAACACATATTGAAGGTCTGGGACGAATGGTCGTAGCAGGCGGATTTGACCTTGGACTCGCCTTTGACGGGGATGCAGACCGCTGTCTTGCCGTCGACGAAAACGGAAATCTTGTCGATGGCGACAAAATCATGGCGATATGTGCAAAGTCTATGATAGAAGAGGGAAGACTAAGCAAAAATGCGATCGTGGCTACAGTTATGTCGAATCTGGGCTTCCATGAATACTGCAATAAAAACGGAATAGACCTTCATTGTGCAGCCGTTGGTGACCGAAACGTTTTGGAAATGATGCAGGAAAACGGATTTAATCTTGGCGGAGAGCAGTCCGGCCACATGATTTTTCTTGATTATGCAACAACGGGGGACGGTCAGCTTGCCGCTGTCCGCTTCTTGAAGGTTTTGAGCCAGAGCGGTAAAAAACTTTCTGAATTGGCATCAGAAATACCTACATATCCTCAGGTCTTGCAAAACATAGCGATAAATGGCGGAAATGAAGTCAAAAAAAGAATCATTTCGGATGAAGAACTAAAGCAAATGATTGAGTATGAGCAAACAAAATTAGGAGATTCAGGTAGAATATTAGTTCGCCCTTCGGGAACAGAGGCTTTGATTCGTGTTATGGTTGAGTCGATAGATAAGGAGATATCCGACAAAGTGGCATTAAGAATTTCGTCACTTATCGAAAATTTGGCGATCAAGATTAAAAATGTAAATTAATAAGTGGAATGAACTTGACTTTTTGTAAAAAATATACTATACTTGTAAGTGTTTAGGAATAGATGGATCGGTATTATGGAAATTTATTCTAATCTCAGTGATAACGAATTATTGTGCTTGACAGAATCCGGCGACAAAGTCGCAGAGGAACAGCTCGCATTGCGCTATACTCGTTTGGTCAAAATTTGCTCAAGACCTTTCTTTTTGGTCGGCGGTGACGGTGAAGACCTCATTCAGGAAGGCATGCTTGGTCTTCTGTCCGCGATACGCGAATTCGATCTTTCCATGAACACTTCATTTAAAACTTACGCTGAGATCTGCGTTAAAAGGCGCATTTACTCGGCTATCAAAACCGCCTCGCGCAAGAAGCACGAACCTTTGAACGATATGGTGTCGTTTGACGATGTCCTCTCAGATGAAAGCAAGTCCAATGCGGTTGCTTACGGCGAAGTTTATAGGCGTACCCCTGAGGAACAGGTGCTGGCAAGAGAGAGCGCCGATGAGATCATCCAAACCTATTCACGGTGTTTGTCAAAGTTTGAAAGCGAAATATTAAACCTTTACCTCAGCGGGCTTTCATACTCCGAAATTGCGGAGGTCTGCGGAAGAACTGAAAAATCCGTTGACAATGCCGTACAGCGCATTAGACGTAAGCTTGCGCACAATCTTTATCTCAGCGATACCAGCGATAGCTGATCGCAATAGATGCCCACAAGGGTAAGTTTTTTTCAAAGAGAGGATTCAACATGTTCGAAGACAAAACTTTAGTATGTAAGGAATGCGGTAAGGAGTTCGTGTTCACTGCAGGTGAGCAGGAATTTTATGCGGAGCGTGGTTTCCAGAATGAGCCCCAGCGCTGCAAAACTTGTCGTGACACAAGAAAGAACGTAGCCCGTGGTCCCCGCGAGTATTTCACAGCAACCTGTGCTTCTTGCGGCAAGGAAGCAAAAGTTCCTTTCGAGCCTAAGTCCGACAGACCTGTTTATTGCAGCGAGTGTTTCGCAAAGATGAGAGAAGAACAGGCATAACATATCGGCTTAGTCTGCTTGTAAACTGTATGCTTTTTTTTAAGTTGCATCAGTCCAAGTAAGTTGTTCGTCCTTTGTGTTGGCATGGGTTATCTGGCTTTTGTTCAAGAATGGATGGGCAAAGGCACTTATAATATTCATATCGCTTGTTCTAAAGAAAATCGGCTTCTCATTCGAGAAGCCGATTTTTTGTTGATAGTATATCCGATTAACTGATGCTATAAAAAATTATTCCTTTTTATCCATGATGTTCATATACTCATCATAGGTGCAAAGACGATCAATGCATCCGTCCTCGGTAAGCTCGATTATGCGGTTTGCAACTGTTTGCGTAAGCTGGTGGTCGTGGCTTGAGAAGATGATGTTATACTCAAATGCGTCCATTCCATTGTTTAGAGCTGCGATACTCTCAAGATCGAGATGGTTTGTAGGCTGGTCAAACATGAGAACATTGGCGCCCGAAAGCATCATTTTACTCAGCATGCAGCGTACTTTTTCACCTCCGGAGAGGACATTGACTTTCTTATAAACATCATCGTTGGAAAAAAGCATTCTTCCAAGGAAGGTACGCAGATAACTTTCACGCTTGTCCTCGGAAAATTGGCGCATCCAATCCATGATATCAAGGTCGCAGTTGTCAAAATAAGCTCCGTTGTCTTTAGGGAAGTAAGCCTGAGTTGTTGAAACGCCCCACTTGACTTCACCCTCATCCGGTTCCATTTCGCCGGCTAATATCTTAAACAGAGTGGTTATTGCAATCTCATTTTTTCCGATAAGCGCAATTTTATCATCCTTGCCCATGATGAAGCTGACTTTATTCAGCACTTTTACCCCGTCGACAGTCTTACTTACGTCCTTGACAAAAAGCCTGTCCTTACCGGGTTCGCGCTCCGCCTTAAAGCCGACCCAGGGATAGCGGCGGGAAGATGCCGGCATTTCCTCAACCGTGAGCTTGTCAAGAAGCTTGCGGCGGCTTGTTGCCTGACGGGATTTTGACTTGTTTGCGGAGAAACGCGCGATAAAGTTCTGCAGTTCTTGAATTTTCTGTTCAGCCTTTTTGTTTTGATCCTTGATGAGGCGCTGCATAAGTTGGCTTGACTCATACCAGAAGTCGTAGTTACCGACATACATTTTAATTTTGCCGTAGTCAATATCAACGATGTGGGTACATACGGTATTTAAGAAATAGCGGTCATGGGAAACAACCAAAACAGTGCCGTCATAATCGAGCAGAAAATCCTCAAGCCAAACTACGGAGGTAAGATCAAGGTTGTTTGTGGGCTCGTCAAGAAGAATGATGTCCGGATGTCCGAAAAGTGCCTGTGCAAGCAGTACCTTGACCTTTTGCCGGCCTTCGAGTTCCGACATACCGCAGTAATGCAGGTCTGTCGAGATGCCCAAGCCCTGAAGAATGCGGGAAGCCTCACTTTCCGACTCCCAGCCGCCAAGCTCCGCATATTCTTCCTCAAGTTCCGCCGCGCGGATCCCGTCCTCATCGGAGAAATCCGGCTTATCATATATAGCGTCCTTTTCCTTGCCGCATTCGTATAGGCGCTTGTTGCCCATGATGACAGTGTCCATAACGCTATATTCATCGTACATATTTTGGTCCTGTTTCAGGACGGACATACGGCTCTTTTTATCAACGGTGACGCTTCCTTCATAGTTTGTAAGCTCACCCGACAATATCTTCAAAAAGGTAGACTTGCCTGCGCCGTTTGCCCCTATAATACCGTAGCAGTTTCCTGCTGTGAATTGTAGGTCAACCCTGTCAAATAGTTTTTGTCCGCCGAACTGAAGGGAAAGATTTTCAACTGTAATCATGAAATAACTCCTAAAATCTTTTGTATGCTAAAATGTCTTTTTTACGTAGGGGATGCGCAGCAGAGCATAGAACAGGGCTGTTCCTGCAACCGCTCCGAATACTGCCTGTATGCAGTTTGGAAGGACTCCCGCAATAGCGCCCCAACCCAAACCGAGAAATACTGCTTCAAAAGCAAAGTACCCCGCAACCATTATAAGCTCAGCAATAACGCTTCCCAATACTGCCGACTTTATAGAGCTTTTATTTTTAGCACGCCGAAGTATGGCTCCTGCTGAAAGCGCCATCAGCGCTTTGATTATCAGCGTTACGGGTGCGAATACGATATGGTGCGTGAAGATATCTGCTAAAGCAGAACCAAGTCCCGCAGCAACAGCTCCCCAAGCAGGGCCAAGCAAAAATGCGCTGAGAATTACAAGAGCGTCGCCCGCGTGAACGTAGCCGCCGGTAGGTGAGGGGATTGGAATAGCTATTGTTGCAACTGTTGTCAGCGCAGTGAATAGTCCCGCCCACACTAATTTTTGTATTTTATCGTCTCTCACATTTTATTCCCCTTCCATATAACTGCCAACTTGGTTTTGCCTTGCCATTTTAATAGCCGCCGTGGCTATCCCTGCAAGTATAAAGTATGCAAAGAATGTTCGGGGATAGTACCAGACATATTCGACACCGAAAGCAAAGGCGATTCCGATAAGGCTGGATATACAGGCGATAAGGACGAACTTTGTAGTTTTATCGGAAGTTCTTAGAAGTGAGCAGGCGGAATCTTTCCAAAGCCTTAGCATGAACCACATAAAAGATAAAAAACCAAGAATGCCAAGCTCGACAACAAGTTCCATGTAGACCATATGACTGTGCGGCGCACCGACTAACGCTTTATGGTGGGCGTAAGCGGGATATACAGCCGCAAAACTTTCGGGGCCTAAACCTATTCCTGTAAATATATAATCCCGCACGATTCCGATGGTGCCTGTCCATACATAGACCCTGAACATATTTGAAGAATCTTCTGTGTTGAACAGACTTGCTATGCGTACCATAACACTATCGGGAAGGAAAGGAAAAGCAGCAATGCAGATGAGCAGAAATGCAGGAATAAGCTTTTTGTTTGCGTAATAAACAAAGACAGCGCAGGCTAAAAGCATAGATATCCAGCATGAACGGGAATAAGTCATAAGGAGGGCTATGAAGGGGAAAGCTACTCCCATGCAAAGAGGAACCCTCATCCATGTGCGCTTGACGTTGGACGCGAAAACGGCAGAAAGCGGCGTCATGATGACCAAGAATTCCGCGTAATTGTTCGGATTTCCGAGAGTTCCGTAAACTCTGCCGGGAACTCCCTTGTTAATTTCAAGGTCAGTCAGGCTTGCGCTTACATCAACTCCCGTAAAGCGCTGATATATTGCGTATAAGGCGGAAATCACCACAGCGATATAAATAAAGCCAAGAAGCTTCATCATGCGTTCCCTTGTTGTGATATCAGCGGAAATAACATAAAAGAACAGCAGGGAAGTGATGTAAAACAACAGGACGCGGAAGCTGTCGCTCCTTGCAGAGCTGAATGCGAGACTAAATACACATGCAAACACAAAAAGAAGAATGGGAAAGCCTAAATCATGCAGATAATAGGTTTTTCTTTTCCCGGCGCCGACCATCAAAAGATACAGTGCAAAAAGTCCCAAAGAGGCAAGAATAGCAAAGGTGTTTGACCAATAATCATGCGGGATTATGAACATGAGACAGATAAAACCGCCGAGTATTGTTTCAAAATTTATAAAAAACGAACCTTTTACAAAACGATTGATAAAGGATGATGTAACGCTGCCCTCTGATGCCCTAAATATTGCGGCAAACAGCCGTTTCAAGAGACATATGATAAAATCAAGAATTGCTTTGAATATACGTGCGAAAAGCGATTGCCGATAAATAGGTTCAACGCGGCTTTCTCTTACAAAAAAGTGGACGATAGCACTATTTGAAAACGACCGGCTGAAAGCCCTGAATATCGTTTGCAGAAAGGCAAACGCCGCGCTTTGTAGCCAGATATCATAGGTTTTGCCCAAAATACTTGAGGAAAGCACAAAGCCACCCCACTTTCATAGGATTTTTTGGGGGTTAAGCGACAGGCTGGATGGCACTGACTTTAATATAAATCTTTGCTTTTCCCGCATATATTGTGAGCGTATGACCAACACCGTAGAGGACACCGCCTATTTTAACGCCGTGTTCAGTCATCTCGGCATTTGCAAGTACGTTCAGGGAAAGTGATTTATATCCTTTTCTCGTAACGGCTTTTATCTCACCGTCCGTGTCGGTTTCAAAGCCAAGAGGAGCGCCGGATTTAAAGCTTTCGAGAGTGCCGAGAGTGACATCCTCACCGGAATCAAGTACGCTTGTTCCTTCTTCAAGAGCATCGACTACAAATTCTGGTACTTCATCAGAATAAAAGCTCATACGAACCTGAGTTAGGGCGGTATCGTTATCGTTTCTGCCGATGAATTTGAATACCACAAATGCTACGAGGGCTATGAGGATTAGGACGATGATGAAATCAATTAGATTGATCTTTCCGAAAAGTTTTCCGTTTTTGTCTACCATTTCTGTATCCTTCTTTCAGCTAAATTCAGTTATAAGCATTATAGACGGCTTCTGCCAGCTTATATAGGTCAAAGTGCTTTTCAATTTTCTCGATTGCTGCGGATGAAAATTTATCCCTAAGAGCATTGTCGTTTATGAGAAGGCTTATTTTTTCCGCAAAATCGCGCGTATTTCCGTACTCGCTGACAAAACCGCACTGGATAAAAGTTTCTGCAAGATCGCGGTTGCCGCCAACATCGGTTACTACAAGCGGCAAGCCTGCATTCATTGCCTCCAAAATTGCAAAGCTCATAGCTTCATTTTTGCTTGAAGAGCAGAGATATGCGTCTGAACCTAAAAGGATTTCCTTAGTATCGGTGCGATAGCCGAGCAACCGGCATTCGCCTTCAAGACTAAGCTCCGAAACTTTATCTTTGATATCACTGAAAAGCTCTCCGTCTCCGCAGACTAAACAGCAAAACGGTTTGTCCGTTATTTTTTTTAGCTCTGCAAGGGAGTCAAGAAGAAAATCCAATCCTTTTTCCGGAGCAAACCTTGCTAAAATCGTCATAATGAAGCAGTCGTCCGAAAGTCCAAGTTCTTTTCTGATCGAGTGAGATTTTATAGGCTTTCCTGCGGGTTCAATACCATTGAATATCACCTCAACGCGCTCCGGCATGACTCCGTTTTCTATCATGATATCCCGTCCTTCGTTACAGACGGCAATGATGCAATGATTTTTTGGAGTGAAGTGCCTGTTTAGTGCTCTCCAAACCTTGCCTGAAAAACCTTCAAGGCGAAGCGTTAGGTGATTTGTCATCACTACTTTCGGCGTATCGTAATAACGTTTTGAAAGCAGTGCTATGATATTTTCACGCGGATACTGCGCATGAATTACGTCTATTCGGTTTTCGCGGCAGTATTCTGCAAGACGTTTGGCTGCTGAAAACACAGAAAGCTTTCCCATGCTTATTTGCAGTGAGGGAACAGAAGCTTCTCTCATCTTTTGGGAAAGTTCACCCTCTATATTATAAGCAAAAAACGGGTTTATTTTATTTTTGCCAAGAATCCGAATGAGGTTTTCAACATATTTTTCCGTTCCTGCTTTTCCGGCATAGTTTATTAGATAGAGAACATTCAAATTTAGCATCTTCCTTTCTGCTGCAGAAATGCAGGATATGCAGGTACTGTATAGAGGTATGGCATAATAATCCACCTCGCTGAGTATACATCATTTTATATATGCAAGTCAATAGTATAAACCCGCCGCACCCAAGCTGTTGAGTGCGACGGGCTTTTTTTCTGATTAACCACCAAGATATGCTTTTTTTACAGCATCGTTGTTTAGAAGATCACTTGCTTTTGCGGAGGTGACTATTCTTCCTGTTTCAAGAACATAGCCTCTGTCCGCTATAGAAAGAGCCATCTGCGCATTCTGCTCGACTAAAAGGATTGTCGTACCCAAAGCGTTAAGCTCCTTTATTATATCGAAAATCTGCTCAACAAGCAGGGGGGCAAGACCCATTGAGGGCTCATCCAGCATAAGAAGTTCGGGCTTTGACATGAGCGCTCTTCCCATAGCGAGCATTTGCTGCTCACCGCCGGAAAGCGTGCCTGCGATTTGCTTTCTGCGCTCCTTCAAGCGGGGGAACCTCTCGTATACGTCATCGATAGAATCCCTTAATTCGCTTGATTTTCTCGTAAACGCACCCATTTCGAGATTTTCTTCAACAGTCATATTGAGAAAAACTCTGCGTCCTTCCGGTACTTGAGCAAGACCGCGGGTAACAATTTTGTGAGGAACTATGCCGCTTATCGTGTTACCAAGAAAAGTGACAGAGCCCGTTTTGCTTTTGAGAAGTCCGGAAACGGTGTTGAGTATGGTGGACTTCCCGGCACCGTTTGCCCCGATAAGAGTAACGATTTCGCCTTTGTTGACATCGAAGGAAACGCCTTTAATGGCATGGATACTTCCGTAATATACGTTGATATTTTCGACTTTAAGCATACGTCAGTTATCCTCCTTCTTTTTGCCCAGATAAGCCTCTATGACCTGCGGGCTTGCCTGGATGTCTTCGGGAGAGCCTTTAGCGATTACTTTGCCGTAGTTCAAAACACAGATGCCCTCGCAGATGCCCATAACAAGATTCATATCGTGCTCAATAAGCATGATAGCTATTTGGAAAGTATCGCGGATTTTACTGATGTTTTCCATGAGTTCGGCAGTTTCGGAGGGGTTCATGCCTGCGGCAGGCTCGTCCAGAAGCAGCAGCGCGGGGTTTGTACCGAGCGCGCGGACGATTTCAAGTCTGCGCTGGGCGCCATAGGGGAGGGAACCTGCTTTTGCGTAAGCCATGTCCTGCATGTCGAATATGGAAAGAAGCTCCAAAGCGCGTTCCTTGGCGATTCTCTCGGCACGCCAATAGGAAGGCAGCCTTAAAACGGCGCTCGGAAGATGATAGTCCATTTCGTTATGCAGACCTATAAGGACATTGTCCAGAACAGTAAGGTCTTTGAAAAGCCTGATATTCTGGAAGGTTCGGGCAATACCCATTTTATTGACTTGGATGGTGTTCATTCCCGCAGTATCCCTGCCGTCCAGCATTATTGTCCCGCGGGTAGGCTGATAAACCTTTGTCAGGAGGTTAAAAACGGTCGTTTTTCCCGCACCGTTAGGACCTATGAGACCTGCGATTTCCGTTCTGCCTATTGCCATATTGAAATCATCGACCGCAGTAAGACCGCCGAAGTCTATGCCAAGGTGTGAAACCTCCAAAATAGGCGTTTTGTCAATATCGCGCTCAGGAATAATATTTGGGGAGGGAACAGGAACAAGTTTTACGGGTTCTTTCTTATATTTACTCATTTTAATTTCCCCTCCTTCTTTCTCACTGCGGCTTCACCCTTTTTTTCCTGCGGCATTGCCCCTTTTTCGGTGTGGTTGCCCCTGAATTTGAGGATGAGCTTATCAAGAAGACCGTTGAGAGAGAAATCATAAGTCCCCATAAGACCGGAAGGTTTGAAAATCATAACGATAACAAGCACCAGAGAGTAGACGACCATACGGTAATCTTCAAAGCGCCTCAGAGCTTCGGGGAGGGCAGTAAGGACGGTAGCGCTCAAAACGCTTCCAAACATACTTCCCATACCGCCGAGAACCACCATGACGAGTATCTCGATGGATTTCATAAAATTAAAGGCGGAAGGACTCAGAATACCGATGTTACCAGCATAAAGTCCGCCTGCAATGCCGGCAAAAAACGCGGAAACAACAAATCCGAGAGTTTTGTAATAGGTTGTATTTATTCCGCAGGATTCAGAGGCTATTTCGTTTTCTCGAATGGATAAAATAGCTCTGCCATGCCGGGACTTCATCATAGTATGGATTACGTAGCAGGTGATTCCTACCATGATGAAAGTAATTAGAAAATTAGTGGTTTTTGGGATTTTCTGAAGTCCGGCAGCTCCGTTTGTGAGAGTGAATCCGAGCACATTATCAATATTAAGGAGAATGACCCTGATTATTTCGCCGAACCCCAGAGTGAGGATTGCAAGGTAATCGCCTTTAAGCCTCAATGCCGGAATACCTATTATCAAACCGAACAAGGCGGCAATCAAGCCTCCTGCGATAAGAGCAAAAGGAAAAATGGTTGCCGAACCCGAAGCAGCTTTCATGATGAGTGCGGAGGTATATGCGCCGATAGCCATAAAGCCGGCATGTCCGAGAGGAAGCTGTCCGAGATAGCCTGTTGCGATGTTCAGCGATACGGCAAGAATGATGTTTACACCAATAAACGAGATTACGCCTGCGTAATACTTGGGGATTGTTCCGCTGACAATAAGGTTATTCATTACCAACAGGAACACGACAAACAAGACTATGTTTATTAGATATCGAAGCGGCATTGGGATAATTTTCTCATTATTTTTCAAAAAACCGCCCCCCTAAACTTTCTCGTTAATGACTTTGCCAAGAATTCCCGTAGGCTTAAAAATAAGCACAATAATCAGGATGGCAAATACGACTCCGTCTTTCCATACGGAAAGCCCGACAGCGGAAACAAAAGCTTCGGCAAGTCCGATGCAGAAGCCCCCAATCATAGCGCCCGGAAGAGAACCTATCCCGCCAAGAACTGCGGCGACAAAGGCTTTCAGACCCAACATTGAGCCCATAGTGGGGGATGCCTGAGGATAGGTACAGCAGTACAATATAGAGCCTATGCCTGCCAGTGCGCTTCCTACGGCGAAAGTAAAGCTGATCGTGCTATTTAAGTTAATACCCATGAGCTGTGCCGTTACCATGTCTTCCGAAACGGCGCGCATAGCCTTGCCCATCTTGGTTTTCCGAACAAGAAAGGTAAGGAGTATCATGGAAATAACAGAGACGACAATTGTAATGATTGCCGTAAAATCTACATATTGACCTGCAATATTGATAGAAGGACCTGTTATAAGCGGAGGGACACGCTTAGCGTCCGCTTTGAAAATGAGCTGAGCCAGATTCTCCAAAAGAAAGGATATACCTATCGCTGTAATCAGCAGGGACAGGCGGGGAGAAGAACGCAGGGGTGTGTATGCTACCTTTTCTATAATTACGCCAAGCAACGTACAGGCTATAATTGCAAGTATGATTGCAAGTATGGGGCTGAGCGCAAGATGAACCATCGCAAGCCAAGCGACGTATGCGCCAACCATGATAATATCACCGTGTGCAAAGTTGAGCAGCATGATGATACCATATACCATGCTGTAGCCCAGAGCTACCAAGGCATATATGCTGCCGGACTGAAGTCCGTTTATCAGTTGGCTGATGACCAGGGACATATCTTATCGTCCTCTCTGTATAAAAGATTTTGCGGATGCCCGATGGCTGACCCCAAATACTGAGGTTTCGGGTCACCCATCGGGCGTCTGCATCGGAAAGGCGGATAAAATGGAAACGCCTTTGTGCGGGAAGTATAACTTCCCGCACAAAGTGTTATTTACAAATTAGTACGAAGTATTAGTATGTTTCTACGTAAACTTCGTCGCCGCCTACAAGTTTCATGATGAAAGCGTTCTTGACGGGGTTGTTGCGCTCGTCAAAGGTGTAGCCGCTGCTTGTGATGCATTCAAGATCTGCGCTCTTGTCGCGGATAGCATCAATAACAGCCTGCTTATACTCATCGCTTCCGGTCTTGAGACCTGCTTCTTCAGCAATCTGAAGTGCGTTGCAAAGAACCATAGCGGCATCATAAGCGGTTGCGGCGAACATATTAGGTTCTGTCTTGAATTTTGCCGCATAGGCTTCGTCAAAAGCCTTAACAGCTTCTGTAACGCCGGGAGCGTAACCGGAGCAGTATACGGTTCCTTCAAGGTCGGCGGCGGAAGCGTAGCCTTTAACGCCATTCATGCCGTCAGAGCCGATGAATGTTGCCTTGATACCAGCTTTGCGGGCCTGTGTGATGATAAGACCGTTGTCCTGATAATAGTTGGGGCAGAAAACAACATCGGGGTTCTTGGAGTTAATGGTAGTAAGTTGGCTCATGAAATCTACGTCTCCGGTTGCATAACCTTCTTCGTCAACGATCTCAATGCCTAACTTTTTGCAAGTTTCAATGAATGCGTCCTTAACGCCGACAGCATAGTCGTTGCCGGTTTCATAAATGATAGCGGCAGTCTTCGCGCCGAGCTTTTCGTTTGCGTAATTTGCCATCTTCTCGCCCTGGAAGGGATCAATGAAGCAGGTGCGGAATACATTAGAATATACTGTATCGGTCTCATCATCGTATGTTACTGCGGCAGCGGTAGCGCTGGGGGTGATCATGGGCATATTAAGGGGATATGCTTCACCGACAACAGCAATTGTATTAGCAGAAATAACGTCGCCGATGAGGGCGGTTATGCCTTCGTCAACAGCACGGTTGAAAGCGTTTATGGCTTCCTGATTGTCGCTCTTGTTGTCATAGGCAATGACTTTGATCTGCTTGCCGTTGATTCCGCCGCTTGCGTTGATCTGGTCAATGTAAAGTTGCGCACCATTCAAAACGCCAAGACCGTACTGAGCGTTCTGACCGGTGTGGCAGCCGATTATAGCAACCTTAATTGTTTCATCCGAGGCTGTGTCGTCTACAGGGGGTTTGCTCTCTTCGGAATCCGGATCGCCGGTGGTGTTTTTATCACCGCAGGCCGCGAAACAACCGATAATGAGAACAAGGATAAGCGCGATGCTTAAGAACTTCTTCATTTTCTTTCCTCCTAATATAATGTGTGCGTGTGCTCATACAAAAACGACTCCGCAAGAGAACGAAGTCATTTTGAGTATACAAAATAACGAATGATCCCACCCTTTACTAATTGTTAGTATTTTAAATCTTTATCGCAATAAAGTCAATAGTTTATATATCTAATTCACCTTAGGCTGACGGAGCGATTTTGCTTGTTTCTGCCGATTGAAAAACTGAATGTTTATCACAAACTAATTAATTAGCAGTATAAAGTATAAAATTAATTGTGCAAACTGCTTCTTGCGTTTTAGATTTTACTATGTTATAATCTACCACATAAAAATTTCTGGATTTCTGGAGATATGATATGCATAAAGCCGTTACGACAGCTCAAAAGGGTTTTTATTATAGCTTTAGCTTTACCAACTTCTTTTTTGGTAAGGCTTATTTGAGTTTGTCTGATAACGGGTAGAGTATTTTGTGTTACACGGAGTAATTTTAGCCCCGCAGCAAACTCGCTGCGGGGCTTTTTGGTTTTTTTCAGGCCTCCGCAAATAATATAGCTGCAGCAATCTTTATGAGAGGAATGTACCTTTATGGTCATAATTTTAAAAAACGATCCGAATGAAAACCAGCTCAATAATCTGCTTTGCCTTCTTGAAAAAAAGGGTATAAGCGTACAGAAAACCGTAGGTGTTTCAAAAACCATTCTGGGTCTTGTGGGCGACACAGGAGCGATTGATATTGATGCTTTACGTGCGCTTGACATCGTTGAAGATGTAAAGCGAATACAAGAGCCTTTCAGATTGGCAAACAGAAAACTGCACCCTGACGATACAATAATAAAAGTAGGAAACGCAGCCATAGGCGACGGCAGCCTTACCTTGATAGCAGGACCGTGTGCCATCGAAAGCGAAGAACAGATATGTATGATAGCAAAAAGCGTGAAAGCTTCCGGTGCCGCGCTTCTGAGAGGAGGGGCATTCAAGCCGCGCACATCGCCCTATAGTTTCCAAGGTCTTCAGGAGGAAGGGATAAGACTTCTCATTAAAGCTCGTGAGGTAAGCGGACTTCCTATTGTTACTGAGATCACCGATGCAGAGCAGCTCCCGCTTTTCGAGGACGTTGACATCATTCAGGTGGGCGCCCGCAATATGCAGAACTATGAACTGCTGAAACGGCTCGGCAAAATCGATAAACCGATATTGCTGAAACGTGGGCTTTCGGCAACTTATGATGAACTGATCATGAGCGCGGAATATATCATGTCGGGAGGCAACGGAAAAGTCATACTGTGCGAACGGGGAATCAGGACATTTGAAAGCTATACCAGAAATACGCTTGATATAGCGGCGATACCTGTTTTAAAGAAACGGACTCATCTGCCTGTTATAGCGGACCCAAGTCATGCCACGGGAAAAGCCGACCTTGTTGCACCTGTAAGCGCGGCAGCTGCCGCCGCCGGCGCCGACGGGCTTATAATTGAAGTTCATAACGACCCTCCCCGCGCGCTTTCGGACGGGGCGCAGTCCATAAGGTGCGAAGAATTTGAAGAACTTTCAAGGCAGCTGAAAACACTCGTTAAGTGCATAAGATAGGGGAGAAACTTTTATGGATAATGTCACCGTTGCAATCAAAACTAAAAAACCGTATCCCGTTAAAATCGGCATCGATATGCTGAATAAATGCGGAGAACTTATTTCCGCGGAAATAAAGCCCTGCCGGGCTGCTGTGATTTCGGATGAAAACGTCATGAGACTGTACGGGCAGCCTGTGAGAGAGTCGCTTGAGGAAGCGGGATATCGCGTCAGCTCCTTTGCTTTTCCTGCTGGAGAAAAGTCCAAAACCCCCCAAACTCTTTTTAAAATGCTGGATTTTCTTGCGGAGAACGGGTTTGACAGGAGTGATGCTGTGGTCGCACTCGGCGGCGGTGTAACAGGCGATTTGGCGGGACTTGCGGCGGCACTTTATATGCGGGGGATAAACTTTGTGCAGATTCCCACATCTCTTCTCGCAATGGTCGATTCTTCAGTCGGCGGAAAAACTGCGGTCAATCTGGAACAGGGAAAAAACCTTGCGGGCGTATTTAAACAACCGGAACTGGTCCTTTGTGACGTAAAGGCTCTGAAAAGCCTTTCTGACGGTGAATTCTCCTGCGGAATGGCGGAAATTATAAAATATGCAGTGATCTGCGATGAAGAGCTTTTTGATTTTCTTTGCGGAATAGACGGAAGAAAGGCGTTGTCCCAAGAAGCGCTTATAAAAATAATCACACGCTGCATAGAAATAAAAGGCGGGATAGTTGAGCGGGACGAGTTTGAAAGCGGGGAAAGGCGGCTCTTAAACTTTGGACATACGATAGGGCACGCAATCGAAAAATGCTGCGGATACTCTATCAGTCATGGGCAGGCTGTCGGAATAGGAATGACTATAATGACAGATATATCGGAAAAGCTCGGTTTTTGCCGGAACGGAGAAAAAGAACGGCTTATCAAAACTCTGAGAAATTTTGACCTTCCTTTTGAAACGAGGCTTTCGGCAGACGTTCTTTGCGATGCCGTTATGTCTGATAAAAAACGAAGCGGAGATAAGATAGTTTTGGTTTTGCCGAGACAGATAGGCGACTGTGTTTGCAGGAGCTTCTGCATATCAGAAGCCGAAGGGCTAATACGCATGGGTTTGGAGGGATGCCGGTGAAAGTTACAATAAAGGGCGGTGCTTTGAACGGGGAAATTACTTCTGTTCCGTCAAAGTCAGCAGGGCATCGTGCTCTTATATCTGCGGCGATTTCAGAAAAACCGACAAAAATCAGGCTTACGCAGTCGAACGAAGATATTGACACAACGGCGGAGTGCCTGAGGGCAATGGGGGCCGGCATAACAAGAGAAGGGGAGTATTTATATGTTGATCCTATAAGAAATGTCCCCGATTCCGCCGATTTAAGATGCGGAGAAAGCGGCTCGACACTCCGGTTTTTGCTTCCGCTTGCTACTTCGATTTTACCGCGCGCTGTATTTTCGGGAAGGGGACGCCTGCCTGAAAGACCCATCGGCGATCTTCAGGAAGCTATGAAACGAAACGGCGCCCTGTTCAGCGGAAATGCCCTTCCGTTTTCTGTCTCCGGAAAGCTGAGTGCTGGAACATATGAAATTCCGGGAGATGTGAGCTCGCAGTACATTTCGGGATTACTTATGGCTTTGCCTATGCTGAACGGTGAAAGCAGGATAGAGCTGACAGGTCAGCTGTGTTCCTCTCATTATGTAGATATAACGGTTGAAATGCTTTCAATATTCGGCATTGAAATCAAGCGGACTGAAAATGGATTTTCGGTAAGCGGGAACCAGACTTATAAATCTCCAGGAAGTATGGAAGTTGAAGGCGACTGGTCAAGCGCTTCGTTTTTCCTTGTCGGGGGAGCGATCGGCGGCGATGTGACAGTATCCGGACTTAGACTTGATTCAAAGCAGGGTGACAGGGCTGTCGCGGAAATAATCAGAAAATTTGGTGCGGATGTGCTTGTTTCGGAAAACTCTGTAAGAGTGAGCCCTGCGCCTTTAAGAGCCTGTGAAATTGATGTTTCGCAAATTCCGGACCTGTTTCCGATTTTAGCCGTACTTGCGGCAAAGGCAGAGGGCAAAACCGTTCTTTATAACGCCGCGAATCTGCGGCTGAAAGAAAGCGACAGGATAAAATCAACGGCGGAAATGATAAATTCGCTTGGAGGAAACGCCATTGAGTATTCCGACAGACTTGAAATAATCGGAACAGCACTAAAAGGCGGTGAAGTTGATTCTTTCGGCGACCACAGAATAGCAATGTCTGCCGCGGTCGCCGCAAGCATATGCGAAGGGGAAACAACTATATACGATGCGGGAGCCGTTAAAAAATCTTACCCAAAGTTTTTCTCGGACTATTCCGTTCTCGGAGGAAAAGTTATTTTTTAGGAAAGTGGTGAAACAAATGAATCTGGAAGATATCAGAGCGGAAATTGACGAGATAGACGAGAAACTTATTGACTTGTTTCTGCGCCGCATGGAACTCGGAAAGTCGGCGATGCTGGAAAAAAAGCAGTGCGGCAAGCCGATCGTCGACAGGCTTCGCGAAAGAGAGATTCTGAAAACCGCATCGGAAAAGAGCGGGGATATGTCTGTCTACACACGGCGATTTTTCAAAGAGCTTATGTCACTCAGCCGTTCATATCAAGGCGCCGTATCGGAGGGCGAAACCCCATTGGCAAAACACATAGCAGATTCTCTCCATCGTGACGCAATGTTCCCCAAGACTGCCTTTGTCGCCTGTCAGGGAATAGAAGGGGCAAATTCCCAGCAGGCTGCCGACAAACTTTTTCCTCAGGGAAATATTATGTATTTTGAAAGTTTTGACGGAGTATGCGGTGCAGTGAAAAGCGGGCTTTGCGATTACGCCGTTTTGCCGATTGAAAACAGCTCGTATGGTTCCGTACACGCAGTTTATGATATTCTGAAAGACGGAGAGCTCAGCATCGTCCGCGGACTCAAATTATGTATTCACCATGAGCTGCTTGCGATCCCGGGAACAAAGCTGTCCGAAATAAAGGAAATCGTGAGCCACGAGCAGGCTATAGGACAGTGCGGGAAGTTTTTGAAATCACTTGGAGACAAGGTGAAGATAAGCTCATGCACCAATACTGCCGCAGCAGCGAAAACCGCTTCAGAAAACAAAGGAGTAGCCGCAATATCCCCGCCGGGCTGCGCAGAGCTTTACGGGCTTGAAAAAATAACGGCAGACAATATTCAGGACAGTGAAAACAATTACACCAGATTTGTGTGCGTTTCCGCACAATCCGCGATTTATCCGGGTGCAAACCGCATAAGCTTCGTACTTTCCTGCCGGCATGAGCCGGGAGAGCTTTACAGGCTCATTTCAATTATAGATGCAATGGATGTCAACATCCTTAAACTTGAGAGCAAACCTATCGTCGGCAGAGATTTCGAATTTATGTTCTTTTTTGACATTGAGGCAAGTGTACTTGAGCCGGGGATAATAGGTATGCTTGAAGAAATCAGCCGGAGCAGCGAAAGTTTTGTATTTCTCGGAAATTATCAGGAGATTTGAGGTGTCCGCAAGTGAATATGGTAAAATGCACGTACGGCCTGCTGGGCGAAAAGCTTGGCCACAGCTTCTCGCCGGCTATACACAAAAGGCTCGGTCTTACGGATTACGGGCTTATCGAAACCAAAAAAGAGAACCTTGAAAGCATTCTCCGAGACTGCCATTATAAAGGCTTGAATGTTACGATTCCATATAAGTGTGACGTAATGGGGCTTTGCGACAAAATAAGTGACGAGGCTCTGCAAATCGGCAGTGTAAATACGATTGTCAGAACGGATGACGGACGCCTGTGCGCCTATAATACGGACATCGACGGTTTTATTTACGCGGCGCAGACTGCGGGGATAGATTTCAGAGACAGGAGCGTTCTCATATGCGGAAGCGGCGGAACCTCTCTTACTGTACAGGCGGCATCGGTAAAGCTCGGTGCAAGACGGGTCAATGTGGTGTCCCGTACAGGGAATACTACATACGGTGATTTGGGTGCTTATGCGGATACGGACATTATTGTGAACACTACACCTGTCGGCATGTATCCGAACAATCTGAACTCTATCATAAATCTCGATGAATTTCCAAACTGCAAAGGTGTAATAGATGTTATCTATAATCCGCGCCGGACGGCGCTTATTATGCAGGCGGAAAAGAGGGGGATACCTTGTATTGACGGTCTTCCTATGCTCGTATATCAGGCTAAACGCGCGGAGGAGCTTTTCCTGAATACGGTCATTCCCGACAGTGAGGTCGAAAGAGTTATCCGCGAACTTAGGAAAGAAACCGGAAACATAATTATTATAGGTATGCCGGGAAGCGGGAAAAGCTCTGTAGCAGAGCTGATAGCGCAGAAAACAGGGCGTAAACTCATAAGCATAGATACGGAAATCGCTAAAACCGCAGGAAAAACCATACCCGAAATTTTTGAGCAGGACGGTGAACCGGCTTTTCGCGAAATCGAGCGCGAGGAGACTGCGAAAGCGGGGAAGCAGTTGGGAGTTGTTATCGCCACCGGCGGCGGTGTAGTAAAAGACATCAGAAATTATGCTTCACTTCACCAAAACGGTAGGATATACTATCTTCGCAGAGAGATAAGCATGCTTGAAACAGATGGCAGACCGCTCTCAAAAAATATGGAAACGCTCATACAGCTTCAAAAAGAACGGGAACCCCTGTATTGTCGCTTTGCAGATTCGGATATCAGAAATGATGTGACACTTGAAGAAATAGCTGCAAAAATTCTGGAGGAATACAATGAAAATATTGGTGATTAACGGACCGAATATCAATATGCTTGGCAAACGGGAACCCGAAATATACGGAAAAGGAAGCTACAGCGACCTTTTAAATCTTATAAAGGAAGAAACCGATAAATTGGATATTGAGGTCGAATTTTTTCAGAGTAACCATGAGGGAGCCTTGATAGATAAAATACAGAGCGCATACGGTAGGGCAGACGGCATAGTGATAAACCCCGCTGCCTATACCCATACGAGCATTGCGCTTCTGGACGCAGTTAAGTCTGTAGGTATACCTACTGTAGAGGTCCACATTTCAAATCCCGATGAAAGAGAGGACTTCCGTAAGGTGTCGTATATAAGAAACGCCTGTGTAAAAACAATATGCGGCAAGGGCTTTGAAGGATATCTTGAGGCAATTCGCTGGCTTTGCGATAGGGTGTAAAATATGGCGGAAACTCCGATTTTTCAGTTTAAATTGTTGAAACGTGCGTCCGGCAGTGATAATATAACAATAATACGAGGGAGCCGCTGACGGCATTGCCGATTTGAAAAGCCGTATGGATACCGAATATTGGCTGAAAGTTTTTGTAATCTACTGAAAGACCAATATATTCTGAGCCTTTATTTTAAAAGAAATAGATATAAAAATTTTACAACAGAAGAGGGTATTAAATTGTCGTATCACTATTATAACGAAGCGGCGGAAACCATGCCGCGCGAAGATTTGCGCAGACTACAGGGCGAAAGACTCTGTACAATGGTCAAGAGAGTATATGAAAATGTTCCGATGTACCGTGCACGATTTGACGATATAGGACTTCGTCCGGAGGATATACGGTCGATAGATGATATTACTAAGCTTCCTTTCACTTATAAACAGGATCTGCGTGACAATTATCCGTTCGGGCTGTTTGCTGTTCCTATGGAGGAAGTCGTCAGGGTACATGCTTCTTCCGGTACGACAGGAAAACAAACCGTTGTAGGTTATACCGCAAACGACATGAAGCTTTGGGGCGAAGTTATGGCGAGAACGCTCGGAGCTGGTGGTGTGACCAGAGCCGATATCGGGCACATAAGCTATGGCTACGGTCTGTTTACAGGAGGACTTGGCGGAGGACTCGGTTCCGAAACAATAGGCTGTGCCACCATACCGGCATCAACAGGCAATACTCGGCGTCAGGTTACCATCATGCAGGATTTTAAACCGACTTTCCTGCTTGCTACACCCTCATACGCGCTTACGATAGCGGAATTCATGGATCAGAATGGCATTTCCGTTAACGATCTTAGCTTGAAAGCGGGTTTTTTCGGTGCAGAGCCATGGACGGAGAATATGCGCAGGGAGATTGAAAGGCGATTGAACCTCAAAGCATATGATATTTACGGGCTTTCCGAGGTCATTGGTCCGGGTGTTGCCTATGAATGTGAATGCCAGAACGGACTGCATGTCAACGAGGATCATTTCTTCCTTGAGATAATCGACCCCGAAACAGGCGAGCAGGTTCCGGACGGTACGGAGGGCGAAATCGTATTTACCTGCATGACAAAGGAAGCACTCCCGATTATACGTTACCGCACACGTGATGTCGGCATGAGGATGAAAGGCGAGTGCGAGTGCGGACGTACTTTTGTCCGCATGATTAAGCCGGCAGGGCGTACCGATGACATGCTCATTATCCGCGGAGTAAATGTGTTCCCGTCCCAGATAGAGTCTGTGCTCATGGAGATGGAGGGAATTGCTCCATTCTTCCAGATGATCGTTGAAAGAGAGGGCAATCTTGATAAACTGACTGTTCTTGTCGAGCTGACAGAGGAAACCTTTACAGATGAGGTCAGAAAGCTCGAAGCGATTTCACGGAAAGTGACAGACGCGATACACTCCGTTCTGGGGATTGCGGCAAAGGTCAGGCTTGTTGAGCCGAAGAGCATTGAGCGGTTTGAGGGCAAGGCAAAGCGTGTTATCGATAAGCGCACGCAAGTCAATTTTTAAGGGGGAGAGGCTATGTTGTTAAAACAGATTTCGGTATTTGTCGAAAACCGCCGCGGGGCGGTAAGGGACATTACAAGCGCGCTTCTCGAAGCGGGAGTCAACATCCGGGCAATATCCATTGCCGATACCGCCGAATTCGGCATTGTGCGTCTTATAGTCGATAAGCGCAAGGACGCACTGAACGCACTGCGCAATAATAATATGACTGTTATCGAAAGCGATGTTGTAGCCCTCGCTGTTGATGACACTCCCGGCGCTCTGCACGCTGCTCTGACGGCTTTGTCAGACAGCGATATAATGGTCGAATACAGCTATGGCTTTGTCTCCCCGATAAACGGCGGGGCTACTATCATTCTCAAGTGCGATGATCAGGAGAAAGCGCTCGGCTGCCTTACGGCAAAGGGTTTCACACTCCTTACGGCAGACGATATTAAGTTCTGATTGCAGTATAAATTAAAAACGAGACAGTCCCGCTGATAACCGGCAGGACTGTCTCGTAATGACCATAACAGTAAAAGACACTATTTACTTTACTTTTAAGCTTCTTTTTGCTATAATACCACACGATACAAATTAATATGTGCCCGTGGCGCAGTTGGATAGCGTGTCAGACTCCGACTCTGAAGGTCGCAGGTTCGAATCCTGTCGGGCATACCAAGTTATAAGCTACATTTTTGTTGGTAATGACCCAATGGAAATGTAGCTTTTTCATATCTAAAATAGTAATTGAAGGTTGCAGTACCCAAGAGGGTGCTGCATTTTTGCGTTAAGGAGGTTTTGAAATGAGTAAACAGATTATAACTATTCCTGCAAAAAATAATCAGACAGATAAAAAGTTAAAGATTGCTGCATATTGCCGTGTCAGCACAGAGCATGAAGAGCAAAGGCAAAGTTTAAAATCACAAGTAGCCTACTATACGAAGAAAATCTGTGATAATCCAGATTGGGATTTCGCAGGTATTTACGCCGAACAGGAATCAGGTACAAGAATAGATAATAGAAATGAAGTTCAGCGATTAATGAATGATTGCAGAATTGGAAAAGTAGATTTGATTTTGATGAAATCTCTTAGCCGTTTTGGGCGTAATACGCTGGATGTCCTGCTTATGCTTGATGAGTTATCAAAATTAAATGTAGTTGTCTACTTTGAAACTGAGGACATTTGGTCTAATGACCCTCGGGTGAAGAAGTATATTACTATGGCAGCTGCGACTTATCAGGAAGAAAGTAGACAGAAAAGTGAAGCTATCAAATGGGGTATCCGGGAAAGCAGTCGCCACGGACATATAAAATTAAACCACGCACAGTTTCTTGGCTATAACAGAGATGACAATGGAAACCTTGTAATTATTGAAGAGGAAGCCAATATTGTACGGCTTATTTATAATTTGTTTCTACAAGGTTACGGTTGCCGCAAGATCAAGAAACATCTTGAAGATCACGGTATCAAGACTGTCACTGGCAAGGAGCGATGGAGTACATCAACCGATTATCATTGAGAATTCTCACCAAGCGATTATTAGTCAAGAGGTGTTCAAGGCTGTACAGAACTTAAAAGGAAATATCAAGAACAAAGAGATGAATATAAATGGAATCTGTTTCTAAGCAAAAATTCTGCTATTTTTTAATAGATTTCAGCATGTTGTTGTAAATGTTTGCATAATTTGCACGAAGTTAATTGCTTTACTCGTTGCAGATATATATAATATATACAGTGGGAAAGATACTGGGCGCTATGGGGGTTGAAGTTACTTTGGCAATACCTAAGAACGCGGTGAAACCTAAGGATGGTAGATAAAAGCTATGATGTTCATTTATAATTAAGATTATAGATAAAGATAGCAATTTAAGGGGTGTTTATATAATGGATGATATAACAGATAATATAGAAAAGAGAATCGATTCTTGGCTTTATGATATGCTCGATGAAAAAGTTCCGCGCAATAGTTATATTTATCATTGCAATTTAGCCTATATAGATATCTTAATAGATCAAAAAATATTGTTTACTCCGTTTGAAAAGCATTATTTATTTTCACTTAGTTATAACACTCATATTGCACACTTGAAACTAAAAGAAGAATCTGCCTTTGATTATCGATTTAATAGAAAGATGTATGCATTTGCTTTTAATATGGTTATACGAGGTATGCAATACTCTATGTTGTGTGATATTTTTCCTTTATTGCATTCTAAAAAGGCTACGATGCAGATGTTAGGGAATGACATTAAGTTCGATGTCAAAAAGCTTCCCAAGAAAAATTTTAAATATATTGAGGATTACAGCATCAGAAAAGCACTGAGTTATACATTGCAAATTGCTAATGGAAAATTACAGAATAGTGATGATGAGAGTATAGCCATGCAGCTATCAAATATATATACAAGTTTTTGGAATGAAAATATGTTGTACGAGGATTACGAGCCATACATAAGGTTAGATTGGGGGGAATTAACGGCTTTTTCAATATTGCTTGTATGCGTAGATTTAATATGCTTTATATGAAAGTATCGGTGAGGCTAAAAGCCTAAAAGATATTTACTTGGGATGTAAAGAGATTGATAATATTTATCCATCCATTCGGTTTATAGAAAGAGATATGCCTGTGAATTTCGCCGGATTCACTTTTCACTTAAAAGCAGAATGCTTAGACCCGCTTTTTGAAATTCAACTCATTAAATCATACCGCAAACAGATTAATGATAGTTTGTCTTCAACTACCTCAAAGTCGTTTAGAAGTATATCAGATTTAGCACATGGTTATATTGATGCATTTCAATTCAAATCTTGATAAAGATTTATGTCATTTATGTAATCTAATCTTAAATCAAAGTTTTAATATTCTCATTGTGTTTGTAATTAGCAACAAGTTGTAGAAATCATCGTGATTAATAAATTTTGGAGGATTATATGAGGGCTCATACAGTAATTCTAGGCGCAGGAGCGACAGTGGCGGTGACCTGCCCCCAAAGTTCGACCAGGTGAAATGTTAGTAACCACCAGCCAGCTTTGCTGCATACTCCTCTGGGGTAAGGTTGCCGAGCGACGAATGGGGACGAAGATGATTGTACTCCATCCGCCACTGTTCAATAATATCTCTCGCTTCGTATAGATTGGAAAACCAGTTTTGATTTAAACACTCATCCCTTAGTCTTCCGTTAAAACTCTCTATGTAGCCGTTTTGC
>JAAYBD010000033.1 GCA_012719035.1 Clostridiales bacterium | reverse complement strand
TCTTTCAAAATCTTGATAATTTGCTCTTCTGTGAATCTCGTTTTCATGTTAATCACGTCCCTTTCAAAAATTATAGCATATCGTGACTAACATTCCTATTGGTTTAGTTTTCGGGGTTCAGGTCATAACCCTTATCATCTGGACTGCCTTCTCAATCCCCAAAAGCATCCCCTTGTGCTTATGACAGAAATATGCGATTGTCCGGAAGGCAAAACAAGAGAATGTATAAGCAGGTGCCCGTTTGACGCGATAAGCGAATCGGATAAGGGCGGCATATCCATTAATCCTAAGCTGTGTATGGGGTGCTCTGAATGTATTAACGGATGCGACAGCAAAAAACTGAATGCGAGTACGGATATCATTCCCGCTCTGAAAGCGGTGCGCTTATCAGAGGGACCCGCATATGCGCTGATTGCTCCGGCGTTTTTGGGTCAGTTCAGCAGTGATGTTACACCGGGAAAACTGAGGACGGCGCTGAAAAGAATAGGCTTTGACGGTATGCTGGAGGTTGCACTGTTTGCTGATATACTGACACTAAAAGAAGCGCTTGAATTTGATAAAAACATCCGAACCGAAGCGGATTTTCAGCTTACAAGCTGCTGCTGTCCAATGTGGATAGCAATGATAAGAAAAGTATATAACGAACTGATGCCCCATGTGCCCGGTTCCGTATCTCCAATGATAGCCTGTGCCAGAACGGTGAAGCTGCTCCATCCCGATGCCTTAACAGTGTTTATCGGACCATGCCTTGCGAAAAAGGCGGAGGCAAGGGAAAGCGATCTTGCAGGGGCTGTGGACTATGTTCTGACCTTTCGTGAAGTTCAGGATATTTTCGATGCACTGGGCATCAAACCTGCGGACATGGAAGAAAGTGAAAAAGACCATTCATCAAAGGCTGGGAGGATTTATGCCAAAACCGGAGGCGTGAGCGAGGCGGTCAAAAAAACGGTAAACCGCCTTAACCCCAACAGACCGATTACTGTACGGACGAAACAAGCCGACGGTGTTCCCGCATGCAAGGCTATGATGAATGATTTGCTTGCAGGAAAGCAGGAGGCAAATTTCTATGAGGGCATGGGCTGCAAAGGCGGGTGCGTAGGAGGTCCGAGATCGGTTACCGGTGTGGAGGAGGGGAGCCGGCTTGTCGAGATTTACGGAGAAATGTCCCCCTATCCGACACCGCTCGAAAATCCTTATGTTATCGAACTGCTTCACAGGCTTGGCATTGACAGCGTGGAAGAATTGCTGGATTCCGAAATTTTCGTACGGCATTTTTAAATGATGTATTTGTCTATATAATATATTAAAAAGAACACCACTGATTTTCAGTGGTGTTTTATTATGCCTATATCTCTGTGATCTGCCGCATGAAAAGGGGAGTTTTCAGGAAAAGGATTTGCTGAGTGTGCTGAAATAATCCTTAATAAATTCTCTGAAATCATCCCCCTTGGATTTTTTGTTTGCATTTATGTTATAGCTCAAGCCGACATAGCCCGTTGCCTCAGGCGTGTCCAAGTCAACTGAAAATTTGCTGAGCTCGGGGTCGCGGCGCATCAGCATGCGAGGCATCCACGCATAGCCCATTCCGCTGGAAACCGCTCTTATCTGCAAATCGACATTATTGGTTTCGCAGACGATGGGTGCGTGAAAATCATATAGGCTGAAAATCATATCGATGTTGCTGCGCATTCCGGCACCTCTGGGTGACGTGACCAGCGGCTCGCCCTTTAAATCCTCAAGGCTGACGCTTTCCCGTCCCAAAAGGCGGTGACCCGGAGGAAGAAGCGCGCAGGCGCGTTCACACAAGACTATGTCCGTAACTATGCCTTTAGACGGATCGCTGTCAATCGGCGGAGTAGTCAGCGCAAAATCAGTTGTTCCTATAATCAGCGATTCGGTGATTTCTTTTCTTGCTTTAAAAGTGAAAGAGAGCGCACAGTCCGGATGAGCCTTTTTATAACCGAGAACGATATCGGAGGAGTATGCCTCTGCATCGGACAGGATAGTGATTGTTCGTTCATGCTGGTCAAGGGCATGGTCTATATCTGCGTATAAGGCGTCGATATCATTTAATATTTTCTTAGCCCGCGGATATAAAAGCTCGCCGAATTGATTCAGCTTTATTCTTCTGCCAAGGTTATCGAAAAGCGGTGTTCCTACCTCTTTCTCAAGCTGTCTTATAATCTTTGAAAGGTACGGCTGAGTTACACCTAACTTATCGGCTGCGTTTGAAACGTGTTCCAGCTCAGCTGCAAGACAAAAAAACCGCAAGTCTCTGATTTCCATAAAGCCCTCCGGAGCATAAAATAATCATTTATTTTTGCGAATAATTGTTCTTATTATATATTAATTTCGCTTACAGTTATATGGAGAATATAAACAAAATATAAACGATCGCGGTATGCTTTTTAATAGGGTGAGATAGCAAAGTTTTGCAAAATGATTTATTATAACTAAAAATGCAGAAATATATAACTAATAGTCGCAAAATATGATAACATAATATTGACCGAAATTATAAATGAAATTATAATGTAAGCAGCTTTAGAAGAAACCTTGTCCTCAGAGCTGAGAAAGGGCTTCGTAATTCCGTAACGGACAATGAAAAAAAGGTAGGAGGAAAGAAATGAATCATCAAAAATTGTTTGAGTCAGACATTTCAAGCGAGGCGGCGAAGGAGTGGAGGTCCAAAGGCAAGAAAGTGCTTGGAGTCATTTGCTGTCATGTACCGGAGGAAATCTTCTATGCGGCGGATGTGCTGCCCATCCGCATGAGGGCTACCGGCTGTGTTGACAGCAGCGAAGCTGAAACGTGGATGTCAAGCTTTAGCTGCAGTTTTGCAAAAGCGATGCTGCAGTATTGGCTGGACGGAACGTATGAGCTTGACGGCTTTGTTACGTCCGACGGCTGTTTGATGGCTGCGCGTGTTTTTGACAACGCGGCATATATCAACGAGCGGGAAAAGAAAGGTCAGTTCATTAGGCAGATAGGTGCTCCGAGAAAGCGTTCCCCCAGAACGATACCTTTCTATAAGGCGGAGCTTGCGGATCTTGTTGACGAACTTGAGAAATTTACCGGCAGCAAGATAACGGACGAGAAGCTGAAGGAAGCTGCCGCAAAGTATAACGAGGCGCGCGCCCTTGTCAGTCAGCTATATGAGCTCCGCAAGGAGAAAAATCCCGTAATAAGCGGTGCTGACACTCTCAGAATAACCCTTGCGGCGACTAATATGCCCATAGATGAGTACATAGAACTTCTCAAAGCCTTCCTTGCGGACGCGAAGAACCGCACTCCAATCACAGATGCCCGCGCGCGTATTATGGTTATCGGTTCGGCACTGGACAATCCCGAATATCTCGAAGTTATTGAAGAAAAAGGCGGCATCGTTGTAGCGGATGCGCTCTGCTTCGGCAACAGAGGTTTTGGAGAACCCTTGGTGGTGGACGATAAGGATGTCCTTGGTTCTATTGCAGATTACTATCTGTCCCGCCTCGTCTGTCCAAGGATGATGGATAAGCACGAAGAAATGCACGACTTTATCATAAAGTCAGTCAGGGAATACAATGTGGACGGCGTGATCTATCAGAGAATGCAGAACTGCGAAGTTTGGGGCGGTGAAAACGTTCTTCTTGAGCAGAAGCTCAAAAATCAGGGGATACCTCTGCTGACCGTAGAGCGTGAGGAGCAGATGGCAAATGCTGGACAGCTTGCAGTACGTGCCGAAGCATTCATTGAAATGATAGAGAAGGAGGACTAAAGGATGGCTGACGTTAAAAATCTTGAAGAACTCGTATTAAAAGGCGAAATGACCATAGTTGAATTTGCCTGTACGAAAATAGACGGTTCAATCGAGCGTATGAAGGAGAGAAACCCCGAGATGCTTTGGACAATGGAAATCCAGAAGTTCATGTGGGACGGTTACCGCGACGCTCATAAAAACGGGAAAAAGCTTGTCTTCTACGGCGGTTCCGTGCCGACCGAAATTATAGCCGCATTTGACTGCGTAGGCTTCTATATGGATACAATTCCTTTCCGCCTTTCCACAAATCCGGCATTGACGGCAAAGTACATAGACGAGGCTGAAAAATATGTTGCTCCATCCATGTGCGGACTTGACAAGACAGAGCTTGGCGCATGGCTCTGCGGAGCATACGGAATAAAGCCCGACATATTTGTTTATAACTCTGTTCCCTGCGACAGCTCCCGAATTGCATATCCGGCGTTGGAAAAGATTATAGGTGTTCCCACTTTCAGCTTCGATACTCCGTTCCGCAGGGATGAGAGGGGAGCAGAATATCTTGCTGACCAAATAGAAGATTTTATAGCTTTCATGGAAGAACATACAGGGAACAAGCTTGATTGGGATAAGCTTAAATATTATATGGAAAACGCAAACCGCAACTTTGAACTTCAAAGGAAATGCGCGGACCTGCGCAAGCATAAACCCTGCCCGCTGCCCGGGCGCCTGCTCGTTCTTAACGGAACTACGAATGCTGCCGCTTGCTACCCCATTATGGGTGACCTTTATGAGAGCGAACTTGAGGTCGGGCAGATGATGATTGACCTTGGTATGGGCGCCTGTCCCGATGAAAAATATAGAATTGCAATGCTCCAGAACATGATATGGGGAAATGCCGGCATTATGGATTGGATGCAGAAAGAATATAATGCCGTTGCCGTTATGGATGCATTTGGTTTCCAAGGTGATATCATATATGAGCATATGGATGACAGGCGCGACTGCCTGAAGGTCATGGGAAAGAAAATACAGAACAATCCGATGATCCACGGAGCTTCCGGACCATCTGAGCACCACATAAAGATGGTAGATGAGATATTTGAGCAATACGATGCAAATGTATCCATGTTCCTCGGTCACGTCGGCTGCAAGCATACATGGGCATCCGCAAAGATGGTATCTGACATGGTTCAGGAGAAATACGGACTGCCGACACTGTTTATCGATCTTGACGCTATCGACGGACGTTATAAAAGCAGCGATGAAATAAAGGCTCAGATAAAGGAATACTTTGAAACGGTTGTTATGCAATAATCTAACGGCAAAAGAAATGCGGCTCATCTTTATGATGAGCCGCATTATTGTTGAAATTAAACGGGTTATTTGATTTCCTGTTCCAGATTACGGAAAGTATCTGTATCGAAAAAGTCCGATAATGTAATCTCCAAGCCGTCGCACAATTTTTTGATCGTGACGATGCCGGGATTTAGGCTTTCATTATTTAAGATGCTTTTTATTGTCGACTGCGGCACTCCTGCACGATAGCTTAAAGCGTTTGGCGTTATGTTTCGGTTGTTGCAAAGTTCAACAATTCTCTCAACTACTGCCTGCCTTGTATCCATATATACACCCCCCCAGTGTTTTATCACTAATCGAAGCATATCTAAGAAAAAGAAATTTTGTTAGTGATATAGCACTGGAATGCTATATGTGTTATAATTAGTGACATAACACTAATTATAAAGGAGAGTATTTTTGTGCCAGACTATGAAAAAATGTATTTTCAGCTTGCCGCAAAGGTCGCGGATGCAGTTGAAATCCTTATAAAGGCTCAGCAGGAAGGAGAAAACGACTATATCGAAGATGAAGCTTTGGTTATTTCCATCAGTGATCGCGAGCCTAAAACAGAGGGGGACAATTAAGGATTTTTTCTTTTCTTGAAAAGCATTACGATTAAAACGATTATCACAGCAATCAAAAAGATAAAGATGCCGTAATAAAGGATGCTGAATCCTTGGTTTGTTTCTGCGGGCCCGGGAAGCTGCGTTTCGGGAATGATTTCACCGGCATCTTTTTTATCGAGAGTTATTTCTCGGCTCTCGGTTTTCGTTTGCGTGGCGCTGATTTGATAATTTACATTTATGGTGTACTTACCCGCAGTGATTTTCGTGTCCTTCCATTCAACGGGGATATTGACACTGGTTTTGGGCGCCATTTTATCCAAGTCAAAATCGCTTTCAAAAAGTACATTGCCTGAACGGTCTGCCACATTATAGCTTATCTTTGCCAGCCTGTTTATAATCGGCAGGTTGTTTGACAATGAAAATATTACTTTGCCTTCATCGGTGTTGATGCCGACATCACCAAGAACAATAGCAGGGCTGATCACGCCGGGCTCTTTTGGAAGGCGAACCCGAACGGGGATAGTCATAGCGCTTTTAATATTTATCTGTAAATTTGACTCGCCGCCCTCGTTTTCATTAGTTTCCGATTTTAACGATGCATCTAAAAACCGTATAGCGCCGATAAGCTCTCCTTCTTCGATTTCAGGAGCGGTGACATTAAATCTGACGGTGCGGCTTTCATTAGGCTTTAATGTTATGCGGGCTTCCAAGGGGACAATGTTCTTAGCCATCATATAATTGTCGTCTGTGTAGCCGATGTCTTTGCTTTTGTTGTTGCTTATATAGATAAGACCGCCCCTTGGCGAGGTGTAGCAGTCGGCGGTTTCAATGTCTATTGAAATATCATTTGAAGTGATGTTTCGGACTTCTATGGACAGCTCCTGAGTTTCATTGGAATCTAAATCAATATAGAAATAACCGGCATCCGCCTCTATCTGATTCTGCGGATAGATAAGGCTCAACGAAAACGGAATAGCCGTATTTTCTCCTCTTGCCATACTGGCATAAGAAAATAAAATAATTGAAGCTGCGACCGCGGCAAAAAGCACTCCTAACTTCTTCATAGCTATCCTCCGATAAAAAAACATACTGGACTTTTAGCGTTTGTCCAGTATGTTGTATTTATTCGTTTTTCTTGGATTTAATTGATATTTGCTACGACATCGATTGTAACAGTGGAGGTGTAAGTTCCTTCGAGAACTTCATTCGGCCATATATCAAGCGTCAATATACCTCCGCTGAAGTTAAATGTGCCTTTTCCTTTGGAGTTTGGAACAACTATATACTTACTTGGTACGGTGGTAATTTTGGTCGGATTGAATATGTAGCTCTTTTCAAAGCTGTCAGAGTGACCTACGGCAGCACCTGTGGTTCCGGATATTGTCAGCGCGCCATCGTGCAGCAGATT
The DNA here is from genome assembly GCA_012719035.1 of Clostridiales bacterium. Classification (GTDB taxonomy): domain Bacteria; phylum Bacillota; class Clostridia; order Oscillospirales; family Oscillospiraceae; genus UBA2658. The sequence goes on along the minus strand of JAAYBD010000033.1, from coordinate 2,435 downwards.
TTTTCCGCTTGCAAAACGTGTTGCTGAAATCTGTACCGACCATCCTTTTGAATTGCCCCGTGCATCGGTAACAGTGAAGTTGCTGATTGATGCCTGAGCTGTTTGATCCTGACCGTTAAGTATTATCTGACCAAAGTTGCCGACCGTAATAGGACTGATGGTAAACGGTCCTGCTTTTAATGTAACATTTGTGTTGCTGGAAGCAGCAAATGCTGCCGGTATCAATGCAAGTGTAATTGCAGCAGCTAAAACAAAATTAGTTATCATTTTAAATAATTTCATATAAATTCCCCCCTTTTTGACTGCCCTTTAAAACTATCATTAAGTCATATAAATTGCAATGAAGTAAATATGCTAATTATGGGGAGTGTTTCCATTTTACTTCATAAAAATTTATAAAAAAACCCCATATTTTTACTAAGGAGGGTAAGTGTAGAAAGGGAGGGGGAATTTACCTATGAAATGATGTTCCGTTTCAGTCTCTGCAAATTTGTATATGGGGCTCCAAGGGGCTATTTGTCTGCTCAAAAATCCAATTTCAAAAGTATCTTATGAAGTATTTCGGAAATTTGCTTTAGGATTATATCATTCCTGCGGATATCCGATTTTCCGGAATTGCGGCGGAACCGGAAAGCGCAAACGCTGTTGCTGCGGTGTCATATTCAGTTTTGATTCTATGGATATTACGTTGGTCAACATGAGTTCAATTGGCGCATCCGAAGCCAATAAAAAGTTGGAGGTATATCTTATGCAGAAATCTATACAAAAAAAGACCGCCATCCGAAACATTCTTTTGATTATCGTTGCTGTTCTGCTTTTAGCAGCCGCAACGGCAATAGTGGTATTCCGCGGCGAAATCAAAACGCTTAAAAACATTCAAAGGATCGACGAATATGGCTTTTATACTATGGAATATTCCTGCGATTATGGTTTTGACGACTTTTTGGAAACAGGGGCCAGCAATGATACGGAACTGATCCGGTTTGTAATGGGAAAACTTATGAGAGGTTTTCCGGTAGAAATCACCGAAACGGAATTAGGCTGCAGCACTTTTAACGCGGTCACGCCGGACGGTGACTTTGTTTTTGGAAGAAATTTTGATATGGACTATTCTCCGGGCATACTCGTGCGTACAAAACCGGACGATGGCTATGAAAGCATTTCCATGGTCAATCTGGCATTTTTGGGATATAAGGATGACTATATGCCGGACGGCTTTATAAACCGTATGGCAGCGCTTGCCGCTCCTTATGCCCCGCTTGACGGCATCAATGAAAAGGGATTGTCAGTAGGTATTCTGCTGCTGCCGGACGAACCTACAAATCAGAAAACGGATAAAATCGATATAACGAGTACAACGGCGATACGATTGCTTCTGGACAAAGCATCTACGGTAGACGAGGCGGTGGAATTACTTAAAAACTATGACATGCATGATTCCGGTAATGCATGCTACCATTACCAGATTGCAGACGCTGAGGGGAAAAGCGTTATTATTGAGTATGTTGACAATGAAATGCAGGTGCTGAGAGGAGAAAACAATTATCAGGCGTGTACCAATTTTTATCTGACACCGGGTGAAATGTATGAATTTGGAGATGGTCAGGACCGTTATAAAATCCTTATGGAAACATTGGAAAAGCGAAATGGGATATTAAGCTCTAAAGATGCAATGGGCTTGCTTGAATCCGTAAAAATGGTCGATATCCTCGATAAAAAGTCGGGTATCCTTTACAATACTCAATGGAGCGCAGTGTACAACAATTCCAAAGCAAGCGTTGATATTTGTGTCGGGATGAAATACGATAAAATATACAGCTTTGCGATTGGCGCCTGAAAAATTCTGACCTGCGGGGGCTATAGAAAACCATAGCCAATCTGAACAAGCTGCTTAAACTTGAACGGATTGGCTATGGCTGTTTAGATGCCCCGAGTACCGGTTTTTGATACAATTAAGAGGGCAAAGCTATAAATTGTTTAAGGTGCCTTAACTTTCCGAAAAATGAGCTGATGTATGCAGCGCCAAAGCGCAGCATACAGCTTTTTTAAACGGTGTCAGGGAATTGCGCCCCGATAGGAACTTGCCCGTCGTATACGGCTTCCAGCATAAGAAGGCGTCTGGATGAAAGCCCGAACGGATCCATTAGGATTAAAGATATGTATCCGCAGAAGCTGTTCCCCTGAGATTGAAATTAGAAATCAGTTCCCTTAAAACGCTGGACTGTCCCGACAGTTCTTCACTTGCGGCAGCACTTTCCTCGGCAGTTGCAGCATTAATTTGCACAACAGACGAAACTTGATCCACGCCTTGATTTATCTGTGCAATAGCTGTAGCCTGATCCTGAGAAGCCTTTGCAATGCGGTCGATAAAGGAGATAACAGACAGGGTTCCTTCCGCACTCTTGCTTAAAGAATGTGCAGTTCTATCGGCAATC
>JAAYBD010000032.1 GCA_012719035.1 Clostridiales bacterium | reverse complement strand
AATTTAAAGCTCAGATTATGAATGAAGAGGATATAAGGCGTGTACTTGTCAGGATTTCTCACGAAATAATCGAGAAAAATCATGGCACCGAAAATCTTTGTCTTATTGGCATAAAGACCCGCGGTATACCTCTTGCGTACAGAATAGCGCAGAATATCAAAATGATCGACAATACTGATATTAATGTCGGAGAACTGGATATCACACTTTACCGGGACGATTTGACAACGATAGCGAAAGACCCCGTTGTCAGCGAAACCAAGATTCCATTTTCCGTTGAAGGAAAAACCGTCGTTCTTGTGGATGACGTTATTTTTACGGGCAGAACAGCCCGCGCCGCACTTGACGCCGTTATGGCAATAGGACGTCCTTCAAGAATACAGCTTGCCGTCCTGATTGACAGAGGGCATTGTGAGCTTCCCATCAAGGCGACTTTCGTCGGCAAAAACATTCCGTCCTCCCTTAACGAAATAATATCTGTCCACCTTGCAGAGCAGGATGGGCATACTAACGTCACCATAAACGAAAAATAATTATAGAGGAGAAATTAAATGAAGAAAGAAAAAGAAATCATCGGTTATTTACCTGATGAGAAGCCGTCCACCGGAAAGCTGTTGCTCTATGCTCTGCAGCAGGTCATCGTTATGTTCCCCGCAACGATCACTGTAGCGCTTATCACAGGATTTCAGGTGTCCACCACCATTTTTGCCAGCGGTCTTGCAACCTTGTTCTTCATTCTGATCACCGGCAAACAAATCCCGCTTTACTACGGCTCCAGCTTCGCTTACCTATCTGCAATCTCTGGTCTTGTCACGGCGCAGGGTTTTGCAAAGGTCAACGGAATCCTTCCGACGGAAGCCATCCAAATCGCGCAGTTTGGCATAATCATGTCCGGCTTTGTGTCGATTGCAGCCGGTCTGCTCGTTAAGTTTTCCGGCCGGAACGCAGTTGAGAAGGTCCTCCCCCCCTCTATTACAGGTTCTATAGCTATGATCATCGGTCTTACGCTTGCAGGCAACGCACTTACAGATGCTGCTCCCGTTGATCCCAGCGCCATCGGCGCCGGCTGGGTATGGGCTGTTTCACTCTCCACACTTTTTGCCACAATAATATTCTCAAGATATCTTAAAGGATTCCTTGGTCAGCTTCCCCTTCTGCTCGGTGCTCTGTTCGGATGTGCAGTTGCAACCGCTATATATCTGATAGGAGGCTCCGATTACAGTCAGTTCAGAAGCCTTCCGGCGGAGGCGCTTGCCGCTTCTACTTGGAAGCTTGGCGACGGCAGCATCTTCGCTCTGCCCGCTTTCTCACTGCCTAAGGCTTCACTGGCAGCTGTGGCTGCAATCATGCCCATAGCAATAGCAACTATTCCCGAATCAACTGCGCATATTTATCAGCTCGACATCTATGTTAACGATGTTGCCGCTAAAAAGGGCAAGAAGAAATACGACCTTGCCGATAAACTTGATAAAAACCTTATCGGAGACGGTATATGTGATATGATTTCAGGCTTTGTCGGAGGTCCTGCAGGAACAAACTACGGCGAGAACATAAGCACAATGGCTATTACCAAAGTATTCTCCATTCCCGTACTTGTCGTTGCTTCCATTATAGCAATGGTCATTTCGTTCTTCACTCCGCTCATAAAGGTCATCTATGGTATTCCCCTTGCAGTTATCGGCGGACTTGAGATATATCTCTTCGGCGCGATTGCTGCTCAGGGTATCGCTATCATGATAGAGAAGAAAGTTGACATGTTCAGCTCCAAGAACATCGCCGTTATCGCGTCAACCATGGTTATCGGCATCGGCGGACAGTACGCTTTCGGCGGAAACATACCTTTCTTAGGACTTAATGTCCCCTGCATCGCAGGCGCCGCTATCTTCGGCATCATTCTCAACCTGATTCTCAGCATCGGCGAAAAGAAAGAGGCTAAATAATAACATTTAAGCAAAAAACACCACTCTTTTCGAGTGGTGTTTTTTTAGCTTTCATTAAGCGGGTATTTTATTTTGAGAACATTACCCTCTCGTTATTGAACATCTTTGTAATTGCAAATACTAAAACTAATGAATAAACCAGATTGCTTGCAGCGCCAACAAGAACATCCACTGCCGAATATGAATACGAGAAAACTCCTACCATGCTTTGTACGCTGTTATAGAAAGGTATCAAATACAGAAGGCTATTATCAGCCGCGTTTCCTCCCTGAAAAGCTGTCATCGATATAAATATTACCAATATCATAAGGGGTGAAACAAGTGATACGGCTTCCTTGGTCGTCTTTGCATATGCCGATATAAGCGAAACAGCCGAAATCATTAAAAGCGCTGTAGTAAGAATGGTCAGGAGAAGTAAAACATAATCCGCGGCGACATAGCCGGAAAAGCTCATTCCCGAAGCCCCTATTCCTACAAGATTGGGTATTGACGTTGCAACCGCAGCAAATGTAAATCCTCCGCTCAAAACGGCGATAATACCAAAAGCTATAATCTTGCCCACAACTATTTCATAACGGTTTATCGGCGTGACAAGCATTGTTGCGATAGTTCCGCGCTCTTTTTCACCTGCAATTGAATCGGGAGCAAAGGACATGCAGCCCGTAAACAAAAACATCATAAGCAGGATTGGCATCAGCTGTGAAAACAGCATTCCGGTAACATCTTCTTCGGATGCGAGGTCATATTTTATATCACGGTTTATGTCAAACCTGTTTGACATGGAGCTTTCGTAGTCGTCCAAAATCGCAACGATTCTTCCATAGACCGCACTTGCCGACGTTGAAACCGAATTGTAGTAAATCTCTACGTTGGGCGCGGCTTTGTCAGAACCCGCCTCATAGGTATTTACTTCATCGATAAAACCCGCGGGAAAGACTATCATCACAGAATCTTCGTCCTCGCTTAGCTTTTGCTGATAATCTTCTATATCGGCGTCGCCGCCCTCAATAAAAGTACAGTTCAAAGCAGAAACATCTTTTTTAATAATATCTGGCAGATTGACTGCATACACCGTTGCGGGTTCTTTTTCCGAAGTCATGGACGACATGACAGCAGGCAAAAGGAATGAATAGGTGCAGTAAAGAACTATCGCCGGCATCACGAGAGTCATTATCATTCTTTTATCTCGAAAGAAACGGTTAAACTCTTTAGAAGCTATTGTCCATATATTATTTTTCACATCGACACCTGCTCTCTCTGTTCATATAAACCGAAGAAAACTTCCTCTAAAGGTTTTTCACGGGTGAGTTCAGACAGTTTATCGCAGGCAACCATTGTTCCGTCCATGATTATCCCTACTCTGTCGCACAGCTTTTCGGCAAGCTCAAAAATATGCGTCGACAGCAAAATCGTTTTCCCCTGTACTTTCTGGTCGAGCAAAAAGTTTGTAACATCTCTGGCGGCAATCAGGTCAAGACCGTTAGTAGGTTCATCGAAAATGATGATGTTCGGATCATGAACTACTGACATTACCAGTGAAACTTTTTGCTTCATTCCGGTAGAAAGCTCGCCTACCTTGACTTCGGCATATTTGTCAACGCCAAATTTTTCAAAAAGTGCCTTTTTTCGCTCCGTTAGAACTTCAGGCTTAACATCATAGAGCTTTCCAAAAAAATCAAAAAGATAATTCGGTGTGAAAAAGTCCTCGAGTTTCAGTTCGCTTGTCAGAAAACCGATGCGCTTTCTGACCTCCGCCGACTGAGATGCAACGTCAAGACCATCTACCTTTGCTATGCCTTCATCAGCGGAAATAAGTGTTGATAAAATTCGCAAAGTTGTCGTTTTGCCCGCCCCGTTAGGTCCAAGAAGGCCAAAAACCTCTCCGCGGAAGGCAGTAAACGAGAGTCCTTTCAAAGCGACTTTTTCAGAGCATTTTGTTCTTTCCAGCTTTTGCTGCTTTTTTGAAAGCTTATAGCTTTTGCAAAGCTGCTCTACTACTATTGTTTCGTTCATACATTACCTCACAATCTAAATCGCGTTCTCCGTTTTTGCATCACTATCTGCTCCCGTAAGCTAATTAGAGAGCGCACAGAAATATAGGTATCTTTATATATT
>JAAYBD010000031.1 GCA_012719035.1 Clostridiales bacterium | reverse complement strand
GGCGGACCCATTACACTGGATCAGCTGACAAGCATAGCGATAGGTCCCGATGGAACAATTTCCGTATCCCACCCCGATAAGGGAACTGTAGCGGCAGGAAAAATATCCCTTGCAAACTTTTCAAACCCTGCCGGACTTCAGCTTGAAGGAACAAACTACTATTCTGCATCAGCCAACTCGGGAAAACCGATACTCTGTGATCCCGGCTCCAAAGGAACGGGGGCGCTTGTAAGCAGTTCTCTCGAAATGTCGAATGTTGACCTTTCTGCTGAATTCGCAGATATGATTACTACACAGCGCGGCTTTCAAGCCAACTCACGCATAATCACTGTATCCGATGCGATGCTTGAAGAACTGATAAACCTCAAGCGATAAGTATAGTTATCCGCGACGGCGGAGCATTCCGCCGTCACGGATGAAAGAAAACGATTAACACGCTTTATTTACACAAAAAAGCAAATTCATCTATTGCCGTATAGGACGTTAAGTGGTACTATACCGAAAAATTCACTCATTTTGCCGCTCTTCGGGCAGCAATGAGTTTCGTCTGGAGGCTATCATGATCGAACTTACCAAGCTAAATGACATTCCCTTTATCCTCAACTCAGATCTCATTGAGACTATCGAGGAAAATCCGGATACAACCATCAAGCTTACAAGTAAAAATTATATCATAGTTAAGGAATCGATGGTGGAGGTAGTTAACAAGGTAATCGAGTTCCGGCGTGCGACGAACGGCTTGATAACCCTGAACCACCTTAATTAACCGGAAAGAAGGATAGTGTTCGGCTATGAAAAAAAAGATTGATTTGATGTCCATTTCCGGACTCGTATTCGGAGTTGCACTTATTGTTTTTGGTATCATACTTGTCCAGATTCCTGCGGAAAAAGGCGGAGGATACGAGATAGTATTTACAAATCTCCGGAGTTTTTATGACGGTCCCAGTGTTGCAATCGTTGTCGGCGGTGTCCTTGCCACACTTATGCTCAGTTTCCCTATAGAGCAGTTTGCAAGAATTCCAAAGCATATGCGCATCATTTTTAGACCGCAGGCCTTTGTCCCAGAGGATTACATAGAAATAATCACTGAATGTGCGAAGAAAGCGAGAATCAACGGTCTGCTGGCTCTTGAGGAAGATGCAAACTCCATTCAGGACGCCTTTCTAAAAAACAGCCTTCAAATGATTGTTGACTCTATTGATCCGGAGAAGGTCAAACTTCAGATGGAATCATGGGTTGACAGTGTCGAGGAAAGGCACATTCAGGAACGCGCATTTTACGACAAGGGTGCGGCGCTCGGTCCGGCATTCGGAATGATCGGTACGCTGATCGGATTGATCAATATGCTTAAAGTGCTTGAGGACGTCGAGTCTGTCGGTCCGAATATGGCGGTTGCGCTTGTTACCACCTTTTACGGATCGTGTTTAGCGAACCTGTTCTTTATTCCTATTTCCAATAAGCTTCGCGTAAGGCATGATGAAGAGTATCTCTGTATGCGCATAATCTGCGAAGGAGTACAGTCGATTCAGGCGGGGGAAAACCCGAAGGTTATACGTGACAAGCTTGTACATCTGCTTCCCGAATACCGCCAGGCAGGTCTTTTAGAAGATGAGGGCGGCGGCGACAGCAAACCAAAGAAGTCTAAATCTAAATCTAAAAAAGGCTGATTACAGATAGAACACAGAAATGCTCCGAGCAGGAATAGTTTGGATTAATCTTATTTTTCCGGAATCTGTTTTTCTATAAAAAATACAGCGGATGGAGGCAATTATGAGTCGTAAAAACAGCGGAGGCGATGACGGCGGTGGAAGCGAATGGCTGAACACATATGCGGACATGGTCACTTTGCTTTTGACTTTTTTCGCCGTATTGCTTAGTATGTCTTCAGTAAACCAAGAAAAGTTCAATGCGTTTATAAAATCATTTTCAAATCTTCCTCCGGAAAAAATTGAGGAGATTATTTCCGGCACTAATCCAGATTTTGTTGAAGGCGCCAAAGAGCCAACGCCCCAACAGGTGGCGGAGGCAATGGATCAGCTTTATGAGATGCTTATGGATTATGTGCAGAAAAACGGGATGAATGATACAATAAGCCTGCAAAAGAATGAAGACACGATATATATCCGCTTTGACAGTACGGTTTTTTTTGAACCGGATAAATATATAATGCGTCCCGGCGGTTACGACACCTTATCATTTATCGGCGATGGTTTGAAGCAACATGAAGAAATGATCAAACTAATTGCCATATGCGGGCATACGGCAACAGTTGGGGATATTCCGGACTACCCTGTTTCCGACTGGATGCTCTCTGCCGAGCGTGCTGCAATTGTCGGAATATACCTTGATAAAGAGAAAAACCTTGATCCTAAAAAGATGCTGCTTCTCGGATATGGAAAGAACCTCCCTATTTCCGACAACGATACAGAGGAAGGACGTATAGAGAACCGCCGTGTCGAACTTGCCGTTATTGGGATAGGAAGCGATATATCGTTTGACCCCTATGCGGGATTAAGCGATTTATATACAATGAGCGGAGGCACCCCTATCGATTCGGCTAAATCTGAGGGTGCTGATGCAAAGCAGACACCGCCTGCAACAAAACCGCCGGCTGAAAGCAAATCGCCTGCCGAAACTACAAAGCCCGGTACGGTGCAGGAAGGAGTTTCTCCTTACGATTAAGTTAATTTATACAAATCTATAGAAAGGAGATGAGTACATACATGGCTGAAGCGTTGTCACAAAGCCAAATTGATGAATTACTGAACCGTATGAGATCTGGGGAAACGGCTCATGTTCCGGTTGAGCATGAAGACAAAATCAAAGAGTATGATTTTTCATCTCCAAAAAAATTTACAAAAGATCAGCTAAAATCTCTGAACAGTCTTTATGAAAACTTTGCGCGCATCCTGTCTTCATATTTCACCAGTATTCTAAGGAGCGCTTGCGAAGTCAGTATCAGCCAGATCGAGGAGCAGCGCTACTATGAGTTTAATAACGCGCTTCCCGATAATGCGCTAATCGGAATAATTTCATTTTTCCCAGAAGAAAATCCTTTTGATGAAACAACGATGATGCTGGAGCTTTCCACATCTTTCGGATATCTGCTTATTGACAGGCTCATGGGAGGAAGCGGAGAACTCCATGCTCCCGACAGGGACTATACGGAAATAGAGCTTTCCCTCCTAAAAATGGTCATGCAGAGCATAACGGGATATATGCATGATGTCTGGAGCAGCTTTTTTGCCAATAAAACTATGCTGAGAAATGTGGAGACAAACGGCAGATTTATTCAGGCGTTTTCTCCTCAGGATATCGTTGTAATCATTACCTTTGAAATCGATGACGAGTATTACAAGGGGACTGCTAATATCTGTATGCCGACGGCAAACCTTGAGGAGCTTATTTCAAGCTTTACCATGAAGTATAATCACTCTTCCAAACAGCAGGATGAGGAAAAGGAAAGAGTGAAGAGGCAGCGGATACTAAACAGTATAAAAGAGTCCGAAATAACTCTTGAGGCACAGCTGGACGACTGCATGATGAGTCTGGGTGAATTATCTCATCTGCAAATCAATGATGTGATATCTCTAAACAAAAGGATAAACGAGGATATTACAGTTAAAGTGGAAGGTATTCCATTTTTTAGGGCAAGGCTTGGAGAACATGATGCTCAAAAGGCTCTGAAAATAGTTGGGCCGGAAGACTTTGCTACTGAATGAGATTAAGGAAGATCAGGTGCATATGGAAGATAAAAGATTAACTGATGAAGAGATCGACACCATTGGTGAAATTATGAACATCAGCATGGGAGCAGCCGCAACGGCAGTTTCCACAATGCTTGAGAGACAGGTCGTAATAACAACACCAAGTATTGAACAGAACAAGCTGAAAAATATAGACTGTTCAGAACTGGAGCCGGCTATTGTAGTCAAGATAAATTATGTTCAAGGTCTTGTCGGATCAAATCTAATCGTACTTCGGCGAAATGACATGAGAATAATTCTGGATCTTCTCATGGGAAACGAGTTTACGGAGTCGGATGATAGCTTTGAATTCGATGATATGAGCATGAGTGCCGCCAGCGAAGTCATGAATCAGATGATGGGTGCATCTGCGACAGCTCTTTCCGAGCTCCTTGGGGAAACAATCAATATTTCAACTCCGCAGACAACATTGATTGATTCTGATATAGAGGTCTATGAGCTGCTTGAAGATCACAGCGCGGAAGATGATGACGTCATGGCAATCTCCTTCAACATGACGATAAAAGAAACGCTGGATACCACATTTACAAGCATTATGCCATTAGAATTTACGAGAAAAATTGTAAGTTCACTGAATAATGAAATAGAGGAGACACCTCAGCCTGCGCCACAGCCGACACAACAATCGCAGCCTGCGCCACAGCCGACACAACAATCGCAGCCTGCGCCGCAGCCGGCACAACAATCACAGCCTGCGCCGCAGCCGATACAACAACCGCAGCCTGCGCCGCAGCCAATGTCGCAGCCAACACCCCAGCCTCAGCCTGCGCCTATGCAGTATCACCAGCAGATGCCTAATTCACAGCAAACGGGATCCGCGCCATATCCGCCTCCGTACCCGCAGCCTATGCAAGAGCAATATCAATACAATGTTCCAAATCCACAGCAAGCGGCTTCTATGCCTCCTTACCAGCATCCATATCCGCAGCAGCCTTATCAACAGCAGCAATATATGCAGGCACCATATGGAAGCGAGTATTATGCGCAGTATAACCCATATCCAGAGCATCATCCAAATATGCGATATCCGGCGCCAATGGTGAACGTTAAGCAAGCTGATTTTCCTGAATTTGCGGGAAGCGGAAAGACGAATTCTTCGCCATATCCGTCGAATATCAATATGCTTATGGGAGTCCAACTTGAGGTTTCCGTTATTGTTGGGCGGACAAAGCAAAGAATAAAAGATGTTCTTGATTTTGGGCAGGGGTCTGTTATCGAACTTGATAAGCAAACCGGCGCTCCGGCTGAAATCGTAGTAAACGGACAGCTCCTTGCATATGGAGATGTCGTTGTTGTCGGCGACAACTTCGGAGTGCGCATAACAGAAATTGTCGGAACAAAAGAATTATTAGACTCACTGGATGCAAAGAAGTAAACATTCATAGTTAGGGGGAAGCAACTAATGTACAAAATATTGGTCGTTGATGATGCAGGATTTATGAGAAAGATGGTTCAAACACACCTTTCCAAAGCCGGTTATACCGAGTTTATCGAGGGTGAAGATGGTCAGCGTGCCGTTGAGCTTTATATGGATATTAAACCTGATCTTGTAATAATGGACATCACCATGCCAAACTTGAACGGAATTGAAGCATTGCGCCAAATCAAGGCTTATGATGCTGACGCAAAGGTAGTAATGTGTTCTGCAATGGGGCAGGAAGCTATGGTTATGGAAGCGATCAAGCTTGGAGCGCTTGACTTTATCGTTAAGCCTTTCAAGGCTGAACGTATTGTTCAGACCGTAAACAAAGTGCTGCCGCTGTAACAGCAAAGCCGAAACTCACTTGGAGGTGAACGGGGATTGGACTGGCTTGAGATTTTATCTATGATCGGAACAGTAGTACTTATGATTGCCGTTTTTGTCGGCGCGTATTATGTCTCAAGATTTGTTGGAAAGAAGTATCAGCCCCGTAACGGCACTTCAAGGAATATCTCTATTCTCGAAAGTCAGCCTGTCGGGAAAGACAGAGCATTGATTGTTGTCAAAGCGGCAAACAAGGCGTTCCTTGTCGGAGCTACCCCGCATGAATTTACCCTGATCAGCGAACTGAATCCGGATGATCTTTCGGATTTGCCGGAGAGCAAGCCCTCGAAAAAGGACTTTTCTTCAGTTTTTCGCTCAGTAATCATGGGCGGGGATAAAAAACAGAACGGAGGAGAAAGCGAGTAATGGAACCACAGGTATTGACGCTGAAGAAAAAAACAGCAAAAGCGTCGCTGGTTGGGAAAAAGTGGTTCAAATTGCTTTTGGTCAGCTTAGTTCTGTTGCTGTTTGCTGCTATTCTTGCGGAGAGGGCATTTGCGGCGCCCGTCAGTTTTTCGATTGATACGGGCGGCGGAGAAGGTGGTTTTGACAGCATGAAGCTGCTTTTCACCTTTGCGCTTATTGCCGTTGCGCCTTCGCTCCTGCTGATGATGACGAGCTTTACACGAATAGTCATTGTATTCTCGTTTTTGAGAAATGCTCTCGGACTTCAGCAGACACCTCCGAATCAAATTATCATCGGACTTTCACTGTTTTTGTCGTTTTTTATTATGTATCCAGTAATTACCACTATGAATGAAACGGCAATCACTCCTTACACCAACGGCGAAATAACGCAGGAGGAGGCTATTGAAAAGGTTCAGCTTCCTTTGAAAGAATTTATGCTTAAACAGACAAAAGTGCAGGATCTCAATCTGTTTTTGTCCCTCTCTGAAAAGGAGCAAATTACCGAAATTAACACTGAACAGCTTATGCAGCTTGGACTTGAAGTCGTTGTACCCTCCTTTATAACAAGTGAGCTGAAAAGGGCGTTTTTGATTGGATTTTTACTTTTCTTGCCATTCCTTGTAATTGACATGATTGTTGCGAGCACGCTTATGTCAATGGGCATGGTTATGCTTCCGCCCTCAATGATTTCTTTGCCGTTTAAGCTTATGCTTTTTGTTGTGGTTGACGGATGGTCGCTGGTCATGGAGATGCTTATCAGGAGCTTTTACTAACTATTCCAATATAATTGACAGGAGTGAAAAAGATGACGCAGGGCGAAGCACTTTCCATATTCAAAGATGCGATTTGGCTAATACTTAAACTTTCTGCGCCTTTGCTCATTGTCAGTATTGTAATAGGACTTGTAATTGCTATTTTTCAAGCTGCAACTCAGATACATGAACAGACGATGACATTTGTTCCCAAGATTATCGCTATAGCACTCCTTCTCATCATTTTGGGATCGTGGATGCTAACGAATCTGTCGGATTTCTTTACATCACTTGTGAACTTTGTTTCGGGGTTGTAAAACATGACTCTCAGCTTGTCGATTGAAGCAATAAATCTTTTCGCTTTGGTGTTTTGCAGAATAGGCGGCATGATATTTTTCAATCCGCTCTTAAACCGGAGAAACTTGCCCAATCAATTCAAAATAGGGCTTGTTCTTGCGCTTACTATTTTGCTTGTACCGTCGATGCCGCTTGCGGCTATTGAGGGGCTTAGCGGTTTTTCACTTTTCCTTGCAATGGCAAAGGAACTGTTTATGGGATTCTGCTTCGGCTTTCTCTTTCAAATCTATTATTATATGCTCTTTGTTGCGGGTGATATAATTGACATGGGATTTGGACTTACTATGGCAAAGGCGTTTGATCCCGCGACTAATATACAGATTTCAATTTCAGGAAATCTGTTTCAGCTAATCTTTGTTGTTTATTTCTTTGTAACAAACTGTCATTTGATTTTTATCAGACTGATAAATTCTACGTTCGACATAGTGGGAGTAGGCGCAACTGTATTCGGAGCGGATATAGGCAATTTTATCTGCACGCAGTTTGTTTATGCATTTGGGCTGATAATGCATCTTGCGATTCCTTTTATAGCGGCATCCTTTATTCTGGAAATTGCCATGGGCGTGCTCATGAAGCTTATTCCGCAGATAAATGTCTTTTCCATACATTTTCAGTTCAAAATCATTCTGGGACTGGGCTTGCTATTTTTGTTCGCAGTCCCCACGACAGATTTTATTCAGTCTTATATAAACGAAGTGTTTGTTCAGATGCAAAATCTCCTGAAAATCCTTTAATCGGGGTTTTTCCCAGCAGGCGACCTGAGGGGGGATACTGTGCCGGGCGAAAAGACAGAAAAAGCCACACCGAAACGAAAACAAGACGAGCGAAAGAAAGGCAACATATTTCTAAGCCAGGAAGTTGTTACGGTTTTTACGCTGATTGCTACGTTTTATGTGATCAAGATGATGATGCCATACGCACTGAAAACTCTTGAGGAGGCTATCCAGCATTATACAAGAATCGCTTCAACCGAAGATACTCTTACATACAATAAAATCAGAAGTTATTACTTCGACTCTCTGATAGTTTTTGCAAAGACCGCTTTAATCCCTCTGTTTGCCTGCGGTCTTGTTGCCATACTATCAACCATGATGCAAACAAAAATGCTGTTTTCTCCAAAGGCTTTTGCCTTTAAGGGAGAACGCATCAACCCGCTTCAGGGTTTTAAAAAGATGTTCTCTATGAGGGCTCTTGTCGAACTGGCAAAATCAGTTCTGAAAATAACAATTCTTCTCTATGTTATTTACACGATTTTAAAAGACGAGATTTACTTGTTGCCGCGCATGATGGACATGTCCTTCAACAGCGCTTTATCAAAAACCGGCGCCGTGATTATGGAAATAGTAGTAAAAGCCGGTATGATATTTGTTTTTCTTGCCGCTGCGGATTATCTTTACCAGTGGTGGCAATATGAAAAGAACCTTCGCATGACTAAGCAGGAGATTAAGGACGAATACAAGCAGATCGAAGGTGACCCGCAGATAAAAAGCCGCATAAGATCAATCCAGCAGCAGCGTGCGAAACAGCGCATGATGCAAAACGTTCCGAATGCCGATGTGGTTATAAGGAACCCGACGCACTATGCGGTTGCCATCAAGTATGACCAGAACGCAAACCGCGCCCCTGTAGTGGTCGCGAAAGGTGCTGACAGCATTGCCCTCAGAATCGTAAAGGTTGCTGAGGAAAACGGCGTCTATGTCACCGAAAACAAGCCGCTCGCGCGGGCTTTGTATGAGTCCGTAGATTTAGACAAAGAAGTTCCGGAGCGTTTTTATCGCGCACTGGCGGAAGTCTTGGCGTTTGTATACAGCCTCAAGAAAAAGGAATTGAAGTAGCATGAACACACGTTTTTTTAATAACGGCGTTGCGGTATTTATTGTTTTAATAGTAGCGCTGCTTATAGTTCCGCTTGGAACAGGTCTGCTTGACTTTATGTTCATACTCAATTTGTCAATTTCACTCGTAATCCTGCTTCTTACAATGTATATTAAAGAGCCGTTGGAATTTTCGATTTTTCCCTCGCTCTTATTATTGACAACCTTGCTGCGTCTTGGACTCAACGTATCCTCAACACGTTCTATCCTTACAAGGGACGGATACGCCGGCGAAGTTGTAAAGACCTTCGGTGACTTCGTCATACAGGGAAATGTCGTTGTCGGTCTTGTTATATTTCTTATTATTGTTCTTGTTCAATTCATCGTTATAACAAAAGGCGCCGAGCGTGTTGCCGAGGTTTCCGCGAGGTTTACTCTTGACGCTATGCCAGGCAAACAAATGGCAATCGATGCCGATTTAAGTTCGGGAATAATTGACGAAGAGCAGGCAAAGGAACGCCGCAGTAAAATTCAGAGGGAAGCCGACTTTTTCGGCTCTATGGACGGTGCTTCCAAGTTCGTTAAGGGCGATGCTATTATTTCAATAGTTGTCACGCTGATTAACCTTATCGGTGGTCTTGTTATTGGACTTGTAAAGGGCGGGGACTTCAGCACGGTAGTGAATACCTATTCATCAGCCACCATCGGAGACGGACTGATGAGCCAGATACCGGCGCTGCTGATTTCCATAGCGACCGGCATGATTGTTACCCGTTCTGCATCGGAGGCAGACCTCAACACAGAGCTTCTGAAGCAGTTTTCCTCTCAGCCGACTGTTTTGATAATTGCCGCAGTGATACTGCCTCTTCTGATCATAATAGGATTTCCGCCGCTGCAGGTTATGCTTATATCGGGAATGCTCCTCACGCTTGGACTTTCATTGAGGACCAGCCGGAAGAAAGCCCTTGCCGCTGTCGAAGTGGAGCCGAAGGTTATTGAGGAAGTGACAAGCGAGGTAAGCTTCTATAAAAACCTTGACAATGTTTACGGTCTTCTGAATGTCGATGCTATCGGCATTGAAGTTGGATATAGTCTTCTGCCGCTCGTAGATGAAAAGAGCGGGGGCAACTTCCTTGACAGAGTCGTTATGTTAAGAAAGCAATTTGCCGATGAGATGGGAATGGTTATACCTGCTATACGGCTGAAGGATAGCAGCGGACTTAACCCGAATCAGTACGAGATTTTGCTGCGTGGTGAATCGATTGCGGTCGGAGAGGTTTTGGTTGACCATTATCTTGGACTTGCACCGGATAATATCTCGACGGAAAATGTTATTGACGGCATAGAAACTGTGGAGCCCGCGTTTGGAATGCCTGCTATTTGGATAAGCGAGGATAAGAAGCTCCGCGCAGAGATGGCAGGATATACGCTTATTGATCCTACATCGGTCATAATCACTCACCTATCAGAGCTTATTAAAAATCATGCGTATGAGCTGCTGACACGCCAGGAAGTAAAAAGAATGCTTGAAAACCTCAAGAAAAATAACGAGAGCATTGTTGATGAAACAGTTCCCTCTGCCGTTTCCGTCAGTGAGCTTCAGCATGTTTTGAAAAATCTGCTTCGTGAAGGTGTTCCGATATTAGATATGGAGATAATTTTGGAGACACTCTCCGATTATGCTCCTACGGTAAAAGACAACGATATGCTGACCGAGTATGTAAGACAGGCATTGAAACGTACTATCACAAGAAAGTTCTCGTCTGCCGGACAATTGAAAGTCATTACGCTTGACGGAGATGTCGAAGATGCGATAATCAAGAGCGTAAAAAGAATGGAAGGCGGCGCTTACCTTACTTTGGAGCCGGATATGATACAGAAAATCATTGCCGGAACCAAAGAACAGATCGATAAAATGCGTAAGCTTGTTCAGGAACCTATAATTCTTACTTCACCGGTTGTACGTGTATATTTCAAAAAGCTGATTGACCAATTTTATCCGAATATTACTGTGCTCTCATTCAACGATTTGGACCCTTCCGTTCAGGTACAGTCACTGGGAATTGTCAAAGTATAGGCATATTTTAAAAGGGAGGAAACAATGGCTTCTAACGGCAGAAACAGTATAAATGAAATCAAAGTGGCCAACCCTGAGGAACTTATGCGTCTTTACAAATCCACAGGAGATATTGAATTGCGCAATCAGCTTGTGATGCACTATATTCAGTTTGTGAATGTGGCCATATACAGTATGCGCTCGATTCTGCTGTCAAATATACCCTTTGAAGACTTCTTTAATCAGGGAGTCCTTGCCCTGATCGAATGCATAGAGCGTTATGATCCATGCAGAGGTGCAAGCTTTGATACATACAGCTATCTGGGAATCAGAGGATCTATTTTAAAATATCTCAGAAAGCAAAACTGGCTCCCCAACCGTGTCTGGGAGGCCAGAAAGAAAATTGCTCAAGGCCGTTCCGAGCTTGAGCAGGCGCTTATGAGAGAGCCGACTGACAGGGAACTGGCAGAGTATCTTGGTATGACCGAAAAGCAGCTTGACGGACTGATTTCTGAAATGGCTGTTGTCGATACTGTTTCGTTTGAGGAGCTTATTGAGAGCACCTATACTAACGCGGCGGAAAATTTCGGTTATGATGAGAGTTCCGACGTTTCGGAAAAACTATTTCAGGAAGAGCTGCTGGAAGCCTTGGCTGAGGCGATAGATGCACTTCCGCCAAAGCAAAAGCAGGTAATCGCGCTCTATTATTACGAGGACCTCAATCTTCGGGAAATAGGTGATGTGCTTGGAGTGTCACAGCAGCGCGTTTCTCAGATAAGGGCAAAGGCTTTGGAAAGCCTGTCCGATACTATGAAACGATTTGAAAACGGTGAAAAAAAGCGAGCTTAACAAGATTGGAGGTTAAAATATGTTTTCCGGTTACTACACAATCGCCTCAGGACTCCTTGCGAATCAGCGGAATGTTGAAACTATTGGAAACAACCTGATAAACAGCCAGACGCCCGGCTACAGAGCAGAGAGAATAGTCAATTCCGCATTTGAGCAGGAACTTATGACACGCCGGGATTCTTCCGGCAATACGGTATTGGGAGACGGGATCGGAGCGACCGCAGTTGTAGTTGACGATTCACTGACGGTATATAATCCCGGACTTATCAAGGAGACTGGAAGCAGCTTTGACGTTGCTATCAACGGTGAAGGCTTCTTCAATATCAGAGGGGCGGACGGCAAAACCTATCTGACGCGAAGCGGAGAGTTTGACATGGATAGGGAAGGTTACCTTATCATGCCCGGCGTCGGACGAGTGCTTGGAAAAAGCGGGGAAATTTTAGTCAGAACCTCCGATATAACCATCAAAGAAGACGGGACTATTATGAACTCCGCGGGTAACGTTTTAGGTCAGCTACATATTACCGCTCCCGAAGACTATTCGACACTGGAGAGAACGGAAAACGGGCTTTTTATATCGGAAGCTCCGCTGAATGATTCAAACAACTTTCAGCTTCTGCAAAACAACCTTGAGCTGTCTAACGTCCAGATGAATACCGAACTGACTAATCTTATTGCCGCTCAGCGCGCATTGCAGAACTGTGCTTCGGCACTAAAAACAGTAGATTCACTAAATCGTAAAGCTGCAACTCAGATTGCCGCAATATAGGAGGCTGTGTAAATGATAAATGCTTTTTATACCGGAGCAACAGGTTTAAACGCATTTCAGGAAAGCATGGATGTAATCGGCAATAATATTGCCAACGTCAACACGAATGGCTATAAAGCTGTGGGGACTTCATTTAATGACCTCCTTTATTCGGAAATGTATGTGAATACTCCCAATTCTCCTCTTATAGGACATGGAGTAAAAGCAACGACAAAAGGGATTGAGGCAGGACAGGGCATAACTCTGCCAACATCAGGCAAACTTGATCTTGCTATTGCCGGCAGAGGCTGGTTTGCTCTTGAGGCTGAAAACGGAAAATTATATACAAGAGATGGCTCTTTTGCGATCAGTCTTTCGGGGAATACGGCTTATCTTGTCAATAAAGACGGAAATTACGTTCTGGATGCCGGAGGAAAGAGAATTTCGGCAACAATTGACCAGAAAACAACGTCAATAGATACAGATGCACTTGTAAAACAAATAGGAATATTTGAGTTTGCATATCCGGAAGCGCTTACGCCCGTGTCATCAAATTGCTATAGAGCAAATGATTTTACTGGAACAGCTACCGCCGCTGCACAGGGCGACAATACTATACTGGTCGGATATTTGGAGCAGTCGGGTGTATCAATAACTGATGAAATGGCAAACCTCATTACAGCACAGAGAGGATATCAGCTCAGTGCACGTGTAGTTCAGGTGGCGGATGAGATTGAGCAAACTGTAAATTCGCTGAGAGCATAGCTTTGGTCTGAGCGTGTAAAACATCTTGTGAAAACAAAAGCGGTATGTGGAGGTCAGTATGGCATTAAATGATTACGGCGATTTGAACGAAATACAATTGGATGCCTTGAGGGAAATTGGAAATATCGGATCAGGAAACGCGGCAACAGCACTTTCATCAATGCTGGAGAGGGCGGTCAACATTGCCGTTCCGAAAATCCGTGTGTTGGATTATAACTCAGTATGTGAGCAACTTGGAGGTCCCGAGAAGCTGCTTGTGGGAATTTTGTTCAGTATGAGCGGTGATGTTACCGGAATGATGATGTTCCTGCTACACAAGGAATTTGCACATATGGTGCTGAATTCCCTCGTCGGCTCCGAGTTTGACGGCTATTCTGAACTTGATGAGATGGACAAAAGTACCATTCAGGAAGTCGGGAATATAATGGCGGGCTCATATGTTAATGCCATGGCTGCTATGACCGGACTTACAATAGACATCTCCGTGCCGACAATGAATGTAGATATGGCAGGCGCTTTGCTGAGCGTTCCCGCCATCTACTATGCAAATATAAGCGACAGAATAATACTTATTGAGGATGAATTTGACCACGACCGCGAAGGAGCATCGAGTCATATTCTGCTCATACCCGAGGTCGATGGCCTCATGAAAATTATGGATAGTTTGGGGCTGGGTTCATGAGCAAGACTATCGTTGTCGGTATATCCGATTTTAACGTTGCCGTAGATGGCGACGTTCTTGTTACATATGCTTTAGGATCTTGCGTTGGGATTTGTTTGTATGACCCCGTTAAGAAGATCGCAGGTTTATCACATATAATGCTGCCGACAATATCTGACTTTTCCGATTCGCGTCAAAAAGCACAGATTGGAAAGTATGCGGATACGGCAATAGAGGAGCTTATGCAGAAAATGCTCAATCTGGGCGCGCTTAAAATCCGCATAAGGGCGAAGATCGCGGGTGGAGCACAGATGTTTGCGCCGGCTAATAATACAAATCTTGCCGCAATCGGAGAACGTAATGTTATCGCGGTAAAGAAGGAGCTTGCCCGATTAAAGGTTCCTATTGTGGCCGAAGATACGGGCAAGGATTACGGAAGAACAGTATATCTGGGCTCTGATGACGGATTAATGAAGATAAAATCAATAAATAAGGGCGAATGGGTTTACTGATTCTTTACTTAATAGTATAATTGTTATCAAGGTTGTTTCGGGATTTTGGCATACGTTGTCTCCAAGATAAAATTAAGAAAGGATCGATTGTATATGAATAATCAAAAGCAGTCGGAAATACTTCTGGAGTCGGGAATAAACGAACTTGAAATCATGGAGTTTACTATCGGTGATCAGCTTTTTGGTATTAATGTTGCAAAAGTTCGCGAAATAATGATGATTGAGCCGGTCACGCCTATGCAGAAGTCCAATCAATTTGTTGAGGGGATTTTTAAGCCGAGAGATAAGGTCTTGACAGTAATTGACCTCGGTGCTTATCTTGACCTTGGTAAATCAGAAAAGCCCGAGCGGGATATTTTCATTATCACCGGTTTTAATAACAGTGAGTATGCATTCCATGTGCATACTGTTGTTGGTATTGACAGAATTCATGGAACACAGCTAAAAAAGCCCGACCCCGTTATTTTTGGCGGCAGAGAGGGAGTGGCGACAGGCATCGTTGAATTTGACAACAAGCTTATTACGATCCTTGATTTTGAAGCAATAATCGCAGAAATCAGTCCCGAATCAAGCATACAGTATGGGGATATCGGAAATCTTGGTGACAAGGCAAGGAATAGCACACATATTTTGATTGCTGAGGATTCTACCCTTTTATCAAAAATGATCATAGATGCACTTCATAGGTCGGGTTATGTGAATACTGTTAAATTCGGCAACGGACAGGAAGCTTGGGATTATTTGTGTGAGATCCGTGACGGCGGCGACAACATTGATGACTTTGTTAACTGTATTATTACCGATATTGAGATGCCTGAAATGGACGGGCACAGACTGACAAAGCTTGTGAAAACAGACCCCACGCTTAAGCATATCCCTCTTGTAATTTTCTCATCGCTGATTAGTGCCGAGATGCGTATCAAGGGAAAAGGATTAGGTGCAGACGAGCAAATCACAAAACCGGAAATTGGTAAGCTTGTTAGTGTTATTGATGACCTTACTAAAAAGTAATATATTTAGGCGGCGGCTAAGCAGAATAGCTAAGCGCCGCTTTTCTATGCATATATGGACAAACAAACAGCAGGTGCCCAATTTTTGTGGACGCCTGCTGTTCTGTTATATATTGGAGATCATGATTATCGTTTTTAATTGATATTATCAGAAGTAAAAAACTTGTACTGGCTGGTCATTTCGGAAAGTACCCTTGCCTGTGCAGCAAGCTCTTCAGCAGCTGCGGCACTTTCTTCAGCTGTAGCAGAGTTTGTCTGAACGACAGTGGAAACCTGATCTATGCCCTGAAGGACTTGCTCAGTTGCTGATGCCTGATTTTCGGAAGCTTCGGCGATTTTAACAATAGCATCGCTGACAAATGCGGCCTTCTGTTCGACAAGCTGCAAGGATTTTGCAGTTGCATCCGCGATATTCCTTCCGTTATCAATTGCCAGAACAGTGCTCTCAACAAGTGCCGTTGTGTTCTTTGCAGCTTCCGCGGAGCGCTGTGCCAAATTGCGAACCTCATCAGCAACGACCGCGAAACCTTTGCCGGAAGCGCCGGCACGTGCTGCTTCAACTGCCGCATTGAGAGATAGTATGTTAGTCTGGAATGCAATGTCGTCAATTGCCTTGACGATTTTGCCGATTTCCTTGGAAGTAGCGGTAATTTCGTTCATTGCCTCAAGCATCTGAGTCATGTAGTTGTTGCTTTCATCGACACCGTGCGCAGCTTCGATACTCATTGTACTTGCCTTGCTTGCCTGCTCAGCATTAATGCGGCTCAGCTCTGCGATATTTGAAACTGTAACGGAAAGCTCCTCAACTGCGGATGCCTGCTCTGTTGTGCCCTGAGAGAGTGTCTGCGAAACAGCGGAAATTTGATCGGAACCGGAAGATACCTGTTCTGCGATATCGTTTGTAAGCTTCATATCCTTGCTCATGTCGGAGAAAATAGTATAAGTAGAATCGACAAGTTCTTTATATTTACCGACATATCTGCTCTCATCCTCTGAATGGGCACTCAGATTCTTGTCAGCTCCCTGCGAGAGCATCATGCACATATCATTGATAATGAACGCTATGTTTTCGCTCATCTCTTCAAAGGACTTAGCAACTTCACCGAACTCATCACGTGAGTTTATATGTAAGGGCTGAATCTGCTGACCGTTGCGCAAATCAATACAGGCGCTAACGATTTTCTTCAAAGGATATACGATGCTGCTTCTGAAAACAATCAAAACATAGGCTGTGAAGCCCAAAGCGATGCCTGCAAGTATGCAAAAGGTAACAATAGCTTTGATTGCCAAAGATTTATAGAGGGATAGTGTATCATGTGTTTCCGCTATTGTGGAAGCGCCAAGCCCCTCTATTGCTTCATTCATAGAGTCGTATATTTGCTTAAAGTCTTTAGAGTATACGAGAAGGGCTTCATCATTATTGCCGGATGATGATAGCTGGTATATTTCTTCCACAATTTTTTTAGATTCATGATAAGAAGCCGAAATCTTATCGATTTCAGTTGCATCAGATATCGCTACTGCTATAGTTTTAAGCTCTGTTTCAATCTTTTTATCGTAGTCCGATATCTGCTCCAAATGAGTTTTTGCTTGCGAAGCATCCTCTTCTAATGCAATGTCCAAGACATAATAGTTGATCTCGTTTAACGCATCCCTTATCTTGAGCTGGGATCCAATTGAAACGTATGTGTTAGATAAAAACTTGTCTATTTGTCCGTCGGCCCCGGATAGCAAGAGGAATAAAACAATCATACTGCCAAGGGTGGCCACTATGATAATGGAGAATGTTAAGATGAATTTTTTGCCTACATTCAGTTTATCGAATATCGCTTTCATGGAATCCCCGCTCCTTGCAAGTTTTAATACTGCTGATATAAAAGGTGTTTTGTTGCGCATATAACTATATCACGTCAAGCATCTATATGCAACAGAATTAATATAAATATCGACTAATTTCTACAGTTTTAAACACTTTATATTAAATATAATTGGGGAAAAAGCTCTAAAAAACATATAAAAAGGGGGAGATTTTCCCCCCCTCTTTATAATATTTCGTTACTTAATGCCGTTTTCGTAAGCCTGAATCATCTTTTTAACCATCTGTCCACCGATACTTCCGGCCTGACGAGATGTGAGGTCACCGTTGTAACCCTGAGAGAGGTTTACTCCGACTTCGTTAGCAGATTCCATCTTAAAACGATCCATTGCTTCACGTGCATTGGGGTTTAGAAGTTTGTTACTATTACTTCTGGCCATTCTAATCACTCCTTCTTAGATTTTAATTCTCTCTATAAGGCAATTTACTTGCCTGACAATATCATTTCCTCATGATTTGGCGTTATTCAATAAATCAAATTGTAATTTTTGTATCTAATATAAAAGCCGGTTTAGTTAAAATTTTAAAAAAATATTTTCTGTTTTAAGTTTAATGGGCTATGTCCGAATAAAACGGAGCTTATCCCCATAGATATTAGTAATCATCATTCTTAGGGGGAATAGGTATGACTGACAGCAAAATATATGAGGACATCGCACTTCGCACCGGCGGAGATATATATGTGGGCGTAGTCGGTCCCGTAAGAACGGGCAAATCCACATTTATAAAAAGGTTCATGGAAACAATGGTAATACCCAATATAGATAATGTCTATGTTAAAGAACGTGCCAGAGACGAACTGCCCCAATCGGGATCGGGTAAAACCGTTATGACGGCTGAGCCGAAGTTCGTACCGGAAGATGCTGTCCATATAAGCATAGGTGAAGGTACCGAAATGTCAGTCAGACTGATTGACTGTGTGGGATATATGATACCCGGCGCATCGGGTCAAATGGAGGACGGTCAGGAACGAATGGTCACGACTCCATGGTTCGACAATGAGATAAGCATTACGGAGGCCGCCGAGGAGGGGACAAAAAGAGTAATCTGCGACCACTCAACGATCGGATTGGTAATTACTACTGATGGTTCGATCTGCGGCATACCTCGTGAGAATTATATTGAGGCGGAAGAAAAGGTCGTTTCGGAGCTGAATGAAATCGGCAAGCCTTATTTGATTTTGATAAATTGTACAGAGCCTAATTCCGATAAAGCCCAAGGTCTGAAAAAGGAACTGTCGGAAAAATACGAAGTATCCTGCATCTGCGTCAATTGCCTTACTCTAAGAGAAGAAGATATCGAAAAAGTTTTAAATAACCTGCTCGGCGAGTTTACAACTGAGGAATATTCCGTTTATTTGCCGGAATGGGTAGAAGCACTCTCAAACGAGCATACAATAAAGCAGGAGCTTTATAGCGAAATATTGAATGCTTCCGAAGAAGTAAAAAAACTGAAAGACGCTCAGCTGCTGGCGCAGAAAATTTATTCTATCGAAAATGTTTCTGATGCCCGCGTAATGGAAATGATGATGGGCAAGGGAAGTTTCTCCATCAAAATTGATTTGCCCAGAGATTTGTATTACCGCACTATCAGTGAAGAAAGCGGTTTGGAGATACGAAATGACGGAGATCTCATTTCTCTATTATGTGAGCTTGCAAAAGTAAAATGCGAATACGATAAAATAAGTTCTGCGCTGGACGATGTCAAGGAAAAAGGCTACGGAGTCGTTATGCCGTCTGCGGATGAGATGGTTTTGCAGGAGCCGGAGATCGTCAGACAAGGCGGAAAATATAAAGTTGTGCTTCGTGCCGGAGCACCTGCAATACATATGCTGAAAACAAATGTGGAAACCGAGGTTTCTCCTGCTGTGGGCGGCGAAAACGCTTCGGAAGAAATTCTTGGATTTTTACTGCAGAATTTTGAAGGCGATGCTACTAAAATATGGGAATCGAATATTTTCGGAAAATCCATGTATGACATAGCAGGTGAGGGTCTTAACGCGAAGCTGAAACGCATGCCCGATGCAACGGGACTGAAGCTTCGCAATGCGCTCCAGAGAATAATCAATGAGGGACACGGCGGACTCATTTGCATTATTCTATAAGGAACAAGCGAATAGCCAGCTTTATGGTTATACGCTTTTATATATAGGAGCATGCGCCTACGTAGGAAAAAAGGCGGCGCCTTTATGCGTCTATGATTAAACAGAGTATCTGCAAACGCAGATACTCTGTTTCTATTTCAGGTTATCCATTATCCGGCAAATCAAGTCGGTGCGCATAAAGGGCGTGATCATGTAGTAGCCGTCAACATAATCTGACATACTTTGCGCGATTTCGGTCGTCAGTGAAACCGCCAGTTTCGACGCTTGTTCCTTATCAAGACCTTCATAGCGCTGTACTATCTCGTCGCAGACGCTTATTCCGGCAATTTCGCTGTTCATATAACAGGCATTCCTATGCGATACAATTGGCATGACGCCGCCGAGGATTTTTCCTGAAAGCTCGCGGTGTGCAAGCTTTAGATTTTCCAATGCACGCGGTGAGTGGACAGGCTGGGTAAGGAAAGCATCCACTCCGTGCTCAAGCTTCTCCTTTGCGTGGCGAAGCTGGTTTTCAAAATTATAAGCATTCAGATTTAGGGCGCCGTATATGCGGAAAGGACCTCTTATAAGCTCTTCGCCAAGATCGTGTATGTAGTTTGCGAGGACGACGGAATTGAAATTGAAAACGCTTTTTATTGTGCCGCGCTCGGCCGTGGGTACGGGATCGCCTGTCACTACAAGAACGTTATTGACGCCTTCGATATTAAGCCCCAGTAAAAGCGCCTTGGTGGCGATTATATTGCGGTCGCGGCAGGTCATGTGGGGAATAGGGTCAATATCAAGCTCGCGCTTTAGTTTGCAGGCGAGCATACTGCTGTCCGCTCTTGCGCGGGAGATGGGGCAGTCCGCAATTGTTACTGCATCCGCGCCGGCGTCACGCAGCTTACGCGCACCTTCCATAAAAGCTCGAATATCCGAATTTGCAGGCGGGTCAAGCTCGACTGCAAAGACCTTTTTTCCGCTTTCAAGCTTTTTCCAGAACCTGTTTTCAGCCTTGTCTGATTCGACAATCTGCTTGGGAGCGGCATATGTGCTAATCGCCCCCGTTTTTTTGTCCAAAAGCCTGCGGACTTTTGATATATGCTCAGGAGTAGTTCCGCAGCAGCCTCCGATAATTTTGGCGCCGATACCGGCAATTTCGACAAGCTCGTGCGCATAGTAATCCGAATTATTTTCAAAATAGACGCGGTTGCCGATCAAAGTCGGGTAGCCGGCGTTTGGCATTGCAATCAAGGGCTTCTGCGGGTTTTCGATTTCGCTGATCAGCTTAACCATATGGTTTGGACCGGACATACAATTTAGTCCGAAAATATCAACATTTTTGTCCTCGCTCATTGCCTTGCATATTTTGGAGAGCGAAACTCCCTCCCGCGTAAAGCCGTCGGGCGAGATGGCAAAAGAGCAGATTATAAAAGACCTCGGATTTATATTTTTTATATGAGCCGCAATTTTACGTATACTGTCAGGAGAGGAAAAAGTCTCAAAAAGGAAATATTCGGCTCCAAGACTCAAAAAACGGTTTGCTATTCTGAGATATTGTTCGGTATTGTCGATATTTTCTATGTGAGGGATGGGACCTATGTCGGCAAAGACAGTAACTTCCGTTCCTGAAACCGAATTCTGCGCTGTCTCCCAGCCACTGTCGATTATTTTGAAAACTGTTTCCTCATCGCAGTCAAGACTGCCTGTATTTGCGCCGAAGGTATTTGTTTTTATCGCATCGCAGCCTGCCGCTATGTACTCGCGGTGAATTTTTCCTACCCTGTCGGGGCTGTATAGATTAGCAAACTCACAGCATTCGGGATCATGACCGTATTTTCCCGCGTAATAGGTTCCCATAGCGCCGTCAAAAAGTACAGTTCCGCGATTAAGTTCTTCTAAAAAAGACACTGTTTCACCCCTATCCCAAAACTTCTTTGGCTATATCGACTGAACGCTTTGCGTCCTTTGCATAGTAATCTGCGCCGATTTCTTCGGCATATTCGGCGGTAAGAACAGCGCCGCCGACAAATATTTTGCATTTGTGCCCGCTTTTGCGCAGGGACTTTATTGTGTCCGCCATCGCCGGCAGGGTAGTGGTCATAAGCGCGCTCAGTCCGACAAGACGTACTTCCTCGCGAATAGCGGTTTCGACAACGGTTTCGGGGGAAACGTCACGCCCTAAGTCGATAACCTGATAACCGTAGTTGGAGAGAATGGTCTTTACGATGTTCTTTCCTATGTCATGAATGTCGCCCTTGACGGTGGCTACGATTATCTTTCCTTTGGAAACTGAGCTGCCCTTTCCTGCGATGCTGGTCTTGAGGACTTCAAATGCCTCGCAGGATGCATCCGCAGAGCGAATGAGCTGAGGAAGAAAAATCTCGCCTTTTTCATAGCGCTCCCCGACTGCATCAAGAGCGGGTATTAGAAGCTCGTTTATTATCTCAAGCTCCGTCTTAGTTTCTAAGAGCCGCTGTGTTATTGCCTTTGATTCGGCCTTCAGTCCCTTTCCAATCGCTTCAAAAATATCGTCTGTTACGATATCTGATGGGGCGGGAGCTGCCTTTACTTCCGCAAAACGCTCCACAAAGCCTTGACAGTCCTTGTCAACGCCTTTAAGCAGCTTGAAGGCGGCGACAGTATCAGTCATAGCGGAAATGTTTGGGTTGAGTATCGGCAGATCAAGTCCGTTTTCCATGGCAAGCGTTAAAAATGTGCGGTTTATGAGTTCTCGGTTCGGCAGACCGAAAGAGATGTTGGAAACACCCAATACTGTGTGAAGCCCAAGCCTTTCCTTTACCATACGAACGGCTTTCAAGGTTTCAAGAGAGGAGCTTTGAGAAGCCGACACCGTAAGGCAGAGGCAGTCAATGAAAACGTCTTTTCTCGGTATTCCATAGCTTTCACAGGCTCTTACGATTCTTTCTGCGATTTCAAAGCGTTCCTCGGCAGTTTCAGGAATCCCGCGCTCGTCCATGGTAAGCCCGACGACAGCCGCACCGTATTTTTTAACAAGCGGCAAAACCTTTTCTATTTTCTCTTTTTCGCCGTTTACGGAATTTACAATAGCTTTTCCGCAGAATATCCTCAGTCCGGCTTCGAGCGTTTCGGCATCGTTTGAGTCGATTTGCAGAGGAAGATCGATAGTTGACTGCAAACCCTTGACGCATTCTCTCATAAGAGCGGTTTCGTTGAGCCCGGGAACGCCGACGTTGACGTCAAGAATATCCGCTCCGGCGTCAGCCTGTTGTATTCCCTGGGCGAGAACATAGTCGAAATCGTTCTCACGAAGTGCTTGCTGGAAACGCTTTTTTCCAGTCGGATTTATTCTCTCACCGATTATGCGGACCTCGTCCACAGTGACAAACTTAGTTGTACTGCATAGTCTTGTTTCTTCCGAAACGACACGCTTTGCGCGCTTCTTATTTTTCATGGTCCGGGAAAGTATTTTGATGAAATCGGGGTCTGTCCCGCAGCAGCCTCCGACAAACTGGACGCCGATTTCAGCACACTCGGACATTTCTTCACAAAACTGTTCAGCCGTAATATTGTAATGACCGTCGCGCGCGTCAGGAAGCCCCGCGTTTGCCTTTACGATGAGAGGCAGGGGAGTGACAGCTCCTATGCGCCGGACGACAGGCATGAGCTGTTTGGGCCCGAGAGAGCAGTTGACACCAATGGCGTCGACTCCAAGACCTGTCATTGTTTCCGCAAAGCATTCGGCAAGACACCCTGTAAAGGTGCGCCCGTTTTCCTCAAAGCTCATTGTTGTGAAAATCGGAAGACTTGTGTTTTCTTTGGCGGCAAGAACGGCAACCCGCAGCTCGGCAAGGTCTGTAAAGGTTTCAAAGGCTACTAAATCTGCGCCCGCCTTTTCACCTGCTGTGAGCATTTCGCGGAACATTTCGTATGCCGCGTCAAAGGAAAGCGTTCCCGAAGGTTCAAGCATCTCGCCTATAGGTCCGATGTCAAGCGCAACATATGCTTTGCCTTGAACTGCTTTCTTGGCAAGGGAAACGGAAGCGATTATCACTTCTTCCACTGTGTGTCCGCTGCCCGAAAGCTTATGCGCGTTTGAGCTGAAAGTGTTCGTATATGTGATTTTACTTCCCGCTTCGACATAGGAGCGGTGGATATTTTCTAATACTTCGGGATTGCTGAGAGTAAAAAGCTCGGGCAGACTGCCAACGGGCAGACCCGCCCGCTGGAGCATCGTACCCATAGCACCGTCGAGTATTACGAATTCGTCTTTAAATAACTTGTCCATAGCAGGTCACCCCGTTTTTTCTGAAATTGCAGCCGTCCATCAATCGGCAATCGTTACAGCCGGTGATATAGTGCTTTTGTTCTTTATGTGAAATGCCGATTATGGCGGTAACGCTTTTTCGAGGTATCATTATTCCGCTCTCGCTGACGCAGACGCCGATTTTTCGGCAGGTGTCCAGAACAGCACAGAAATCGCTTTGTATAGAGAGCGGCAGGTCACCGTATCCCGGGCTGAAGCGGTCGGTAAGATGATAACCCTGTGCGGAATATTCCTCAGAGAGCTCTTTTTCGACGTGATTGCAAAGACATTCAACGGCGCTGCTCGCACAGGCGTCCAGCATGGCGGCAAATGTAATGTCCTTTATCTGCCACTTTCTGATAAGGGCTTCAATGTCATTGCCGATAGTTGCACAGAAAATCACGCACATTTTGCATTCGTGCAGGAGAGCGGCAATCGATTTGCCTTCAAGCTTTAAACAGGTGCCTTCGAGCGAAAGATCTTTGCTGCGGTCAATATCGCAGATTTTTTTTATAACATGAGGACGCGAATGGATTTTAATAAGCTCCGCCGCGCTGTTAAGATCATTTATCAAACTATTATCGGGCACTCCGCGGCAGCCCATATAGCGGTATGCTTCATTTATATCGATATGGATATCGTATTTGTTCATAAGCATACCCCCGAAGTTTTGTTAAATAAGTATAACGCACTTTAATTAATTTGTGAAGTAAAGAATTTTATGACAACGTAATTTATGGCAAACGTATGAATTACATTGACAAGTGCTAAAATGAGTTGTAGAATTTATCAGTGAGTGAACCGAACGACCGCGGGCATAAGGCGAAAGTCTGTGCGTGAGGAAAGTCCGGGCTCCATAGGGCAAGGATAACGGGTAACGCCCGCCGAAGGCGACTTCAGGAAAAGTGCAACAGAGATATACCGCCCCGTTGAACTCCCGAGCTCCTGACAGAACCCAACGAAGTGGTTCTGGCAGGAAGAGGAGGAGCAGCAAAGTGACTGCGATTTCGCGCTTGCGCGGAAGCGCAGGATACGGAGCTTGCAACGACGGGGTAAGGGTGGAAAGGCGAGGTAAGAGCTCACCCGACGGCTGGGAACAGTCCGTCGCTGTAAACTCTATCCGGAGCAACACCGTGGAGAGGACACAAGGCTTGCCCGGCCGTCCTCGGGAGGTGGCTAAAGCGTATTGGCAACAATCCGCTTAGATAGATGGTCGTTCAAGACAGAACCCGGCTTACAGGTTCGCTCACATAAATAAGAAAAGACCGCGTGCGCTTTTGGCGTCCGCGGTTTTTATTTTATCAATTATTCGCCTTTATATTTCTTTCGGGTCGCTATGCCGCCTCTGATATGGCGCTGTGATTTGTTGTATTCAAGCAAATCCTTTACTTCATTGTAAAGCGCCCGATTGGCGTAATACAGCCGTTCGGTGAGGTCCTTATGCACTGTGGACTTCGAGATTCCGAATTTTTTTGCAGTAGCTCGTACAGTAGATTTATTTTCTATTATGTAATTTGCAAGTTCACAAGCTCTTTCTTCTATGTTCTCTCTCAAAAAACATCCCTCCCGGAAAATTTGTTTCCGTATCACATCCTATGTTAGGGGGGATGTCCGTTATACCTTATAGATAAATATGATGATTATATTTTCAAAATCAGGCCTTTTTAGAAGAGCTGGAAGTAGTTATATGAAATAATATTTGCTGATTTGCATAGATAAGTACACATTTTTGTATCGTCAGCCCCATGGATAGAAGACGTAATGTCTGAACTACATGGAGGAGGTACAAAATAGAGGACAATTCCGCATATCAGATTTCATATTCAAAACACAGCCGCGCAGCGCCTATATTTCAGGTTATCCGCTTGACGGGAGGACGCCATACCCGATTAGGGATATGTTTGAGCAGGATATGGAGAGGTTTTCAAAAAAGCTCTCTAAAGAACTTGTAGAGGAATACCAGTCCGCGATTGAAGATGAGTGTTCTCCCGAAGAGGCGATGGGGAGGACTCAGACGGCACTTGAAGAAGGAATAGGTATCCTCCTCTCGGCAAAACTGTGCCGCTACAATAATATTTCCAAAGCGTTGATTGCACTTCATCACTATAATGATGAAGGATATAATATGTTCCTTTTTCTCAGCGAGCAGGGCGAAAAAACCTGTGAGCATTGCAAAACGCATCGTGGAAAGGTATATAGCATATACGATCTTTACAGGGAGGGCGTCATCCCTCCGCTGCATCCGAATTGCCGCTGTGAGCTGATTGCCATGGACGGCTTTGCCGTAAGAATGTATAATATTGACAGCCGCAGATTTCTCCAGCACTTTGAAAGGCTTAGAGGAGCTGGGAGCGAGGGCATTTTTGTTCTTGACCATGATTTTTTCAGAATAGGTCTTTCG
Source organism: Clostridiales bacterium (assembly GCA_012719035.1). Classification (GTDB taxonomy): domain Bacteria; phylum Bacillota; class Clostridia; order Oscillospirales; family Oscillospiraceae; genus UBA2658. The sequence continues at coordinate 23,079 of JAAYBD010000031.1, read as the reverse complement.
CCTGACGCCTTAACGCGCATCACTTATCCGAACGGAACGCCTGCCATTGATATCGATAAGCCTTTGTGGTATGCCGACCCTCCTCAAAATATGGGACTGCCCGAAAACTGGCCGATGCCGTATCTCGCGGGTCTTATCAGTGAAGCCAATGAGATGGTGGAAGAGATTATCTCAGCCCAAAATGAGCGTGCGGCGGTTATGTGGGACAGCGCGGGCGGCTTTCTGGATTGGCTGACGCTCGGTTTTGTCAGCGGAATCTGGGACGGGGTCGTACTCCGGCACAACACGATGACGGACGGCCCAAGTGTTTACAACTTTTTAAATGCCGTTTCTTTAGGTACACTCGATACACTGAGAGGTGCGGTAAAACCGAAAAGACCGTGGTCGCTGGAACACTTGCTGGACATTGTCGGAACTGTTCTGATTGCCTATGCGGCGTTCAAGGCGGTAAAGAAATTACGAGGCTTGGGTAGAGCTGGGGCAGCAGACGACATATTCAATCTCAGGTCGAAGAATTTAATGAGAGAACTCGCAAACAGCGGTGAAAAAGTAAGTATTGACGATGTTGTTGCCGTCACAAGAACTGCGGACGGGAGGCTTGTCTGGCTTGAAACTGGAACTGAGAGTGCCGGACTAAGGCATATTATTAGCAGACATACTAAGGACTTTGCGAATAAAGGAATTTCTGTAGAGGATATTCCTGAATTTCTGATGACAGCATTAAAATACGGGCGGGTGCTTGGAAAGCAAAACACTCGAGATGTGTTTGAGGTTGAATTTCATGGTGTTATTCAAAGAGTGTCTATTAGTATTGGCAGTAATGGATTTATTTTTGAGTTCAAAGGTTTTTCTGCAGAATCGGAAAGGGTTGCCTTTCTGGAAAAAACCGATAAAGCCATTGAAATGATAAGAGTAGCTGCGGGCGACAAGTATATTGTTCTTGATGAAGTTGATAGGGTAAACCTTTGAATTCCTGCGTAGAGTGAAAGATGCTTCATCCTCATAGTATTTTGAGGAGAAAATATTATGGTCATTTTTAAAAATTATGGCGTAGAGATTATTTTAAAAGATAACAGGTATTATATTAGATATGATGCTGGTGAACTATTAATCGAATGCGACGAAATAAATGCGGATACGCACACTGAGATTTTCAAAAAAATCCAGTGTGCGTATTTTAATTTATAAATATTTGATTAATTAAGTTGACCTTCTCTGCCTGCTAATGGCTATCATTATTACGACTTTTTAGGCCCTTTGCATTATCCAGCTTTCTTAAAAAAAGGTCCATGTTTTGCTCTTCCTTGCGGAAGTCGCTGTCCTTTCTGCCTGTGCGGTCGCAATAGCCCAGCAGAGCCACTTCTGTGATATTGGTTTTGATTTTTATGCCGGGGATATCTGCAAAAGGGAGGTTGTTGAGCAAGTATAGAGGGTGCATATGGTATCTTACAAGCTGCGCCACTTTTTCCACAAAAGCTTCATCCTGCTCAAAGAATACTAAAAATTTACGTGCCAAAGACTCGCCCGCTTTATCATGGTCATAGGAAACTATTCTTCCGTTTTTTAGACGGGTGGTATCGGGCTTACCAATATCATGCAATAAAGCTGCCCACATAAAAACGCGGGGATCATTGCTTTTGTGTTTGACTTCCGAAGCCCTATCCACCACCAGAAGCACATGATTCCACACATTCCCTTCCGGATGATGGAGGGGAGATTGCTCAGTTTTTTTAAGTTTGTGCAGCATTTCAAAGGGAAACTGATTGAATTCGGGAAGGAAGCTTGCATCGCGCAAGAAGCGTGACGGCGCTTCATCCTCCATGAGATGAGTATCCAGTTCCCTGTAAAGCTCAAAAATATCCACTATCAAATACGGCATTGGCATAGAGAATTTTATGAAAGATGATTGGCAATGCCGGGTCCTCCAAAAGTATTTTATCTCGATGAGCCAAAGATATGCCTGTGGTTTTGCTGCTATGTGGTTTCAGTTTCTTTAACATATTTTTTTATAGCGTCAAAGCTCTCTTGGCTGATGACATGCTCGATTCGGCAGGCATCTTCGGTTGCGGTATCCTTATCTACACCTAAACGAACAAGCCAGTTGGTAATGAGAGTGTGACGCTCATACATGGTTTCGGCAATTATCCTGCCGCTTTCGGTAAGACTTATAAAACCGTTTTCATCCATAACGATATAACCGTTTTCACGAAGATTCTTCATTGCTACGCTGATGCTTGGCTTTTTATAGTTCAGCTCTGTGGCAATGTCGATTGATCTTACATAAGCATTTTTCTTGCTTAAAACTAAAATCGTTTCAAGATACATTTCCGCGGATTCCTGAATTTTCAATTTACCAGCTCCTTAACAACGGTTATGTGACGCTAACCGTAGGATAACATATTGATAAATATAAAGCAAATAAAATTTAGAAATATTTGCATTGACATATTGACAAGAAGGTTAGTATATGCTAACCTATAGGCGGTTAGATAAATCTAACTATCACCATTAAATATTATGCCCGCTTACATAAGGAGTGATTATAATGCCCTTAACTATGGCAAGAGCCGGAGAAGAAAACTGCATCAAAAAAATCGGCGGTAAGGCGGAAACGAGACAGTTTCTGGAAAGCCTTGGATTTGTGGTAGGAGGCTCTGTGACTGTTATCACTGAAATCGGCGGAAATGTAATTGTCAATGTAAAGGAGTCCAGAATTGCAATAAGCCGTGAAATGGCAAATAAGATAATAATTTAATCCATTTGAAAGGAGTTTCAGCATATGCAGACACTGAAAGAAGTAAAATGCGGAAAAACGGTTACCGTTGCAAAAATCACCGGTGCGGGGGCTGTAAAACGCAGAATAATGGACATGGGGATTACGAAAGGCACCGAAGTTTATGTGAGAAAGGTTGCACCTTTGGGAGATCCTGTTGAAGTTACTGTACGGGGCTATGAGCTATCTCTACGCAAGGCGGATGCCGAAATGATTGCTGTAGAATAGCAGGGACAGTATTGGAACTGCGTCCCTGCAATTTTTAAAAGCGAAGGTTAGGCAGAGCTAACCATTGGCAAATGATAAGTAAGGATAAGTAAGGATAAGTAAGGATAAGTAAGGATAAGTAAGGAGAGGAAAAAATGGCGATTAAAATAGCGCTTGCCGGCAATCCAAACAGCGGCAAGACAACACTTTTTAACGCGCTTACCGGCGCCAACCAGTTTGTGGGGAACTGGCCCGGCGTTACCGTTGAGAAAAAAGAGGGTAAGCTTAAAAACCATAAAGATGTAATCATAATGGATCTGCCGGGTATATACTCGCTTTCCCCATACACACTGGAAGAAGTGGTGGCGAGAAACTACCTTATCACCGAGCGCCCCGATGCGATTTTAAACATCGTGGACGGCACCAACCTGGAACGCAACCTGTATCTTACGACACAGCTAACGGAGCTTGGGATACCTATGGTGGTTGCGGTCAATATGATGGACGTAGTTGAGAAAACCGGAGATAAGATATACATAGACCGTCTTTCAAAGGAATTGGGCTGCCCTGTGGTAGAGATTTCGGCTTTGAAAGGAAAAGGAGTCAAAGAGGCGGCTGAAAAAGCGGTAAGCCTTGCAAAAAGCGGCGTTCCCATGATTCCTCAGCATAAATTTTCGGGCAGTGTGGAGCATGCCATTGCCCACATCGAGGAAGCAACAGAAGGCAAGGTGGAACAAAGCCAGCAGCGCTGGTTCGCAATCAAGATATTTGAACGCGACGAGAAAGTCATGGAAAAGCTGAACCTGGGTGACTCTCTTAAAGCACATATCGAAGAAGACATACAAAGCTGTGAAGCAGAAATGGATGATGATGCCGAAAGCATAATCACAAATGAGCGCTATCTTTATATTGCATCTATCATCAAGGACTGCTGCAACAAGAAAAACAAGGGAAGTCTTTCAACTTCCGACAAGATCGATAAGATCGTCACCAACCGCTGGCTTGCGCTGCCGATTTTCGCAGCAGTCATGTTTGTTGTTTATTACGTATCCGTAACAACAGTGGGTGGATGGGTAACAGACTGGACTAACGATGTACTCTTTGGGGAAATAATTCCTCCCGCTGTGGAAAGTTTTCTTGTTTCCATAAATACTGCCGACTGGCTGCAGGGGCTTATACTTGATGGTATCATAGGCGGTGTGGGTGCGGTGCTGGGTTTTGTACCGCAGATGTTCGTGCTGTTTGCCTTCCTTGCTTTCCTTGAGGCCTGCGGCTACATGGCGCGCATAGCCTTTATAATGGACAGAATATTCCGCAAATTCGGACTTTCGGGCAAATCGTTCATCCCCATGCTCATCGGCACAGGCTGCGGCGTTCCCGGAATAATGGCATCAAGAACCATTGAAAACGATCGTGACCGCAAGATGACGATTATGACCACTACATTCATTCCCTGCGGAGCAAAGCTTCCCATTATTGGGCTTATAGCCGGTGCGCTGTTTGACGGGGCGTGGTGGGTTGCACCCAGTGCATACTTTGTAGGCATTGCCGCAATCGTATGCTCGGGCATCATATTAAAGAAGACCAAGATGTTTGCAGGCGATCCCGCTCCCTTCGTTATGGAACTGCCCGCATATCATATGCCGACTTTCATGAACGTATTACGCAGCATGTGGGAGCGCGGCTGGTCCTTTATAAAAAAGGCAGGAACGATTATTCTTCTCTCAACAGTCTTTGTGTGGTTTACCTCCAACTTCGGCGTAGTAGACGGCAAATTTGGTATGGTTGAGGATCTCAGCGATGGATTCCTCTCGGTAATAGGAAGCGCTATTGCACCTATTTTTGCTCCTCTCGGCTGGGGAAATTGGCAGGCTACAGTTGCCGCTATCACAGGACTTGTTGCAAAGGAAAACGTAGTCGGCACATTCGGCGTGCTTTACGGATTTGCAGAAGTAGCAGAGGACGGTGTGGAAATCTGGGGAACTCTGGCAGGCAGCTTTACGACTCTTGCGGCGTACTCGTTCTTGGTGTTTAACCTCCTTTGCGCCCCATGCTTTGCCGCTATCGGTGCAATAAAGCGTGAGATGAACAATGCCAAATGGACGTGGTTCGCAATCGGCTATCAGACCATCTTCGCATATGCGGTTTCTATGTGCATATATCAGCTTGGAAACCTGTTTACCGGAGGCGTGTTTGGTTTTGGAACTGCTGTGGCACTGATTATTACGGTCTTGTTCGTGTATCTGCTTGTCCGCCGTAATAAGAATCAGGACAACGACCTGACATTTACAAGCTCGGTAAAGGCAAAAGTAAAGGTGTAGTTTTGGAACGGAGGGTCTTTTATGCTTGATTTCATCTCTCAGAACATTGCAAACATACTGATTGGTGCCGGAATCCTTACCGTCATAGTGTTGATCGTTGTAAATCTTATAAAGGGAAAAAAGAATGGCAAATCAGCCGGCTGCGGCTGCGGCTGCGATGGCTGCGCAAGTTCTTCGGCGCATCATCATAAGCATTAAGGCAGTCAAGCCGCTTGCAATTTGGTTAGCTGTCATTATGTAACGGGATGGAGTATGGATATTTTATCCTTACTCCATTTCCAAAAGGGGTTATGAAATGAGACTTACAGCAACACAAATCAGATACTTATTAGCGATACATACACTGAGTGATGACGGTATTGTTCGTTCCGCTGATATTGCAGGCAGTCTTGGCGTCACAAAGCCAAGCGTTCACAAGATGATAATACAGCTTTCTAAAATGGACCTTATAACAAAGGAAAAGTATTCTGTCATCAGGGTAACGGAGAGCGGAAGATTTTTTGCACAACAATACTTTGACAGCTTTTCCCTTATCTATGGCTTTCTGAGCAAACAGCTAAACCTTCCTCAGGATACGGCTGAGGAAGGAGTGCTTGCCATATTAAGCAGCATGGAGACAGAAAAACTGAAATTTATCAGCCTACAAAACCATACGGGCGTATAAAAGATGCAGAGAATCATACGCTTTGCAAAAACACGACGAATGGAGTTAATATTACAGATGCGGAATGCTTTACTCACTTATCTTGATCTGATTGAAGGCATAGTAGCAGCCATGGATGCGCGCGATGCATATACGGCAAAACATTCCGAACGGGTGGCAGATATAACGGAACTGATATGCCTTATAATGGAGCTTTCAGAAAATGAGTCGGAAAACATACATATTGCGGCGCACGTGCATGATATAGGCAAAATAGGTATTCCCGACTATGTCTTGACAAAATCCTCTGCCTTAACTGATAATGAATGGGAAATAATGAAAAGCCACAGCGAAATCGGCTACCGAATCCTCGAAAGGTCAGCCGGATTCAGCGAGGTTGCGGTGATAGTAAGACATCATCATGAGCGATGGGACGGAAAAGGATATCCTCTTGGATTATCTGCGGAGGAAATACCATATGGTTCGAGAATAATTGCGCTGGCAGATTCCATTGACGCAATGCTGAGCGATCGAAAGTACCGCCAAGCCATGTCGTCAGAGCAGTGCAGGACTGAAATCGGGAAAAACGCCGGAATTATGTATGATCCGAACATAGCTGCCGCCGTCCTAAAGAATTGGGGGCTTATTGAGGAGCTTATTGCCTCTGCAGAAAACTGTCAAAATAATAATACTTAAAGAAAAATAATGTAAGGGATGGGGTGATTGAATGGGTAAAGCTTTGTTATGGGCAGCTCAGGGAACAGGATTTACCTTTCTGATGACAAGCCTTGGCGCCGCCATGGTATTTCTTTTCCGTAAAAATATAAACGACAAGGTACAGAAAGTATTTCTTGGATTTGCAGCGGGAGTCATGATAGCAGCTTCTGTATGGAGTTTGCTGATACCTGCTATAGAAGAAGCGGAAGCCAAAGGGCATATAGGATGGATTCCCGCGGCAGGCGGCTTTATTATCGGTATCGCCTTTCTATACGGGCTTGACCGCATCATTCCTCACCTTCATCCGGCAACCGGTATAGTAGAAGGACCCTCTTCATCAATGAAACGCACGTCGCTGCTTGTGCTGGCAGTTACACTCCACAATATCCCGGAGGGCATGGCTGTTGGGCTTTCGTTTGCACTTGCGGCGCAGCACGGCGATCCTGCAGCATATGCCTCTGCATTTGCGCTTGCCATCGGCATCGGCATACAGAATTTTCCCGAGGGTGCGGCTGTGTCGCTTCCTTTGCAACAGGAGGGCTTTGGACGGGGAAAATCGTTTTTACTCGGAAGTTTATCGGGAATCGTTGAGCCTGTATTCGGCATTTTAGCGGTATTGATTGCCGGTTTCATTTCCCCGTATATGCCATGGATGTTGTCGTTTGCGGCAGGGGCTATGATGTATGTGGTAGTGGAAGAGCTTATTCCTGAAGCACATCTTGGTGAACACTCTAATGTCGGAACCTTCGGCGTTATGGGAGGTTTCCTGATCATGATGGTTCTGGATGTAGCGTTGGGCTAACTGCGGCAGCGTCGCTTTTGAGTAGTAAATAAGTTAAAGGCTTTTTCGAGTGCCTAACCAAACAAATAAAAAACCACTCCCTGTTAGCAATCCTTCAATAAAGCCGGAAATGTATCGTGGACTACCTTTGAAATGGCGGAGCGTATTCGTGCGGATTATCTGAAAGCACACCCCATGCCAGAGGAAGATGCCATGGAACGTATTCATATTTCTACACAGGCACAGACGGTGGCAGACGAGTGTATCATAACTAAACTAATTTGTATTTAAGAAAAATGGAAGCCAAACACTGTTTAGGTGTTTGGCTTTTAATGTTTGTTAATAGATTTCATCCGTAAGGATATTTATCTGTAGCGTTGAAATTTGGTATGAGAGGTTCATGTATACAGTGTGGTAATGAACACCACAAGGAATACGCCAAGCATACTGATTCCGATGCTGTTCCAAGGAAACAAAAATTCTATATCACCGCCGCCAAGGACCATTCCTTTGTAAATCAGCCATAAGAGAATCCCCGAGAGGGGCAAGCCCCAAAGCATCGTTCGTGCTCCGTAAAGCGCACATTCAAAGCGCATCATCTTATTGAAATCCCGGTCGGATATCCCCACGGAGCGGAGCATTGCAAGCTCTCGCCTGCGTAGCTTGATGTTGGTAGAAATCGTATTGAACACATTTCAACCGCAATCAGAGAAATCATAGCGATAAAAACAACCGTGAACAGATTGACGATAAACAGGATATTACGATTCTGCTCCAGTATCGCATGAACATTGTACAAAGTATAGCCAGAGGTAATGCCCGATCCCTCAATGAGCGCCTGCATTTTCGCCGCGGATTGTGCGGGGTTATCTGACCAGAAAGTAAGGCTCAATTTTACAGGTGCATTCAGTGCGTCAAACTGCGGTTTCATCTGGTGAGGCGCAACCGCCATCAACACGTACCCTTTCACCTCTGAGGGTTCTGCTGGAGTCGGATCCGGCGGGTAGCTGTCCGCAAAGGTGGTGCGGATTATTTTCGTCTATTCGCTGGATTCTGTGCATAGTGTAAAATCTATTGAACGACCTGTAAACAAATCAAGCCCGCCGTTATATTTCCCCACGATAACCATTTTCGCATCTTGCCCGGTGTATTCTGCTGCGGATAAACCAAGGTTTTCGATAAAGCTCTGATATATGCCGTCCTCAATAAACTGAATATCCAGAGACAGCTTTATCGTTTCATCAGAATTTTCTAAACCTGCTGATTCCCGGCAGCTGTCTAAAAAGCCCTTGGTAAGTTCACTTGTATTGACCTCGCAGGTATTTGCGGCTTAGTCGGGTCGTTTTCGATCTTCTCACGCAGGCGTTTGATATGCACGGTCAATGTGTTGTAGTTCACAAACTCGTCCGCAGCATCCCGCAATTCGTCAAGCAGCTTACTCCTTGTGATAATGCTTTTGGGGTTGTTGATAAACACCAAGAGCAGCCGATATTCCAAAGCGGAAAGAAAGACCTCATTGCCGTTCTTTTTCACAACACCGCTTGCCATATCTACATGAAGCCCGGACATTTCAAAGGTCGATGGGGAGCTTCGCTTTTGCGCAGAGCGGTCCTGATTCGTGCAACCAGTTCACGTGGACGAAAAGGCTTGGTGCTATAGTCGTCCGCGCCCATGTTCAGCCCGGTCACCATGCTCGCCTCATCACCGGAAGCGGTCAGAAAGATGATGGGGATATCCATTGTTTATTTGATTTCTGTATAAAGCGTAAAGCCGTTTCCGCTTCTATATCGTTTGTCAACCGGTTTGTCAGCATCAGCGCGGACAAACCATGTATTTCTCATTTTTTCACACCCTGAATCCGCACCGCAGAACAATGGTACATGACCATTCTGTCTGTGATTGCTCAACTTGTCGCTGCTTCTTTTGTTGTGATATAGTCAGCGCCTAATACTCCGTAGCTTTATTATATTTTTTGACAGAAACATACAAGCTGGCACTAATTCTCTTGGCGTTTATGAGTAAAATATAGTTGTTTGTCTATCGACATCCACTATAGAACCTGCTGCCATAAACGTACGGCAGAGCGTTTTGCGTGGAGTTGCAATTCTGTTCCGCACATCTTGGAGCATGAGGAATCATCGGCACTAAAGATTGTGGTGCATGAGCGCTCTGAGCCTTACAAAAAGAAAAACTATAATCAGCGGGTTGATGTGTACTTCAACTTTGAGGGAAAGGTTAGGGCAAGAGAAAAGCCGCAGGACTTAAAATCCTGCGGCAAATCTCAAAAACCGAAAATATCCTTATTGAATTAGGACATTATATTGGCGGAGTTTTTAATATTTCTTATGCCATGAACATTTCTATGTCTTCCTGAGCGGTGCCGATTCCGGCAATACCGAATTTCTCAATAAGAACATTTGCAACATTCGGGGAAAGGAATCCGGGAAGAGTAGGTCCGAGGTGGATATTTTTCACACCGAGATACAGAAGTGCTAAAAGAACGATAACTGCCTTTTGCTCATACCATGCGATGTTATAGACGATAGGAAGCTTGTTGATATCGTCAAGCTCGAAGACTTCTTTAAGTTTCAGTGCGATAAGAGCGAGTGAATAGGAGTCGTTGCACTGTCCGGCGTCGAGAACTCTCGGAATACCGTCGATGTCGCCGAGATTAAGTTTATTATAGCGGTATTTTGCGCAGCCTGCAGTGAGGATAACGGTATCCTTCGGAAGCTTTTCTGCAAACTCTGTATAATAGTCTCTGGACTTCATGCGCCCATCGCAGCCGGCCATGACGAAGAACTTTTTGATAGCGCCGGATTTAACGGCATCAACGACCTTGTCTGCCAGTGCGAATACCTGATTGTGCGCAAAACCGCCGACTATGCTGCCTGTTTCGATTTCCTCGGGTGAGGGTAGTGTTTTAGCAAGTGCGATGATTTCAGAAAAGTCCTTTTTACCGTTTTCATCAGCCAAGATGTGCTTACAGCCGGGGAAGCCTGTGGAGCCGGTGGTGAAGATTCTGTTTCTCACTTCTTCGCTCTTGGGGGGGACAATGCAGTTTGTAGTAAAGAGAATAGGACCATGGAAGGACTCAAATTCTCCAACCTGTTTCCACCATGCGTTTCCATAGTTGCCCGCGAAATTATCATACTTTTTGAAAGCGGGATAATAATGAGCGGGAAGCATCTCACCGTGAGTATATACATCGACTCCCGTACCCTTTGTCTGATCCAAAAGCTGCTCCAGATCGATAAGATCGTGACCGGAAATCAGAATAGCGGGATTTTTTCTTACGCCGATGCTGACCTCGGTAATTTCGGGATTGCCGAATTTTGATGTGTTGGCTTCATCCAAGAGCGCCATTACCTTTACGCCGTACTCGCCTGTTTTAAGCGTAAGCGCTACAAGATCATCGGCGGAAAGAGTGTCGTCCAATGTAGCTGCCAGTGCTTCATAGATAAAAGCATTGATTTCGGGATTTTCTTTTCCAATGTTTTTGGCGTGCTCAGCATAAGCCGCCATGCCCTTTATACCGTATGTAATCATCTCCCTTAAAGAGCGAACATCTTCGTTCTCGGTTGAGAGAACGCCGATTGAAGCCGCTTTTTCAAGCATGGCGGTCTTTGAGTCTGCCTCAAAGACTGCGGCGTCATGCAGGGAGCTTACTGACACGGTTTTTCTAAGAGCGTTTCTTATGGAAATCATCTTATTGATTTGCTTTTCGATAGATTCGCCGTCGAAGTTTGCGTTTGTGATCGTCATAAACAGACTGCTCAGGACTTCATAGTTGACATCATCCATTTTGCTGACATCAAGCTTTCCCTTTACAACGATTTCTGAAATGCCTTTCATCGTGTAAATAAGCAGATCCTGAAGCTTTGCGACCTCCTCGGTTTTTCCGCATACACCTCGCACTTCACAGCCTGTTCCTCTTGCGGTTTCCTGACACTGATAACAAAACATACCCATTATATTTTCCTCCTTTTATTCTTCTATAGGTTCAAAATCGTCTTTGCCTACAAAACATATGGGGCACTGCCAATCGTCCGGCAAATCTTCAAACGCAGTGCCGGGGGCAATTCCGCTGTCGGCATCCCCAAGCGCCGGATCATAGATATAACCGCATGGAATGCATCTGTACTTTTTCATTTGATTACCTCCGATTTTTAATTTTGGGGGGCGGGAGCCTTTACAACTATTAATTCCAGAGTATCGGAATGAAGGTTTTTGACATTCATTTTTGTGTTATTCGGGATTTTCAGTAAAGCTCCGACCTCATACTCGCGGATTTGCTGATCATTAAGTCCGATAGAAAGCTTTCCTCTTACAACTGTCATATATACATTTGAATTGGAAAAGTGTTCGGGAAGACCCTCGTTTTGATTTAGAACCATATGAAGATAATGAAGGTTTTCGTCCAAGACAATTTTTTCAATTGTTTTTTCGTCGCCTTGGTATAGCTTATACACTTTTTCTACCATTATAATGCACCTGCCTTTAATCCAATATTCTTCCGTCGGTTGAAATAGTCACTACCTGCCATGGAATCATTTTTCCGCTGTTTTTAAGAGCTGTTTTCACAGCATTTTCAATGCCGCCGCAGCAAGGGACCTCCATACGCACGACAGTGACACTTTTGATGTTGTTGTTTTTTATAATAGCCGTCAGCTTCTCGCTGTAATCAGTGTCGTCAAGCTTAGGGCAGCCGATCAGAGTTATCTTATTCTTAATAAACCTGTTGTGGAAATCACCATAGGCATAGGCTGTGCAGTCGGCGGCTATAAGCAGATTTGCGTTCGCAAAATAAGGTGCGTTTACAGGTGCGAGCTGAATCTGAACAGGCCACTGGGAAAGGCGGCTGTAGTTTTCATTGCTTTCCTCGCAGGGAGAATTATGAACCTCAGCGCGCAAAATTTTCTTGGACTGGGTGCCGGGGCATCCGCAAGGAAGTTTTTCGTTTTGCTTATTTATCATGTTTTTCTTTACCTCGTCCTCGTTGTACTCAGCGGCTTCTCTTTCCTCAAAGCTGATTGCTTCGGTGGGACAGGCCGGCAGGCAATCGCCAAGACCGTCACAGTAATCGTCACGCAGAAGTTTTGCCTTTCCGTTAACCATTCCGATGGCTCCTTCGTGGCAGGCATCTACACAGAGACCGCAGCCGATACATTTTTCTTCATCTATCTTGATTATTTTTCTTATCATTTTTTTCACTCCTTATTCCTTCCTGTTCGTAAAGGATTTTTTTATTGACTTTATGATCTAAGTTTACTATGCTAAGAACAATAAGTATGTTGCAATTACAACAGAACGGAGTTTTTTTATGGAAAAATTTATGGAAATATTAGAAACCGCTGATTTGTTCAGCGGTATAGATCCGAAAGACTTAAAGCCGCTTCTATCCTGTCTGTCGGGAAAATTTGTCCATTATGAAAAAGGGCAGATAATTCTTATGAGCGGTGAAACGACAAACAGCTTCGGTATAGTCCTCTCCGGTCAGGTTCAGGTGATTCAGGAGGACTATTACGGAAACAGAAGCATTCTTGCAAACCTTGACCCCGGAAATCTGTTTGGAGAATCCCTTGCCTGTGCTGAAATAAAGGCACTGCCGGTCAGCATTTTGGCATCGGCGGACAGCGATATTCTCTTGATCGACTGCCGCAGGCTTTCCTCACCCTGTGCGAATGCCTGTGATTTTCACAGCAAACTGATTAGAAATATGATGAACATTATTGCAAAGAAAAACATTTCCCTTACACAGAAAATAGAGTTTATATCAAAGCGGACTACGCGGGAGAAACTACTTGCATATCTGTCGGCAGAGGCAAAAAGAGCGAAAAGCAGCCGCTTTTATATTCCGTTCAACCGGCAGGAGCTTGCGGATTATCTCTCCGTAGACCGCAGTGCCATGTCAGCCGAGCTATGCAGGCTCAGGGATGAGGGCATTCTGAAATTTAATAAAAATCAGTTTGAACTGCTTTAAATTTCTGTCAGAAGTATAAAACTGAACGCGGGACGTTTTGAAAAACACAAAACGTCCCGCGTTTGATCTGTTATTTTTTATTGATATAGCAGCATTGAGCATAAAGGCATGCTCAGGCCTTTCTTAAACGTACTTTTTCTTCGTGGTTTTTCCACATTATCCATAGGGGACCCGCAATGCATATTGTTGAATAGCAGCCGGAAATCGTGCCGAACATCATAGGCAGGGCAAAGTCCTTGATGGATTGAATATTGTAGATATAAGAGAAGATATAAACAATGGTTATGCTTACAAAAACGGCAATGTTAGTGTTGATGGAACGGGACATCGACTGCTGTATGCTTGTATTGACAAGCACTTCGGTAGATGTTTTGTTTCCCATAATCACCTTGTTTTCTCTTATGCGGTCATAGATAACGATAGTATCGTTTATTGAAAAACCGATAATCGTCAGTATCGCAGCGATAAAGGAGTCATTGAGCGGAATTTTGAAAATAATGAAAGTTACCGTAACGACAAATGCGTCATGAAGCAACGCGATAATTGCCATGATACCCGCTGAAAATCCACCGATTTTTCTAAATCTGAACCCTACATACACAAGGATCAGAGCGAAAGATAGGAGTATTGCGATGAGCCCATTTCTGAAAAAGCGTGCGCCCGTAAAAGGTTCTACGGAAAGCGATTCGGACAGATCCAGATTTGTGTCCGGATAAGTTTTGGTGAGGACGGAAGTAACGGTTTCCTGCTCCTGAGAAGTGATTGATTCATTGTTTGCAAGGCTTATAATAAGCATTTGCTCTTCTTTAGCAACAGTAGTCTGCTGCTGACAATTTGCCGGCTTTCCCAATGTGTCTTCAATAAGTTTCCCGGCTTCTTCAGCGTTTATAGTTCCCTCATATGTGTATTTGAGGATAGTACCGCCTTGAAACTGGATGTCAAGCTTAATACCGTTAACAAAAGCGGCGGCAATACCAATTATAAGGATGCAGATCGAAATTGAAAAATAGATATATCTTTTTTTATAAAAGTTAATTGTTTTCATGCTGCCACCCTCCTTGCGCCATATAATACAGGCTTCTGCAAGAACTTATATTCACTGAGCGAGCTTATCATAAGCCGTGATGCTGTTACGCCCGCAACAAAGTTCATGAGAACGCCGCACAACAGCGTATAGCCGAAAGAGAGAATAGAGCCGGAACCGAACGCTATCAAAGCCAAGGAAACAATGACAACGGTGATGTTGCCGTCAAAAACAGATGAAAATGCTCTGTGGAAACCGGCATCTATCGATGATCGCAGGGTCTTTCCCGAATTCAGTTCTTCTTTGATGCGCTCGGATACGATGACGTTTGCGTCAACACCCATGCCTATAGACAGGATGACGCCTGCAATACCGGGTAGAGTCAGCGTGAACTGCGGCAGGGAAAGGGCAAGAAGCTGTCCTACGACCTGAAGCACGAGAGCTATACAGGCGACAAAGCCGGGCAGTCTGTAATATAAAAGCATGAATAGGCAAACGACAGCAAAAGCAACCTCACCTGCTGTGACCATTATCGAAAGGGCGTCACTGCCCAGAGTAGGGCTTATGATATTGGCGTCGTTTGCAACCATTGAGAAGGGGAGGGAACCGGAGTTTATTTTATCGGAAAGATTCTTTGCCTCTTCCATGCTTTTCTGGTTTGTGATGCTTGCAATTCCGCCGGTGATCTTATTCTTAACTACGGGAGAAGAAATCTCATTTTCATCCATGTAGATCGATATTTCTTTACCGATCAATTTTCCTGTTGCTTCTGAAAACTTCTTAGAACCCAAGTCTGTCAGTTCAAGAATTACGACATATGTTCCGAACTGCTCGTCAAAAGACGCATAGCTTTTCTTTACGTCGACCCCTTCAAGAACTACATTGCCTTTGGGATCTCTGAATGTGAGCAGGGCTGTTTCACCAAGCTCCGATATAGCCTGCTGCGGATCAAAGTCAGTTTCGTTGGATTTCCAAGGAAATCTGACGATGATAGAGCCGTTTGTTTTATCGATAGTTATTTCGCGGTCGGTGATATTTTCCGCATCCATGCGCGTTTCCAAGATAGTCTTTGCAGAGTCAAGCTCTTCCGCCGTAGGAGCGCGTCCCAAATCCTTCGGCTTATATGTGGCTGCAACGCCTCCGCGGATATCTATTCCGAAACGCATCTGGTTTGCACCTTTAAGTTCAATATTTCCGATATGAAGACCGAAAAGGGAAATATAGAGCAGCAGGGCAGTTATCAGCACTACAATAAAAAATGTTAATTTTGATTTCAATCTTATTCCTCCAATATAGACCCATCCAGCGGCTGCAAAACAAATTGCCATTGGTGTGGATGGGATAGAATGACAAAACAGGTAAACGTGTCAATTAGAGAACCGGCGAAAAAGGCGGCTAAAGCATGCCGTCCTTAGCATGAAGATAGCCCGCTATCTTTATAGAACTTAGCTGCGGGTATATTTCGCACGGGAAAAACATAAGGAAAATGCTGGAAGCTGTGATGGCGGGTATCGGCAAGTCAGATGGGCATATTAGCATGTTGGGCAGCTTGAGTCGAACGGCTTGCCGCAGTCCGAACTTAAAAGTAATGCTTTCAGATGCTTTATAGTCCAAGCTGTCCGGAATCATTTGGCTTGCTGAAAGATGTATATTTGCTTTCTCTGCCTTATCCAAAGAGTTGGAATCTGGTGAAGCGCCGACACATAAGGGCATAGAAGCTATAATGACTAAGAGAAAGGAGAGAATAAGAAAAAACACAAAAAGACTATTTAAAGTATTGTTTTTTGCCACTTTTCTTACCTCCCTTGTAAAAAACTGTCTGATTAAAATGCAAATTAATTATAAATGATTTTGGCTTTATGTCAATACTTGATAAAATAACGAGCAATTTTATAGTATATTGGCAGCATATAAGAACCTTATTAAAGATAAATTTATGCCGTAATTCCATTATTTTCGTTTTTTACACTCAATTTACATAATAACCATTTACTATTAAGAAAATTTGAACTATAATAAAAGTTGCAAAAATGATGCAGCAGTTACATATAAGGAATATTACAACAGACTCTGTTAGATTGTTGATGCAATACTTCAGTATGGCAGGACAGGCTGTTTATGCCGGCAAACTATTCGGCTATGTTTTATCTATGGCACATTTTTTAATAGAGAGGATTGGGTTTTAATGAAAAGAAGAATAATGTCTGCTATTTTGGTCCTTGTGCTGGTTTTGACATTTTCCGTTCCTGCTTTTGCAGCCGGGTATCCGGACCTTAAAAATCACTGGGCAAAAGAGTATATGGAAAATCTCGCCTTAAAAGGTTATCTCAGCGGCTACAATGACGGAACAATGAAGCCGGATAGAAATATAACGGCCTGCGAGGCATTGGTGGTTCTGTCAAGATTATACAATCTTACTGACTTTGAGTCGGACTTGATACAGGCAGATTATGAGGATATGGTCAAAGAAGCAGTTCCTTCCACATTATCTTGGTCTTATAAAAACATTCAGGTTTGCTTGGCAGCCGGAATCATAACAAGGGACGAACTGAAAAGCATTAACCTAAACTCCGAGATACAGAAGGAAAAGCTTGCGCTATTCCTTGTAAGAGCCATGCAGCTTACATCTGAGGCTGAGAAATTGAAAGACGTAAGGTTGAACTTTGCCGATGCCGACAAAATTTCTTCCGATTGCCGCGGCTCTGCAGCAGAGCTTGTTTCGATTAAAGTCGTTACTGGTGACGATAGGAACAATTTTGCTCCGCAGTCAAGCCTGACCCGTGCGGTCGCGGCGACTATGGTATCGCGTTCGCTGGATTATCTTAAAGCGAACAATAAAACTCTTACTATCGCGGCGTATCACGGCGTGGCACGTACTGAGGGCATAATAACTTCGGTAAACGGAAGCTATGTTGAAATCAGCGGTTTTGACGGTCTTACCAGAGGCTATACGCTTGCTTCGGATGCATCCGTTACTGTGAATAAGACCACCAAATCGCTCAATTCCTTGTACGAAGGATGTTATACCAAAATCACGCTGAAAAACGGTGCTGTCATAGGTCTTGCGATAGAGAGTGAATCCTCTGTCAAATGGCTGCAGGGAGGCGTTATTTCGATGTCTTTATCGTCCTCCACAAACAACCATATCTACATAAAAAATCTGAAAACAGGCGCGATGGCAAACTATACGATTTCAGCAAATGTCTCTGTTACAAGGGACGGAAAGACGGCATATCTGTCTTCTATCACTAATAGTGATTTTGTAACTTTGAAATATGTCAATAATGTAGTGACTGAGATTTCTGCCGTATCGGGAGGCGTCGAGCTGACCGGAACAGTTTCGGGAATCACTTACGGAACAACGACAATCTTTAAAATTACAGACAGCAATAACATAGTCTACAGCTTCAAATTAGACATCGCGGAACTTCCAATCATTAAGCGCGGCGATAAAACCATTACTATAGACCGCCTGAAAGCAGGCAATAAAGTCACGCTCAAATATGAAAAGTGCAAAGTCACATCAATAGTGGCTGATGGCACGGGAAATACCGTAACGGGAGAGCTGACTTCCACCACCACCTCAGCCAGCGGCACTGTCTGGGTGATAACGACCAATGGAACAGGCACCTCGTATACAGTAGATGAGGACGCCGCTGTTTACAACGGCACAACTTCAATTTCCCTCTCATCTATACGCATCGGAGATCAGGTGTCGGTCGTTGTGTACAACAATACGATAACGGAGATTTATCTTCTGAGTGCGATGTCCTCCTCGACAAAGGTTTCGGGAAGCGTATTAAAGGTAGATACTTCGAATCAAATGATTACGATACTTACTCCCTCAGATAAGCTGGTATATATTAAAACATCATCTGTCGGCTCTATTTTGGTAGCCAGCACAGGCAATACCACGTATCTGTCATCGATTGCTGTGAATTCAAAGCTCACCGCATATGGCTCTTACACTGATTCAACAACCTTTGCCGCAAAGTCGATTGTTATTGAATAGCCTAAGCAGAGTTGACCGCTCCGGTTTCTATTGAAACCGGAGCGGTTTTATTATGCCGTATTATAAAAAGCGGTTTATATTCAAATTGTTTTTGACATTGTCGGATCTGTATACACTATTTTATTTCCTCCGCTGCTTTTCGCTTTACACAGCGATTTTTCAGCCCGCAGCATTATTTTTTCCAGATCGTCACCCTCAAAAAAGGAACTTACTCCAAAGCTGCACGAGATTTGTTCTGCGGAGAAAAATTCCGATGAGCTTATAATAATGTGCCGGATTTTTTCGGCAACTATACACGCTTGTTCAGGGTTGGTTTCCGGAAGTATAACAAGAAACTTTTCATCTTCCCATTTTCCGACAGCATCTGTCCTGCGTATATTATTTTTAAGGATTTTGGCTAAACGAGCCAATACGTCATTACCGCGGCAAAGTGCAGAATCATCATTATACTTTTCACAAATGTCGGGTTCCAAAATTATTACGGAGAAATTGGTGTGGTAGCGGACGCTCCTGTTCATTTCATATTGAAGCAAACTGTCAAGCTTATATCTGTTATATACCTGAGTGGTTTTGTCTATACCCGAAATTTTGACAAGATCCCTGTTTGAGCGTTCAAGTTCAGATGAAACAGTTTTTATGAAATGCAGCAATTTGTAAATGATGCCGCTGTGCTTATTCGTATACTGCTCAGAGGCTTTTGCGTTTAAAGTTTCGTCAGCGACGCTGCTTTTTTGTATTGGCCTTTTTTCGCCTTCGCGCATACCAACGACGACTATAGCGGAATTCTGCAGCAGGATTTTGTTTTTAACGCTGCAAAACTCGCCGTAAGTATATAGGCCCGCAGTAGGCGCGATGAGATTATATGGCTGTGTTTCAAGAACTATATCAGCTTGCGAAGAGAAGCGGCGGCATATGTTGGAGAAGAGGAATATGACGTTCGGGCTGAAATCATAGAGGTCATCTTGTATGGCTTTTGAATTCCGGATAACGATATCGGGATCTTCGTAGCCTATATGGAATTTTTCACCGGGCTTCAAATCGGCAATAAATTCGATATAGCCGTTTTCATAAACGCAAAACGGCACGCGGACAATCATTTCTCCGTCTCTTTCCAGCAAAAGGGGGAATTCGAGTACATTTTTGAAAAAATCTTTATCGTTTTGAAGATTAAGATATCGTTTATATATATCGAATGCGTTTACATCGTCAACCTTTTTTAAAAGCATTCCATCTATCTCGGTAATGGTCATTTCTTTGCTTAGTGATTGCCAGCCCAGAAATGTCTTGGCATAAATGTGCAAATCTCTGCCTAAAAAAACGACTGCCACTATTCCTCTGTTATAAAAATTATTTCCGCAGAATACTATTGAATGTTCTACGGAATCATATACACCTGTTCCGCCGCCAAAAATCGGGAAGCTTAATTCTTCCTTTGACATTCCCTTAAAAATTTCTGCTATATTAACGGTCAGCGGTGTTGAGAGCAAAAGGACGCCGGCGATATCCGGTCCCGCGGCATGGATAGCCCGAATCAAATCCTCTCCGGTATTCAGTTCATTTTCGGAATCAACGGAAAGACCAATAGATTTGACGATTGAGGTTTCAAAAAATGATATAGAAAGAACGATCGTGCTCGTATAGAGCAGGCCTTCCAGAATCTCCCCGACAGTGGTTGCCCCTGTTATTACTGCCGTTGGAAATACGCTTATTATTATATCAGCTATACCGTCAATCACTTTATTTTCGGTTTGTGAGGAGAATATTTGAAAAAGGACTGACTTTGTATTAGCGGCGCTCGCATTGACCTCTGGAGAATTCAAAAACTGTTTGAGCGACTCGTTATCGCTGAAAACATAAAAGAAGTTTTTCATTAGTTAAAAGACCCTTCTCACTATGGATGTTTCGCCGGTTTTATTAAACACTTCTAATATTAATACAATAATACAAAAATCTGGGATGTTGCCTTAGGATCGCTTTGCTTTTTGACAGTTTGAATTATTATGGTGCTTTGCCTGCTTAATATAATAGTTTACTATCCATTTAAGAAAACTTCAATACAATTCTCAATTTATTACATAAGGAAATAAATGTTCTCAACATTATTCTTGACGATATAAAGACGCGAGGATATAATTAGCTGAAAAAATGGGCAATACAAAAATCAAAGTTTTAATATAAGTTGGGGTGGAATAATGAAAAAGAAAATTCAAGGATGTAAAAAGAGGAAATCAGTTTTCTATAAGCGCGCACCATTTTTTGCGCTGATTATGATCTTTGCTCTGCTGTCAGGCTGCGGAAGCATTGGCGGTACTGGGGAAAAGAACGCAGATCAAACAGAAAAAGAAAATACAGAAACCGCTTATGACGACAAAACTGAGGAGGAAACTGACTATAAAGAACTCTATTTAGATAAAGTGACGGAGTTTGTCGGCAAATACGGCGAATATGATATTGATCCCGATACTCAGGCTGTGAACGGGGTGAAATACGGAGAACTGATAGATTTTGAAAATGACGGCGTCCCCGAAATGCTGCTTATCTGCAACAGAACAGCTTACATATTCGGGTGTGTCGGATCCGATATCGTAGAATTGCTAAATACACCTATAGGCACAGCATTCGGATGTACCGATGTGTCCTACTTCCTGAATATAAGCGAAGTTGACGGCAAAACCTATATAATCGCAGATAATACCACTGCCGGCTGGTCCGAGGATAACTGGACGGCATTTACCGTTGAGGACGGGGCAGTAACAAAAAAGCAGTTTTTTGCCAAAACCGACGGAAACAACGATTACCCCGATATCGAATTCTTAAATAGCTTTTATATTGACGGCAGCGAGGTTTCTTCCGAGGAATATCTGTCCCAAAGGTCGCTTCTGCGTGAAAATGCACGCAGCATTGATGCTGTGTGGGCGGATTATTCAGCGACACATGACGAACTGAATTCATTTAAGGATTCTATTTCTTAAACAGCAGGATGATCAAAAGCGATAGGCGGACTTTTGCCTATCGCTTTTGACTTTATGATTGTTTTGGTGTTTTCGGCAGTGTCCCGCAGGTGCAAAACGAATAATAAGCCGTTGACAAATCATAGAGGAATTTGCTACTATATTATTTAAGTTGTAAACCATTCGAAAGGTCGGGGCGAAAAGTCAAAGGACTAATCAGAATCTGTTGAGGGGCTTATGCATGACGAAAGCCTCCGAAAACAGAAATACGTTAATGACACATTATGCTTTATCTGACATTCGGACTTCCGAATGTTTTTTGCTTTTGAATAGGCAATCGGATGGTAATCACACCAAAAATTTCATTTTTTGTTTGTGCAGGAGGTAGTATGGACGAGATTCAAAACATTTCCGAAAGAAGAGAACCCCGGAAAGTCTTTTCACGCATAGGCTTAGCTTACTTTGTAATATTGGTGATCTCTATTTTGTTGCAGTATGTGGGGATGGGCTTAGTAATGCATTATAAGCCTGAATTGCTTGATACAAATTGGTTTGTGATGCTTCTTTCATTTGCACCGCTTTATATTGTTGCTGTTCCTGTGGGGTATCTGCTCCTTCGGAAAATACCTGCGCAAAAACCGCAGCAGGAAAAAATGGGCTTCGGTCAGTTTATTGTTTTTCTGATAATGTGTTTTAGCATTATGTATATCGGAAACATTATCAGTACGCTGCTGAACTCGGCGTTTGCGTCTATGAAAGGGACGGAATACGATAATCCGATATACGGGATACTGAACAATTCAAATATCTTTCTCAATATAGTTTTTGTTGTGCTGCTTGCCCCGATTTTTGAGGAGCTGATTTTCAGAAGGCTGCTTATCGACAGGATACGTCAATACGGTGAAGGAACTGCAATTCTGGTATCCGGACTCATGTTTGGACTTTTCCATGGCAATCTGTATCAATTCTTTTATGCCTTTGGTCTGGGTGCAATGTTTGCTTATATTTATCTCCGGACAGGTCGGGTTCGCTACACGATTTTCCTCCATGTAATTATTAACTTTTTCGGAGGGATACTCAGCACACTCATTGTCGAAGGTGTTGATTTAGAAGCATTGTCGAATATGGATACAACTAACATAGAGGAAGTTGCGCGATTTGCTGAAGAAAATCTCACGCAGATGGTTGGCTTTGGACTATATATTATTGCGATTATTGCCCTTTTTATTGCGGGACTGATCCTCTTGATCGTAAAGCGAAAAGATGCGGTTCTCAGACCGACAGATATGCAGCTTGAAAAGGGAACTCTTTTCAGAACTGTTTTTCTTAATGCGGGAATGTTTTTGTTTATCCTTTTAACTCTGGGTCTTATGACATATACTGTTTTCGCAATTTAAAATAAGAATTTACACCGATTAGATTAAAAAATATATAAAGATACCTATATTTCTGTGCGCTCTCTAATTAGCTTACGGGAGCAGATAGTGATGCAAAAACGGAGAACGCGATTTAGATTGTGAGGTAATGTATGAACGAAACAATACCGCGGGTCTTTATGCCAATAAGACAAAGATTTTCGGTGCCATGATTTTTCTCGATTATTTCGTGAGAAATCCTGACAAGTACACGCCTTATATCCTCTTCATTCATAATCTGAGCTTTAAATT
>JAAYBD010000002.1 GCA_012719035.1 Clostridiales bacterium | reverse complement strand
TATTCCCACTCCACTGTTGCGGGCGGTTTTCCGCTGATATCGTAAACAACTCGTCCGGCTCCCTCGACCTCGTTTGAAATCCTTGACGAAATCCTTGAGAGCAGGCTGTGAGAAAGCGGAGCGTATTCCGCTGTCATAAAGTCGCTTGTATTGACGGCTCTTACCGCAATGACATCATCGTATTTGCGCTCATCTCCCGCAACGCCTACGGAGCGGACTCCGGGCAGAACAGCAAAGTACTGGCTGGGCGGATTTTTCATCTTTCCGATTTCCTCACAGACTATACTGTCCGCCTCGCGGAGAATATGGAGCTTCTCCGGTGTTATTTCACCGATTACGCGCACAGCAAGTCCGGGTCCCGGGAACGGCTGGCGGTTGACAAGCTCATCGGGAAGCCCAAGCTTTTTGCCCAGTGCCCTTACTTCATCCTTAAAAAGCCCTCTTAAAGGTTCGATCAAACCTTCAAATCCGATATTTTCAGGCAGTCCGCCGACATTGTGATGGCTCTTTATGGTCGCTGTTGCGCCTCCGCCGGATTCAACAATATCGGGATAGATCGTGCCTTGGGCTAAAAACGGAATGTCCCCGAGTTTCTTCGCCTGTTCCTCGAATACGGCGACAAATTCTTTTCCGATTATCTTTCTTTTTGTTTCGGGTTCTGTAACGCCTTTAAGCTTTTCAAGGAACCTGTCAGCAGCATTTACTCTGATAAAATCAAGCTTTTTATCGGCAAAAACCGTTTCTATCTTATCCCCCTCGTTTTTGCGCATAAGACCATGGTCTACAAAAACGCAGGTGAGCTTTCCCGGCAGAGCTTTTTCAATCAGCGCCGCACATACGGACGAATCCACGCCGCCTGACAAGGCAAGGAGTATTTTATTGTCCCCTGCTTTATTTCTGATTTCTTCCAACACGGACTCAAGATAATCATCTATGCTGTAGTCGCCTTTTGCCTTGCAGACATTGTAGAGGAAATTTTGGAGTACCTCTGTTCCCCTGTCCGTATGCCTGACTTCGGGATGGAACTGTACCCCGTACAGCTTGCGGTCCGTGCAGACACAGGCGGCATTTTTACATTTTGCTGTCGATGCAGTGGAGCAGAAACCTTCCGGAAGCTCCTTAACTATATCTCCGTGGCTCATCAGCGTCAGAGCCTTTTCAGGCAGTCCGGCAAAAAGCTCGTGCTCTGTCTGAAGCTTCGTTCGTATCCTGCCGTACTCACCGCCGCCCAAGCCGGGCACGACCTTTCCCCCGAGCGTGCAGCACATAAGCTGCATACCGTAGCATATCCCGAGTACGGGTATACCAAGCGAGAATATTGCGGGGTCGCATTTCGGCGCATTCTCTCCGTAAACGCTTTTGGGTCCGCCGGTGAGTATCAGTCCGATAGGCGAAATTTCGCGTATTTCATCGGCGCTGATGCTGCCCGGCTTAATCTCTGAGTAAACAGAAAGCTGTCTTATGCGCGAAGCGATCAGTTCCTTATACTGCCCGCCGAAATCAAGAACCAATATCGTTTCGTTTTTCATCAAATCATTCCTCATAATAGATATGTTTTATTACTCCAGCATTATACTACGTATTTTTACAATTTTAAACCCATTTGTATTATAATTTTAAACGCCAAATATTTTATCTCCTTAGTAATAACCCATAAAGCCCCGGCCGTTCTTATGCAGGACTTTGCGGCAAAACTCCGCATCCCCCGAAAGAGATGTCTTAATTTGTCTATGCTGCGTAGTTTCGGCAAAAAATTTTAGTTATAATTTAGATTGTAATATATACTGGACAGTGCTAATATGGATTTAAATTTTTATATAAATAATTTTATATATCCTGAGAGGAGCGCTTATGACAACGGATTTTGAAGAGATATACCGCTATCTTCGCCTCGCACATTATCGGAATCTCTTCTCCATGATACGCGAAAAACCGGGCAGCCTTAGTGCAACGGAGGCATTTTCAGTAGAGGTCATTTATCTTCTTGGAGAACCTACACTTGGAGAATTTGCCGAGTTTATCGGCATATCACAGCCTAACGCATCGTACAAAGTAAACACTCTTGTCACAAAGGGATACATCACCAAGGAATCCTGTGAAAGCGACAAACGCGAATGCAGGCTTGTCGTTACAAAAAAGTTTCGCGATTACTACGGCAGTCAAATACCCGATATTTCCCAAATCACCAAGGAGCTTTCAGAAGAAGAGAAAAACGTGCTCGATAAACTGGAGCAGCGCGTTGCAAAAAAACTGTCAGCCATTATAAAGGCGGGCGGAAAAAGCTAAGTTAAAGGAGTATCCTATGGACATTTTTGAAAAGTGCGAGCGCAAATCCCTTGCCGACGAAGCGCGTGAAAAAGGTGTTTATCCTTATTTTCATTCGCTTCAGTCACGTCAGGATATAGAGGTTATCATGGAGGGCAAGCGGAGAATCATGCTTGGCTCCAACAACTATCTGGGTCTTACTATAAATCCCAATGTCATTGAGGCAGGTATCAAAGCCATCGAAAAATACGGCACAGGGTGCAGCGGTTCACGTTTTCTGAACGGCACGCTGAATATGCATCTGGAGCTGGAGTCTGAGCTGGCAGAGTTTCTCCGCAAGGAGGAGGTCGTCACCTTCTCAACAGGCTTCCAATCGAATCTGGGCATAATAAGCGCCATCGTAGGACGTACCGACTATGTTATCTGCGACAAAGAAAACCACGCAAGCATATACGACGGCTGCAAACTGAGCTACGGAAAAATGCTTCGCTACAAGCACAGCGATATGGAAGACCTTGAGCGCATCTTAAACGGCGTACCGGAAACTGCCGGTATTCTAATAGTGACTGACGGCGTTTTCAGCATGGGCGGAGACATTGCAAAGCTGCCCGAAATCGTAAGTCTCGCCAAGAAATATGGCGCCCGCGTAATGGTGGACGATGCTCACGGTCTCGGCGTTATCGGCGAAGGCGGACGCGGCACAGCAAGTTATTTCGGTCTCGAGGACGACGTCGATATCTACATGGGAACGTTCTCAAAATCGCTTGCAAGTCTCGGCGGTTACATGGCATCCTCGTCAAAGGTCGCGGATTACGTCCGTCACAACTCACGTCCTTTCATTTTCTCGGCTTCCATGACTCCGGCAAACTGCGCCTGCGCCCTTGCCTCACTTAGAGAGCTGAAAGCGCATCCTGAACTTGTAACTAACCTTGCCCATATATCCCAGTATGTGCGTGACGGGCTGACTGCCCGCGGGATAAAGCATCGCCAAAGCAAAACCCCTATCATTCCGATCTATACCTATGAAACTTACCGTACACTCGGCATTTCCAAAGAGCTTTTTGATGAGGGCGTGTATGTCAATCCCGTACTGCCTCCCGCAACTCCGCCGTCTGAATGTTTACTGCGTACAAGCTATATGGCTTCTCACACAGAGGCTATTCTTGATGAAGCTATGGACATAATCAAGGAGGTATTGAGCAGAAGCAAATGGGAAATGTAGCTGTAATTACAGGCGGCAGCAGCGGCATAGGAAAGAGTACTGCCCAATTGCTCTCCAAAAAGGGATACTCCGTATACGAGCTCAGCCGCAGCGGAAAAAGTGAAAACGGGATAGCACACCTAACCGCCGACATAACCAAGCCTGAGGATATTAAACAAGCATTTAAAACGGTGTTTGACACCGAGGGACGTATAGACCTCCTCATAAACAACGCCGGCATGGGCATTTCGGGAGCTGTTGAATTTACCGATATCGAGCAGGCGCACAGGATATTTAATGTCAACTTCTTCGGTACGTTTTTATGCTGCAAAGAGGCACTTCCCTATCTGCGTCAGACAAAAGGCTCGCGCATAATCAATCTCAGTTCTGTTGCGGCGCCGATTCCTATCCCATTTCAAGCATTCTATTCCGCAACTAAGTCCGCCGTCAATTCCCTTACCCTTGCGCTTTCAAACGAGGTTCGCCCTTTCGGCATCAAGGTAAGCGCCATAATGCCGGGAGATGTGCATACGGGATTTACAGCCTCACGCGAAAAGACCGAGGACGGGGAAGAACTGTACGGCAATACTATAAAACGGGCTGTTTCCTCTATGGAAAAGGACGAACTTTCGGGAATGACTCCCGACTATATTGCCTCCTTTATCTACCGTATTTCACAGAAAAAAAATCCTAAGGTCCTCTATGTTGCCGGCTCAAAATACAAACTGTTTGTGTCCCTTGCAAAATTCCTTCCCGTCGGTCTTTGCAACAAACTCGTTGGTAAGATATATAGTTAAAATATCAATTTCGAGGCAAAGGCAATCTATTTTTTAAGGCACTCTTTTTTGAGTGCCTTCTTTTTTATGAGATACATTTTCATAATTTGTTTCATTCGGCAAACGGAGCCGGCAGCGCAGAGGTTTTATATATTTCACAAAAAAAGTTTATTTTTCATATATAGCTTCATAGATAATTTCTTCATTATCTTGTTGACATTCTATTTTCTATATCATAAAATTTTAATAACAGCAGCAACAAGGGCGTTGTGGAAAAGACCACAGCGCCCTTGCTGCTGCTTTTTTGTTTCCCGCTTGCTTTCCATCTCAGCAATATTTAAAACAAAAAAATGAAAAGAGGGTATATTATGGAATCAGTTATTATGGATACTCTATGGGTCACATTTGCAGCAGTTTTAGTGTTCTTCATGAATCTCGGCTTCGCATCATTGGAGTGCGGGCTTGCACGGCAAAAAAACTCGGTAAATATTCTTTCAAAGAATTTCATTGTCTTTGCCGTATCCTCGCTCGGCTTTCTTGTCTTTGGTTGGGGTCTGATGTTCGGAGACGGAAATGGGTTTATTGGTCTTAAAGGTCTTTTTATGGCAAGCGGCGCGGATAAGTCCCCGTTAACGGGAGATGCATATGAAGGTGTATACTCGGCCATCTCATGGGCAGGAATACCATTTGGGGCAAAATTCTTCTTCCAGCTTGTATTCTGCGGAACTGCCGCCACAATCGTTTCGGGAGCGGTCGCAGAGCGCATCAAATACATTTCCTTTATCGTTTTTTCATTCATCCTGACCCTCTTGATATATCCGATAGTCGGGCATTGGATTTGGGGCGGCGGATTTCTGTCTGGTATGGGCATGCTCGATTTTGCGGGGGGTACAGTCGTCCATTCGGTCGGCGGATGGGCAGCATTATCAGGTGTAATGGTTCTCGGACCGAGAATCGGCAAGTATTCGGAGGACGGTAAGATACATCCCATTCCCGGTCATAATATGAGCCTTGCTACTATAGGTGCCTTCATTCTGTGGTTCGGCTGGTTTGGATTCAACTCAGGTTCTACCATGTCGGCAAATCCCGAAGCAATTTCCCATATCCTTGTAACGACAAATACCGCAGGTATCATGGCAATACTGACCGCCACAGCAACCGCATGGATAGTGATCGGAAAACCTGATTTAGGAATGTCAATAAACGGTCTTCTTGCCGGTCTTGTCGCAATAACGCCATGCTGTGCATATGTCAGCGTAACAAGTTCGCTTATTATAGGTGCTATTACAGGCGTTGTTGTGGTCTTTTCCGTAATGTTCTTCGACAGAAGAAAACTTGACGATCCTGTAGGCGCAATTTCCGTCCATCTTGTGCATGGCGTTCTTGGAACACTGTTTGTCGGCTTATTCGCACAGAGCAGTGCCGCAGTAGCCGATTGTGCCGATGGATTATTCTTTGGCGGCGGCTTTAAGTTGCTTAGTATTCAAGCATTGGGCGTTGTATGCGTCGGGGGCTTTGTCTTCGCAAGCTCTTATCTGGTCTGGCGGGTAATCAAGGCAACTATCGGTCTTCGTGTATCCGCGAAAGAGGAAATCGAAGGTCTGGACATTGGCGAGCACGGAAACAAGGCTTATCCCGATTTCGTCACCGTTGATTACACGAGCGAATTCGGAGTGTCCGGTATTCCTGAAGCAAGCTATACCGTTGTTCCTATGGAACAGGCGGTCCCTGTTAAAATCATGCCGGCATCTGACGGCAAAGCAGACAGCGTGAAAATCACAAAGATCGAGATTGTAACAAAGCAGAATAAGTTTGAAGCCTTAAAGAGCGCCATGGATAAAATCGGAATTACAGGTATGACTGTCACAAATGTTCTGGGCTACGGCGTTCAGGGCGGGATAAGGGAGTATTACCGCGGAATTGAATTTGAAACCAATCTTCTCCCCAAGATAAAGGTTGAAATCGTTGTAAGTAAAGTACCTGTAAGAGCCGTCATCGAGAGTGCAAAAAAAGTTTTGTATACCGGACACATAGGCGACGGAAAGATATTCGTTTATGATATTGAAAACGTAATTAAGGTCCGCACAGGCGAGGAAGGCTATAATGCGCTGCAGGACGTTGAATAAACAACATGAATTTATGCGGCAAACCCGTTTCGTAATGGAACGGGTTTACCGCATACATGAAAAAGGCACGGTCATCTTACTACCATGCCTTTGTTCTCCGCCTAAGGGCAGTTAATTATGTATTATGCAAAAACCACATCATCATTTTCTTTCAACTTGAACTGCTCTACCAAAGATTTCAGCATTTGCGCCTGTCCCAAAAGCTCCTCCGAAGCCGCGGCACTCTCCTCTGCACTTGCGGAGTTAATCTGAATCACAGAGGAAATTTGGTCGATGCCTATAGTGATTTGTTCAATTCCCACCGTCTGATTTTCTGATGCTTCCGCAATTTCAGATATTCTTCTCTTGACAATATCGGTTTTCTCAACCACCATCTTCAAAGATTCCGCTGTTTGTGCGGCAATTCTCGCACCTTTCCCCACAGCATCGATTGAAGTTTCAATCAGTACGGTCGTGCTTTTTGCCGCTTCGGCGGATTTTTGCGCAAGATTTCTTACCTCATCGGCAACGACCGCAAATCCTTTCCCCGCCTCACCCGCGCGCGCAGCCTCCACCGCGGCGTTCAGTGCAAGAATATTGGTCTGGAAAGCGATTTCCTCAATAGTCGAAATAATTTTGCTGATTTCCCTGGATGTATTGGCAATCTCATCCATTGCCTCCGTCATATCCCTCATATGCTGGTTGCTCTCAACAACTCCCTCTCCGGCCTCATTTGCGATGCGGCTTGCTTCAAGGGCATTCTGAGCCGTCACTTGAACCTGTCCGCACGTCTGATTGATAGTCGCGGATAGTTCCTCAACTGAAGATGCCTGTTCTGTGGCACCCTGCGCAAGCGACTGTGCCGCATCCGAAACCTGACCTGCCCCGCTTGCTACCTGACTTGACGATTCGTTTATCTGCGCCATAGCATTGTTAAGCGAAATGAGTATTTTTTCGGTAGCAGTCTGAATCGGTATAAAGTCCCCCGCGTACCCAAATGTTGAGCTTGCTGTCAGATTGCCCTCCGACAGTTCCGAAAGAACATATACAATATCTTTTACTACGTCTTTTAACGCGTTTACAATTCTTGCTGTAGCGTTAGATAATGTCCCCGTTTCATCCTTTGATTTTATTACGGGAACATCCGATTGCAGATCTCCTATTGAAAGCTTTTCAAGTCTCTCGGCGCAAAGTGTTATGGGCAAACCAATTTTTCCGCCTACCCATATGCCCACTGTAATGCATAAAATTATGCATATAAGCAGCAAGGCAAGCGTTATATAAACAGAATTAATCGTGGACTGCATAAAATCGCTGAGCGGAGCGTCAACAGCAAAGCTCCAGCCGTTGGTATCTCTAACGGGAGCATATGCAAGAAGTTTGTTAACACCGTCCTGTTCATATGTCCCAAAGCCGGATTCACCGCTGATCATCTTTTTATGTAGGGCGGCAAGCTCGGCATATTCGGCACTGTTACCCGCAAGAACCTCAATGTTTTCCGCTTTCTTGACCTTTTCACAGTCCACATCCGCTATCGTATTGCCCGAACTGTCAAGCATATAGGCAGCCGAACAGTTGCTTATCGATATTTCGGACATTATATCGTTAAGAAAGGTTTCGGACGGCATAAACATAGTTACCCCCACGATCTGGGTTCCGGGAATGCCGCCTTTCCATAAAGGTGCGGAAACGCTGATTGTCATTTTCCCCGTACTCTTATCGGGAACGGGCTCCGAAATATGAGTTTTCCCCTCCATTGCTACCCTGTAATTGTCCGTATCGCTATAGTCTGTACCGTCAAAAATACTTCTGCCTTTTTCGTCCAGAATATCTCCGCTGACAAATTTGTGCGTACTTACGCGCTGATCGATTATCGCTTTTTTATCTTCAAGCGGGGTTTCGGAATTTGAAAGTCTTGCAATACTTCCGACTTCCATTGCAATGGTCTCATAATTTCTTAGTTCCTGTCTGACTCTTTCTGACGCAAGTTTAGCTGTCTCTGTCATGGACTGCTTCAGCATATTGTTTGTACTTGAGTAATTGAGAACAATAGTTGTGCCTCCGACAATCAAAACTGCGACTGCCCCAACAATTATAACAAGTCGCGCTATCCTACCCTTAATCGTTTTCATCTTTTCCCTCCGTAATATTGTTTCTGAATTTGGTAACTACAAGCTCGAGATGAAACTACACATATTTTAACTTGCTCCTCTGCTTTGGAAAAAAGAAATTATTTCAGCAACACCCCATTTGATTTATTTTACAAATTACAGCAGGGTTTAAAGGATTCTTTTAGGGACATTATACCACAACATTTGAAAATATCTACCTAAATTTGTCGTTTTTTGTGTATTCTTGTAAAAAAACGCAATATGGCTGAAAAACCCTGCAAATACAAAACCCCCGGGAATGCGCATATTAAAAAGCGCCTCCGGAGGTTTCTGAAATGTGTCATATCCATTACAATTTATTTCAAAATTTTAAAACTTCTTTCAGTCACGTTATCCGCATAATCAGTTACTTTCAGAGTATAATCTCCATTCCCGGTCAGTATGCATCCGGACAGGACATTGCGTCCGTTCAGCATTGCGCTCTTTACTCCCGATAAGTCGTCTGAATAATTTATCGTAACGTCTGTATTGTATACCATATTATTTTCAACGCCGAATACCTCGGGCGGAGTTTTGTCAATAATAAAGCAATCCGAAGCGAAGTTGCCCGCCTTATCTGTTACTTCGATTTTATAGACGCCTTCTTCATTGTCCCTTTTTCCAGACATAAAAGGAGCGTTGTTTAAAAGCGCATTTTTAATGCACGAGCCGCCGTATTTATGATAGCTGATGATTTTTTCGGACGAGAAATAGTTGCCGCACGAATCTATCTGTATTACCGGAGGCTGATTGTCTATCCATGAAACACCGGCTGTAACGACTCCTCTTCCTCCCCCTGTCTCGGAATAATTGAAATCATACAGACCATTTGTGGAAACAATAAATGAAAATACGTTGCCAAAGATATCGTTAACTGTAACGGGATTGCCTGTTTTCAGCGTGACGATTGTTTTTGTTGTAAGCTCCGGTCCCGGGGGATTATAGAAAATCTGATATGATGTCGGACCGTTTTCATAGGCAACATTCGGATGCTCCGGGGATGAAATAAAGTTGACGTGGGCATAAAAGCTCTCATTGCCTGCCGTATCGGTTTGGTTCACCAATATACTGTGCGCGCCTTGGAGCAAGCCCGAAACACTGTATTTCCATGTGCCGTAATCGTTCACTGTAGTCGTATAGCAGTCATCGTCAAGCCTGATATTTATTTTTGCTCCAGCCTCTCCTTTGCCGATTATATACAGGTCTTGAGTATTTATATTCTGGTTTGTTGTAGGCGAAATAATAACAGGACAGGTAGGCGTCGTTAGCTTTACATTGAATTTTACGGTTTCCGAGGGACTTATATTTCCGCAGTCAGTCTGCGTAATATTAATCGTATTCTCACCTATTTGGAGTTCGTCCTCTATATTGACAGCCCAAGTTCCGTTGTTAAGCACTTTTGTAGAATAGTCCTTACTGTTTACGCTCAGATTTATTGTTGCTCCGGCTTTGCCCGTCCCCGTCATCAAGGGATTTACAGTATTTATGCTCGAACCGTTTTCAGGAAAGCTTACTATGGGTGCTTTCAGCGCATTTGTATCGACGCAAAACTCAGTTTTAATGGTATTACTGCAATTGCCCGCCAAATCTATTTGTTTTGCACTTATTATATAGTCTATTTTATACCTGATATTATCGCTGCCCGAGAGATCTACAGACCAGCTGCCGTCATTTGAGACTCGCGTTGTATATTCCTCTCCCGCCACTGAGCAGATAATTGTAGCGTCCGGTTCTCCGGTTCCTCTGATTTGGAAATCTGTCTTATTGACATATCCGCCTTTTTGCGGATAGATAACCACAGGAGGTGCGGGAACAGACGTATCTACTTTGATTGTCCAGTCAACATTATTGCTGACATTCCCCGCCTCATCTACCTGATATATTTTGAAGGTGTGAGTTCCGTCTGCAAGCTTATCAGTTATGCTTAGCTTCCATGAACCGTCGCTATTCACAGGAGTACTGTAAATCTTGTCATAAATCCTTGTCATTACCACGCAGTCATTTTCTCCCTGACCTGATATTACAGGCTCTGACTCGGCAATTATCGATCCGCTCACCGGATTCGATATAACAGGAGGTCCGGGCTGTATAGTTTTTATTGTAAAAACGCATATGCTTTCCGGACTGATATTCCCCGCCATGTCTATCTGGCGTGTCGATACGATATGAGTATCATCAACCAAGGGCTCACTGATTTCAAAACTCCACAAACCCTGAGAATTTACTTTTGCCGCATATTTTTTCTCGTCAACAGTCGCGTCTATCGAGGCGTTAGGCTCGCCTTTTCCGCAGAATACAGGCACAGGGTTGTTGATGCAGCCCTGGTCATAGGGAAAATCCAAGCTCGGCTCGGAAGGTGCAACAGTATCCACCATAAAACCGGCACAAATCGCGGGGCTTATATTTCCCATATCCTTTTGAATGATATGCATAAACGACGATCCTTCGGGGAGATTTTCCGCTTTTATCTGCCAATTGCCTTCGGGATCTACTACTGTGTTGTAAACGGAACCGCATAGATTGGCCTCTATAGTTGCGCCGGGCTTTCCTGTTCCGTTTATAGTCGGAGATTTCGTGTTTATAAACTGATCGCTTTTCGGGTAAACCAAGGCATGGGGGAATAGCATCTGTGTATCGATTCTGAATTTTACGAGTGTCTGCGGGCTTACCTGTCCGTCAGGGCTTGTTTGGCTAAAGCTCACAGTATGCTCTGTCAGATTCGCCAGCTCATTTTCCGATTTGTAGTACCAGACACCGTTTTCCGAAACAAGCGCCGAAAACGGCGTTGCGTCTATCATGCCGTTAATTGATGCTCCCGGTTCCCCTGTTCCTTGAATAGCAGGTTTTAAATCATTAACATATCCGTTGTCAATCGGATATACAATGCTGGGTGCTATATTGTTTGTCATTTGATTTACTCCTTTAAAATTACTCCGAACATATTATTTCAATAAATAGTTCAATTATTAGGCAACAGAATAGCAGGTGCCGTTATTTTGTCCGTTTGCTTTTTGCAGTATATCTCATAGCAATTGGCGGCAATGAAAACACGCCGGAAAATTCCGGCGTGTTTTTTTAGCTTCCCACGAAAGTACGAATATCAAAACCTTATGGGAATCTGAAAGCCTTAATGAAGCATTTCGCTCAGAATATCAGTGCTTCTCTTTTTTATTTTCCTTGTAATGCGGGAAATCTTCCGGTATAGGCATCCCGTATATATCCGCATATGATTCCGCATCTTCTTCGGATAAAGGCAGTGACGGGGTAAGTCCAGTCAAATCGGTAGTTGATTGGACCGACTTTGTATTATAAAACTGATAATAGATATCTTCCCTTTTGGGTTTCTTCTGCTCACTGTTTTTCATTAATTTTTCCTCACTTGCTTTAATCTTTAATATCATTGCAGCGATTCTTTTTACATCTGTAGTATTCTGCAAAAAATCCGCTCTTATTAACAAAATGCTGATTTTTGATCGTTTGTTTTTCAGCTCATACTGATTACCCGTCATAGTTTTTGTATATTTTCCTCTATATTGCAAAAAATACATCATATCTATTTAAGGAGGCTGTATTTTATGGCACTGTTAGGAAATCCGTTCATTGCCAATGTACCAAAGCAAATGTCCAGCGAAGAATTGGTTCAGGCTATTCGCGTAGATATCGCGGGAGAGCTTGAAGCAATCATCGGATATGAAGCTCATGCTATGGCAACAAATGATGAACGTGTTAAAAAAATTCTCTATCATATTGCGGATGAGGAGAGGCAGCACGTAGGAGAACTGCAGCAGCTTCTCTATATTCTTTGCCCAAAAGAAGCTGAACACACGGAAAAAGGCAAGCAGGAAGTCATTCAGCAGCAACAGCAGAATTTCCAAGGTCAAATGCAATAAAAAGATGCCACACTCTCAAAAGCAGAGTGTGGCTTTATAATTACCGGGATTTTTCCGGCTATCCATCCTCATCGATTAAAATGTAATCTCCGTTTTTCAATTGCACTGTGCCTGTCTTTAATGCCCTGCTCAGCTCAAGAGCCAAGTCCTTCTGTTCCTCAGCATCTTTTACAAGCAAGGTCAGGGGGTCACCGCTGAGAACTCTTTTTTCATCCGCCGTTATATAGACTATTATATTTTTGCTCATTCCTTCCCTCCGAATGAAGTTTTCATGATTCGTTTTATCTTTCGGCTGTTTTCAAGGACGGGTGTATTATACGCAGCCTTCACCGCTCTGTCGGGGTCGTTTATGATAGGGACAAACGCTATAATAACTTTGCCGGTCAGAAGATTCCTTTCTATAAACCTATACCTCTTTACACCGAGCGCGCGGACAGCTTCAAACAAAATCGCCTGACTTTGACCTGAATTTAACAGAACCACACTGCTCATTGTGTCGGGCGCCTCCAAAACAAGAGCTAAGCCTTCGCTTGTAAACAGTTCTCGGCTCACGTCCGTCCCGAGGTGATTCGTTACAAATATACCATCTACATATAGCTCCGAACCCTTAACTTCAACCTGCCCTATATTGATTGTGCATATTTCTCCTATATTTCTTCCCTTTGTGAAGCGGTAACATAAAAACATTACCAAAAGACCCGCCCCAACGCCAAAAATCATGTTAAGCAATATATCGGGGCAGTTTATTATATATATTACAAGAACGGTACATACTGCGGTAACCAAAGAGATGTAATTTCTTGACTCAAAGGTTTTTGAAATACCATCGATATAGGCTTCCCCTCTTTGAACAAATTCCGTATGCTCAAGCTGCTCAAGGCTCTCTCTTTCAGCAGTTCTGACCTCCCGGAACTGCGTTGCAGCAAGAGCAAGGAACGTAACGGCGGTAAAATCCTTAGTCAATATCGCCGGTATCGCTATCGCACCAAGTGAAGATGCGATGAGACCTAAAATAATATTATTGAAATATGCGCTTGGATATGAGGGTATTTGCCTTAAATCGACCTTTAAAGTTATAAGTCTTGCCAAGGTTCCCATAACAATACCCGCAGATATGGCATAAATATCGTTTATGCCTAGCTCTTTTATCGTTACCAGAATCTCCACCTCCGTTTTCTTTATTATTCCAAGCTGATGTAAGATTAGTCACTTCAAATAATTCTCATCGCATACAAAAGAAAGTAAATGAAAACACCCGCGCACCTGTCTTCGCCGTGGAATAAGTGCGTTTTTCGACAAATACAGCTTGACAAAACTCCCCTTTTACCTTATAATGCCACTACATGAGATCATAAGGGGTGCTGACATAAGTCGGCTGAGATCAAGCTGTTTCGCTTGGGACCCTCGAACCTGATCCGGGTAATGCCGGCGTAGGAATCAATGGAATATTCCCTTGATAGTCCGCGTTGCTATACCCGCAAGCGCGGGTTTTTTGTTGCTTTTTATCTAAAAACAACACACTATCTCCTGACCGGAGGGACAGGAACAAAAAATTTTGGAGGGAATTTTCATGAAGTCAACACCCAAGCGCATTGCAGAAAGTGCAATGCTCATCGCAATCGGCACAATCCTTTCGCTCTTTGAGTTTAAAGGTCCATGGGCACTTGGAGGCGGAATAACCGTTTGCAGTATGCTGCCTCTTGTCCTTATAGCGCATCGCTACGGAACAAAATGGGGCATTCTTTCCGCTCTCGTATACAGTGTGCTGCAAATGGTTTTAGGCATGAAAAATGTACAGTATGCGCCCACCGCACTGAGCGCAGCAGGAATTATTGTGTTCGACTACATACTGGCATATACTGCTCTTGGATTTTCCGCCTGTTTTAACAATATTTTTGCGGATCGCCGCAAGGCAATAATTTTAGGAATCATAGTTACTTTCTTAGCCCGCTTCCTTTGCCACTTCATAAGCGGTCTTTTGATTTGGGAAGTTCTTTTCCCCAACGAGCTGAATTGGGCACCGCTGATTTGGTCATTGTCCTACAACGCCTCATACATGATACCCGAAATCCTTATAACGTCTATTGTCGCATATCTTTCATATGTCCCGCTCCAGCGCTATTGGCTCGGCGAGGACATCCCCAAATAGAAAAAACCGCACGCTGTTTAAATAAGCAGCGTGCGGTTTCTTATTATTTATAAGAGGTATTATGGAATCCCAAGCTTAACTTATGAATTGGTATTGTTCTCTTGATGCTATTTCCCATGTGCGGCGGGCATGTTTTGCAACAGACTTTCTGACATGTGCTGCAAACTTGTCCGGCGGTATGCAAGGTTCGCTTTTCAGCCATTCTTTCATATATTCAAACAGAGCGTCTGTAATTCTCCTAATATAGAACTCGGCGGACTTATCGGAGATAAAAGTACCCTTATAATCACGCATAAAAAGCGGATATAACAGTTCCTGACAATATGTTCTCAGTGAATTCTGCCCCTCAACTTGGATTGCATTCCTAAAAAATGCACGGTCATTGTAGAAATGCTCGCATATCTGAGGAAAATAGTCCCAAACCACACAGTCATCATGGTAAATCAGCTTTGAAAAATAGTCGTCATAGTAAATCCAGTTCAGCAAGGCATACTTGTCCGGAAAATGCCGGTAAAAGTTTCTGCGGCTGACATTTGCCGACTTACAGATGTCATCAACCGATATTTTTGAAAACGGTCTTTCCCTCATCAACGTTTTCATGCTCTCCGCAAGGGCTTTTTTTGTTATTACCTTTGACATTCTTGCCGTACCTCTTTTCTGATTAACGCTCAATTATGCCAACTGGCACAGGTTTCTGACTGTATTCCTGACATAAATCAAAAAGTGTCGGGTTTGTGGCGCGCCACAGATGTTCTAAATTTAATTTAGCACAAAAATATAGTAATTGCAAGCAATAAGAGTATTGAAATCAACAAAAATATGTGTTATTATTATAACAAACAAAATCTGGTCAGTGGCACGCCAATTCCAAAAAGGAGGACCTTATGGAACTGAAAGAGATAGTAGCCCCATCCTGTAAAAGCCTGTTTATAAGGGAGTTTGAGGACATGATTCTTTCCGGCCGCCTAAAGGCGGGGGATAAGCTTCCGTCAGAACGCGACATCTCGGTCCAGATGAAGATTCCGCGCTCTGTAGTCAGCGCAGGACTGGCTGAGTTGGAACAGAAGGGATTCGTCACGATAAATCCGCGAAAAGGAACCATCGTAGCAGATTACATGAGAAGCGGCAATCTTCAAACCCTTGCCGCAATAACGGAATTCAACGGAGGATACTTTGATAAGCGGACATTTGAATCGATAATGGAGTTAAGAATGCTTATCGAGCCTTACTGTGCGTACCTTGCCGCTAAAAACCGCACAGATGCAGATATAGAACATATGGAGGAAGCACTTCTAA
Source organism: Clostridiales bacterium (assembly GCA_012719035.1). GTDB lineage: Bacteria > Bacillota > Clostridia > Oscillospirales > Oscillospiraceae > UBA2658. The sequence goes on along the minus strand of JAAYBD010000002.1, from coordinate 31,341 downwards.
AAGCCGAGAACGCCTCAAACCTTGATGAAGTCCTGAAATACAGAGATGAATTTCACAGCGGGATGTACTGCGCTTCAAACAATACGATTTTCCCTCTGATTTATAACGCATTTAAGGAAGTAAACCATACATTTGCGGTAACTGTCTTTTACACGCTTGGAATGGAAAGTAAAAGCTTCGGTATACGTGAGCTTTTGGATGCAATACGTGACAGGGACTGCGAGAGAGCGCGTGAATGTAAAATAAACATGGATAAAATCGTGATGGAAACGCTGAGATCCAAGTATTTTAGCGCCTAATTTCTCAGATTATCATTCCTATTCCTTTTTTCTCATTATACATTGGATTTTGCAGCATTTGTATCAATTAAAAAAGAAATTAAGGAAATTAATTAGCAATTTCTTTGTATTATACATTTGCAATTATGTAAATATATGGTATTATAGTTTGTGTAGGAAAATAGTTGAACTGTAATGCTATAAGATCTATGGAATAGTATACAATTAATTTGAATGATTGAGGGTGAATATGATCAAAACTTGACTAAGATATATAGTTACACTTTTTGCGCCAAGCTGTATGTTGATATTATACGTTTTTTGCATTAGATGGGCAGATATATATGCAAGGCGGACTTTTTCCCAAGCTATACCGCCCGCTGTTCAATTAGCAGGGAACATTATTATTGGAATATATTTATTTTTTATTTGTAAACGTACATTTATATCCCATGATAAAAGAAAATCTCATATTGAGTATTTGCTTAGTATTTTAATTGTTGTCCTCTTATTCGCAATGGCATATATACCTGCAATTAATTTTGGAATACTCAACCTTTTCCTGCTAAGCTGCTTTCCCCAATTTTTAGTTATTTCAACGGTAAGCGTCGCCTTATATATTTACGAGCGAAAACACTTAAATAATTTAAAAAAGAGCTAAAATATCACGAGAAAAAACTTTATTGTGCTTTCTTAGCGTTAGCAATCGCATATGATTATTATTATTATAAGAGGTATTCCATCCTAATAATCAAACCCATAGCTTTAAAATCAAAGCTATGGGTTTGATTATTATACTTTTATAAGTTATCGGACATACCTGAAAATCATAGTTTGACTACGTTTTCCAGATATTCTACTATACTGTCCTGTACCTCTTCAGCCGTCTTGTAACGGCCGTCAATGCAGTCAACATCAAGAAGCAGTGTGGGCATGCCGTAGTTCTCCTGAATGTAATCGGAAAGAATCTTTGTGGAAGCCCATGTATGCTTGCAGCCGATATGTCCAAGGAATATGGAAGCATTGATATTGAAGTTGTCCATAAGATACTTTATTCTGTCGCAATAGTAATCGACAGGTCCCGCAGCGCCGTGAATCATCGGGAGATTCATCATCTTAACCGCCATGACCTTAAAGCAGTCTTCCTTATCGTCCAGATTCTCATAGATATCCGGATGATAGTGTCCCAAAACGTCCATAATGCAGATCGCCCCGTATTCACGTTCCAGGTACGAATATGCCTTCAGTTGGGTCCAGAACATGTTTTGCAGGAAAAGCATGCGGTATTTCTCACCGTTCATACAGGCGCCCATACCCAGCTCTACCATCATTTGACCGGTTTCATACTCTTTTTCAAGGAATTTCACCATTTCCGGGTCTGCCGCCTGACCGCTCATGCAAGCATTTGTAACGAGCAGTATTCCGGGCAATGGGCAGGGTGTGTTGCTCCTCAAATCGGCTATTTTTCCGATAAGCTCGTTCGACTTATTTGCGACCTCCATGCATTCCTTCAGCTTATTCCAGTCAAGCTTCTTGCCGGTAAATTCCTCCATAAACGTGATAAATTCTTTTGTCTGCTTGACGAGGTATGCCACCCCGCGCTCATCCCTGCGGAAGGGCAGATCGATATTGAATGTAGGGACATTCCATATTTTTTCCATAATCGGGTACGCAATCCTTGAAGAATCGCAGGGTACGGTAGAATAGACGAAAGCGTCCGGCTTGATTCCATACTGGTCTGCAAGGAGCACACCCATCTCAACTTTGTCGATGGAGCACATGCTCTGATTTGTTTTTGTCTCGCAGATATCGATGAACTTTGCAGTCATATCTACCTTTGGCGCGGTACTCAGCGGGAGCTGATCCAGATAATAGGGCTGACAGTCAAAAGCATAGATGATGTCGACAGGCATCGGACCTCCGAATGCAACGAGCTTTTTGCCGTTTTTGTGAGCATCGCGGATTTGCGCCCACTGCGCGACCTGTATATCATATACCCATCTGCCATCAGGATCTTTGTCCATAACGTGTGCAAGCTTGCCCTCTGCCGAGCTTGCGATATAATCCGTAGTGCTCATATCACCGCTTATTACTTTGTACATTTCATCTACAAAAGCCATCTCTTAGTCCTCCCTCTCAACCATCTCAATAAATGCTTCAGCACGAATTTCAAGCTGTCCGATGTTTGCCAGCTTTTCTTCGCGCTCAAGATAAAGGATAGGCACTCCCACCTCTTTGAGAGCCGGCTCAAGATATGTGTTCTCGCCGCCCCAGCATTCGCAGTTCTGCATTTTTTGATAGATTACTCCATCTGCCCGGTATTCCTTTGCCCTGCTCACTATGAGCTCATGAAGTGCATCGCGGTTGTCTATCATGCGGGGACAAACTATGCGGTCAATATAGTAATCAGCTATCGACCCCAAAACATCTTCTGTTCTCGCATTCAGCTCTTCGCCAAATCCCATGCTTCCCAAACAAAGCGTATCGGCAACAACAAGCCCGCCCTTATTCTCTATTGCCTCGACATATTTCGGATTATCCAATGCACTTCCTATTATCATAAGACGGGCACGGTAATCAGAAACCGGCTTCCTGTTCGGAACGTCTTCTAAAAAAGCTTTTAGAAGTGCTATGTATTCCTCGACCGGCATATTAGTCGCTGCCAGCATAATCTTCATCACTTCCGTACCTGTTACGACAGGATTTTCCGCTTTTTGAAGCTCAAGAACCTGTTTTACCAGCCTGCGCTCCTCATTGTACAGCTCTATGGATTTCAGCAATTTTTCATCGGTGATTTCATTGCCGCTCAGCTTCTCAAGCTCATCGGCAAGGATTTTAAGTTCTTCCCTGTAATACGCCTTAGTTGTGGCAGTGCTCATGCGGGGGGCGCCGACCTCTAAAAGAACCTGCTCCTTGCCATTTTTCTTTGAATAAGCCCTCCAGTTATCAAAAACCCTTACCGCCTGCATACAGCCGTCTGAAGTAACCAGTCCGTCAAGGTCGTATACTCCGTCAATAAAATACTGGAGAATAGACTTTGCAAAGCTGCAGCTGAAACTTGACATCCACACTTCTGCCTCGCTGTAGTCTTCACAGCCCGTTGCTCTTAGCCGTACAGGCAGTACATCTGCCGCATGCAGTATTTCATGGGGAATATGACAGCATACAACACCCAATGCTTTCTTGCCCGCCGACCTCCATGAACTGATCGATTCCTTTGAAATGCCTGCTTCAAATAGCCTTTGGTATCCCATTTTTCTCCTCCTTGTTTTACACTGTATTTTTTAAATTATTGGGGCAAATTTAAAAAAATCGTATTTGTTGCTTTTGATGGAGTTTCTAAATCAAACCATGTATATGAGGTATAATTATTGATGTTATTTTTAAATAATTATATGAAATAAGCACAAATTTTGAAGATACTATTTTGAACTTTCGTCCCGTTATGATACAATAACTAAATAATGTACCATTCGGAGGGACTAAGATGAAGCAATTGACAAAGGATCACATTCTAAATTCATTCAATCGTTTGCTGAGAGAGCACCATTTTGAAGAAATTACGGTAAAAATGATAATGGAAGAAAGCGGTGTTTCGAGGTCAACCTTCTACAGGCATTATTTTGACAAATACGACGTAATGAACTACAACTACAAAAAGAAGTTGGACGCATGGGTCAAATCGCAGAACTGCAAAAGCTGGCTTGAACTGTATCAGAGGATTTTTAATGCCACAGACAGGGACAGGAAAAGAGAAAAGAACGCCTTTTCATACGTCGGTCCAAACTCTTACTTTACGTTTTTATATGACTACTCATACGCTATGATCGAGCAGATAACTACTAAAAGCAGAGGCAGACCGCTGACAAAGGACGAGCATTTTCAGCTTTCTGTTTTTTGCTACGGCGGTATATCCGTAGATATCGACTGGATAAGCGGTAAAATCGACTATACAAGAGAGGAAATAGCAGAGCAGATTTATCTCGCAATGCCCGCGACACTGCGTGACGAATGGTGTAATTTATAGTCCGCCCTTTCCTCAGAATTCCGTAAAACATATAATAAAAAGACACCCCTAAACATAACTGTTTTCTTGCCATGTTTGGGGGTGTCTTTTATAATGGTCGCAAAACCTCTGCCGAGAATAGATTCAAAGCAAAAAGTGTGCCTAAAGCGTTCATTTTTATTAATATTTTTTCATAAAAAAATACAATTTGGATATTACTACCACAATCCTATATTGTAAGCCTTTCCCGGCTCAATAACAGTGTCACATTTATTTCACATTGTGCCATCAAGGCACAATCGAGTTCATTTGTGACGTGCATTGTTGGGTATTTATAAATATAATTTAAAACATAGCGCGTTTCGACTGATTTTTTAAGGTTGCTAATAATTTTGGAAATATATACTAATCAAAGCTTATAAAGGAGTCGAAAAAATGGCAAGAAGAGATTTAACTATTGATTGGAAAAAGTACTATGAAGAACGCCATGGTACTATGGAGGATGCCGCAAAGATTGTCGAGAACGGCGACTGCGTGTGGCTCAGCAACGCCCAGTGCATACCTTATGCATTTTTGGATTATCTCCACGAGCACAAGGAAGATTATCATGACGTAATGCTTATCTACAACTGCATGAATATGCCCTGCGACATGATTTTCGATCCAGAAAGCAAAAAGCATTTCCGTATGTTCAGTGCTTTCAACCTTCCTCTTGAAAGAATGTCCATCGGCATGAATATTGCCGAGTGCGGCGGAATGACCTATGACCTGTTCCCCTACGGTCCCTTTGCCTACGACTGTAATGTCGCTGCCATTCAGGTCTGCCCTCCCGATGAGGACGGCTGGTGCAATGTCGGCGCGTATCAGGTCTGCACCCATCATGGCGTTACACAGGACCCCAGAGTCGTGAAGAAAATCGGCTTCATGGATCCTACAGGACAGTATCCTGTCCCCGGTGACCGCGATACACACTTTATTCACATCACCGAATTTGATTGCATTGTAGATAACCCCACCGAGCTTGTATCATTCCCCTCCGCACCTCCCACCGAGTATGACAAGATGATTGCTGAAAACATCATGCCTTACATCCATGACGGCGACAAGATTCAGATTGGCTTCGGCGGACTTGGTGAGGAAATCCTGAAAAATCTGCGCGGCGTAGGTCACGTTGAGGTTTATTCTGAGGTTGCCTGCGAATCCATGATGGATCTCTGTAAGGAAGGCATCATCACCAAAATCACAGTTTCCAGCCCCGCCGCCTGCTCCAAGGAATTCTTTGAGTTTGCACGCGATGACGACAGGATTCGCTTCCTGCCCCATTGGGAGTGCATAGATGCTCTCGGAATCGTCAAGCAGGAGAACATCGTCGCCATCAATGCTACCTTCATGATCGACCTTCTTGGACAAGCCTGCTCCGAGGCTCAGGGTCTTTCTCCCTACAGCGGCCCCGGCGGCAGTTTCGGCTACCTCTACGGCTCTATCCGCAGCAAGGGCGGACGCAGCTTCCTTTGCCTGCGCTCCACATATGTTGACCGCGAGGGCGAGCGCCACTCTAACATCGTTCCATGGCTGCCCGAAGGCTGCATAGTTACAACCCCGAAAGTATTCGTAATGTATGTTGTAACCGAATACGGTGTTGCAGACGTCTTCATGAAGACAGTAAAGGATAGAATCCGTTCCATTATCAAAGTAGCTCATCCCGACTACCGCAAGGAACTTATGGAAAAGATCATCACCACTCCTCTTATTAATGAAGACGATTTTGAAGGCTATGATCCTTTCAACAACGTAAAATAGCAAATGTCCTAAGTCTGCGCCTTTGACATTATTTACTGCGCGCAGCAAATCAACAATATACGCTAAATATTCGTACCGATAGATACAAATATTTGCAAAATACTCCTTCTACCAGACTAAGCAAAGAGCGTCGTATATACGGCGCTTTTTGCTTATTTTGTGTCATGCGGAAAACACTTGATTGCAGGCGCTCCTCCGGATAGGTCAATTTTTAGCATAACTTTGCAAACCTCGAATAGAATATAATTTGAGGGAGGTTATCGTTATGTATATTTCAAATAAGGAAAAGTAAAATGTCTTCTTTTTCGACTTATGACCGTCTGAGCGAGCTATTCAAATCGTCATCAGAAATCCCTTTTACTAATTTATCAAAAATAGTTTTAATCGGAGATTGCCATAGAGGTGATGGAAGCTGGGTTGATGATTTCCGCCATAATCACAGCATATACTATGCAGCTATAAAATACTATTACAACCATGGATTTACATATATTGATCTCGGTGATAGTGATGAATTATGGAAAAACAAGAGATTTTCCGATATCACCAACATTTATTCCGATATTTTTCGTCTGCTGCACAACTTCTATAAGGAAGATCGCTATTATATGATTTTCGGCAATCATGATATGGTCAAAAAATTTCCTTCCTTTATTGAAGGCAATTTGCAGATGTACTATAACAGTCAAATCGATAGTTATGAACCTTTGTTTACAAACATAAGAGTTCATGAAGGCTTGATATTGAACAACCTTGATTCTCAATCGAAAATACTTCTTATACACGGTCATCAAGGGGATCTTATAAATGACGTTTTTTGGAAGGTGAGCAGATTCCTCACGAGACATGTCTGGCGTAAGTTGGAATTTTCCGGTCACAAGGATCCTACAAGTGCTGCCAAAAACTATCGTGAAAGAAGAAAAGTGGAAAGAAAAATCTTAAACTGGGTAGAAAAAAACAATCAAGCCGTAATAGCCGGACACACACATAGACCCTCATGTCCCCTGAAAAAAGAGCTGCCGTATTTTAATGTAGGAAGCTGCGTACATCCAAATTGCATCACCTGTATTGAAATCGTAAATTCAGAAATCCTGCTTGTAAAATGGTGTATCAAGACCAGAGAAGACAGAACCGTTTATGTTGACAGAGAGCTGATCTCCCTACCCAAAAAAATATAAGACTTACCGCCGTTTAAGTTTGTCTAAACGGCGGTGGCTTTTTTATATATTGGGGATGAACACAGATTGCATAAGCATTAAAGACCGGAGCACCTCACCCAATGGCGGCGCTGAAAGCCGGCGCTTTATGCGTAAAAAACCGCGCGTGGTATAACTATCATCACCCCAATACATGGACGAACGGTTGTCATGTTCTCAATAATAAGGACGGACATTATTTGCCTGCTCTGTACTGTGTCCGTATTTGCGGAAAACTCGGAGGCTGAGCAGTGTGCAAAAGATCATTATGCTTCAATGGGAACTGATTGGGACACTTAATTTAAAGCTCACTTACTCGCTTGAGCGCGAGTCTGCAAAAACTTTCATAAACAGTGAGCAATGTCAAAAGAACCATGTCGGGGACTTAAATGTTAAATCTGCCAAGGTAACAAAACTAATTGAAATTCCTTATGACGACCCGTCAATTTATTCAACGACATGGGAGCAGGAGCGGCGATAAGGAAGATAAAGACTGGAGGATCGTCAGAACCGGAATTGCAAACTCTGCTATGCTGAAAAGCTTTATCCTGAGGAATCACGCACAGAAGAGCAGGTAAAAAATCTAAAGTCTACATATCGACAAACGCAGTTCCAAAATCGGCTCTGGTCAAAATAAACAAGTGCGGCAGGATAGCAGACTTAGATGATTCCGATCCTTTCGCGGACAGCATTTCTCTTCTTTACGAATCGAGAGTATTGCGCAGTAATAGCAAAGAAATCAATTTTCGCCCCGACGATACGATTACGAGGGTGGAAGCTGCACAGATTATAATAGGCATAAGCCGAAAAACAGAACCTTTGTTTTCTGAATTGAAAAAGGAGGCAGACTCATTAGAGGGCTGCCTCCTTTTATTTTCGATATTAAGATTTTTCTTAGTTTATATCCTCAGGATTCTTTTGCAGCAGCACTAAAACAAACGCAACGATACAAGTGGCGGCCGCTAAAAGGAATGAGACGGTATATTCGCCGTTTTTGACAAGCATATTGGAGATGATAGGAAATATCAAAGCTGAAGAACCGAAGCCAACCATGACACAGCCATAGTTCAATCCCATATTCTTTGTTCCGAAGTTGTCAGCGGTAATGGTTGGGTATACCCCTGCCGTTCCGCCAAAGCTAAACGCGATAGCCGCAATGCACACGAGGAAAAGCACGCCTTGGGCAATAATCATAGTCAAAATCGATATCATTGTGATAATAATAATGCTGTATATCGCGCGTTTCCGCCCTATTAAATCCGATATCCAAGACATGATCAATCTGCCTGCCGCACTTGCTATCCCCGTAATCATAACCCCTACGACTGCCAGCTCCGGGGAAAGCCCCCGCTCTGCTCCAAGAGTCATAAAAAGAGGGTTCAGTATGAAATAAGCGGGAAGAACACAAAACATTGACAGCGCAATAAGATAAAACTGACGGGTTTTAAGCATCTCGGAAGTCGTATACTGTTTTTTAGCAGTATTCATATCCGCCGCGGCAAAGCCAGCCGGAGCATAATCCGCCGGAGGATTATCGATAAATAATGAGCAGATAACACAGACGAAGAAAAAGGCTATTCCAAAAGCGGTAAAGGTTGAAGGAACGCCGATTTTAGTCAGCAAAGAATTTGTGAGCGGCGCAAAGATTACAAGGGAAAAACCAAAAGCAGAAACCATAAGCCCTGTTGCAAATCCGCGTTTATCCGGAAACCACTTCTGGATTACGGAAACAGTTGCAGTATAGACTGTCCCCACTCCCAAACCGCCGATTATGCCGTATGTGATATATACAAGCCATGGAGACTGTTTGCTGACAAGCGCCGTAAGAAGCATGCCAACGCTTATCATTACGCTCCCTGCAGCAGTGACAAATTTCGGACCTATTTTATCCTGCGCCCTTCCTCCTGCAATGATTCCAAGAACAAATGCCGCCAACATGATCGATGAAGTTAGAGCAGCATTTGCGGGATCCCATTCAAGATGCTGCGCCACAGGTCCTTTGAAAACGCTCCACATATAGATGATACCTGCGCAAAGCTGAATCAGCATGCCGGATATCAGCACCACATATCGGTTTTTGACCTTCATACCCATTTTTTAACCCCTCTTTTCTCAAAGTAAATCTAAATTTTTCTATACCCCTCTGTCTTTATTTGCTTTCTTCAAAGCAAATAATTTCGGCAACTCCTCTTTGAGCATATGGCACCTGTCTCAGCGAGTAATTGGCACGATACGACAAAATTAATTATATTATACAGCGAACCTGCATTTCAAGTAATTTCTCGAAATGCAGGTTCGTCAGCATTGCTGAGTTTATAAGAAAAAATGGTATTATTATAGGCTAAACCTATAAAAGCCGATTTATTTCGTCGCTTACCCGTTTCCTTGTTTCATACACCCACTGCTCGTCAAAGTCAAGGTTCAGACTTTTTGAAAAAGAGTAGTATAGATTTACTTTTTGATAATACTCCTCATATTCGGAGAGGGTATGTGAGTTTAAAAGCGGCTTAGACAATTTTCCGGTTTTCATTATGAATATTTCCTCAACATAAATTATAAATTGCCCCAAAAGCTCTTCGCTATTCACATCGAACGGGAGCATCATCAGACGCCATTCCACTGCTTCTGACAGCTTATACGGTCTGAGTTTATCAAGAATCAGAATTTGATCCCGAACATCTTTTTTGCGGTAATATTTTAATGACTCTTCTCTTGTACTCCAAAGTGCAAGTTTTTCCTTGAGCGGCAGCCAGCCGATATCGAGTATTACTTCGCTGGGACCCACAACGGACTTTTCTATTTGTTCGTCTTGTATTTGGAGCTGATTTTCGATGAAAGATATGTCGTCATTCATACACGCGACATACCCCACATCGTATATCCCGATGCGCCCCGCCCGTCCGGCAATCTGTTTCACCTCCTGCGATGAAAGGAAACGAAATTCTTCGCCGTCAAATTTTTTTATTTCCGTAAATACAATTCTTCTTATGGGAAGATTGACCCCCATGCCGATGGCATCCGTTGATATCAATATATGGTTTTCTCCGCTTATAAAGGAATCATACTGAAATCTTCTCACTTCGGGAGGTAAGTCTCCGTAAATCACACTGTTTTTTATCCCGCGCTCTGAAAAATATCTGGAAAGCGAAAGTACCTTTCTTTTTGAGAACGCAACAAGAGCATCGCCACGCCTTACATCAGAAAATTTTACTCGTGCTCTCTGCGTTTGAAGCGGTACTAAGCGCGAATATTCCTTTATCTCCAAGTCATCTCCGCAATCTTTGATCATTTTTATAAGTTGTTCTTTTGCATTAAGCGCTCCGCAAAGATGTATTTCGGGACAGCAAAGCCCAAGGATTGCACGTGTCCATGCATCTCCGCGCTGTGAATCAGATATTAGCTGGATCTCATCGATTACGGCAACCTCATAGAAATTTAGGATATCCGCCTTTTCGACAGTACAGCTCGAATGGCGGGCACCTTCAACTTTTATTTCCTCTTCGCCGGTAAGCAAATTGCATGGAACACCCTCCCTGTTAAGCCTTTCGTAATTTTCCAAGGCTAAAATTCTAAGCGGAGCAAGGTAAACTCCATTACCGGATTGCTTCAAGCGCTGCAGCGCGTTGTATGTTTTTCCTGTATTCGTTTCGCCCAGATGAAGAAAGAATTTTCGTTTCATCTTTCTTGCCGTAGGATATTCGTCTTTCGGGTTTTCGGGCAGGAGTCTGCTGAACTCTTCGGCAACTATCTTTGGAATATGGCTCGTTACCAGTACGGAGATTATTCCGGAATTCAAATATGCCTTAAAATTACCCTCGACGATTTCATCGAATCTGTAATTCGTATTATTGCTCTTATTATAGCTTTCCAGCAAACGCACCGAAACTTCTTCAAGCAGGCTGACATAACCGTCATAGGTCTCCCTGTAGCCACCAAGATGGTTTGCCGGCAGCGCTTTCAAATCTTTTATCTTATTCCTTATTACAGCCTCATGATGCCATAACTTCTTGTTCTTGCTTTCCGCAACTTGCTGTTTTATCTTAGGATATTGCTTTTTCAAATAATTAAACTCATGCTGAACTCTCTGGTCTTTTTTCATGATGCTTTTCTCCTCCGATAAAATAGCATAATGCAGCTTTAATTATAGCCTCAAAGCGGCATTGTGATATATCTGTTTGATTACATATAATGCATTATACCGCAAAAACAAGCCGCCAAAGCATTTTGGCGGCCTTGAAATTTTAAACATCATTGTTTTTGACGGACTTCTTTTTTGCATTCCTGTTCTGATTTTGATTTTCCCTTGTTATAGGTGTCTGTCCGTTTGCTTTTTTATTTCTGGCCTTCTTGTTATCGGGCTGGCTATCCTTCGGCATAATAACTCTCCCATTATTTCTACATAATTTGATTTTCAAACCGCATTTGGGTAATGCTATATCCCAATTCCTCTATTTTTGTTTTAAGCTGTTCCTTTTTTACTCCTGTCGTGTCAAAATCCACCGTTATGTTCTCGGCTTTGTCGTTGACGCTGACAGAAGTGACTCCTTGGAGCATATCCAGTTCACGTTTCAGTTCCTGAGTTCCGTGCTTTCCATTTATATTTTCAACTTTAAAATATGCGCTTACTATAGACATATTTATCCTTTCCAGAATAGTTTGATTTAATAGAAAACCTGCTTGCATCCGCAAACTGTTCAGCGCTTAGTGTTGGGACCCAGCGCCACCTTTTTCGTATTGTGGTTTTGATTTTGATTGTCATCAGGTATGGAACTGCCTGTGCGCTCCGCTTTTTCCTGCATATTCTCTATTTGTCTTTTTCGGCTCGATTTTTTGTCCTGCATTTCAATCACCTCAAAAGTAGTATTTCGTCATAGAATAGATTTATTCCGCTCCCTGCTTTAAATCTTACTCGGATTTTGCGCAAGTTTCTTGCGGTATTCAAGCGGCGTGATTTTCATGGTTTCCTTGAATGCCGCCCCGAATTTGCTCTGGCTTTCGTATCCCATCTCCGCCGCGATATCCGCTATGCTCATAGTTGTCTCTCTCAGCAGTACAGCCGCCTGCCGAATCCGGTATTCTTTCATATATGCGGCTATGGGCAGTCCGTAAACTCCCTTAAAGCTCGATTTCAATGCCGTTGGACTGATACAGTATTCCTTTGCCAGCTCTTCTATGGTAAAGCGGCGTTTCGGTTCCCCTGTAATGCGTTTTTGTATCATTTTGACCATTTCTACCTGCTCGCGGGCATAGCCTTTGCTCTGTCTTTCCTCCAAAGGATCAAAATAATGCAGGTATAGGAGAAGTTCCTGAATTTTAAGCCTATAATAGAAACTTCGAGTCTCATGCGGAATAGTATACATTCGGGCAAAAATATGTCTGATTTCATCTTTTGCATGGATCAGAAAACATTCATCATCGGCGAAAAAGCGGTCGCAAAGTTCGCAGATGCTGATAGAAATACCGCAAAACAGTTCCGAAATTACAGGTTCCGCCGTATCCAAATCAATCAGCACCATCAAGCCCCGATAAAAACCTAAAGGCAGTTCAATGCTGTCGCTGTAATTATTCAGGGTATTCAGAAACAGATCTCCCTCTCCAATGTACTGCAGACATCCATCCTTCATCCTGCATTCTGCCCGTCCTTCCAGACAATGGTTGATTTCAAGGACATTTAATTGTTTGCGAATCGTCGGGTTTAAGAGAGAGGTCTGATAATCCAATACTATTACTTCAATACCGGGAAATACAGGATATACCGAAGCAACCCCCTCGCCCTCCCCTTTTTTCTGCCTGTAAGAAATATGCTGTTCATCTTGTTCTACAATATCGGCATCGCCGTAATTTGAGAAAATAGTAAAAGACACCTGCACGCCTCCTTATATCCGGACTTGCTTTTATTTCGTATTATGCCAAAAAGACAGAATTTTCGCCCATTCAGACTTACTCGCTAAAATCTATTGACATAACAGCGCAAGGAAAATATACTGGTATTACAAACGATTAAACAATTATTTAATTGTTATATTATAGTTTGCGCTTAAATCTGAAAGGAGCAATACATATGAAAAAAACAATGAAACTCCAAAACCTTGACTGCGCCAACTGCGCGGCAAAAATCGAGAACGCTGTTTCAAAGCTGGACGGCGTCGACAGTGTCAAGGTAAACTTTATGTGGCAGAAGATGACTTTGGAGACACCGGACGATCAATTTGACACTATTCTTGAGTCAGTAAAGAAGACAGCAAAGAAGATTGAGCCTGACCTCGTGATATTGACATAAGCGGAATTGTCTCCGAATTTAACCGGGCAGCGGTTGCATAGCCGACCGCTGCCTTTATCAAAAGGGGGATTACATATATGTCTAAAAGTGAGAAAAGTCAGCTTATACGTATTTTAATCGCGGCAGCGATATTTACAGCGGGCATACTTCTCAAGATAGAGGGCGTTTGGAAATTTATCATTTTTTTGTCCGCCTATCTAATCGTGGGAGGAGATATTCTCTGGAAAGCTATAAAGAATATCGCCCGCGGTCAGATTTTCGATGAGAATTTTCTTATGACGGTCGCAAGCATCGGTGCTTTTTTCTTAACCGAATATGCAGAGGGTGTCGCCGTCATGCTGTTCTATCAGGTGGGAGAGCTGTTTCAGTCCTCCGCCGTATCCAAGTCACGCCGTTCCATTTCAGATCTGATGGACATCCGTCCCGATTACGCAAATATCATGCGGGGCGACGCTCTTGTTCAAGTAGACCCGGAGGAGGTGCAGGTGGGCGACATCATCATTGTAAAGCCCGGTGAGCGTATCCCTCTGGACGGAGTTGTCGAGGAGGGCTACTCTGCCTTAGACACCTCAGCATTGACCGGTGAATCCGTTCCCCGGGAAGTCGGCATGGGTGACAGCGTCATAAGCGGCTGCATCAACCAAAACGGAAAGCTAAGCATTCGAGTGAGCAGAGAGTTTGATCAATCCACCGTTGCAAAAATCTTGGAAATGGTGGAAAACTCCAGCGATAAAAAGGCAAAGAGCGAAAATTTTATTACCCGCTTTGCGCGGTACTACACACCGACAGTTGTCATCGCCGCGGCTATCCTTGCCCTCGTTCCTCCGCTTATTACCGGACAGCCATTTGATGTATGGATCGTTCGCGCCCTAACCTTCCTTGTTATTTCCTGCCCCTGCGCCCTTGTCATTTCCGTTCCCCTCAGCTTCTTCGGCGGTATCGGCGGAGCATCTAAATCGGGCGTATTGGTAAAGGGCAGCAATTACCTTGAAGCACTCGCAAAAACAGAGATAGTAGTGTTTGATAAGACCGGCACTCTGACAAAAGGAAATTTCGTAGTTAGCGAAGTTCATCCGGTAAACATGAGCAGTGACGAATTAATCAAGCTTGCCGCATATGCTGAAGACTACTCAAGTCATCCTATTGCCTCAAGCATCAAAAAAGCTTATGGGAAACCCGTCGATTCCTCCCAAATCAAAGATATCGAGGAAATTGCGGGACATGGTGTAAAAGCTTTTATAGGCGGCAAAGAAGTTCTTGCCGGCAACGCGAAGCTGATGAAGCTGAAGCAGATCAGCTATGAGGACGCGGCTTCCGCCGGAACAGTGGTCTATATCGCCGTTGACGGCAAATACGCAGGCTATATCCGCATAGAAGATGAAATAAAGCCGGATTCCGCGCAGGCAATTTCCGACCTGAAAGCTGCCGGCATAAAACAAACCATTATGCTGACGGGCGACAGCGACGCGGTCGGCAGAAAGGTTGCCTCAGCGCTGAATCTTGATGAGGTCTATACGGAGCTGCTTCCCGCCGATAAGGTAGAGCAGATGGAAAAGCTCATGGAACAGAAAAGCGGCAAAGGAATGCTCGCATTTGTCGGTGACGGAATCAACGATGCACCGGTGCTTGCCCGCGCTGATATTGGCATTGCAATGGGCGGACTCGGCTCTGACGCTGCCATTGAGGCGGCAGATATTGTTATTATGACAGACGAGACTTCAAAGATTTCCACCGCGATCCAGATCAGTAAAAAAACGCTCCGCATAGTCCGGCAGAATATAGTGTTCTCATTGGCTGTCAAAGCCTTCGTGCTCATTCTCGGCGCTACGGGATACGCATCCATGTGGGCAGCGATTTTTGCGGATGTGGGTGTTTCCGTAATTGCAATCCTCAACGCGATTCGTGCGCTGAACGTAAAGAAATTCAACAAAGTTTCTTAGTAAATGATAAAAGGAAAAGGTGCTATTCACGATATTTTCGTGGACAGCACTATTTTCTTTATCTTTCGTCATAGTCCACAAGTCCTTTTCCCGGACAGCTCATCTGAAAAAAATCATCGACCATCCGATGAATAAGCCTTGCTTCTTCCGTATCTGCAAGAGTGTAATAGACCTCTTTTCCTGCCCGCCTGCTGGTAATCAGTCCATGCAGCTTCAAAGATTTTAAATGATGCGATACGGCAGCGGTGCTCATGCCTACAGCCGCCGCAATATTGATGCCGCATTCTTCACAATGGCATAGCAGCCATAAAATACGCAGACGGGAGCTGTCGCAGAGCTGCTGAAAAATAGCCGACGCCTCCATAAAATGCTCTTCATCGGGCATTTTGCCCAGTATGCGCTCGATATCCTGCCCGTGGTCGTGGGGCAGCTTCTGTTTAACCATAACACCGCACCTCCAAAACAATTAAATGATTGTTTGATTATTATACTTCGATGAAAAATATATGTCAATTCGCTTGAAAGCTAAATCCATTTGTACTCAATTATCCGGCTCATATTTTAAACCAGTCCTATCTTGTCCATAATTAATACACTAAGCCGGAGGTGACCAAATATGACCTACTTAATCATTGCACTTCGAATTGTTTCGATTATGGCTCTGTTCCTGTTTTTGGTTTTAAAAACAGGAAGACGCAAGATCGGCGAACTTCCTGTCTATGACCTTTTATCGCTCATAGTGATCGGAAGCGTTATCGGCGCTGACATTGCGGAGCCGAATATTCCTCATCTCCCTACACTGTTTGCGGTGGTACTCATCATTGCCCTGCAATATTGGGTAAGTTATCTTCTGATAAACAATAAAAAAATCGCGCGAAAAATCACCTTCGGTCCCACCGTCATTATTCAAAACGGTCAGTTTATCAAATCCAATATGAAAAGACTGAAATACCCCGTAGAAAATATTTTAATGCTGCTGAGGGAAAAAGGTATATTCGACTTGAATGAGATTGAATACGCTATTTTGGAGGGCAGCGGTAATCTCAGCGTTCTTAAAAAGCCGCAGTCTCTGCCTCTGACTCCTTCTGATATAAATCTAAAGCCCGATGCAAGAGGTTTGCCTATTCCCCTTATTACGGACGGAAAGGTCCATGACAGCAATCTTCAGCAGTTAAAGCATGACAGGGCATGGCTCGCCTCCCAATTAGCTCAAGCTGGTATCCATAATTTTAGCGAAGTATTTTACGCGGACTGCGATATGCAAGGCAGATTGTATGTATCCAAAATATTGCCTCTGCAAGACTTTAATGTCGGCTTCACTTTGTAGCCCCGTAAAACGGCTTTGCAGTAAGGAAAAAAGACTTTTAGGCGCGGCAAGTGAGCCGAACTTTTCCTATGTTAAATCTCCATCATCACGCATTAAACAAATAGCTCGTCATAACAAATTCCAAGCACTGTTCAAGGCTTTTAACTCATCGGGATATAAATGCCGCTGTCCCACCTCTATTTTTGCCAGTGCACTTTTGGTGAGATCGCATCCAATGACCTGCAATTTTGCAGACAATTGCTCCTGGGTCAGCCCTTTTGATTGACGAATAACGCTTATGTTCTTGCCAATTGCCTTGCTGTACTCATAATTCATAACTAACACCTCACTGCACCTAATTGGGTGCAATTATGTATTGATTTTACGTGTTGATTATGCTATCCTTGCACTATATTAGTGCAAGAGGGTAATATTTATGCCGAAGTGCGAAAATATGTAAAAAGCTCTGTATTCATTAATAATACAGAGCTTTTCTTGAAATGATAAAAGAAAAATACTTTCAGGCGCGGCAAATCGAGCCAACTGTTTCCCTGTTTCGGACCGTATTCCCGTGCTGTTCGCAAGAACATTTAAGCTTCTTCATAAGGCGTTTTATTGTTCGTTAAGCCAAGAAGATAATCTACGCTTGTTTTATAAAATTTTGCTAAAACAATCAATGATGAGCTTGGAATATCCAAGATGCCGCTTTCATATCTGGAATAAGTTGTTTGACTGATCTGGAGCAGTTCAGCGATTTGCTGCTGAGTCAAATCATGATCTTCCCGTAAATCTCTAATATGTTGATACAATATCCTCACCTCTCAGATATTATATGTCATGCGATAATTGCATATTGACTTTTATGCTAAAAATGCATAAAAGTCGCTGGAGGTGAGATTATGCCTAACTACAAAGAAATGTATTTGAAGATGTTTCGAGCCGCAGAGCAGGCGGTAAATATCTTGATTACTGCCCAAAGGTAGTGCGAGGGGATTTATATATCCTCGCCCGAGCCGGAGTTTCAAGTAATCCCGTTGCCGTCTGAAAACGACAGGAGCTATGTAAAAAGCTCTATATTCATTAATAATACAGAGCTTTTCTTGAAATAATAAAAGAAAAATACTTTCAAGCGCGGCAAATCGAGCAGAACTTTTCCTGTGTTAAATCTGCATTCTCACGCAGTCCGCGTATATGCTTGTATTCTTCTGTTTTATTTACTATCCAGTTCTATTTTTCCATGTATTTTTTCATATTCTCCAACACAGTCTCGGATAAGAATTAAAATCTGGCTGTTTGCAGAACGCCCCTCATAGTCTGCTACGATATGCAGTTTATTTAGTAATTCCTCGTCAATTCGGATAGAAAGGCTTTTTATAGCCACATAATCACCCCAAAATAAATATATTATGTATTTATATTAGAGTCTTTATATGTTACAATGGGAACCATAGATATAAAATGCATCTAAATTATATCCAACAGAGGTGTGGTTTATGCCGGACTACAAAGAAATGTATTTGAAGATGTTTCGAGCCGCAGAGGAGGCGGTAAATATCCTGATTACTGCCCAAAGGGAATGCGAGGAGATTTATATATCCTCGCCTGAGCCGGAGTTTCAGGTAATCCCGTTGCCATCTGAAAACGACAGGAACGCGGATGATGAGTAATTCCCAGTCCGCGCCCTTGCAAATCTGCTCGCCGATTTGACAGAATATGCGGCATCCTTTTGGTGCATCATCTGCTGAAACACTATGCATAGTTCGATTTACCGAGAGGGGCTTATATTATTTCCCGCAAAGCGCTCGGGAATTAACGTTTTCAAACGCTTCTCCGTATAATGCTGTATAAATAGAATTATGCTAAAAAAGGAGAACATCATGTTTAACGATATATGCTGTAAGCCGCCATGCTCAGTGCCTTTATATAAATCCCTTCAAGGCAAATATTTTGTCGGCTTGAGCCGCGAAGAATTCGGCGATGGCAAGCATGCATGGGCGGGGCTTTTTAATCCCCCGGATTCCGGGTTATTGCTTTTTGTAAATGTTTTTACCGTCAGCAATGTTACTGAAATTCCTTTTTCTTTTCAGGTCTGGCTGAATGCCGCAACTTCGAGAGCGGCAAAGCCGACAGATATGCAAAGTCCCTCAAACACAGCAATATGCCCTCCTCCCAAGCCAAAGGTTCAGTTTTTATATGCAGAAAATGTTGATGCGGAACCTACAGGCGGGACATTAATATTTGGACGCCGTTGTCCTGCCGAAACGACAATCGTATCTGAGGAAGACGGCAAATTTATCTGCCCTCCGGGCGGCAATTTCTTGATAAACTACCTCCCGCCGGAAACCAGCAATGAAAAAGTTTTGGGGCGCATTGCGTTTGGCTGGTGGGAAGAGCCTTGTGTCTAATGCCTGGAACAGCTCCATGCTTGTAACGCGCACAAAGCAGCATCTTGGGATATACGTCACTTTTCATAAGTGATGGGAAGAAACGCCGATGACACTTCAATTACAGCTTTCATGATAAATAGAAAGCGCCCCTGCGGAGCAATTAATGCTGCGCAGGGGCCTTACCGCATATCATTACTTTTGGCTGTTTTCTTTACCCGTATGTTAATTCCCAAAACAATTCATAAATTTGCTTATATGTGAAAAACTACGAACGAAAGCAGGTGAAATCACGAAAAAGAAAATATTATTTTCCTTTATCGCCTTAACATTAATTCTGTCTGCAATTGCTCATGCATCCGCAGCTACAAGCTCCGGAAAAAGTCTGGATCCCGATGCTAAGATTAGTAAACAGCAGATGGAAGCACAGATTTATTTCTTTAATAGTGTTTTACTTGAATTTGCCGCCCCTTCCCCGGACAGAGCAGTTGAGCTGTGGGTAAAGGGTGACCAAACCCGCAATGGCGTTTATAAGTATGCTGTTGCAGACGATTTGCTAAAACAGCGGCTGGTTAGCGAATGGGGTACTCCCGAAAAGAGTTTTTGGATCATCGGCGGTTCAAGCCCTTGGTTAACCCGATACAGCATCCTTAGCAAGACTGAGCTGTCCCCAACTGAAATTCAATATGTCGTACAGTATGAATGGGCAACTTCAGCCGGTCCCGAAACGCCTTCCACAGAAAAGCTGACACTTCAAAAAACTAATGCAGGCTGGTATGTGAAAAACGTTATACCGTCAGACGGTTATCATTCCTACTAACTATAGAACACTCCTTTTGCAAATGCCCATTACAGTAAAGAACCTCCCATTTGCCAATAAGCTTCTGCTGTTAGGCGCTCGTATCATGACTCAGAAAATTGTTTTGCCTTTAAGTATAATTCGGGAGCCATTCCGACTGCAAGCAGGCAGTGTGAGGAGGCAAGGCATTCGGCACCTTCTCAGCTATATTGAATTTTATCTTATTTGACAGGGTGTGGTATAATATAATTGAGTATGTTGCATAGGGAGGATTTATCAGATGAATAAAGAAGGCAAAATTGGTCTTTTGACAAGTAAATTACAGGTGTATAAGTATAATTTTTTACAATCAACCGCAAAAGGCGATGCTGAGGCAGCTGTCAAATGGAAAGCCGGATATCACTCCATCAAAGCAGAAATCAGCGAGTTAAAAGAAAGCTAATATGTGCAATTTTTTATGTGCCGTTTCCGAAATGCAGTTCGGAGACGGCTTTGTTGTTTGGTTTGCTATGTCGCCCTGCTGATTCGGATTTTGTTAACCTTCCCGCTAACAGTCATTTTTTCTGGTCGCTCCGAATAGCAGTTTAGAGAAACCGTTGCTTTCTTCAGTTCATTGTCAAAATACATATGGTAATCTCGCCGGGGGAAATGGTGTGTTTAAACTGCGTTTGAACAGCGGATTCTCCGCTTATTTTTCGCAATCCGCTGAATCGGGCAAAAAAGGATACTGCATATTCATACCTTCATTATAAGATATGGACTTTACCGGACATGCTTTTATTACCTTCTCCAACTTATCCATATCCAGAGCCTCATACGATTTTACTAACGCCTTTTTATTTTCCATCTCGAATAATTCCGGGTAGTTTTTGACGCATAAACTGCAGCCCATGCAGGCGTCCCGGTTGATATGAAGTCCGGTCTTTGTCAGCACTTCCCCCGGTAAATCCTCGTCTTTTATAATTTTAGCAGTTATCCACGAAAATATGATGATTGCAATAACTGTAAGTACCCATCGGATGAGCATGAATTTTGGTCCTAAAAATTTTACTTCATTGATGAGCATGGGAACCTTAATAACAGCCCACGAGCTTAGTATAATGACAATATTCCGAATGGAAGCTCCCTTCTTGTGAAGCATAATGCACATGGGAAACGCCGCGTAAACCGGACCTGCCGAAATACTTCCAACCACAAAAGAGAGAAAAACACCTTTTGCTTTAGCGTCTTTGCCTAAATACTGCATAATTTTTTCCTTTGGAACCCACATATCCAAAAGTGCTGTAAGAACGAAGATGACAGGCATGATCATGAGCATTTCCTTGATATAATACCCGCTGCTTTTTACTGATTCTATGCCCATTTCAGGTTTTGCAATGAACATGATAATATATGCCAGAACCACAATGACAACGAACAGGTTTTCTTTTATCTTTTTTACTATTGTCATATCACCACCCCCATCACAAGCGCGATTGCTATAGCAAAAAGAAAACTAAGACCATTGCGGATTGCGGTAAACTTTACTCCAAACGCTTTCTTTTCAAGAGGGAATGTTACGACTCCCACCATTGTCAGAGTTGTCAGAAAAGCAACAGACGGAACCACGCTAACGCCTGCATTTACCAATGTACCCACCAACGGGAATGCAATAAAAGCAGGAACCAGTGTGATGGTGCCGAGCAGCGCTCCCCCAACAGTCGCCAGCATGTCGGATTGGCCGCTCAAAAAGGCGGCAATTTCTGTAGGCGGCAGCAATGTTAGGATAAATCCGATTGCAAAAATAATGGAAAGGATGCTTATAACCATCGCCTTTCCCATTCCAAGTGCCATTTTAAGCGCCTGTTTCGTTTTCACTTTGTCTTTGGCAAGGGATATCCCAAGAAAAATCAATGTTCCGACCCATATTGCCAAGGTAAAAACATCCATATGTATCCTCCCTTTAAAATTAATTTACTTTTCTGAAGCCGGGGACATTGCGAAAATAAGTTCTAAGGCATCCCCCTGCAGGTTCTTGATGTTCATTTTAATTCCTCGGGAATTCCCAAAACGGTTTCTCCGGAATATTCATGGGCTCCCCGTCATTCGCCTGACCCCTTCATGGTAATACAAATAATATAGCGTTTTGATTTACGTATAGATAGACACTTATGTTTCCTTTTGCTATACTATTTGAGCAGGAGGTGAGCTTGCTGTGATAGAGAAGATTAGGACCATACCTTTGTTTTCACAACTGCCGCCGGATGAGCTTGCACCGCTGATTTCCGGCAATCAGCTGTATCTGAAAAACTATTCAAAGGGTGCAACGGTTTATAATCAAAAAGACAGCTGCAAGACGCTTGATGTCGTTCTGTCCGGCAGCCTTGTAGCTTATTCTCTTTTAGAAAACGGTTCCGCCATGACAATGTTTGAATTTTCCAAAGGGCAGATTTTGGGGGCAAACCTATTGTTTGGAGATACCGGCATATACCCGTTTACGATTTACTGTATGTTCGATGCGCAGATTTTGCATGTCACCAAGAAAGCGGCAGCGGATTTTTTGCACAATTATCATTTTACGATGCAGTTTATCGAAATGTTATCGCACAATTCTCAGAAGCTGAACCGAAGAATTACGATGGCAACACAGAAAACCCTCAAAGAAAACCTTTTAGAATACCTCAGACAGCAGTCTGTTTTGCAGCACTCGAACAGCATTGTATTACCCATCAGCAAAAAGCAGCTTGCCGACTATCTTGGGGTGCAGCGTCCCTCTTTGTTTCGGGAGCTGAAAAATCTTAAAGACGAAGGCACGATAGATGTTTCCAATCGGACGATTCGATTAAACTATATTCAGAGTTAATCGGATGAAAAGGCTGCACCTTTTCATGCTGCTCCCGTCCCCTAATGGCAGTAAAGCCTCTCATGGGGGCATATAAATAAGGTTTCCTCTCCCCTGCTCCGCGGTATGTTTTTCTTAATTTTTATATACAACGGATTGTTGTATATAAAAATTAAAAGTTGATTTACTTGTATCGAAAATAGTGCTATTCTGAGCGCAGAAAGCGCCTTTAATAACGAACATTGTTATTTTATTAATAAAGTGTTCCGTTTAATAATGGCGTATCCGCATTAAAGCCCTGGATGCTTGTCATCCGGGTCTTTATAGTTAAATTTTTTAATGGGAGTTTGGATTATGTTTTTGTTTGAGGTCATCCCCTTGCATGCATGGCTTGCATGGCTCGTAATTTTGGCAGGTCTTATGTTCTTTAATGAAGTGACCCGCTATAACAAGTACACTGGCATCGCCTTCTTCGTTGTTCTGCCCATATTTTTGAACATTTTTGTATGGCCCAAAACATCGGGCGTGGGAACCGGCTCGCAAACGGCAAACTGGTTTGCATGGATTAAGGTATACTCCGCGCTTGTCGGCTGCTATATCGGACTTGGTTTGCGCTTCTCCAAAAAAATGCAGAGCAAAAAATGGTGTCTTGTTCTTGCACCCACCATCCTTGCACTCAACATTATGGAAGCTGTTGCCCGCGAGATTCAGGTAATGGGTATGCAGGGCATTATTGACGACATGTTCTACATGGGCGGTCCCTGGAACGCCATGAACGCTGCCGCAGGTATCATAAACATGCTTACAATATGCGGCTGGTTCGGCATTATCATAAGCAAGGACAAACATCACGACCTGGTTTGGCCGGATATGATGTGGTTCTGGATAATCGCTTATGACCTTTGGAACTTCGCCTATGTTTACAACTGCCTGACAGACCGCGCCTTCTACAGTGCAGCATTGCTCATATCCTGCACAATCCCCGCATTTACGATCAAAAAAGGCGCATGGGCGCAGCACAGAGTACATACACTGGCGCTTTACATGATGCTTATGATGACGATTCCCGATTTCTTCGTACACGGCAAGTATGCAGTCGCGTCGACACACAGTTCCACAGCTTACTATGCTGTTAGCATTCTGGCTCTGGCAGTGAATATTGCCGTAGGAATTTATCAGATCAGAACGATTATTAAAAACAAGAAAAACCCGCTCAAAGATGATTTGTATTCGGACAAAAAGTCTTATCAGGCGATAAAAAGCGCAAATATGAGTCACATCTGAAATTTCTCTGATTTTATTCTTGAACACACAATTTATATAAGAAAAAACGTTTAATCGTTTTCTATGGAGCGGAATTGCAGTATGCGATTCCGCTCTGCTTTTTGTTTTTAAGGATTCAGATAGCTCCTTAGGGTCGGCACCCAACTGTACGGCAAGCTTAATAATGGCACCCAAAGCAGGCTCTCTTTCCGGTTGGTAATATTAGCCTTGCCCATTTGTAATGCATTCAGACAGCTGCGCATACTTTGCCCTGCTTCATACTCCGCATAGCCCCAATAGAGCGCATTACTCGCCCGCACATAACGCCTGCAAACAATATACCCGTACGCTTTGAGGAGCCGTACGGGTAGTTTTATCGGAAAAGTTTCCATGAGAGCAATCAGACTTGATTCTTATTCAGGGAGTCTTACATTTTAGTTTAAAATAGTCAAGATTTGACATCACATTCAATTTCTATGTACCGCACAGGGCTTAGAAAGCTCCGCTGACCAAAACACCATCCAAAATCTTATGCGGCAAGCGGCTGTAAAGGAGCTCTTCTTCGGCGGAAGCGTTTTCAGGATCGGGAGGATAACTAATTGCCTTGTATGGCATTCCTATTGCCCATAGTTCTCCGTTGCTTTTCAAAGCAGCAAAATTTCCTTCACTTGAATCCGCATAGACAACACCATCCATTATTTTTACGGGCTCGTCAACATATTCTTCTGTTTCGGCAGCCAAATTGCAACCCCAGACCCACAGGCTGCCGTCGTTCTTTATTGCAAAGAAGCGCATTTCATCCGAAGAGTAGTAGTCTTCACTCTTTGCAAGCTTCACATCTTCCATAATTTGAACGGCCTTTACGTCAGAATAAAGCGCCCGGCCCGGCTTATCGAACATATTCAGCCAGTCAGTATCTATTTCCCAGAGAGTCCCGTCTGTTTTTAATACCAAGCTGCCATACGCATATTTTACATCTTCCATTACGCAGACGGGATTATCAAAGTACAACATTTTTTCGGTTTCCGGGTCAACCCCCAGATTACCCCAAATCCAAAGGGAGTTGTCCTCTTTTATGGCATAGATATTGCCGCCGGAAAAATTTGCGTATATGACGTTTTCAAGCGCTTTTACAGGTTCAGTCAAAGGATGAGCCATTGAGTACACTTCAAACTCCGAACCTTTACCAAACTCACCGTGGCTTCCTTCGCCCCACATCCAGACCGTGCCGTCCTTGCGCAGAGCGAGATAGGTCCCCCCTCGGATGGATGCCATTTGAACATCGGTGAGCAGCCTGTATGGCGGAATGGCGTCATGTGCTACTCCAGTTATGTTCCCCCAGCTCGCAATAGTGCCCCAACCCCAAAGTGTGCCCTCCTCGTCTATCGCGAAGCAGCCAAACTGGGAGCAGGATACATAATCGAAATTATCTTCATTATTCAACACTTTACTAAAACCATGCACTTCCGGATCTTCGGTTCTTACACCGGGAATCATTCCCAGACTGACCATGCTGCCGTCGGCAAGAATGGCCATCATTCCGTCAGGACCTGCCGAAACACTGGACATATATATCCCCTCACGACCAACTGGGAATATGTTCTTCTCAGTAGGTGGAAGCGCCTCCTCTGCCGCTCGGGGAAAAACTTTAGGAGTGTGCGGAGGCCGCATCATTTTCTCCGTAGACGGCGGTAAAGATTCTTCCTCCGGCACTGCCATACAGGCGGCTAAACACAGCAAAAGAGTCGCGGTCATGATAGAAATTAGAGCCTTTTTCATGTTTTTCCTCTGGTATTAGTCTATATTATGATATATCACAATGGGGAAAA
Source organism: Clostridiales bacterium (assembly GCA_012719035.1). GTDB lineage: Bacteria > Bacillota > Clostridia > Oscillospirales > Oscillospiraceae > UBA2658. The sequence continues at coordinate 5,439 of JAAYBD010000002.1, read as the reverse complement.
GGGTGTTCCAGTCATTTCTTCAACTATAACGGGGCATGTTTTTTCAACAGAAAACAAATAAAGTTGCTGCCAATGTTAAGACGTCTGTTGCCATTTTTTGTTCTCCTTAATATAGATTTAGTTTTTTGCAAATCTGGATACTAAGCAGTGATTATGCAGCGAAATGTAAACCTATATAAGAAATATGCAAAGCGTTATGGCTTTGCATACCCCGGGTTCCATAGTTTTGGATACAGTCAAACTTGTCGCCTTCAACCGCATATGTATGCAGTCATTTTAATTACTGACAATATGCATCTATGACGTACTTAATCATTGGGAAGCTCCGCAGTCCACCATGTATGATGGTTGATGCGATGCTTGACGCCCTTGCAGTCTCGCTTCCTGCGCCTTACATTGAAGCAAGGATCGTCCGGCTCCGGAATTCCGCGAAAAGCGCCGTAAATGGCTGGCTTCTCAGCCAATCCAGCTGTTTTTCCTCCTGCCTCGCTCCCTTGCAAAATACCAACGAAGTCCCCGCAGACAATGACATAATTTTTCAGAATAATCAGCAGACGGGCTTTATTATTTGACGCTGGCATGCTAAGCTAATGAATAGATTGATCCTGCGTTTTCCCCCTTCTAAATACACTTGTAAGCAGAAAGCCAAGCTGTTACAAAGTCTGGAGCCGGTCACTTTTACCCTTACTCTTGCACTGGCAACGGAGTTAATGTTAGGTCTGAACCATGTACAAGTTATGTCAGCTTCGGTCAGCTTAATTATTATGTATTAACACTCTATTATCGTTTGCGGGAAAACCTATAACAGTTTATTTAGGTCTTCCTGCTAAAATACGGAGGTTCTTGATTTGAAAAAAGGAAAAATACTCTGCTTATTATCAGCAATACTTATCCTTCTTCCTGCTTGCTCAGGTATAAAAAGCGAACCAGCCCCTCTTGCAGACAATGCTTGGCTCAGCGAGGGACGGGCATACAAGCAAAGCGGGGTCAATATGCCCGGCGGTTATATTTCTGTATTTTCGCACGGTACGGATTTTTATGCCAATGCGGCTATTATTGGAATTAACGAGCCGAACAGATATGAACTATGTAAAAACGGTACGGAAACGATCTATTCGCCTGAAAACGGTTACATAGACTGCGCCTCCGGCAACGATGAGGGCATTTGGATGGTCGAAGCGGAAAAAGCAGGGACCGGTCTTGACGAAAAGCTCCTGCTCTTATCCTATTCCGGCGAAATCGTAAAATCTTTTTCTCTTAATGACATCGCTCATTTTGACAGCTCGGTATATGCGATCCGCTGCACCTCAGAAAGAGTCTATTTGAAAAGCCCGGACAAGATCGTCGCAGTGTACAACTCCGGCAATTATCTTTCTGAGTACAAGGTACAGGGCGACAGTGCTCTGATCGTCGGTAATGACGACTATGCCTATGTGGCAAACTATACGGAAAACGGCATAGAGATTTCCGCTTTAGACAGCGATAACAAATTCCCCGGTTTTACGGTAAAACAGTCCGACTGTAATGTATACAGCGGAAACGAAGAATTCTTTCTGCTGATGGCAAACGACACCGGATTGTATGGTCTGAACATGGACGGCTCGCAGGAAGCTGCGATTATTTGGAGCGATTGCGGCATATCCCTGAGTCGCATAATGGGAATTGCGGCTCTCCCCGACGGCAAGTTTTTGCTGCTGGACGCGATGGGCACAAGCCTTTTAAGCCCGGCGGATCCCTCGGATATGCACAAGCGGATTACCCTTACTCTGGCGACAACTGGCAGCGCAGACATGGTTCGGGGACAGATACTGCTTTTCAATCAAAGCAACAGCGATTATTATATCGAGATAAAGGATTACAGCGAGGGCGGAGCTTACGATACCGCTACCGCCGTTTCCCGCATGAACACCGATTTAATAAGCGGAAAATACCCCGACCTTATCCAATTTACCGATGTTTCGCCCTATCCCTACATAAACAAAGGCTATCTCGCGGATATGTGCATTCTTTTAGCGGATGACCCCGATATGAGCCTTGAGTACATTGCCATTGCCGACCAGCTTATGGTGGGCGGCGGTATATACTTTATCGACCGGGAATTCTATATGGACACCCGCGTGGGCTATTACTCAGACTTTGGCGATGTCTACGGCTGGACGTTTGAAAAATACCTTGAGGCAGAGAAAAACGCTCCAGCTGACATGGAGATGATGTACAACACAACAAGGTCTTCCCTTCTCAGAAGCTTGAGCTCAAGATATATGCAAAGCGCCATCGACTGGAAATCCTCCGCCTGCGACTTTGACAACGCGGACTACATTGCAATACTTGAGGCTGTCCGCCGGATAAAAGAGACTCCGGAATCCAAAAACCCTCAAGATCTGGACACAACTCCGGTTTATGTGAGAATGAAGGAGGGGACTCTTTATACCGCCGCGGCATGGATAAGCAGTGTGCGTTCGCTAACAATTCAGGAAAACCAAGCCGGCAGCAAGCTGAGCGTCATAGGTTATCCGACAGTGGACGGAAGCTGCGGCACAGATTTTGGACTGAATGTGCCGATCGGAATCTGCTCCCGGAGTAAAAACGCAGAAGGCAGCTGGGCATATATCAAATATGTTCTGACCGGCGGCAGCGGCACAGGCATCGGAATGCCGGTCTATGTACCATATTTGCAGACACAAATCAACGAAGCTCTGCAAGAGGAATCCGACGACGGCATAAAACTCACTCAGGCGGATGTGGACAGGTTTGAAACGCTTTTGTCCAAGGTAAAAACCGTAGCAGTATATGACGAGACGATCCTCGGCATCATCGAATCTGAGGCGGCTCCCTTTTTCGCCGGTCAAAAAACCGCTGAGGAAACAGCCAAAATCATTCAGAGCAAGGTGTCGCTGTATGTTGCCGAACAGGAATAATAGGCTCCCGTCTGCAACACATGAAGGGAGCATCAAACCGCCGCCAATAACGCGAGGAGATATGGGGGTACAGACGTTTTCTGGGATTGCTCAAGCTAAAAATCTAAGGCTTCGTCTATACTCAATTGGGCTCATCGACCCCAAATCGATGCCTTAAACACTTCAGAAATTAATTGAAATACTGGTCTCTACCCTACGAATCATAAGAAGTTAATGTAAGGGCGCATTATTATGTTCAATCACAATACCCCACGGTCTATGCTGTAGACGTCATAGCTTCATTTACCTTAGTGTGATGTCAGAAGGTGCGGGACGGTATACATGGGATAGAAGCCGGTTTTAGTGACAAGGATATTATCCGTCCCTAAGAGATTCCAATACTATTTTTAGCACAAAAACGTGTTGGCGCGGAAATGAAGTTGAGGATTTTTATATACATGCCTATAGATTCACCGTTCTGACAATTTATTAATGACTCTTTGGAAAAAATTTTAAGCATCTAAAAAACAGCAAGTGTGTACTTGAGTGTGTACCTAACAAAAATCCCCCCTGTAACCATTGAGATTACAGGGGGTTTTAATAGAATATTAATGCAAAAATTTTTCGATTGGGAAGATATTGCCTGTATATCGGCCTCGGCAAATTAAAACTTGACTGCCCCGTATTATGCTTATTATCAAGGCAAGCAAAGAATTTGGTGAACTGCTTGACAAAACGCGAATAAACGAAAAAACTTTTGCATCTCACAGACTAAGAAGAATATCGGCGAGACTGCGTGGGGTAGATTCAAACGGGCAGTGTCCTGTTTCGAGGGTATACACCTCACCGCAATAAGTTTCAGCAATCATTTTGTCTTGCAGCATTACGTCGATTACCCGATCGAATACACATCGCACATATGCTTTGGGGATGTCATTGAACCTATCATTAAGAACGACGGTCTGATTTTGGGCTGCGTTAGATTCGGGGCCAAGGCGCTTCGCTATCATCAGCGCTGCATCTCGCGGAATATCATCATAAATAAAGTCAGCACAGGAATCCGGCGCAACTTTTGATGTCTTTCCATCCGCAGACAGTATAAAATCATGACCGGATGCCACAAGTTTTTCATGAAATGTTGGACGTATGCTTTTGGCGATCCCGACGCAGCTTTGACCAGCTCGAGGTAAAAACGCTGAAATATAGACAAGTTTTTTGATTTTGTTGGGGATATAGCAAGCTGCTTGGCTCGCTATCATACCGCCGAAACTGTGGCCGACAAGAATAACCGGCTCGTTAAGCGGCGCAATTAAAGCCTCAACAGTACGGGCATATTTTTCAAGGTTCTGATCCTCTATAGGTAATCTGTCCTCTCCATGCCCCGGCATATCCGGGGCTATGACAGTATGTCCTTCAGCTTCCAGCAATGGTCGAAGTTTCTCCCAACACCAACCGCCGTGCCATGCACCGTGAACAAGAATAAATGTATTACCCATTTTAGTGTTCCCCTTTTGTCGCTAATATAAATGATTCACAGTTTGAAACCGTCTTATAAATTCCTGATTATCGCCCTGATAAAAACGCTCTAAGCACATTATAACACAGGCACAAAGTGCCGTTGCGGTATATGATTTAAAGCAGGGTATTAATGAGCGTTTTGCGGTTATTACACCATACTGCATTACACAAAGAAAAGACATACCTTCCTTTTGGCGGAAGGTATGTCTTTTTGTGTCATTAGCACAAAATAGATGCAGTTTGGAATATACTTTCGTATTGCATAAGGTCTTAGGGTTTAACTTAGGCTGGTGCCCGAAACAAAGATAACCACAACTACTTCAGCTTTCTTATCTCACTGTTTCCATACCATAGAATGCTTGTTGTGCCGCCCAAAATTCCTGTACAGAGGAACATTACGGCCATCCCACTGCCAGCACCTGTACCAACAATTTTTTGCAAAAGCACTGCAAGCGACTTGTCAGTTAACATAAACGGCTCAAACACATAGTCCGCAAGAAATCCGCCAAGTAATATACCAATTGTAATGGTTGCATATTGCATTGTGTTACGAGCTGCAAATATTCTGCCCTGCATTTCTTTTGAAATATGATTATAAATAATAATATTTTGTCCTGCGTTAATAAATGGAATTGGTACACTGGCAGCAAGCCCTGCAATACACCAAAGCACTACGTTCTGCCCCACCCCCATCAGCAGGTCACCTGCCATGAACGAGAAGACAGCTGAAACATAGATCATTTTAATGGAGCTTTTCGGTAACTTAAAGCAGGAGACATATAAGCCTCCCACTATTCCTCCTACACCAAGCAAGCCGCTGACTAATCCAAACACGTTATCATTGCCGCCACTTCTTGCCAAAAGCATAGCGGGCAAAATGTTTTCATAAGTTAGTCGTGCTGACCTGAACCCCGAAAACTAAACCAATAGGAATGTTAGTCACGATATGCTATAATTTTTGAAAGGGACGTGATTAACATGAAAACGAGATTCACAGAAGAGCAAATTATCAAGATTTTGAAAG
>JAAYBD010000030.1 GCA_012719035.1 Clostridiales bacterium | reverse complement strand
TTATTTTGACCGTCATTCCTTCAAGCTGAGTTCCGCCAAAAAGCTTCCACGAGAGGTCATAATCCAGTACAACCCTGTCTTTCATAAGGTCGCTGTCATAAATATAACCGCCTGAAAGCAGAGGATATCCTTAACTTCTTCATCGGTAAAGGTCTTGATTATAACTTTTGGCTCTTTTATATTCTTAACCCTCTCAGTGATTATAGTATCTGTGTAGCCCTCATCAAAAAGATATCTAAAGAAACATTTGAAAACTTTAAGAAGGTCGTTAATGTATTGTGGCTTCCTCCCCTTCTTTTGCATTGACATCATAAATTGCTTAATCATTTGGGGCTTCACTTGCTCCAGTTCAGTAATACCATGTTCCTGAGATAGATAGTCCAATAGATAGCCTAATATCAATTCGTAGTTGTGTACCGTTCTTTTTGAGAGTTTGCGACACTGGCAATTAAAAATGTACTCTCCTGCTAAGTCTTTTAATAACATAAAAACACCCCTTACTTAAAGTACAAAAATACCTAAATAAGAGGTGTTCTTTATCGGTGATTGGCTCGTTTTAGATTATCACAGTTTGTCGGCAAAAAGTCCGAATCGTTGTCATAGTAAAACGAGATTATTCACAGTTGAACCAAATTGTCAAAACTATTTTAGCTTTTGAATGTCAAAAAGTGTAGCATTACCAATGGTTACATGGCTTTAACGGAATTGATATAAGAAATCAAATCGAGCACTTTGTTGGAATAACCCCACTCATTATCATACCATGAAACAAGTTTTACGAATTTGTCGTTTAGCATAATTCCCGCTCCGGCATCGAATATTGAGGTGCGGGAATCTCCGATAAAGTCTGATGAAACGACCATTTCGTCTGTGTATCCCATGATGCCTTTAAGCTCTCCCTCGGAAGCTTGCTTGATTGCTTTGCAGATTTCCTCATAGCTTGTACTCTTTTTAAGGTTTACCGTCAGGTCAACTACGGAAACATCAAGAGTAGGTACGCGGAATGCCATGCCCGTAAGCTTTCCAGAAAGTTCGGGGATAACTTTGCCGACAGCCTTTGCGGCGCCCGTTGAGGATGGAATAATGTTTCCGGAAGCGGCCCTGCCGCCTCTCCAGTCTTTCATTGAAGGACCGTCAACTGCGCGCTGGGTTGCCGTAGTGGCATGGACTGTTGTCATAAGTCCGCTCTCAATGCCGAAGTTGTCGTTTATAACTTTTGCCAAAGGCGCAAGGCAATTCGTGGTGCAGGAGGCGTTGGAAACAACATTCATCTCCGCTTTATAGGAATTGTGGTTTACGCCCATAACAAACATTGGAGCATCGGCAGAGGGAGCCGAGATAACTACCTTTTTTGCTCCCGCCGCAAGATGGGCACTTGCCTTTTCAACTGTGGTAAAAAGTCCTGTGGACTCGACCACGAAATCCGTATCATATTTTCCCCAAGGAAGCTTTGACGGATCTTTCTCGCAGAAAACAGGAATTTCTTTGCCGTTTACCACAATGCTGTTTTCGGTATGGCTCACTATTCCCTTGAATTTTCCGTGAACTGTATCATATCTCAGCATATATGCCATATAATCGGGCGTGAGCATATCATTGATTCCGATAAACTCGATATTCTCATTTTCCAGACCTGCACGAAAAACCAGCCTGCCTATCCTTCCAAACCCGTTGATCCCTACTCTGATTTTCTTCATATATAGACCTCCTCAAATATTGATTATAGTATACACGTATGATACGTTTGCTAAATCTCTTTTATACTGTTTGCCGCAAATATACTCCAAACCTGTCTTATGCAGGTAAATCTGATCGGCATAAGATATTTTTAGTAAACTGCGTTTATCTTGGCAAGACTATGTCCTGCCGATTTAAAGATGCCCTTTCATTTAATTTAGAATAGGGCTATTTGTCCACACTTCGCGTAAATGATACGCCGTCCTTATGCAGGTATACGTCAAGCGTGACGCGGTCCGCTCTGATAAGGCTTTGCGTATATTCATAAATCATCCCCGTTTCCGTTCTCGTTCTCCTCTGGACAGAAAAGGCACAGCTTCCCGGTCTGCATCCGAGCATTTCCGCTTCCTCGCGGCCGAGAACAACAGCCTCGTAGGAATCCACTGCGGAGGCAGGCGCAATTCCCACTTCATAAAGAAGGCTGTAAAAGCTGTGGGTTTTCAAAAGCTCCTTAGTGAGCTTAGGATAAATATATTGAGGGTAAAACGAAGTCTCGAGAATAAGCGGCTCATCGTTTACGTTTCTTATGCGGGTAAAACGATAGACCGTTTTATCGGCAGAATTCAGTTCGAGAACCTTCACTATATCAGGAGTGGGTGTTATTATCTCAAACTCTATGAGTGTAGAAGACGGGGTCAGTCCCATAGAACTGATCTCAGAAGTGAACGAATACACGTTTTCCGTTTTCCGGCGCATCTTCGGCTCGGCTACAAAGGTGCCCCTGCCCTGTTTGCGTACGACAAGTCCTTCGGCCTCCAAAGAGCCTATCGCCTGCCGGACCGTGCTTCGGCTTATATCGAAAGTTTTACATAGTTCAGCCTCCGACGGCAAAAGCTCGCCGGGACTCAGCGTACCGGCGGTAATATTCCTTTTTACAATACTCACAAGCTGCGAATATAACGGGATGTCGCTGTCAAGAGACAGCGGGCTGAGCAGTATAGGATTTGTTTCCACAGGAAAGCGCGCCCCCAACATACTATTTTTCCTAAACATTATACGCACAGCTTGAAAATTTTACAAGTCTAATTTGTAAATTACGGCATTCCTTTCCGATTTCCCGAAAATGCCAAAAACTTTTATATATCTGTCAAGGAGTATTTTGTCTTATTTTGCACAATAATAATTCCGATGGCAATTATACACCGCTAATAGCAAAATTGCACTTTTTATTGCCTTTATATTGTTAAAATTGCTTGACAATATCCTAAAAAACAATTATAATTATCCTCGCCAAAGCCATAGATGATGGCCCTTAAAGCGCCGTTTGGCGTATTTGGAGGGAGGGAAATAGAATGTCAGAAGTACGCGTAAAAGAGAATGAATCTTTGGACAGCGCTCTTAAAAGATTTAAGAGGAGCTGTGCGAAGTCCGGAGTTATGTCAGACCTCAGAAAAAAGGAATACTATCAGAGTCCCAGCGTTAAGCGCCGCAAGAAGTCTGAGGCTGCCAGAAAAAATAAGAACAAGCATTATAACTAAGTAAGAACATTGATCCCGCCTCTTTTGGGGCGGGATTTTTGCAAACAACTCCTTCTTTTTTAAAGTAACGTTTCATGGAGGCAAGGCTATGCGAACAACAGAAAAAACCGGATATGTCCTGGCTTCCGCCGAGGAACTCGATTTGATAAAAACATTTGAATGCGGGCAGTGCTTCAGATGGAATGCCGATGAATCGGGAGTCTATTCGGGCGCAGCCTGCGGCAAGGCACTGAAGATATGGGAAGAAGACGGCCGTATCATATGCAGTGCTAAGAATGAAGATGTACCGTTCTGGCGATACTATTTTGATCTTGATGTGGATTACAAGGAAAAGTCTCTCTCCTTTACAGAACCGTCTTATCTGAAAAAATGCTCAGACTTCGGAGCGGGTATACGTATTCTGCGCCAGGAACCCTGGGAAGCACTTTGCAGTTTCATAATATCCCAGTGCAACAACATCCCCCGAATAAAAAAAATCATATCCACGCTCTGTGAAATCTACGGCGAGAAGCTGGACTACGGTCTGTATTCTTTCCCCGCAGCAGAAACACTTGCAGTTCTCAGTGAGAAAGATCTTGCCCCCCTCCGCTGCGGCTACCGCGCAGCATATATTCTTGACGCAGCCCGCACCGTCGGAGGCGGTTCGCTTGATTTGGAAGCTCTTTCCGATATGCCCTCCGAGGAAGCCTTTGTAAAGATAAAGCAAATTCAGGGCGTAGGCGACAAGGTGGCAAATTGCTTTATGCTCTACGGTCTTCACAGGATGGACAGGTTTCCTATTGATGTCTGGATGAAACGAGCGCTGAAAGAGCATTTCCCCAAGGATTTCGATCCTGCGGTTCTCGGCTCATATGCCGGACTTGCCCAGCAGTACATATTTTATTATGCCAGAACACATGGTAATGTTACTGACCATGGGCGTTCAAAAGAAGACAGAATCTTCTGTTAACGGCATCATATGATTTGATTTAAAAAAGAAGCTTAATATTAGCAATATCAATGCTTGACAGTCTGTCCGCCTGTGGAGTACAATGTTCAAAATCAAAAAAGGGAGCGGTTAAAATGGAAATGAACAAGATATATGCCGATCGCTTTATTGGCGAGGGTCTGACCTATGATGATGTTCTTCTGATACCCGCAGAGAGCAGCGTATTGCCTGCGGATATCAGCCTTGGCACACACCTTACGAAAAAAATAGCACTTAACATCCCCCTAATCAGCGCAGCTATGGACACTGTTACCGAATACCGTATGGCGATAGCTCTGGCACGCGAGGGCGGAATCGGAGTTATCCATAAGAACATGAGCATAGACGCGCAGGCGGAACAGGTCGATCTTGTCAAGCGCTCTGAAAACGGCGTAATCACCAATCCTTTTTCGCTCACTGCAGACCGTTCTATCGGTGAAGCGGACGCTTTGATGGCAAAGTTCCGTATTTCCGGCGTTCCCATTGTTGATACAGACGGCAAGCTGGTCGGCATAATAACAAACCGCGACATGAAGTTTGAGGAGGATATGACAAGGCTCATAGAAGATGTCATGACAAAGGATAACCTTGTCACAGGCAGGGTCGGAACGACCTTGGAAGAAGCCAAGAAAGTCCTTCAGGCAAATAAAATCGAAAAACTCCCCATAGTTGACGACAATGGACGTCTGCGTGGGCTGATTACCATAAAAGACATTGAAAAAGCGCTCACCTACCCTCACTCAGCCAAGGATGCCCACGGACGTCTTCTGTGTGCCGCGGCAATCGGCGCAACTCGAGATGTTCTTGACAGAGCGGGTGCCCTCGTTCAGGCAGGAGTAGACGTGCTCACTTTGGACAGCGCACATGGACATTCCGAAAACATTTTGCGCAGTGTGGCTCTTGTGAAAGAAAAATATCCCGATGTCGAGCTTATTGCGGGAAATGTCGCAACTCCCGAAGGTACGGAGGCGCTCATAAAAGCGGGAGCGGACTGTGTCAAGGTAGGAATAGGTCCCGGCTCGATATGCACCACACGCATAGTCGCGGGTATCGGCGTTCCCCAGATGACCGCCGTTCTTGACTGCGCAGCTATGGCTGATAAATATGGCATTCCTGTTATTGCTGACGGTGGGGTCAAATACTCCGGTGATATCGTTAAGGCGATTGCCGCGGGCGCTTCCGTTGTTATGCTCGGCTCGCTTTTTGCAGGCTGTGAGGAAAGCCCCGGTGAAACCGAAGTTTATCAGGGACGCCAGTTCAAGGTTTACAGAGGCATGGGCAGCATTTCAGCAATGACAAAGGGCAGCCGTGACCGCTACTTCCAGTCCGAGAACAAAAAGCTTGTTCCCGAAGGTGTCGAGGGACGTGTTCCCTACCGCGGCTCCGTTTCCGAGTCGATTTTCCAGCTTATGGGCGGACTCAAATCCGGCATGGGCTACTGCGGCACTCCCAATATCCAGGCTTTACGCAAAAACAGCCGCTTTGTGCGCATAACAAGCGCAGCTCTCAAGGAAAGCCATCCGCATGACATCTATATCACAAAGGAAGCTCCCAATTACACTATGAATCCAATAAACTGATAATATAACAGCCGCGGCACTTCCTACAGCGTTTGGTGGGCATACTGCCCGAAACGCCGTACACGATTTGCCGCGGCTGTCTTTTTGTCTTGCGCAACATGGCAAAAATGTGTATAATGGCTTCGGTTTAAAGTAACATCTTTTTGGGGAGGTATCTGCATGGACGAAAAAATCGTTAAGCTCCGCGAGATGATAGAAGGCAGCGGCAGCATCGTGTTCTTCGGAGGCGCAGGCGTTTCAACCGAGAGCGGAATTCCCGATTTCCGCAGTGTTGACGGGCTCTACAGCCAAAAATATAAATACCCTCCCGAAGAGATTTTAAGCGGCAGCTTTTTCAGAACGCATCCCGGGGAGTTTTATGAGTTTTACCACGACAAGCTCACTTTACACGACGTAAAGCCTAATCAGGCTCATATCCGCCTTGCGGAACTTGAAAAGCAGGGAAAGCTAAAGGCAATAATAACTCAAAACATAGACGGGCTGCATCAGGCGGCGGGCAGCAAAAACGTGCTTGAGCTTCACGGCACGATACACAGGTTTTACTGCACCTCCTGCGGCAAGGACATGCCGGGGGATGAGGCAAACAGCTGTAAAGGCGTTCCGCACTGCTCCTGCGGGGGCATTGTCCGTCCCGATGTCGTGCTTTATGAGGAATCGCTGAACACCGGTGTTCTCAGCGAAGCAATACGCCATATAAGCGAATGCGATATGCTGATAGTCGGCGGTACTTCACTAAACGTATATCCCGCGGCGGGACTCATCACATACTATAAGCGCAAAAAGCTTGTCCTCATCAATAAGCAGGCAACTCCCTTTGACGGCTATGCAAACCTCATAATAAACGGGAAAATAGGCGAAGTGTTTGCACAGGTATAGCCGTCACATGTTTAATCAAAATGAAAGGACTGATAACGATCAGAATCGATGTCCTGGGCGTTTCGTTTGACAATCTCACGATGGATGAGGCAGTACAAAAGGCTCTTGGGCTTATGGAAAGCAGAAACGCCGCCTATGTTGTCACTCCGAATCCCGAAATAGTAATGCTGTGCCGCGATAGTTCTTCCCTTTCCGACGCGGTTAAAAATGCCGATATGGTTCTTCCGGACGGCATCGGAATTATAAAAGGGGCAAAAATCCTTGGAACACCGCTGAAACAAAAACTTCCCGGAATAGACTTCGCTCAGGAGCTTTTCGGGCAAATGGCAAAGCGTGAAATGACCGTATTTCTTCTCGGCGCCAAGCCGGGAGTCGCGGAGGAAGCGGCGAAAAATCTGCTCGACCGTTTCAAAGGTCTGCGAATCATCGGCACAAACGACGGATACTTTACAGATAACGAAGCCGTTATCGATAAAATAAATGCTCTTTCTCCCGATCTTCTGCTCGTGTGCCTTGGCGCTCCAAAGCAGGAGCTTTGGATGCATGAAAACGCCTCAAAGCTGAATGTAGGTCTTATGGCGGGTCTCGGCGGCTCGCTGGACGTTTTTGCAGGTATAGTTGAGCGGGCGCCTGAAAAGTGGCAAAAGCTTGGTCTTGAGTGGCTTTATCGCCTGAAAGAGGAGCCGAGCAGAGCAAAACGAATGAAGAACCTGCCCAAATTCGGCTTTGCCGTTATCGGGCAGAGGATAAGCGGGAAAAAATAATCTTTGCGCATGGAAAGTCCATCCGCACTGTTTACAACGAGGGGAAAATGATGCAAGGAAAGCTTATTGTTTTTGAGGGCATAGACGGAAGCGGAAAATCAACACAGTTCAAGCTTCTCACCGAAAGGCTTGCTAACGAGTGTGTTCCCTTCCGTAAGCTCGTTTTTCCCAGATATAACGAAAGCTCGTCCGCTCTTCTCCGCTCATACCTCTCCGGCGAGTTTGGAAAAAGACCCGATGATGTTAACGCCTTTGCCGCTTCTACATTTTTCTTTGTAGACCGCTTTGCGTCCTACAAAACGGACTGGGGTGAGTTTTATCAAAACGGCGGAACAGTCATCTGTGACCGCTACACCACCTCGAATGCCATCCATCAGGGTGCAAAACTTCCCAAAGACGAAATAATCGGCTTTCTGGACTGGCTCTATGATTTTGAGTTCCGTTTAATGGAACTTCCAAAACCCGATATCGTCTTATACATGGATATTGACCTTAAAACCTGCCTTGAGCAAATGAAAAAAAGGCAGGAGCAGACAAACACCGAAGGTGATATACACGAAACCCACGCGGATTACCTCAAGGCATGTCTTGATGCCGGTGTAATTGCTGCCGAACGCTTGAATTGGAATAAAATACATTGTCTCGAGCATGGCGCTATGCGCCGTGCCAGGGACATACACGAAGACATATATAAAGCTGTGAAAGGAGTTCTGTGTTAAGTGGTATATATAATTCTTGGACAAGGCTTTGAGGAAATAGAAGCTGTAAGCCCTTGTGATATTCTCCGCCGCGGCGGCGTTCCCGTCCGCTTTGCCGCAGTAGGAGAGAGTAAAACTGTAGCGGGCGCACATGGAATCTTAATCACGGCGGACGTTTTTATACGCGATATAAGTCCATCGGCGGACGATACCATTGTAATTCCCGGCGGAATGGGCGGAGTCAACTCCATTAAGGGCGATGAGGATGCAATGGAACTTATCAAAAACTTCGCAAAAGCAGGGGCAAAACTTGCCGCCATCTGCGCAGGTCCTTCGGTTTTATCGGATTTAGGACTCATCGACGGAAAAACCATCACCTGCTACCCCGGCTCTGAAAAGCTGATGGGCAATGCAGTTTGTAAACTTGAAAAACCGATTGTTGCGGATGTAAACCTTATAACAGGGAGAGCACCCGGTTCCGCAATCGAGTTTGGGCTTGAGCTTTTGTCTCATATAAAAGATAGGAAGATTGCTGAAAAAATAAGAACGGAGCTTGTATATTAAGCATTGGATAAAGTAAAATTAAGAACCGAAATCAAAGAACGCATTGCCGCCCTTGACAGAACCTATATCATAGAAAGTGATAATGCGATTTTTAATAACATAATTTCTATGCGCGAATTTATATCGGCGCCGCGTGTTTTTACCTATATCAGCATAGACCGCGAGGCTGACACAAGACGGCTCATCGAGCATTGCCGTAATATCGGCAAACAGGTCGCGCTGCCGGCAAATCTTAACGGCGGTAAAATGGACTTCGCGCTTTTAGAATGTGCGCTAAACGAATTGCCTTCAGGATTACTTGGCATCCCGACTCCTAAAGACAATGCAAAAAAACTTATACCGGAGGCAGGAGACATCATAATTGTCCCCGCTCTGTGTTATGATGAAGAATTTTACCGGTTAGGGCACGGCGGCGGCTACTTCGACAGATATCTTTCAGACTGCAAAGCATTTTCTATCGGCATTTGCCGCGAAAAGCTTATGGTTTCAGAAGTACCGAGAGAATTTCACGATATGCGCGTAAACTGCCTTGTTACCGAAAAAAGAATTGCGAGGCCGGAGTAGGCCTCGCAAGAATAGAGGTTTATTTCTATAATGCTTTGATTTAGCAGCAGTTATTTCCGCAGCCGCAGCCTGTGCCGCAGCCGGCACCGCCCAACCCGTTCCCGCAGCAGCAGGCAATGAGAATAATGATTACAATTACCCAAAGGCAACTATTATTTCCGCATCCAAACATTTGCTTATCCCTTTCTCCGCGCACAACTATATAGTTCTGCCACTCTGCGCGGTGAGTAGGCTGTAAGTTCAGAATTCTTTAAGGCCGAGGCTATACCTCCATATAGCCTTACGACCCATAATATGCCTCTTGCTGAAATGCGGTTACAGCTATCGCAACTAATTAATACTGTTAAGGAGTTACTGATGCCAGATAGGAATTATAATGATAAAAACAACGCCGGGAATCCCGATTTGGATGCGTTTGAGGATAAGCTTGGCAATCGCAAAGCAAACTATTTATCAAAGTCTGATTCATACGGAGGCCGCAGCAGCTTACCGTATTACGGAAGTGAGGGTAATATTATGGACGACAAGCTTGAGGAACTTGGCAAGGATCCAATCAGCAAAAGACGCGACAGTAAAACAGGCTGCCTCGGCGGACTGATGTATTTTATTTTTATCGTCAGCATCAGCGTTATCCTTGCCTGTGTCGGTTGGATGGCGGCAAGCGATGTTTTGGCTCTTAACAAAGAGGAGCTATCTACCGAAGTCACTCTGCCCGAAGAAATCTTTACCGAGAAGGAACGGGATATAGAAGATGAGAACGGCAATGTAACAGGTAAAAAGAAGATCCTGATAGCAGACATCAGTGAAGTTGCGGGTATACTCAAGGATGCGGGTATAATAGAATACAAATCGCTCTTCAAACTCTATTCAGCCATTTCCGATGCAAATGAAAAAATCGATCCCGGCACATATGAGCTCAGCACGGAATACGATTATCGCGCCATTGTTAAAAAAATGCAGTTCGGCAGCGATTCGCAGGTTCGCACCAAGGTGACTTTCCCCGAAGGCTTTACTATGGAAGATATGTTTAAGCGCCTTGAGGAAAACAAAGTATGTAAATACGATGACCTTATGGAATGTGCGGCGAACGTAGAATTCAGTTACAAATTCCTTGAAGGTATACCGCTCGGCGATGCTAAAAGGCTTGAAGGCTTCCTCTTCCCCGACACCTATGAATTCTATCAAGGCATGACCGCCCAAGCCGCTATTGATACTTTCCTTAACATTTTCAACCGTAAGTTCACAGCGGAGATGTGGGATCTCACCTCGCAAAAAGGTCTTACCGTACGGGATGTGATCAATATCGCCTCCATGATCGAAAAAGAGGCTGCAAACGATGAAGAACGTCCTAAAATCGCAAGCGTTATCTATAACCGTATTAATACAAATATGCTGCTTGGTATAGATGCAACGATTTATTATATTCTTCCCGAGCATAAAGAAGCACTGACTCTTGACGACCTCGCAATAGACAGTCCTTACAACACCAGAAAGTATACCGGCTTGCCTCCTACGCCTATAGCCAACCCCGGTATTTCTTCGAT
Source organism: Clostridiales bacterium (assembly GCA_012719035.1). Taxonomy (GTDB): domain Bacteria; phylum Bacillota; class Clostridia; order Oscillospirales; family Oscillospiraceae; genus UBA2658. The sequence continues at coordinate 139,969 of JAAYBD010000030.1, read as the reverse complement.
TATGGCGGCACTGAAGCCCGCTTCCACGAATTATTATTACTACACGCTCGATGAAGCAACCAAGACCCACCGCTTCTTCACCAACAAAAAAGAACACGACGCTTTCGCCAGCACACAAAGCTACTCATAACTGAAAGCGGCGGCAGTCTTTCTCAAAAGCAAGCCACTTGTGCCGTATCGAATCTTATTTTCCATTAAATTCAGCTTTTTACGGCCGCCTTTAAAAACAAGCCAATGGGAGGATAATTTGAAAACTGAATTATTAGCTCCTGCCGGAGATATGGAGCGCCTTATTATGGCGCTCCATTATGGTGCGGACGCCGTCTATCTCGCAGGAACCGAGTTCGGTATGCGTGCCGCCGCCGGTAATTTTGACGAAGATAATATGCGCAGAGCGGTAAAGACATGTCACGACAAAAATGTTTCTGTTTATGTCACTTGCAATACACTGCCGCGTGAATACGAATTGGCACGTCTGCCCTCTTATCTTGAGTTTTTGAACGGCATAGGCGTCGACGCGCTCATAGTTGCCGATTTAGGTCTTATATCAATGGCAAAAAAATACGCCCCTGATACCAAGCTTCATATAAGCACTCAGCTTGGTATCGTCAACAGTGAAACCTGCAAAGCCGTCTATGATATGGGCGCATCCCGCGCCGTTCTCGCGAGAGAGCTGAGTCTTGCCGAGATAAGAGATATTAGGGCAAATTGCCCGAAGGAGCTTGAACTTGAGGCTTTTGTCCACGGCGCTATGTGCGTTTCTTTTTCCGGCAGATGCCTTTTAAGCAATTACCTTACAGACCGCGATGCAAACCGCGGTGAATGTGCCCAACCCTGCCGTTGGAAATACCATCTCGTTGAAGAAAAACGCCCGGGTGAGTATTTTGAAATAACCGAGGATAATAAGGGCACGTATATTCTTAACAGCAACGATATGTGTATGATTGAGCACATTCCCGAACTTATCGATGCAGGGGTCACAAGCTTCAAAATCGAAGGGCGCATGAAATCTTCATACTATGCAGCCGCAGTTACAAACGCATACAGGCACGCATTGGACGCGGCTATCGAAAATCGTCCATTGCCGCAGGTATGGATTGACGAAGTTGAAAAAATCAGTCACAGAAGATACTCGACGGGCTTTTATTTCGGTTATCCGGGTCAGTATTACTCAAGTACCGACAGTATCTATTTTGCTGCTGCTGATGTCTGCGCAATTGTTGAAAGCTGCGACGGCGAGGGCAATGCGGTTCTTACGCAACGAAATAAATTTTGCATCGGAGATACCATCGAGCTTCTCACAAATGACAGCGAGCCAATTACGTTTACCGTTGATGAGATGCGCAATAAGGACGGCATACCAATCGATGCGGCTCCGCACCCTATGATGGAGCTTCATATGAAACTCCCCAAATTCTGCTCTCCCCTTTCGCTTTTGCGCAAGCCAAAATAAAAAAGACGCCATAGAAGTTTTTCTATGGCGTCTTTAGACATCAGCAGACAATTCAGAGGGATATTAGGCATTAGCCGAATTGTCCGCCGCTGTTCTTTTGTGCTGGGTTAAAAACTGCCGAGCGCCGAAGCCCTTTTAAGAATTACGGCAAGCTCCTCACGTGTCACAGGGTTATGCCAGTGAAAGTTCTTGTTTTCATCTCCATGAAGCAAGCCCTTTTCGACCGCCCATGCACAGGATTCAGATGCCCAGTCGGAAGGTTTCTCATCTTTTTCCGCATTCTTTTCAGGTTCTATGCCGGCTCTGCCCGAGATCTCATCGAACGGAAAATATTTACCGGGACAGGCGGTCGCCTCATAGTCCGAATGAGATCCTATGGCGATTGAAGGATAGCGCGATACGATATCCGAAACAAGTTCTCTGCCCGCAACCATCTGTGCTTTTGGCATTTCTTCTTGGTCGAAATTTCCCTCAAAGCAAATTCCAATTGAACAGTAATTCCAGTTGGTTGTATGGCCTCCCCGAGTATTTTCCGGTCTGCCCCGATAAATTTCTCCTTTTTTTGTGACAAAATAATGATAGGCTATTCCGGCCCATCCTTTGGACAGATGATATGCATGTATTCCGTCCGCCGTTGCTTTTGAAGCTGCGGCATGGTGGAGAATAAGGTGCGTTGTCACGCTGCGGGGCGTAAGGGCAAACGCCCAGTTATAATTATTGTTTATCACTGTCATAGCTTTTCCCCGCCATTTGCTTTATCATTTCATGCGACCCTGTTGCCGCAAGTCCCGAAACTATGCCAACCGCAACCGCAGTCAAAGGATCATTTGCCGGAAAATCAGGCATAACCAGCAAACCTATGTAACCAAGAAAAGCTCCGCTCACTCCGCATATGACCGGTATCCATTTGCTGTCCAATGGAGTCGCTTTTACACTCTGCGCAATAAGGTAGCTTATTATAGTGATCACTGCTACATAAACTATTTCTGTATTCATAAATACCTCCGTTTATTTTTTCCCTCTAATGATACAGCGCATTTTAGCTAAATTTGTACGTATGAATACAGTTATAAGCGGTATTTATATGGTTTTTTCGTTTTTGGTAAATATATATAGCTTATCCCTATTTCTTGTGTTATAATTGCTGCATGATTTCCCTATTGACACTTACCGATTTATGTGGCTTATATATACTCATTGATTAGCATTAATAAAATTTAAAAAATGCTATTTACTGTCATATTATGAAAGGTAAGTAATCAAAATGTCTTTCATCCGAAGCAAGCTGACCTATACCAGAATGATCGTGTTAAGCTTTTTCTGTCTGATACTGGTCGGCGCGTTATTGCTGACCCTCCCCATCTCATCAAAGTCCAGAGAGTGGACTCCGTTTTTGGACGCTTTGTTTACAGCTACGACCGCAGGCTGTGTAACGGGACTCATCGTAGTGGATACCTATACACATTGGTCTATCTTCGGTCAGGTTATCATGCTTGCTCTTATTCAGATTGGCGGTTTGGGTGTTATGACCTGCATCGCCATGTTTTCACTTTTTCTCAAACGCAGGATACCTCTCGCGGAAAGACGCCTTCTGATGCAGTCTGCCGGCTCGCTGCGGATAAGCGGCGTGGTAAGGCTTCTGCACCGTATAATTATAGGTACAGCTATCGTTGAAGGCTGCGGTGCTCTGCTTCTTGCCACTGTGTTTTGTCCCAGAATGGGATTTTTCACCGGACTGTGGAACGCTGTTTTCCATTCTATCTCAGCTTTCTGCAATGCGGGCATCGATCTTATGGGAAAATACGGGCAGTTCTCATCTCTCTCCACAGAGGGACTGGCTTTTAACCCGATAGTCAATTTTACAATAATGTTTCTGATCATTACCGGAGGCATCGGCTTCGTTGTCTGGAGCGATTTTGTAAAGCACAGATTTGATTTCAAAAAATACGAAGTCCATTCAAAAATGGCTATAGTCACGACGATAGTTCTTTTGGTATCCGGTACGGTTATCTTTTTTATTTCCGAATACAACAACGCGTTTAAAGGTCTAAGCTTGGGTCAAAAAGTGCTTGCCGCAATGTTTCAGTCAGTAACTCCGCGAACTGCAGGCTTTAACACCGTTGATTTGACAAATTTATCGGAATCCGGCAGAGTGCTCACAATAATATTAATGTTCATAGGCGGAAGTCCCGGGTCAACAGCAGGCGGCATCAAGACAACGACCTTTGCCGTACTTTTGCTCAGCACCCTTGCATCTGCAAGAAGATACGGTCACGTCAACGTTTTCAAGCGCAGGCTTGATGACAACACAATAGTGCAGGCAAGCTCAATTTTAACGGTGTATACTTCCTGCGTCCTTATCTCCGTGCTTATTCTCTGCGCTGCCGAACCATTTCCGGTCGGACAGATATTGTTTGAAACAGTTTCCGCTATAGGCACGGTCGGACTTACCTTGGGAATTACGCCGTCACTCTGCGCAATTTCAAAAATTGTCCTTATACTTTTGATGTTTACGGGAAGAGTCGGCGGCTTATCATTGATGCTGGTTCTTGCCGAAAGACGTATCAGTGTTCCGAAAAACAGGCCGACAGTACAGATACTGATCGGTTAAGGGAGATAATCATATGAAATCTATTTTGGTTATAGGCATGGGCCGCTTTGGTCTTCAGTTCGCAGAGCGCATGCAGGAACTTGGCAACGACGTCATGGTAGTTGACAAAGATCCCGAACTGATAGATGAGATAGCTTACGAATTTACCGATGCTCATATCGGGGATTGCTGTAACGAAGTGGTATTAACTTCTCTTGGAATCAACAATTTCGATATTTGCTTTGTCACTATCGGCGAAGATTTTCAGGCTTCTCTTGAAATCACCTCGATGCTGAAGGAGCATGGGGCAGCGCACGTTGTTTCCAAGGCACGCACAAGCAGACAGGCAAAACTTCTCAGCAAAATCGGGGCCGACGAGGTTGTCTATCCGGAGCGCGAAATTGCAGAAAAGCTTGCCATCCGCTATAATGCCGATAACATCTTCGACTACATCCAGCTTACCTCTGAGTATTCGATTTACGAAATTCCCTGCTGCTCAAAGTGGGTTAACAAGTCTGTTGCCGAAATCAATGTCCGCTATAAGTACAACGTCAATATTATTGCCGTTAAACGCGATAATGCGCTTCAAATCACCCCCGGTGCAGACTACGTTTTCAAGGAAGCTGACCATCTCGTTGTCATCGGCAAGGCATCCGACGTATTCAAGCTCGGAGGAAAAGCAAAATCATAACTGAATAGCTTCAACATAATGGATACATCCTATAGACATTAGTGAGAAAGGAGAAAATTACTATGTCAAACTACAAATTGATTACGGACTCCACATCAGATTTGCCGGCAAATCTGGTTGAAGAACTTGATGTCCATGTAATCCCTATGCATTATACTATAGACGATAAAGACTATCTGAACACACCGGACGAAAGGGATCTCTCTGCGCACGATTTCTATGAAATGCTTCGTTCCGGCAAGACCTCCACAACAACACAAATCAACGGAGAAACCTTTAAAGACGAGGTCAGACCTTTCCTCAATGACGGTATGGATATTCTTCACCTGTGCTTTTCATCCGGTCTGTCCAGCACTTATAACTCTATACGTATTGCAACCGAGGATTTGAAAGAAGAATATCCCGACAGAAAAATCATTATAGTCGATTCTCTCTCCGCCTCCATGGGCGAAGGGCTTTTGGTATACCATGCAGCAATGCGCAAAAAGCAGGGCATGAGCATCGATGAGGTTGCCTCATGGCTTGAGGACAATAAGCTCCATCTTGCACACTGGTTCACAGTCGATGACCTGAATCATTTAAAGCGCGGCGGCCGCGTATCAGGCACTGCGGCTTTCGTCGGCACAATGCTGAATATCAAGCCGGTCATGCATGTTGACGATGAGGGTCATCTCATCCCTCTCGAAAAAGTCAGAGGACGCCGCAAGAGCCTTGAAGAGCTCGTTGCACACATGGAAAAAACCGCTATCAATCCTGCCGAGCAGACGATTTTCATTAGTCACGGCGATGCTCCGGAGGACGCAAAATATGTTGAGAAGCTTGTGAGGGAACGCATGGGCGTGAAGACTGTCTATATAAATGCGATCGGTCCCGTAATAGGAACTCACTCCGGTCCCGGCACTGTAGCTCTCTTCTTCCTTGCAACTCAAAGATTATAGTTCATTTTACATTTTCCCTATCTTTCATGAAGCGCAGATACTCCAAAAATTGAGGTAATAGTATCCGGCGGATTTTTCTCAATTGCAAATATTATGTAAAAATTTAGAGCTTTGCGGATAAACCTGCAAGGCTCTAAGATATTGTTACGGTGTATTAAGCGTCGGTTTGCATTCCCAGTCCGGTAAATATAATTCTTGTATTTACCGTATTGCCACATCCCTGTACATATGCGATACTATAAGAGATAAATCCATAAAAATATAAGCATTTTGGGAACAGATGATACGGAGAATAAAATCTATGGATAAGTTTATGAAAAAAATAAAAATAATAGGCTTGCTTGCACTTTCATTTCTTATTGCCGCCGGTTCTGTAACTCCCGTTTCAGCCGCGCGTGAGGATAGCCGTATCATTGTAATCACATCTGTTAAGGATTTGAAAGAATTATCAAGTAACTGCGCACTTGACTCATATTCCAAAGGTCTGACCGTTAAATTGGAAAACAGCATTGATTTAAATGATATAAAATTTTCACCCATCCCGATTTTTTACGGAACATTTGACGGACAAAATTATAGCATCACAGGTCTTGAGATAGTTTCAAAAGGTTCTAATAAGGGACTTTTCCGTTCGCTTGAAGCAGGTGCCCTCGTAAAAAATCTGAATGTCTCCGGTTCCGTCTCTCCAAAAGGCATCGCAAGCTCGATAGGTATGATAGCCGGCAAAAACTCCGGCACAATAAGCTCCTGCTCCGTCAGCGGCACAATAAGCGGAGATACATACGTCGGAGGTATCGCAGGCCATAATTCTTCAAGCGGCGTAATATCGGACTGCATCTCAAATTTGGACGTATTAGGAAATCTTTATACGGGCGGAATATCAGGCTATAATGACGGTGTCATTGAAAATTGTACAAACAACGGAAAAATCAACACATCTAATGCTCTTTCTCAAGCCGATACAGGCTCTTCTGCGCCTGTATTTGCCAATACAGGCGGTGTTGCGGGGCAAAGCACTGGCATTATAAGAAATTGCACCAACAAAAGCGAAATAGGCAGTAAAAATTATGGTTATAACATAGGCGGCATTGCCGGTACGCAGAAAGGGATAATATCGGGATGCGAAAATTCAGCCGATATCTCAGGACGCAAAGATGTTGGCGGAATTGTCGGTCAGTTTGAGCCGAACATAGCGCTCATCTGTGATGAGGTAAAAAAAGAAGCCCTCGTAAAGGAGCTTACAGCACTGAACACCGCGCTCGATGAGCTTGCCGGCAGCGTGAAAAAATCATTTGATGTTTCACTTGAGAGCGGTGACGAAATAAGCAGCGCTGTCAGTCTGATTGAAAATGCGATAAAGCAAGAAGACGATGCATCAAGTCCGGAAGTCAAAAACACTTTTCAAAACCTATATAAATCCCTTAGGAAAATAAATGCCGCAACTGAAAAAATCAATGATTACGTCAGTGATTTTACAGAGGCATCAAACACCGAGCTTGGAATTACAAATAGAGAACTTAATAATATAGGTGCAGCATCGGAAAATGTAAAGGACAATATAGACACTATCACATCACAGTTAGATATCATAAATCAGTCACTTAATGATATTACCGAGGCATCGGGAAATCTTGAAAGTCTTTCTTCCGGCATCGGCGGCATCATGCAGCAAAACGACCTTACAGAGCTTAGAAAATTCGATGAAATCAGAAAGCTTCTGAAGGAATACAATGTTGACGGCGCAGACAACGACATTATTTCGGCTTCGTTCAAGAAAATTGCAGACGCACTCAATACAGTAAACACTCAGGTAAAAGCAATTGATAAGAGTCTCGGTATCAGCGCAAATGAAACCGGCACATCCCAGTCCATACAGCTTATAACAGGCTCGTCAAAGCATTTGCAGACAGCCCTTACAGAGTTTTCAACCGGAACGGCAGTGCAGCTTGATATTATCAGCACCGAAACCGATAAAATCGACAGCCTTCTCTACGGATTTCTGCGCAGTGCGGGCGACAGGTTTGGAAAAACTTTCGGTGTCGTCTATGCACAGCTTAACATCATAAGCATCTGTCTTGACGATATTGCAGAGAATTCAAAATATAGCAAAAATGATTTAAGCACAGCTTTAAACTCTGCCCATGAACAAATCGGCGCAATAGGAAAGGCTGTATCAGCAATGCTCGATACGCCCGATTATTCATCTGTAATTGTTTCATCTGATATTGAGTCCGAAGAAAAACCGGGTCAGGTATCTTCCTGCCGAAACAACGGAGCAATAAGCGCAAATAAAAATGCCGGCGGTATAGCGGGTATTATGGCTATGGAAACAGGCAGTGATCCCGAAGAGGATTACGCTATGCCGGACAGTTCTTGGATCGACACAAGAATGCTGTTTCGTTCTCTTGTAATGCTAAGTTCAAACTCGGGTGAGATAGTTGCTAAAAACGAATGTGCAGGGGGCATAGTCGGCAAAAGCAGCATCGGCGCAGTCTATAAGTCTGAAAACACCGCCGGCGTAAGTGCGGAAAACGGCGCAAAATGCGGCGGCATTGCAGGCTCCTCGGAGGGAAGTATAATCCTCTGTAATGTTCTGTCTGACCTTAAAGGAAACGATGAGGTCGGCGGTATCGCAGGCTCGGGGGCAAATATTGCAAATTGCCGCGCAATGGTCCGTCTTTACAGCAGCGGCGAATATCTGGGAGCTATTGCAGGAAAAGCTTCCGGAGAAATAGTTTCTAATATCTTCGTTGAAGAGGGACTTGCCGGAATCGACGGCGTCAGTTATGAGGAAAGGGCATATCCTCTCCCCTATTCAGAGTTCGTCGAACTTGAGGATACACCGGACTTCTTTTCAGAACTGCACTTTGATTTTCTTGCAGATGGGAAACTTGTCAGCCGTGTGCCCGTAGAATACGGGAAATCATTAAAGACAAAAGATATCCCATCGGTTCCAAGCAGAAACGGATTCTTCGGCGCTTGGGAGGACTTCGAAACTGAAGACATTTTAAGAAGTAAAACCGTCAATGCCGTATACAAGCCTTGGATAAAAGTTTTGTCCTCAGGCGGAGATTCTCCCATTATTCGTGCGGAGGGTGAATTTTCAGACAAAGCTTATATCACGCTTTCCGAAGCAGAGCCTTCGGGCTCTGCCGGTCCGGCATATGAATCTGTCAGAGCCTATGCATATTCGATTGAAGACGAAATAGAGCATAAAAACCAAAAATATAAGCTTCAGCTTCGCTGTGACGATATAAGGGATGCAAAAATTGCTTATGCTGATAAGGGTAAAGTACAGGTTTTGAGATCTGTTCGCGATGGCAGCTATCTTATTTTCAGCGCCCCTCCCTCAGGCGAACTTATAGTGTTAAAACCCGTTGCCAAAAGAATAGTGACTATTGTCTTCACTGCACTCATCTCAATTGTTGTGGTTGCTTTCATATGGTATTGGGAAAAACGGCTGCCGCGTGAAAGTCAGGATGAAACCAAGAAATCCATATTCACCTCCCACTCAGACAGCAAGCATAAATAGCCTATATAAAAACACGTGGTAAAGGACAAAAATCCCTTACCGCGTGTTTTTGCTGTTTTCAGTTTTCGCTTTTTTCTATTTCTGAGTGCAGATATGAGAGTGCATCGGACAGCGAGCCTATGCAGTCGATCAGACCGCATTTAACGGCATCCTCTGCGTCTATTACACTCCCCACATCATTTGCAAGCTCACTCGTGCGCATCATATAATCTAAAAGCGTCTCTCTTGAAATGCGGGAATTGTTGATTATGAATTTTACCACCCGCTCCTGAGTCCGTTCAAAATAGTTGAAACTCTGCGGAACGGCTATGACGACCCCATTTAGCCTTACCGGATGGATAGTCATTGCGGCAGATGGAGCAATGTAGCTTCTCTTCGCGGCTACGGCAAGAGGAACGCCGATCGAATGTCCGCCCCCCAAAATAATGGATGCAGTAGGTTTTTTCATTCCTGCGATAAGCTCCGCAATGCCAAGACCTGCCTCAACATCTCCTCCCGCAGTGTTTACCAGTACGAGCAAGCCCTTGATGTCTTTGCTCTCCTCAACGGCGGCAATGATTGGCATGATATGCTCATATTTTGTGGTCTTCGTGCTCTCATGCAAAATTTGATGACCCTCAATTTGCCCCACGATTGTTAGGCAGTGTATTGAGCTTGCTTCGGGTCCAATCACGACGCTGCTGTATTGATTTATACTTTCCGACTGTATATTATTATCGTCAGAATCATCACGCTTTTCAGATTCGTATTTATAGTCCTCTCGCATACATTTATCCCCCGTTTCTGCCTTAGTCTGTGCAAAAACGGGGGATTTATTTACTCTATCAGTGCTTACTTTTCATCATAAACTGCTTTGATGCCTTTGTAGGTCATGTAGCAGTCAAATTTGGATACAGTTTCATAAGGAGCGTGCATGGAGAGAACAGGTACGCCCGCGTCGATCGTGTCAATGTCGCGTTCTGCCATATACATAGCAACCGTACCGCCGCCGCCCTGATCGACCTTTCCAAGCTCCGCCATCTGCCATACGACATTGTTTTCCGCAAATATACGGCGCAGTCGTGCAACAACTTCCGCTGAAGCATCATTGGATTCGGATTTTCCTCCGTGTCCCGTAAATTTGCATATGCTCATTCCGTAATTTATCTTTGCGGCGTTGCGCTTTTCCGAAACATCGGGATAAACGGGATCAAAGGCATTTGTAACGTCCGCAGAGATGCAGAGACTGTTTGCGAAGCAATGGGTAAGCTTTACGCCCTGCGTGTCGCAGAGGTCGCCCATAAAGCGCTCAAACGCCATGCTCTTCATGCCCGAAACGCCCTCTGAACCAATTTCCTCCTTGTCAGCAAGTATGCATACCGCTGTTTTTTCGGGATTTTCGGTTTCGAGTATCGCGGCAAGCTCCGCATATGCACAGACGCGGTCATCGTGACCGTAGCCGGCAATCAGGCTTCTGTCGAAACCAACCTCGCGGACTTCATATGCGGGAACGGCGGTAAGTTCTGCAGAAAGGAAATCCTCTTCTGTTATGCCGTATTTTTGATTAAGAATGTCCATAACGGCAAGCTTTACTCTATCTGAAACGTCCTCTTTGTCGGGAATTGTACCTATTACGATGTTGAGTGTTTCGCCGGGCACAAATTCCTCTGCCGACTTCTTCCTCTGCTCTTTATTAAGATGCGGCAGAAGGTCTGTAATCTGGAAAATCGGGTCTGATTTGTCTTTGCCTATGCAGATGTCCACAAGCTCGCCGTTTTTCAGCGCAACTACGCCGTGAAGCTCCAGCGGAATCGTGAGCCACTGGTATTTTTTAATTCCGCCATAGTAGTGCGTTTTTAAATAACATATCTCGTTGTCCTCATACATCGGAACCTGCTTTAAGTCAAGACGGGGACTGTCAACGTGGGCTGCGGCGATAATTGAACCTTCGGAGAGCGGCTTTTTCCCGATTACCGCAAGCATAAGCGCCTTGCTCCTGTTTGAAAAATAAACCTTGCTGCCCGGTTTAAGCTCCATGCCTGTTTTATAAGGCACAAATCCTCTTTCCTCGGCAAGCCTTATTCCGGATGCAACGGCTTCCCGCTCGGTTTTTGCACCGTTTAAATAGCTTATATAGCCTTTGCAATAAGATTCAACAAGCTCCAGTTCCTTTTTATCTATAAGATCATAGCCATTTTTCTGCTGGTAAAAGAGTTTGTCTTTTCTTTCTGATTTTTCCTTTGTCATTCCTGCTACCTCCTAATTATATCTTCAAATATCTGTCTGCATTTATCTTTAAACGCTTCCTCCGTACTGTCATTGGAAACGATATAGTCACAGTTTTCCTCAAAAAACTCGTTAGGCTTCTGCGCCGACACACGAAGAGCCGCATATTCGTGCGAAACACTTTCGCGTTTCATAAGCCGCTCGATACGCATCTCCGTTGGGGCAACAACTCCAACGGTCGCCTTGCAAATATTAGATATCCCGCCCTCTATAAGCGCTATAGCATCAATAGCGGCAAGTTCGCCGCCATGGTTTGCCCAGTCAAACAGTTGTCTGCCCAATTCTTCTCCAACGAATTTGTGAGTTATCGTGTTTAAGGCCCGAAGCTCCTCGGCATTAGAAAAAACGATTTCTCCCAAAGCCTTGGTGTCATGCGTCCCCCCCGGAACAGCGCCGGGAAATCTCTCGTTGATAGCGTCCAGCATGGGACCGCTTTCGTTCAGCAGCCTGTGATACACCTCGTCACAGTCTATAATAAGACCGCCCATATTCCTTATGACATTGAGCGCCGTTGTCTTTCCGCAGCCTGTTCCGCCTGTAATTCCTATAATGGTCATCGAAGCCGCCAGCACCATAGAAATATCTTTTTTAGAAACCGCGCCCTCGCGCAGTATAGTGTATGGAGTTTTCGTCAAATCAATAACCGTTGATTCCTTGCCGACCGCACATTCTCCCCCGTCGATTATTCCATCGATCTTGCCGTTAAAATAACCTAAGACCTCCTGCGCTGTTACGGGACTTTTCTCTCCCGACGGGTTTGCCGAAGGTGCGGCAAGAGGAAAATCAATGCTATGCAGAAGCTCCTGAAGCTGCGGGTGGTCGGGACATCTGAGCCCGACTGTTTCGCCGCCTGCGCGAACGATATTCGGAATCATTTTTTTTGATTTTAAAACGATTGTGAGCGGACCCGGCCAAAACGCTTCCGCAAGGGCATATGCCGCTTTAGGAATATCCTCGCAAAGCACATCTATCGCATTCCGGTCTGAAACCATAAGACTTATAGGCTTATTTTCCGGTCTTCCCTTTACTTCAAATATTTTCAAAACAGCATCTTCATCGAAGCCGTTTGCCGCAAGTCCATAAACTGTCTCCGTTGGAACTGCAACAAGTCCTCCCGATTTTAAGATATCTGCCGCCGCAGAAACCATGCCGTTTAATATCTGTGTTTCCATTTTCGCTTCTCCGAATACTATTATTCTCCCGCTGCAGCTTTCATTCGTTCAGCCTGATCGGCGGTCACAAGCGCATCGATTATATCGTCCAAATCGCCGTTCATGATCTGTTCAATTTTGTAAAGCGTCAATCCTATACGGTGATCGGTCACGCGCCCCTGCGGAAAGTTATATGTGCGTATGCGTTCAGAGCGGTCACCTGTTCCGACCTGGCTCTTACGCTCGGCTGCCAGAGCCGCGTTCTGCTTTTCCTGTTCTGCCTCGTAAAGGCGTGAAGCAAGTATCTTCATGGCGCGCTCACGGTTTTTGTGCTGGCTGCGCTCATCCTGACATTCAACTACAGTGCCTGTCGGCAGGTGTGTGATGCGAATAGCGCTCTCGGTTTTGTTGACGTGCTGACCGCCGGCGCCGCTTGCGCGAAATGTGTCTATCTGCAAATCAGAGGGATTTATTTCAAATTCAAGCTCGTCCACTTCAGGGAGGACAGCGACCGTAACGGTGCTTGTATGAATACGTCCCGAAGCCTCGGTATCGGGAACACGCTGGACGCGGTGGACGCCGCTTTCAAACTTGAGGCGTGAGTATGCTCCTTCGCCCTCTATTACGAAACTGACTTCCTTGATTCCGCCTATCTCTGTTTCATTGATATAAGCAATCTCGGATTTCCAGCGCTTTGACTCGGCGTACATGGAATACATGCGGTAAAGGTTGTATGCAAACAGCGCAGCTTCCTCGCCGCCCGCGCCGCCTCGGATTTCAACAATGACATTCCTGCTGTCGTTGGGGTCTTTCGGAAGCAGAAGTATTTTCAGCTCTTCCTCGATTTTTTCCATCTGCTGCTTTGCATCTTCAAGCTCCTCGCGAAGCATTTCTTTGAATTCTGGGTCGTCAACTCCGGCATCAAGAAGCTTCCTCGCCTCATCTGCGGTATTCCGATACTTCACGAAACGGCGGTATGTCTCAACAACGGGAGTAAGCTCCTTTTGGTCTTTGGCAAGCTTTGCGTATGCGGAAACATCCGAATACACCTCCGGCAAAGTCATGCGTCTTTCTATCTCAATATATTTTTCTTCAATTTCTTTAAGCTTTTCAAGCATAAATGGTTCATCCTTAGATATATATTTGGTAATATGTTTTACAGGATATTGTACCACGCTTTCCCTGAAATGTAAACATTATATATCTCATCAATTGAGCAGTGCAGACAATGCCGCTCCGGTAAGAGTAAGGTTTTCGGCACGCTTAAAAATTACAAAACGCGAAAGCCTGTCCTCTATATAGCTTTTTACATACTTTTGCAGCTTTTCACTAAACAAAAGGGAATTATAAAATGCAGAGCCTTCCGCGAAAACACAGAAAGGATGCTTTGAGTTTTTTCCAGCGCCGCAGTGGAGGCAAAGAGCGGCTACATTGGCACAAACAAGCTTCGCTGCCCTTTCAAAACTGAGATCGATTATTTCCCTCAAAACTTCGGGGTCATTTCCGCTGCACATTTGCAACACGCGGTTATTTTTGCCTCTGAGAAAATCATCCAGCTCGGGAGTCGTAAACGGAGGATCGATTTCCTCAAAGCCTTTGGACAGCAGCCCTTTGCGCGAAGCGAGCACTGCTGTATTGGTTATGACCTTTCCGTGATAAACTCCGCTTAGCATTTTTTCAAACAGATATTCCCCGGGATTTTCGGAGGACTCATCCGTCATCTCATCTGAAACACCGCGGAGTGCTTTAGAAAAATTTCCTGACTCGCAATTGATAATCATGTCTTGTGCGCCGTTCAGCTTCAGAATTTTTTCACCTTTTTCAACATAGCAGGTGTTATTTCCCGTTCCAAGGATAAGTCCCGCGAGCCCGTCACATCCGTCATGCTTTTTCACCGCGACACCGCCCATAAGACTTGCTGCAGTATCATTGAGAAGCGTAAATTTAAAATTTTTTTCAGCACCCTTGTCATGAAGTTTTTTCAAAAGTTCATAACCTATAACGAGTCCCTCTGCATTTGTAACACAAACCTCTTTTGTAAGGCACAGTATCTTCCCGTCCCGATTGGGAAAAATCTCAGCGGGATAAGAAAAGCAAAATCCGATTATTTCGCTTTTTTCAGTAAAGGGCAGTATTTTTTCGGCAAGCTCATCAAAAAATTCATCAGACGACACTTCTGTCCGGCTCCCCGGCATTTCATACTTTTCAACGCGAGAAATAACAGGAACACCGTTTAAAAACACCACGAGAGCAATTCTCAGATTTGTTCCTCCTGCATCTATCGCAATGACAGGAACATCATCCGGCGGTGCTCCGTCTGCCGAAATATAAGTGGGTATCATTTTCAGCGAGGATGCCTCACCGCGCAATCCCCTTTCCATTTCAGACATAAACTGCTCTGTAAGCATCTGAATATCAGTCAAATCTGGATGCATCAATATATCGCGCAGAAATTCGCCCGTTTCGCTTTTAATCCCTTTCATGCTGTCCTCCGCCGGTTTGCCCGGTCAAAAAATCCTAAAGCTTATGGAAAAGCGTAGTATCCTACAGTCATTTTACCATAAATCATCAAAAGCGTTCAATGGATATATGAGCTTAAAGTATTATACGCTTAACAATCAAAAAAATCGCTCCGCACTTAGATTCCGTGCAGAGCGTATTTCATGCATTGGCAGCTTAGAATGGCCAATCGCACCATATTACAAAAAGTATTTAAGTTTTTTCAATTACCTTTCCGCAACTTTGCGGCGAAGGCTAAGACAATCGGCAATCATTGCTATAAATTCACTGTTTGTGGGTTTGCCTTTTACATTTGAGACAGTGTAGCCGAAAAATTTCTGCAATGTTTCAATATCGCCTCTGTCCCATGCGACTTCGATTGCGTGGCGGATCGCTCTTTCAACTCTCGACGGTGTAGTGCAGAATTTTTTGGCGACAGTCGGATAGAGAACTTTAGTCACGGAATTTATTATGTCCATGTCATTTATGGTAAGTATTATCGCTTCTCTGAGATATTGATATCCTTTGATGTGCGCAGGAACGCCGATTTCATGTATAACCTCGGTGACAACCGCTTCAAGGTTATCTTCTCTTCTATACATTTCAACTCCCTGCTGCTTGGTATTACCGGAATTGGCTGTTCGGTTGACAGCTGTTACTTGACGAATACGACTCAGCAGTGCTGGAACATCGCAGGGCTTAGGCATAAAATAATATGTTCCCAGTTCCGCGGCTTCCTGAACTACATGGTCGTTAAAAAATCCGGAAACTATGATTACTGCCGGTTTTTGATTCATCTGAGACAGCTTATGTAAAACTCCCAACCCGTCTAATTTCGTAAGCACAAGATCCATTACTATCACATTAGGATGCTTCTGCTCTATCAAAGCAAGTGTCTCAATTCCATCTCCGGCAGTTCCAACAACTGTCATGTCTTCCTCCGAAGATATAGTGTCCGCCATCAGAAAACGGAAATCCTCCCCGGAATCTGCGATTAGTACTTTTGATTTGGTTTCCATAATATTCCCTCCGTTATTTTTCAAATACGGTAGGCCATCTCTATATTTAAGCACAAACACCGCCAAACGAGTATAATTTACCATATCTTACCCCAAAGTGCAACAAGAAAGTGTAAAATAATAACAGCTTTTTGTTTACATAATTCGACTCTACTCGACTAAATCGCCAAAACGGACATACTTTTTTATCAATCGACAAATACTTACACTATTTTATTGCAAAAAACTCGCTGGATATATGAATACTTGACATAATAACCTTTTTCTAATTGTGCAATATTTTTACCCCTCTCCCTCCCTTTTTGCACTGTTTTCAATCATAAAAATAAATTTTTCAAAGGTATTTTTTATAATCAACCCATTGAAGTACATTGTATTCCTTGCGCAATGTATTTTCAAGTGGTTTCCATAATATTCTTAAATAATGTTAATAAATTTGCATTTAATAAAATGTGTTCCGTCAAACGAAACACGTTTGCGGAACCCATTTTATTGCTAAGCCGCCTTATTCAAGGTCAAGTCGCCGGCTTCATTCAACATTTTTTCAATTGATATACCGAAGCCCTTTGTGGGGTCATTGACCATCACGTGGGTCACGGCGCCGATAAGTTTGCCGTTCTGAATAATAGGACTGCCGCTCATTCCCTGAACTATGCCTCCCGTTTTATCCAGAAGTCTTTTATCCCGCACACACAGCATAAGACATCTGCTGTCATTGCTTCCCCTGTAGACCCTTGTTATCTCAATTTCAAATTCCTCTGTATCACTTCCTGTGATATTAGCCAGAATCGTTGCTTTTCCGAGCACTATTTCTTCGCTTGATGCAACAGGCATTGCCTTGCTTCCATCAGGTTTGCCGGAAAAAAGGGTTCCAAAAATTCCGCAGTGCGTATTTTTAAGAATATTTCCGCAAGTGTTCTGTGCGCTGAAATCTCCGCAGAGTTCACCGGGTACGCCCGCACAGCCCTTTTTGATTTCGACAACGGTCGAACGGAATATATCCCCTCTTCCCAAAGGCATTATCACGCCTGAATCTATATCGTTGATGCCATGCCCCAGACCCCCGTACATACCTGTTTGAGGATCATAAAAGGTCACCGTTCCTATTCCCGCGACATTGTCTCGGAGCCACAGCCCCAATTCCGGAGAACCGCCGTTCATATTCGGCACCAAAGTCATTTGCAGCGTTTCACCATTTCTTTGTACAGTTACCGAAACAGGCTCGTCCGTAAGCTTCGACATGACTGCTTTGAAATCATCGGCCGAACCGATTTTATCAGAACCGAGAGCTGTTATCAGGTCACCCGGCAATATGCCTGCCACTGCTCCCGGCGACGGAGCCGAGCCATTCTGCGTTGCTGATAAGCCAACAACCAAAACTCCGTCTGTAAACATCTGTATCCCAATTGTACATCCCATAGGAACAAGCTTTTTATCCATTTTCGCCTGTGCTGGGACAGTTTGTGAAAACACGCTTATTATAAGTGCTGCCGAAACAAAAGCGATTTTGTATTTTTCTTTCTTTTTTAAATTCATCCCTGCTTCCCCCGCTTTTCGATTTTTTTAACCGCAATAACATTATGTTCGGCAGCGAGCAAAATAAGCACGAATTCATGTAACAAAATCTATCATAATTACCTTTTCGAAATTTCCCGCATAATATAAAGGGCGGCGTAAAAAAGGTAATTTTTTCTTTGTTTTTCTTTTGTTATATAAATCTCATTATAGGAAATTACTTACTGACTGGAGGTTTTTATTATGAGGCGATGTTTTTCCTATTATCAAAATCCAAATGGAAACCGAAGCCTTTTTAACACGAATGGGCTGCCAAATCTGCCATACTCTGATAGCATCTATGCCGAAATGAACAGACTCGCGGGAAAATACCCTTTTGTGTACTTGTCCGAATTCGGCAGAAGCGTTATGGGAAGACCATTACTTTATATATGTGTAGGAAACGGCAGCAGGCGCGTTTTTTTCAGCGCATCCCACCATGCAAACGAATGGCTTACAACGCTTGTACTTTTAAAATTCATGAATGAGCTTTTTGAAGCGGCGTCCAATAACGGACGCATAGGCGATTATTACGCAAGAGATCTTCTAAACAACAACACTCTATGCTTTGCTCCGCTCGTTAACCCTGATGGTGTAGACCTTGTCCTCGGAAGAATCTCAAGCGGAAATTACTATGAAACAGCAAGAAGAATTGCAGGAAATTATCCGTCAATCCCCTTTCCTTCCGGCTGGAAAGCCAACATCGAGGGCACAGATTTAAATCTTCAGTATCCCGCGAACTGGGAAAAGGCGAGGGAAATCAAATTTGCGCAGGGCTTTACAAGCCCCGCACCCAGAGATTATGTCGGCAGCGCACCTCTTTCAGCGCCCGAAAGCCGTGCTCTTGCAGAGTTTACCCGCTCGCTTTCGCCTAATGTCATCCTCGCGCTTCATTCGCAAGGTGAAGTAATATACTGGAAATTTGCAAATTTCGACCCTCCCGGAGCAAGAGAACTTGGCATGAGACTCTCCGAGGCAAGCGGATACGCTCTTTCCGAGACTCCTCCTGTCAGCGATAACGCCGGATATAAAGACTGGTTCATACAGGAATTCAACCGCCCGGGCTTCACCATTGAGATGGGCTTAGGTGAAAATCCTTTGCCTCTTGAGCAGTTCAACTCCATATATGCCGACATGGGTCCTCTGCTTACCGCTGCCGCAGCCGGCATATAACTGCACACCTAATGCGCGTCCTGACTTAACATATATATCTTCAAAACGCATCTCCTTTAAAGGCGAAAATGTGGAGTGAAGTCCGGGTCAGGACGCACATCAAGCATCAAGGTATTCTATTTATGAAATAAGCTATCTTCTTCTGAAATTAGCGGAAATCTCGCTGAGAGCCTCCGCAGCTTCCATTTCAAATTCAACATTTCTTGCTATGTCACCCAATGCAACGATACCGACCAAAACGCCGTTATCTGTAACCGGCAAACGGCGTATCTGGCTTTGCCCCATACGCTCAATTGCCTTTTCAGCATCCTCAAACGGAGATGCCGTCACGAGATTCCGCGACATAATCTCACCTATCCTCACATCTTGCAGGCTGGCGTTTGACGCCACGCATCGGAGAACGATGTCTCTGTCCGTAACAATCCCTTTCAGTTTTCCTTTTTCATCGCGGACAGGAAGCGCGCCTACATTGTTTTGCTTCATAAGTCTCGCTGCCGCAAATACAGGCTCATCCTCACAAATAGAAATAACGCGTTCAGTCATGATGTCACCGATATTCATGCTTGCTCCTCCTTATTATGTCATTTGAAATGCCGACAAAATAAGTATCGTCCTTGAATGGTACAATTATTCGCGGTCAGCAAATAAAAAATCTCAAAAAACTTCTTCTCTTCCATGTAAAAACTATTCATGCGTTTCTGCAAAAACAAAGTCAAAGCAAAATTTTTAAAATCATGCAGTATTTGCTTTTTATCTTAGCTTTTATAAATCTTCAATAAACAATATATAATATTGTATACACCTATATGTTTTCCGTTTATCCCGAAAGCTCCTTCAGTGCCGGCGCCGCCGCGTCTGCGAACAGCCGTATCGCATTGAGAGCTTCACTTAAAGAGTTGCCGCTGCTTCCAACCTCCAAAATGAGGGATCCTGTTGTAAGCTGCTGATTATAACGTTCTTTTTTCAATGCTATGGGTCTGAGCAGTGTTGGATATTTGCTTACAACGGAAGATTGGAGATACAGCGCAAATTTCAGATTTTCCCTCCAGTTCGGATGCTCAAGCCCGTTTTCTCCCGTTCCAACAAGAAGCATGATCTGCGAACATGACTTCCCATCCGCTTCAGCAACAGTCTTATACACAACATCTCCGTTTCCTATCGCATCCCGGTGCAGATCAATTACCACAGAAATGCCCGGATATTCTTTAAGATATTTTTCAACGGCTTCGCCGCTTCTTGGATAGCTTCCCATATAGCTCGGGGAATCGTATATGTTTCTGTCGTGTATTACATTCAGTCCGTAGCTTTCAAAACACGCTGTAAGCTCATCCCCTACGCGAATTACATTGTAATTTTTGTCCTCAGTTCTGAAATTGTCCGATGGTTCATAGCTATCTATCGCGTCAGGCGTATACGCCTCGCTTCCGTGTGTATGTATTATAAGTATTTGCGGGCCTTCAGCGGGTAAGCGTACTGATGTCCCGGCGGATATGAGAGAGCTCATGTCAAGCTCATAGCTCGTATTGTTGGTAATGAGCATTCCGCCTTTTATAGTAGTGGGGACTATTGCCGGAATGTTGTTTTCAACAGGCTCGGTTTTTTCGGTGCTTGATATAACTATTTCAGACGGGAAAGGCGGAAACGATACATCAGGACTAAAGTCTGCGTTATGTTCGTTTTTTTCTTCCTCAGTTTTTTCCGGCTCATCACTGTTATCGTCTGCATCATGGCCGAGTTCAAGGCTCAGTCCGGCGGTCATTAGCTTTCCGTCCTGTGCAAGTTTGTCAACAAACTCCCTTATATGAGGGTTGGAGCCAATTGACGTTGCTGCATATACTCCCGCGATAATCACGACCGCAGTGGCAAAACTCTTTTTGATATTCAAGGCGTCCCTCCTTCTTCTTTTCGTATCATTTATTTTTATGCGCTTGTCCCCGCATTGATTCCCCTTATGAGGCATTTTGGCTTTCAGAATACAAACGGGCGCTGAAACAATAGCACACATAACCGCGCTCATGAATAAAAATGCTTTACATAATGCAAAATTATTGACAACCTTCTTGCATTTTTCAAGGTACCCCCCCATAGGTCAGCAGTATTTTCAAAACAAATACGTCAATACGCACATACAACATTTAGTGGCAAAGCATTGAATACACAGGGTTTTTCGCCACTATTTTGCGCATATGTTTAGTTTACATTATTTCACCTATGTCACTTTGTACAAATTTCCTATTGCATTTTAGGCGTTAAAATGAATATAATTATGTCACAATATCAAAATACCGCAACTATCCCTAATCAACCGAAAGTGTAAAATAGGAGCGTATTATGAAAAAATTATTCAAAAATCGAATATCCATGATATGCGCTATTTGTTTGGTTGCCAGTATGGCGAGCGGCTTTGCGAGTGCCGAAATCACAGACAGTGATACAAGCAGTTCTTCTTACAGCGAAGTTGTGCCCATGTATATAAACGGCATAAAAATGTCCGATGGAATTAGGGTTGAAGATACTACATACATACCGCTGAAAACGTTCTTTGAATCCATCGGAGAACAAACAAATATCGTATGGGACGGGGAAACAGGTACAGTATCGGTAACCGGTGAAGGTCTTGAATTAACTGCATCTGTGGGCAACAAATATATAACGGTCAACAACCGCTGCCTATATGTTCCCTACGGCATTCTGAACCTTGACGGTTCCGTTGCTGCGCCCGTCCGCGAATTGGCAAAAATCTATCAGGTCGAAGTTTCATGGGATGAAGTCACCGCTTCTGTAAGCCTTAATGCGGACAGGCCCCAGCTTTTTGAAAACGGTGATGCTTTCTACGACAAGCAGGATTTGTACTGGCTTTCCCATTTGATTAACGCAGAATCGGGAAACCAGTCCCTTGAAGGCAAAATCGGTGTCGGAAATGTCGTTATGAACCGCGTTGCAGACCCTACCTGCCCTGATACTATCTACGGGGTAATTTTCGATGCAAAATACGGCGTTCAGTTCTCTGTTACCCAAACCGGAAGCATATACGGAGAACCGAATGAGGAATCCGTTGTGGCGGCTAAGATTTGCCTTGAGGGCTACAACATAGTCGGAAACTCGATTTATTTTGTAAACCCGGAGGTCGGCTTAACTTCATGGTTTACCAACACGCGTGTCTATGTCTCCACAATAGGAGAACATGATTTCTATGCATAATCTGTAGACGTATAGGAAAAAATATGATATTATTACAGGGCGTATCGTATGATACGCCCTGTTTTCACGGCTCAGGTACCAAATTGTCCGCTTCATGTATAAACAAACAGCTTTTCCGTGTTCCAAGGAGGAAAATCCACAATGTTTATTAGTAGACTGCAGGAGACCATGGCAGGCAGAAATGGTCTTGACAAGCTCAGTATCACTCTTATAATTCTGTCCGTTATATTAAATGCCTTTACCCGCTTTTCTCCCATTTTCATGATGTTCGCGCTGCTGATAATGTTTTATGCTATCTGGCGCATTTTTTCAAAGAATCTGGCAAAGCGCAGAGAGGAAAATTACCGCTTCACGCACATAGCAGGCGATATAAAAGAATCATTCGCGCAGTGGCAATACCGCAGACAGCAGTCAAAGCAATACAAGTTTTTTACTTGTCCGGACTGCCGGAGCCGCCTGAGACTTCCCCGCGGAAAGGGAAAAATTAATATTACCTGCCCGAAATGCGGGCAGAAATTCAGAGGGAAAACATAAACCGCGATAACATTTCCCCAATATTCGGAGGAATATATGCAGCAAACTTTAAAAGACGGCTTCGAGACTTTAAAGCTCCCGTTTACTGATGAAATGTACGGCCGTTTTAAAATATACTATGACTATCTTACAGAGCAAAACGCGGTTATGAATCTAACTGCCATCACAGGCGAGGAGGATACTGCCCGTCTTCATTTTCTGGATTGCGCCGCCCTGTGTTCACTATATAATTTTTCTGGCGCTTCCGTCATAGACATAGGAACAGGCGCAGGCTTCCCCGGTCTTCCGCTCAAAATTGTAAAACCGGATATTTCCCTCACCCTGCTTGACAGCCATAAAAAACGCGTTGCTTTTCTCTCTGAGACCTGCCGTAAGCTCGGCTTTGACGATGTTCACTGTATCAGCGCGAGAGCAGAAGAGATAGTTCCCGATATAGGCGGCAGCTTCGACATCGCCGTATCGCGTGCCGTTGCCCGTTTGAATATACTTTGTGAACTCTGCCTGCCATTCGTGCATATTGGCGGAGTCTTTATAGCCATGAAAGGTCCTGACTGCACCGAGGAGCTTAAAGAGGCCTCAAACGCAATTTCTGTTTTAGGCGGTGCAGATCCCGAAGTCAAGCAATATAATATCCCCGGAACTGATATTTTCCACAGTGCGGTCATAATAAAAAAGGTCAGAAGAACTCCGGCGGAATACCCCCGTCAGTTCGGGAGAATAAAAAAATCACCGCTTTGATCGCACCATCAAAAAGCCCTGCCTTATTATTTTAAAAAATAACGATCCTTTATAAGTGTTATCCAAACTCAGGCATCTTATGAGATAATATTCGGGTATAATAGAAAAGACGAAAGTGCAAAGGAGAGAACCATCATGTCAGTTATCACAGTAACAAGCCAAAACTTTGAAACCGAGGTCACCGCTTCCGAAAAACCCGTGCTTATAGACTTTTGGGCAAGTTGGTGCGGTCCCTGCCGCATGCTTTCCCCCGTTGTGGACGAAATAGCGGAAGAAAGAACCGACATCAAGGTCTGCAAAATCAATGTTGACGATGAACCTGAGCTTGCAGGGCGTTTCGGCGTAATGAGCATACCTACTCTCGTTGTATTGATCGGCGGTCAGCTCAGAAACAAATCTGTCGGTGTCGTACCAAAGGATAAAATCCTTTCAATGCTTTAACTGTGCATAAAAAGAGTTTGATCCGCCGCTTCAAGAGGCATTTAGAGTATGTGCTTTAAATGCCTCTTGAAGTTTTCCCCGCAGGCGTACAGTCGATTTTGAAATATTTAGACTGCAAAGTCAGCTGTTCCATACCGCCTTTACTTAAGTCAGCAAAAATAAAAGGAGAAAAGAAATGAAAAAGATTTTGACATCAATCTTAGCAGCCGCCCTCATTTTTTCCTTAGCCGCCTGCTCATCAAACAAGCTGGCAGAAGTTTACAAGGAGGACGAAGTCATTGCCCGCGCAAAAGAAATCGTCGATATCATAAACACATACAGCTATGATGAAGTAACCGCAGAGCTGCGCGAAGATTTGCAGGATCAGCTCACCGCGGAACAGCTTGAAAGCGCATTGGATTCACAGTTGAAAGCGGCAGGTGAGTTTTTGGAATATAAAACGGAAGCCGTTTATGGGCAAAAGGACAGCTCCGAAGACAAGGATTATGCGGTTGCCGTTCTCATTTGCAAATATGAAAATGCAAGCCTTACCTACACTATTTCCATGGACAAAGACCTGAACATCGTAGGATTATACATGAAATAGTATCCGATTGAATGCATGATCAGAGCGCTGTTATTCAAAAATGAATGACAGCGCTCTTTTTTGGAGGTCCAATATCTATATTGTCAGCGTTCCGTTTTCGTCCTGCAGAAGTATGAATATTTTCTCCTGCTCCCCCGTAAGGGCGTTTACATATATGATATAACGCTGTTCGTTCGCATCTTCGCACTCAAATTCGTGGCACAAAACCTCATTTTTCCCTTCGTCGGGTATAAGCGTGAGCTCGGTGCCAAGAACATTGACATCCTCCGGTACCTTAGTCCTTGCCGCTTCTGCGGAAACCGCGGCGGCAGGAATCTGGCGCTCATAATGGGCCGTTATATAGCCGCTTGCCTCAAAGGATTGAACAGACCCGTCATCCAGCGCTATACCGACCTTAATAAGATCCGCATAACATACAACATCATTCTGTATATAGGCAAAATTCGCTGTAAGCACATTATCACTTATGAGGTAGTAGCTTTCGCGCATATTACTGTAGCCTCTGCGCTCCAAAAACTTCTTTGCGGCTTCGAGCGCTTCCTTTGCGCTTAACTCGGATTTCTCAATTAGCCTTGAGCCGATGACCTCGTATACTACGCCGCCCTGCTTGCTGACCAATATATTTATGGGAGAGCCGTTTATCTTTGTCTCATAGCAGAAGGAGGGTATATTTCCTCCCATTTCGCCATTGGGATATATCAATTCCGGACGAATTCCTAAAAACTTTGAAGCAGCCTTGCGTCCGCCAGAGACATCGATTTCAGCCTGTCCTTCAAGCGTACGGGGCTTAACACCCTTTAGATGCTCTGAAAACGGTCCGTCATATATGAGAGCCGGTATCTCGGGAAATTCTTGTTCCACTACGCTCACACCGTCGCCAAGCGTTTTAGGCAGGATTTTTCCCTCATTTTTGTCGAAGTTTTCAATGGTTCTCGCGTATTCATCGATGCCGACGAGTCCGCTTCCCATCTCATCCTGCATTGATTTGAAGTTCTGTGAAAGCAGAGACGCCGTTTCGGAAAGCGCACGCAGATTGTCTTTTTCCTCCTGAGAAAAACTTTCTCCGGCAGACGCTTTTCTGGACAGTGCATAAGCATAATCGCCCACTCTTCCAATAAAGCTCGCCGTTTTCTCAAGTTCCGTCGATGAAAAAGGAAGTATGCCCAACGCCATTTGCGCTGTCTGCGCTTTTCCGTAAACTTCAGTACACACAGCACCTGCCATTGATGGTGAAGTTACGAGCAGACTCTTCTGCAAAGCAGTATCCATGTCGGATATGCCTGTCACAAGCTCGGAAAAGGCGTGGCGATAGTTTGCCGAAATATACCTTTCATTCCTTACCGATTCCTGCATCTTTACAACTCCCCAAGCCGTACCCCCCACGGCAATGACGGCGAGTATTGTAATTATTGTAATTGCTGTACTTTTCTTCATGTCAACCTCCCGCGCGCCAAACTGCGCAATCCGTTATCCCTCCCATTTCGGAGGGTCTTGCCCAGCAGTTTCTTTTTCCGTTAAATATTGAGTAAAACTGCTATTTACCGTGTTTATCTCCAAGGCAAAGATAAACACCCCTTTTGTGGTTATTCTGTCACAAAAGAGGTGTTTTTAATTGTGTCAATTTATTGTATGATTGGTTTATTTTATATTAATTGTCTTTGCACTGGCAAAAAGTCTTGCTCCGTGTCCTTCCGTTGCCTCTGTCTCAGTGCGGATTGTAATCTCAAGAACCCCGTTATCCGTCTGGATCAGGTAAGCGTTCCACAGCGTGCCTTCGCCTTTGCCGACAAGGTTTCTTGCCGTATATGAATCAAGCTTTACATCACCGTTATCGGTAATAGACTCGTTGGCATAGCTTTCGCTGAGAAAATCGGGTGCAAGCTCATCCACCGTCTTATCGGCCCGGAAGCCTATCTGCATATCAGCAATGGGATTTTCACCGCTGTCTACGGGAACAACTATCTGATATCCCTCAAATTCGCCGAGCTGATATCTCTCCATATCAATATAGATACTGACTTTCGGTCCATTTAAAGCGGAAAAATCAAATTCTTTCAGCTCCATAGAAACCGTTTCTTCCATGCCCTCAACATTGATGACAAAGTCCTTGACAGGTTCATTGGATACTTCAGGAGTCTCAGATACAGCGGGACTTTCCTTGGTATCGGGCGTAGGTGATGTAATATCAGGTTCCTGTTTCTTTGCACAGCCCGAAAGTATGGCTGAGCAAAGTATGGCGGCTGTAAGCATTAATATTTTCAGATTTTTCATGTCGTCCTCCTGTAAAATGGTTTTACGGCCGGACTCAACTGCTGAGTTTTTCGATTCCGACCCTCATACGTCTGATAGTTTCTTCCTTGCCAAGAATATAGCAGATTTCAATAGCGCCTCCGGGTGTTACTGTCTTCCCGGCAACGGATATGCGCACAGGCCACATAAGCATAGCATTTTTAACTCCAAGCGTTTCAGCAAGGGAAACAAGTGCGCTATGGATATTTTCCTCGTTCCAGTTTTCGATGGCTTCTAAAACCGGCAGTGCTTTATTCAGCATTTCAAGTGATACTGCCGCATCTGTTTTGGATTTCTTATTGGTATAAAGTTCTATACCATAGTCCGGAAGCTCATCAAAAAAGTCGATTTTTTCGGGAATATCCGTAAGCTTGTCTGTACGCGGCTGCAGCAGAGGCGCGAAAAGTGATATATTAATGGCGGGGTTCTTTATATTTTGACGGATATATGGCTCGGAAAGTTCCACAAAGCGTTCCGGCGGGAGCGCCTTTATATACTCCGAATTGAAGTATGTCAGCTTTTCAATGTCAAAAATGGCAGGTGATTTGGATATTCCTGCTGTATCAAAAACCTCGCAGAGCTCGCTGAGCGAATATATTTCCTGCTCTCCCCCGGGACTCCAGCCAAGCAGCGCGACGTAATTCAAAACGGCGTCCGTAAGATAGCCCTGCGCGATGAGATCCTCATAGCTCGGATCGCCGTGGCGCTTGCTCATCTTATTATGGTGGTCGCGCATAACCGGGGAACAATGAACATATTTTGGAACTTCCCATCCAAAGGCTTCGTAAAGCAGATTGTACTTCGGTGTGGAGGCGAGATATTCGCTTCCTCTGACAACATGGGTAATGCCCATAAGATGGTCGTCGATGACATTCGCAAAATTATAGGTCGGCAGTCCGTCTGACTTTATCAGTACGTTTTCGTCCAGAGTATCGTTCGGGACGGTAATAACGCCGAAAATCTCATCATGAAAGGTCGTTGTTCCCTCGTGCGGGATGCGCTGACGGATGACAAACGGCTCTCCGGCAGCAGCCCTTGCATCGGACTCTTCCTTTGTGAGATGCGCACATGGGTTATCATGCTTTTTAAAGGCTTCGCTTTCTTGCTCTTCATTTTCCGGCTTTTGGCAGAAACAGCGGTAGGCTCCGCCCTTTTCGAGCAGGAGCTCCGCATATTTTCCGTAAATTTCACGCCGCTCTGTCTGTATATAAGGACCAACGGGACCTCCGATATCGGGGCCTTCATCGTGAGTAAGACCGCAATCGGCAAGAGTTTTATATATAACATCGGTCGCGCCCTCAACAAGTCTTCCCTGATCTGTATCCTCTATCCTAAGGATAAACTTTCCATTGTTCTTTCTCGCTATAAGATATGTGTAAAGAGCAGTGCGCAGATTTCCTACGTGCATATATCCTGTGGGACTCGGGGCAAAGCGCGTTCTTACCTCACCGCGCGGAATGCGTGCCTCCATGTCCTCAAACCATTTCATATCCATACTCTATATATTCTCCTTTGTGTCGCAAATATGATACATATGCAAGTATAATATTTTATATGGCAGGGATTGTCAAGCTGTGATAAAACGTGGTACAATTATAAATTAGAATATTAGCGGATCATCTGAGAGGTATACTATTATGACACATCATATTTCAGAAAAAATGTTTGGGCTCACGCAGCGCAATTCGGCTGTGCGTGAAATGTTTGAAGAAGGCGGCAGGCTTGCGGCTCTTTACGGCAGGGAAAACGTATTTGATTTCAGCCTTGGAAATCCAAATTTTCCCGCTCCCGAAAAGATAAAGGAAGCGATTTGCGGCATTCTTGAAAGCGAATCCCCGACAATGGTGCATGGCTATATGTCCAACGCCGGTTACCCCGATGTCCGTGAAGCGGTCGCCGCTTCATTGAATAAACGATTTGCAACTTCCTTCGGCGCGGGCAATATTATTATGACCGTCGGCGCGGCAGGCGGTCTTAACGTAATCCTCAAAACCCTCTTAAATCCCGGCGACGAGGTTCTTGCTCTGGCGCCATATTTCCTTGAATACGGCAACTACGTAAATAATTACGATGGTGTCCTTGTCGTTGTTCCCGCAAACACCGCAGATTTTCAGCCGGATGCAGAGGCTGTCCGAAAGGCCATTACGCCGAAAACGAAGGCTCTTATCATAAACTCCCCGAATAATCCGACGGGAGTCGTATACTCCGCAGAGACCATAAAGAGCATTGCCGCCGTACTTGAATCAAAACAGCGGGAATACGGTCACCCAATTTTCATACTCGCGGACGAACCTTACAGAGAGCTTGCCTATGACGGTGTGGAGGTTCCATGGCTGACTGGCTTTTACCAAAACACAATAGTCGGCTATTCGTGGTCAAAGTCTCTTTCACTTCCCGGAGAGCGTATCGGCTATCTTGTCATTCCCTCGGAAATAGATGATTTTTCACTCATCTTCGATGCCGCCTGCATAGCAAACCGCGTTCTGGGCTTTGTTAACGCCCCCTCCCTTATGCAGCGGGCTGTCGCAAAATGCCTTGACGAGAGAACAGATATAGACGCTTATGACTCGAACCGGAAATTGCTCTATAATGGTCTGAAAGAAGCGGGCTTTGAATGTGCATATCCTCAGGGCGCATTCTATATGTGGGTCAAAACTCCCTGTGATGACAAAGAGTTTTGCAATCTTGCAAAAAAATACAACATTCTCGTTGTTCCCGGCTCTTCATTTGCCTGCCCCGGCTATGTCAGAATCGCCTATTGCGTCAGTCCGAAAACAATAGAAGGTTCAATTCCGGGTTTTGTAAAACTGGCAAAAGAGCTTGGACTATAATTGATAATGAAGGTAAGATAAAATGGATGAAAAAGCACTTGTAAAAAAAACGATATTCAGCGGTATACAGCCCTCCGGCGACCTGACCTTAGGCTCATACCTCGGAGCCATTAAAAACTGGGTGGAGCTTTGCGATGGCTATAACTGCTATTACTGTATAGTAGATATGCATGCGATAACGGTACGCCAAAATCCGGCGGAACTGCGCCGCCGTACCATTGCCCAGCTCGCGCAGTATATAGCCTGCGGTCTTGATCCCCAAAAAAATACAATCTTCGTTCAAAGCCATGTTCCCGCACACGCTGAACTTGCATGGGTATTAAACTGCTACACCATGTTTGGCGAGCTTTCGCGCATGACGCAGTTTAAGGACAAAAGCGCCAAAAACTCCGATAATATCAACGCAGGACTTTTCACATATCCGGCGCTTATGGCAGCGGACATTTTGCTTTATCAAACGGACCTCGTGCCTGTCGGCGAGGATCAGAAGCAGCATGTTGAAATCTGCCGCGATATCGCGACACGCTTCAACGGAATCTACGGTGATGTCTTCAAAATGCCGGAGCCATATATCCCCAAGGTCGGCGCGCGCATCATGAGTCTCACATCGCCGGAAAGCAAAATGTCGAAATCAGATAAAGACCCCGGCGGATGCATCTATATTATGCAGCAGCCGGATGAAATCATGCGCTGTTTCAAGCGCGCAGTAACGGACAGTGATACCTGTGTACACTGTGACCCTAAATCTAAACCCGGCGTTTCAAACCTTATGCAGGTCTACTCCGTAGCAACGGGAGAAAACTTTGAAGATATCGAAAAGGAATTCTGCGGCAAGGGCTACGGCGAATTTAAAACCAAGGTCGGAGAAGCCGTTGTAGAGCTTCTGCGCCCGATTCGCGAGGAGGCTGAGCGTCTTATTGCGGATAAATCATATCTTGAAGGTATTTACAAGCAAGGCGCCGAAAAAGCTGCCTATACCGCAAACAAGACACTGAGAAAGGTGTATAAAAAGGTAGGCTTTATAGAAAGATAACCTTTTCTTCTCAGAAAATAATACTTTAATTGCTCGGTTTCCGCGCAGTGAAAGGACAGTTTTATTATGCTCACAACCTCAGAGCTTACAATAAGAATATTGCTGACAATTGCGGTCGGGTTTATCATAAGCTTCGCCGCAACGCCTATTGTCAAGGCTTTCGCGCAGAAAGTCGGGGCTATGGATGTTCCCGGGGAGGCAAGACGTATCCACGATCACCCCATTCCCCGTATGGGCGGGCTTGCGATTTTTCTCGGCTTTCTTTTAAGCGTTCTTCTCTTTGTCGATATTGACCGCCAGCTTCAGGGAATCCTGCTCGGCTGCGTTATCATCGTTGCAACCGGCGCTGTCGATGACGTGATTTCGCTGAACGCATGGATAAAGCTCGCTTTTCAAATACTCGCGGCATCTGTTGCCGTTCTGCATGGCGTTAAAATCGAGATATTGGCAAATCCTGCTGTCTGGAGCGCGACGGAATATTTGACTTTGGGTGTTTTTTCCATTCCTATAACAATCATCTGGATTGTCGGTATAACAAACTCCGTCAACCTCATTGACGGGCTTGACGGTCTTGCTGTCGGTGTTTCGGCAATCAGCAGTCTCACTATGCTTGTCATAGCACTTATGGTTTCGGACAGCAGCGTGGCAATCGTCCTCGCCGCTCTTGTCGGCGCGTGCATAGGATTCATGCCCTACAACCTAAATCCCGCAAAGATTTTTATGGGCGATACAGGCTCGCTTCTTTTGGGATATGTGCTTGCGACTATGTCTATATTAGGACTGTTTAAGTTTTATGCCGTCGTATCCTTTGCCGTACCTTTCCTTGCTATTGCCGTACCTCTGTTTGATACTGTTTTTGCGTTCTTCCGCCGTTTGCTAAAAGGTCAAAGCCCCATGCATCCGGACAGAGGACACTTCCACCACCGTCTTATTGACATGGGTCTCAATCAGAAGCAGGCAGTTGCTGTTTTATACTCAATAAGCGGAATTCTGGGTCTGGCTGCCGTCGTTATCACGACAAGCGGCGAGATTAAGGCTCTCATACTTATTTTGGGCTTTTGCTTGTGCGCTTTTTTATGGGCTTTTGTATACGGAAAGCTTCACAAGACCGGAACAGAAGAAAACACTTCATCTATCACCAAAAGCGGTACGGAAATCTCCCCTGACAGCAAAGCTGCACCGGACGCGGCGCCTGATGCCGCGACCCAAGAAATATCCGATAACGCAGGGTGCTTGGAGGATAAGAATGAAACCCATTAAAGTAATGTTGGTTTTTGGCACAAGACCGGAGGCAATAAAAATGGCTCCTCTGGTTCTGGAGCTTAAAAGCCGTCCTGAATTTGAGTGTATCGTCTGCGTGACCGCCCAGCACCGCGAGATGCTGGACGGCGTTTTGAGCTGCTTTTCCATAGTCCCCGACTATGACCTTGACATCATGCAGTCCGGACAGACCCTTTCAGACATCACAAGCCGCGTTCTGGACGCTCTGGGCGGCGTTCTGCGGAAAGAAGTGCCTGACCTTGTGCTCGTCCATGGTGACACGACAACCGCCTTTGCAGGCGCTCTGTGCGCATTTTACGAGCGTATACCGGTCGGTCACGTAGAAGCAGGTCTCCGCACCTTTGACCGGTATTCGCCTTTTCCCGAGGAAATGAACCGATGTATGATCGGGAGACTTGCCGAATATCATTTTGCCCCCACAGCGCAAAACGCGCAAAATTTAAAAAACGAGAATACCACTGACAATGTTTTCATAACCGGAAACACAGTTATAGACGCCATGAAATATACTGTCGGTGATGGCACATTTTCAAATCCCGTTCTTAAAAATATTGATTTTGACTCGCATCGCGTGATAACGATGACATGTCACCGCCGCGAAAACTACGGTGAACCTATGGAAGGCATTTTTCGCACCGTAAAGCGCCTTGCGGAAACTTTTAACGACGTTTTGTTTGTCTATCCCGTACATCTCAGCCCTTATGTGAGCGAAACCGCTCAAAAACACCTCGGAAGCGTTTCAAACATCTGTCTCATAGAGCCGTTAGATGCCATGGAAATGCATCGTCTGATGTCAAAAAGCTTTTTTGTGATGACGGACAGCGGCGGACTGCAGGAGGAGGCTCCTGCCCTCGGCAAACCCGTTCTGGTTTTAAGACGTGAAACTGAGCGTCCGGAGGCGGTCCAAGCGGGTACAGTTCAGCTTGCCGGTGTTGATGAAGATCAGGTTTATAAGCTGGCTTATAAACTTCTTACAGACAATTCCATGTATGACCGCATGGCAAAGGCAGTAAACCCATACGGTGACGGACGTGCCTGCTCCAGAATTTCGGAAGCCATACTTTTCAGTTTTGGTGTAAGCAATAGGCGCCCGGAGGATTTTCATCCATGAATAAGAGGGTTATTTTCGGTATCATTTCGGCTGTTGTTATAATGGCGGTCGCCGTAATAATAAAGATTTACGGTCCTACCAATATTTCACATACCATTGTCATGCCCTCGCCTGTCGGGGAAAATGGCGAAAACACCGGCGAAGACAGTATAATCCGCGCTGAGGTAAACCGCGAAACAGTACAATCTGCCCTGTCAATTTTGAAACGGGCCGATAGCTTTTCCCGCACCTATAAAATAAAAACATATTGGGATGGCGGCGAGAGCGAGTCCGACTTTAGCCTTTGGAAAAAAGGCAATAATATTAGGATGAGCTATTCGGAACAAAATACCGTCAAGAACATCCTCATCATCGAAAATGATCTTTATATCTGGTATGACGATTCTTCCTCTGTTTTACATTCAAAGCTGTCGGAAAATAATCTGAGCAAAGAAATAGATATGTTTTCAAGGCTTGTCACATATGAAGATGTTCTGTCCGTTCCCGTTGAAAACATCCTTGACGCAGGCTATTTTGAAAAGAACGAGCAGCAGTGCATTTTTGTTGAATATAAAAGCATTGACCAAAATTATGTAAACCAAATCTACGTTTCTGTAGATTCGGGACTGCTTGTATCATCAAACAGATATTATGGTGAAAAGCTTGCCAACACGATGGAGTCTGTGTCAACGGAGCTTTCTACACCACAGGACGATTTTTTTGCAGTACCTTCTAAAGGAAAAGCATAGCTCCCGCTATCAGCAAAAATTCTATGTCCCCGCTCTCTCTATACAGAAGATATAAAACCGCGATTAAAATCAGGTCTTCAATTTCGAGGGAGGATATACTGAACTTTGAGAGCAAACCGCCGAGTCCGCCGAAAATACCCGACTGACTCGGCGGTTTTGCATAATTTGCGACACCGCTGCTGTTAGCCGGAGACGACACAGACATTAACGGCTCGGGTTCAGGTATTCTTTCGACCCTGCCGGTATTGCCATTATATCTCTTCATTCTTATCCTCCCCTTTTTAAAGCTGCAGCCCCCGCAAAACGCATAACTTTAGCAAACATTATTGCCTTTTCAAGTTTATGCTTTCTTTTCTCCGAAAGCCAAGGCTTCAAAGCCATGAGCAGTTCCTGTTTATCATTTTTTGTATTTAAAGCTCCGCTCATCAGCGTTTTAGCCGCGGGACTTCCCATCAGCTTTTGTACTACCGAGGTCAAGCCGCCCGGAATGCTGTCAAGTCCTGACAGCATATTGTCAAGCGACGGTATATCATCATGTGACGGCTCAGCCTGCTGCTCTCCACTTTCTGACGCACCGGAGGGAGCGCTGCTGTCCGTACCCATAATTTGTCCTGCCATATCCATGATTTTTTTCATATCATCCGGATTTGATAGCAGCTTATTGATCATTCCCTCCATCTCGTTCACGTCGTCAGCCCCCCGTCATTATTTTTTCCCAAAACTCTCACTTATTTTTTTTGCCAAAGCTTTTCCTTCATTCGTAGATAAAAACTGATTGACTATTTTATTAACGGTGTCATTGTCTCCCTCGGCAACAGCTTTTTTAAGGGCATTTCCATCTACCATTTTTCCTATTTTTTTACCCTCCGCCGAGTTTACGACATTTTTCACATCATTTGCCTTGCCGCCCTTGAGCAGTTCCTTGCTTATTTTTTCAAATTCGTTCATCACAACACCTCCGAAAACCTCTTTCAGTTCAGTATATTCAAATATTCCAATGTGGTTACTTTTAAGCAAACATTCAAATTTTTAAAAATACACCATATATTTTCGATATAAGGAGATTTTTATTTTGAAGCTTGCGGTTTTTTCCGATTCCCATGGAAGACCTGATGCTATGCTCCGCGCTGTCAAACACCATTCGCCCGACATGATAATACATCTTGGGGATGGAGGCACCGATGTTGACAGGATAAAAGATCAGTTTCCTCAAACACCTCTCAAAGCGGTTAAGGGAAACTGCGACTTTAATTCCGCTTTACCGGAAATTGAACTGTTCGATATCGGTAAAGTAAAAATACTGATTACACACGGTCATCTTTTCGGCGTAAAGAGGAACCTTTCTTCTCTGATTGAGCGGGCAATCGGGCTTGAAGCAGATATAGTTATGTACGGTCACACCCACATTGCCGATTATTTTAAGGTTGGGAAGCTAAACATTTTGAATCCCGGTACCTGCGGATACTCCCCTTCGGCAAGCTTTGCCGAAGTGACGATCAGTGACAGCGGTGAGATACTTTGCAGAATACTCAAGCTGTAACATAAAAAACGCCCCATGGAATTCCATGGGGCGTTGGCATTAATATCAAATCGTTTTACGACAATATGTCTATAAGATCCATAACAGTCGATGCTATCGGGGGTATGGGATTTTCGTGAGGCGTTTCTGCAGGTGCCGCCTCTTTCTTTTTAAAAACGGCATAAATCGAATGGTCACCGCTTACCTTTGTAAAGGTATAGCTTTGTACTAAACCGATGCTTGTTCCGTCGACCTTTACCTCTTTGACCTCATAACCTTCATCCGGAGTAATTGTAAATGTCTGATCTTTTCCCTCTTCAACAACTACAAGTCCTTTGGGGCTGATGCTTCCACCCTTGCCCGCAGTCACGCTTATAGTATGCCCCTTGGGCGAAGGAGAAGGCTCAGGTCCTTTGGATATCGTAACTGTTAC
Organism: Clostridiales bacterium; assembly: GCA_012719035.1. GTDB lineage: Bacteria > Bacillota > Clostridia > Oscillospirales > Oscillospiraceae > UBA2658. The sequence goes on along the minus strand of JAAYBD010000030.1, from coordinate 104,379 downwards.
CAAATCGCCTTTCTTGAGTTTTGCACCTTTCAAGGGATACTGGGAAATGATTTTTCCGATTTCCTCATCGCTGAATACATCCTCGGCACTTGTAATCGACAGTTCGTATTTGTCCAGCTCCCTTTTAGCCTGATCATAAGTTTTTCCTATAAGCAAGGGAACCTCTGTATACTCTACAGTATCGGAGGGTTTTACAGCTTTTCCGGACGAGATTATCAAGACAACGCTATCGCCTTTTTTAACCTTTCTTCCTTCTTTAATACTCTGGTCGATAACTGTATTTTCCAAGGCTTCGCTTTCTTCGCGCATTGACGTAACTTTTAGACCCATGTTGTCCCGAAGAAGGGCCTCTGCCACATCTTGGGTTGAGCCTACGACATACGGCATTTTATCATTTTTCTCATCGCCCCCGCCGAAGTCAAACGCCCCGCTCATAATAGACAGCACAAGCGTCAAGACCGCAACAAGACCGACAGCGGCAACGATGAGCTGTTTTTTTCGCAAATCCATTTTATTTTCCGGAGGCTGTTTCTTGTTATCCCTACCATTTCCATTGTCCGGAGGAGTATTCCTTCGGACTGGACGCTGAACCGGCGGAACAGGTTTTTTAGGTTTTTCGGCAGGCTGCATGCGTATAGCTTTAGTCTCGTCAGGATCTTCGCTTAACTTCCACACACGTGTATTGAACAGTTCGTCATTGTCCGCATTAAGCAAATCACTTGTGCTGTGAATGGAACCGCTTCTGCCTTGGTCTTCTTTCTTTCCAATCACCCGGGTTTCATCGGGATCTGCTTCCATGTTCATTGCCCATTCGAGGGTTTTATCTTCTTCGGACAATATGTAATACACAGTCCCGCAGTTCGGGCATTCGCCTAAAGATGCGTCTATTTTAGCTCCGCACTTTTTGCAGATTATTGTATGCATATTTTTTACCTCCAAAACACGGTTTGAACATTAATATAGGTTCTTTTAACCGCTGCAAAACACATTTTAACACACTCGTATGCATTTTTCAAATACCTATTACCGAACACCAAATTATACACAAAAATGTAAATCTATATGATATAATTTTATAATAAAGCAGTTAGCATAATGAACGGGGGTTCCGCAATGAAAAAAGCCTTGGTTACGGGTGCTTCAAGGGGAATAGGAGAAGCCATTGCCCGCGCACTCTCAAAGGATGGCTTCAAAGTTTTTATAAATTACCGCAATAGCGATGACAGGGCGCAGGCACTCGCAGACGAAATCGGTGCTTATGCCATCAAAGCAGATGTATCGGATTACGAACAGGTTCTTTCTATGTATGACGAAATCGGAGATATAAATGTTCTCGTCTGCAACGCAGGAATCTCGGAATACGGACTCTTTTCCGAAACAAGTCCCGAAATATGGCGCAGAGTTTTCGCCGTCAATGTAGACGGTACTTATAATTGCATCCAATGTGCGCTGCCCTCTATGATAAGGGAGAAAAGCGGCTCTATAATTACAATGTCCTCCGTATGGGGAATACATGGGGCATCCTGTGAGGCGGCGTATTCTGCTTCAAAAGCCGCAGTCATCGGGCTTACGAAAGCACTTTCCAAAGAACTCGGTCCCTCCGGCATAAGGGTAAACTGCATCGCGCCCGGCGTTATCGAAACAGATATGATGTCCGGATTTTCGGATGAGGACAAGGCAAGACTCTGCGAGGAAACCCCTCTTTGCAGACTTGGAAAGCCCTCAGATGTTGCGGAACTTGCGGCATTTCTCGCATCTGAAAAATCCCGCTTTATCACCGGACAGGTTTTCGGTGTGGACGGCGGTTTTGCACTATAAAGAGTAGAATATGAAAAACAGGGCGGTGTTTTGACCGTCCTGTTTTTTCTGTTATTTAAATAAATCAGATACTTTTTTTATATACTCGGGCAGGGCGCTTTCAAAATCAACGCCATTCCGGCGGGGAGTGCTGCGTTCAGCTGTACGTTCTATGCTGGAACTGACGAGAGAAACTGCCGTTTCTAAAGCCTCTTTCAGCCCGGCGCCCCGAAGCATCAGGGACGAGAATGCCGAAGCAAAGATGTCTCCCGTACCATGAAACACACCTTCCCTTTCCGCTCTAAGCGACAGGCATTCTTCCCCCGTCTGCGTATTGAAGGCATATACGCCGACACTTCCCCTTTCGGGGCAGACACCGGTTATTGCGATAATTCCGCTGCAAAGTTCAGAAAGTCCATTTGAAAGGGCATCAATATATTCCTTGTCATGCTGACCCATTCTGAAAGGCAGACCGGTCAAAAGCGCCGCTTCCGTAACATTTGGTGTAATTATATGCGCTCTTCTGCAAATCCTGCGGAATGCACGGCACATTTCGTCCCCAAGATTGCTATAATATTTGCCGTTATCCGCCATAACGGGGTCAACTATTATTTTTGTTTTTTCCGTAGCCAAAATATCGATTATCTCCTCAAGCATCGCCTCCTGCCGAGCGGAAGCAAGGTAGCCGGAGTATATTCCGTCAAACTCAAGTCCTTCACGTTTCCAATGACGGGCTATTGGCAGCATCTCATCAGACAGATCCTTTAAAGTATAATCGTAAAAACCGCCTGTATGTGTTGAGAGCAGCGCTGTCGGAAGACAGGCACATTCCACGCCGCTTGCGGATATTATCGGCAGTGCAACGGTGAGCGAACATTTCCCAAAACCTGATAAATCATGTATCGCCGCAATTCTTTTGATTTCTTCCATAGTAACCTCTGTATTTTATTTTTCTGCTCATATCGTCACCGTTCATCCGGGCATTTCTTCCGCAAACATCTCTGCAAGGCGTATAAGGAAGCCAGTAACCTTTTCCATTGAATCCACCGAGCAATATTCAAACGGACCATGGAAATTATGACCGCCTGTGCAGAGATTCGGACAAGGCAGCCCCATATATGAAAGTCTTGCTCCGTCGGTACCGCCGCGGATAGGGACAACGACCGGTTGTATTCCCTCTGCCATCATTGCTTTTTCCGCAAGCTCTATAAGCTCCATATGAGGCAGTATTTTCTCCCGCATATTGAAATACCTGTCTTCTATGACAAGGCTTATGGTATTGCTTCCGTATTTTTTGTTGAGATATTCGCAAACGGTATTCATAAACTTCTTACGTTTTTCAAATTTCTCTCTGTCGTGATCCCTTATAATGTAGTGAAGCTCCGCTTCCTCAACACTGCCCGACATCTGATGAAGATGGTAGAAGCCCTCATAGCCCTCCGTATGTGACGGAGTTTCAAACTGCGGCAGCATAGAGGCAAATTCGTTTGCGATAAGCGCTGCGTTTATCATCTTGTTTTTTGCGCTTCCCGGATGAATACTCTTTCCGCTCACAAAAACACCTGCATTCGCACCGTTGAAGTTTTCATATTCTATCTCGCCCAAGCTGCCTCCATCAACAGTATAGGCAAAGTCCGCACCGAAACCGGCAACATCAAATTTTTCAGCTCCGTTTCCGACCTCCTCATCAGGCGTGAAACCTATGCATATCTTGCCATGCCGAATTTCGGGATGCGTCTGCAGATATTCAACCATCGTCATGATCTCCGCTATTCCCGCCTTGTCGTCCGCGCCAAGAAGAGTTGTCCCGTCTGTTACGATAAGCTCCTCTCCGACGTGGGTTTTAAGGCTTTCAAATTCGGCGGGGTCCAGCACGAAGTTTTTTTCCTCATTAAGAACAATAACTCCGCCGTCATAGTTTTTGATAATGCGGGGGCGGACATTTTCACCGGATGAATCAGGCGAAGTGTCCATATGTGCAATAAATCCCAGTGCGGGAACTTTTTTATCATTCATATTAGACGGCAGCTCCGCCATTACATAGCAATATTCGCTGACGCGGACATTCTCCGCGCCCAATTCCAAAAGCTCCTTTTCAAGCTGACGCGCAAGCGTCCATTGTTTTTCGGTGCTTGGAATGTTCTCTGCGTTCTCATCGGACTGAGTATCAAAGCTGATATAGTTCAAAAAGCGTTCTTTTACCGTCATCTGTCACACTTCCATTTCTAAATTGAATAAGCACATCGCTGGAAAAGCTTATTTTTATTATTATAGCACCCTGCCGGAAATTTTGCAGAAATAATATTAAAAAAACATGTAAAAGAGTTATGTTTTAATTTTTCACTGCATATAATGAAATGTTATGCAGTTAATATAAGCAGTGAAAAGGGGTTGCTTCGATGAGCAAATGGGATTACATTCGTTTGATCTCAAGCCGCGGCGACAGGCGCGGCTGTAACGGCGGTGTTTATGATCTGCTTCAATGGTGCGGAAAGCGCGGAACAATTGATGTAACCGAAGATGAAGCAAAGCAATTTTTTGAAATGATAAATCTGTCCAAGAACATGGACAGCGTAAAAAAACGGGCCTCTCAATAATTGAGAAGCCCTGAAGTATTACTATTTTGCTTATCTGGGAGGGAGATAATCCGAGGGATTTACGCTCTGTCCATCCAGTGTCATCTTAAACATAAGGTGCGGATTCTCCTTTGTTTCACCGGGTGCAGTTGTTCCGACCGCTCCGATAACCTCGCCGGTCATAACATTATCACCCTCGTAAACTGTGGGTACTGACGCAAGATTTGAATAGATACTGCGCAATCCTCCGGCGTGCTCGACAACAACGGTCATGCCGCCCATATTGTCATTAGTCACACTTTCGACCTGTCCCGCACTGACGGCAAGCACCTGAGTTCCGAGCGGCGCAGCAATATCAACACCATCATGTGTGCGCCAATCCCCAAGCTTCTTGTTGTAAATAAGTGCTGTGACGGAATAAGGCAGGTCGATATCACCTTCCAGCGGCCAAACAAACTGTGCTGTAACAGCAGTTTCGGCATTTCCTTCCGTCCATGAACCGGTTTCCTCTGTTTCGGTAGCCTTTTCAAGACTTTGATCCGGCTCCGTAGCTTCTTCGCCTACTGTCTCCTCTTCCGTTTCTGGGGGAATAGCCATCTCGGGATCTTCATTCTGAGGTGCAATGACCTCTCCGATTCCATTACTCATTCCGGAAACATCTTCTACATCAGCCCCTCTGTCAGTAAACAGGAAATAAGCAGAAACGCCTATCACCGCCACACACAGGAAAAGGACTATGTAGAAGCCCTTCCCGGCAAAAAATTTCTCCAGCTTTTCACCAAAGCTCTTTTTATTGCCCATTTTTATAACCTCCTGAATAGAAAATGGTGTTTCTGCAAGTATTTTTGCCAGCAGAAGCACCATTTATACGTTATATTAGCATTTTTTTCAAACTTGTCTATTTTTTAGCAGGTTATTTATTATGAGCGCCATGAATTATTTGGATATACTACTTTTTCCTTATGCTGTAAAACGCATCCATCCCGGGATATTGCGCGATATCAAACAGCTCGTCCTCAATGCGCAGGAGCTGATTGTACTTAGCGACACGGTCAACCCGGCTGGGTGCGCCCGTTTTTATCTGACCTGCGTTGACGGCTACAGAAATATCGGCAATAGTTGTATCCTCTGTTTCTCCCGATCTATGAGAAACGATAGTTGTATAGCCCGCCCTGTGCGCCATCTGGATAGTGTCCAGCGTTTCGGTAAGCGTACCTATCTGATTCAGCTTTATAAGAATGGAGTTTGCAACTCCCATCTCTATACCTTTTTTGAGGCGGGACGAGTTGGTTACAAAAAGATCGTCTCCGACTATCTGGATTTTGCTGCCGAGTGCATCTGTCAGCATCTTCCAGCCTTCCCAATCCTCCTCAGCCATGCCGTCCTCAATAGAGATAATGGGGTACTTATTGCAAAAATCAACCCACATATCCACCATCTGCTGGCGAGTCATGACAGTGCCGCGCTTAGGCAGGTGATAGCAGCCGTCCTTTTCGTCAAACCATTCCGTAACAGCCGGATCCATTGCTATTTTAAAGTCCTCGCCGGCTTTATAGCCTGCCTTTTCGATTGCTTCCACAAGAGCCTTGAGTGCATCTTCGTCGCTCTTCAGATCCGGAGCATAACCGCCCTCGTCACCGACTCCAGCAGAGGTTACCACTTTTTTCAGAGTATGAAAAACTTCCGCGCACATCCTAAGCCCTTCGCTGAAAGTAGGAGCTGAAACAGGCATTATCATAAATTCCTGAATATCAACGCTGTTCGATGCATGTGCGCCGCCGTTCAATACATTCATCATCGGAACGGGCAGCGTCTTTGCGTTGACACCGCCGATGTAGGCGTAAAGGCTCATGCCCAAGGATTCTGCAGCCGCGTGTGCGCAGGCAAGAGATACGCCAAGAATGGCGTTTGCCCCAAGGCGGGTCTTGTTTGGGGTACCGTCGATTTCTATAAGCATCTTGTCGATGGATGCCTGATCCAAGGCATTAAGACCGAGCATAGCTTCGGCGATTTCGCCATTTACGTTCTCTACAGCCTTCAACACGCCCTTGCCCAGATAGCGGCCCTTGTCACCATCGCGAAGCTCGCAGGCTTCAAAAGCGCCTGTTGAAGCTCCGGAGGGAACGGCGGCTCTGCCTACCGTACCGTCGTCAAGAGTAACTTCCACCTCAATTGTGGGGTTGCCTCTTGAATCAAGTATTTCACGCGCCTGTACGTCAACGATCTCCAAATAACTGTTTTTAAGCATATCATTTCTCCTTTATCGGTTTTGTATATCCTCTTTCAGTTTACTATAAGGCTGTCTCCGGTCATTTTTTCCGGTTTTCTTATCCCCATAAGTTCAAGCATTGTCGGCGTAATATCGGCAAGACGTCCGCTTTTTAACTTGACATCTGCACCGCAGATGATAAGCGGAACGGGGTTTGTCGTATGCGCAGTATGCGGGTCTCCGTTCGCCTCGGACATACAATCGGCATTGCCGTGATCGGCTGTAACAAGGGTTATCCCCCCCATTTTGGAAACCGCTCCGGCAATGCGCCCCACGCAGGCATCAACTGTTTCAACCGCCTTTATTGCGGCAGACATTTTGCCGGTATGTCCCACCATGTCGCAGTTCGCAAGATTGCAGATAATTACATCGTACTTACCGCTGAGTATAGCTTCTACACACTTGTCCGTTACCTCGTTAGCGCTCATTTCGGGAATGAGGTCGTACGTAGGAAACTGTTTAGGCGAAGGAACCAAAATCCTGTCCTCGCCCTCAAAGTTCTTTTCAACGCCGCCGTTGAAAAAGAAAGTCACGTGGGCATATTTTTCTGTTTCCGCGATACGCAGCTGAGTGAGCTTGAGCTTACTTATATATTCTCCGAAAGTATCCTCAACTTCTTCCGGAGGAAAAGCAACTGGAAGTTTTGTAAGCTTTTCGTCATATCGTGCCGTACATACGAAATGAAGAGAAAACAGTCCGTCGCGGCGTGTGAAGCCTTCAAAAGTATCGGAGGTCAGGGCATATGTGATCTCTCTCGCCCTATCCGGACGGAAATTGAAGAATATTACGCTGTCACCGGCATTTATCACGCCCTCTTGGTCGCAAACAACAGGTTCGACAAATTCATCGGTGACGCCCTTTTTGTAGCTGTCCTCTATCGCCGCAACCGGATCGGGGTTTTGCTCCCCCTCTCCGAGAACAAGCGCGTTATACGCTTTTTCGATCCTTTCCCAGCGTTTATCCCTGTCCATGGCATAAAACCTGCCTTGGACTGTAGCGATTTTGCCCAGCCCGATTTCACTGCATCTCTGCAGACATTCACGCATAAATCCTGCTCCGGTTGTGGGACCTACATCGCGTCCGTCAAGGAAAGCGTGGATATAAACATTTTTTACCCCTCTGCTTTTCGCCATCTCGATGAGGGCATAAAGATGTGTATTATGGCTGTGTACTCCTCCGTCTGAAAGCAGCCCCATAAGGTGCAGGGAATTATCCTCGCCGATGCATCTGTCCATTGCATCGGCATATGCCCTGTTATTAAAAAACGTACCATCCTCGATGGCATTTGAAATGCGCGGAAGGATTTGAAAAACCACCCTTCCCGCTCCTATATTTGTATGACCTACCTCGCTGTTTCCGATCTGTCCTTCGGGCAATCCTACATCCTTACCAGAAGCCGACAGCGTGGTATTGGGGCATTCGGCAAAAAGTTTGTCAAGAGCAGGCGTATATGCCCTGTAAACGGCATTGGTTTCACCCGGCGGTGCCAAACCGTAACCGTCCAATATAAGGAGGGCCGTGGGTATCTTTCCCATTTTTAATCCTCCCCGTCAACTTCCGACACGGCATTGATTATTTTTGCAAACTCTTCGGTCTTCAGTGAAGCTCCTCCAATCAGTCCTCCATCAATATCGGGCATAGAAAGAAGCTCCTTTGCATTTTTTGCGTTCATCGAACCGCCATAAAGAATGCTCACACTGCGTGCCGCCCTTGCGCCGTTCTGCGAGCGTATTACCGAACGTATGCCTTCGCATACCTCCTGAGCTTCCTCCGGCGTAGCTGTCTTTCCCGTTCCGATAGCCCAAATAGGCTCATAGGCGATGATACATTGCCTAAGTTTCCCCACAGGGATATAGGACAAAGCGGCGCGAACCTGATAGCTTATATGTTCCATTGTAAGCCCGCGCTCTCTCTGTTCAAGGCTTTCTCCCACGCAGATGATCGGGCACATTCCTTTTTCAAGCACTGCGGCAGCTTTCTGTCCTACGATAAAATCGGTGTCCCCATGATACTGCCTGCATTCACTGTGTCCGACTATAACGTAATGGGTGTTCATATCCGAGAGCATTTCGGCGGAAATCTCCCCCGTATAAGCTCCTTTTTCGTGTATGCTGACATCCTGCGCGCCGATTGCTATCCTGCTGTCCTTCAGACTGCGGCGAAGCGGAGAAATGTGCGTAAAGGGTACGCATAAAACCACCTCGCAGTTCTTGGCTTTAGGCAAAAGCGCTCGAAGCCCCTCGGCAAAAGGCTTCACCTCCGTCGGGAGAAGATTCATTTTCCAGTTCCCCGCAATAATAGCCTTGCGGTATTTTTTGTTCATACATAGTCCTCCTTATCTGTCCATTAAGCAAGCGATACCGGGCAGCTCTCTTCCCTCAAGAAATTCAAGCGAAGCTCCGCCGCCTGTTGAGATATGCGTAATTTTATCTGCAAAACCCATTTGCTCCACAGCCGCCGTACTGTCGCCGCCGCCTACAATGGTAAGAGCATTTGAATTTGAAATTATCTTGGCAAGGCTCTTCGTTCCGTTAGCAAAAGCGGGAAACTCGAAAACGCCCATAGGACCATTCCAGACAACCGTTCCTGCATCTTTAACAGCATCGCCGAAAAGTTCTATAGTCTTGTCCCCGATATCCAAGCCCATCCAATTGTCGGGAATATTATCGATATCTACTATCCTTTTTTCACAGTCTGGGGCAAAGCGGTCACCTATAGCAATATCTACGGGCAGCAGAAACTTGATTTTCTTTTCAGCCGCTTTCCGCATCACTTCTCCTGCCATCTCGATTTTGTCTTCTTCAAGAAGTGATTTGCCGATGTTCTTGCCCATAGATTTAAGGAAAGTATACGCCATGCCTCCGCCTATAATAAGAGTGTCTGCTTTATCTATCAGACTGGATATAACTCCGATTTTGTCTGAAACCTTGGCTCCGCCTAAAATCGCAACCAAGGGGCGTTTCGGATTATCGACTGCATCGCCCATAACCGTAAGCTCCCTTTCGACCAAAAAGCCCGCATAGGCGGGAAGGAACTTCGCAACTCCGGCTGTCGAGGCGTGTGCGCGGTGAACGGTGCCGAATGCGTCCGAAACATATATCTCTCCAAAAGCTGCCAGCTTTTTTGCAAATTCTGGGTCGTTTTTTTCCTCCCCGGGATTAAACCTGACATTTTCCATGAGCATAATCTCACCGTCTTTCAGGTCTGCGGCAAGCTTTGCAGACTCTTCACCGGCAACATCGTTTGCAAATTTGACGGGCATTTTCAGATACTCTGAAAGCCTTTTCGCTACAGGAGCCAGACTTAACTCTTTCTTAAATTCTCCCTTAGGCTTTCCCATGTGCGAGCAGGCAATGACCTTTGCACCGTTTTCGAGAAGATACTTTATGGTCGGAAGTGAAGCCACTATCCTCTTGTCACTTGCTATCTCGCCCGTCTGCTTGTCACGCGGTACGTTGAAATCACAGCGCAGAAGCACTTTTTTTCCTTTGACCTCAACATCCCTTATTGTTTTTTTATTATAATTCATGTCAAACCTCCAAATAATGTCTTTATTCTGTCATTCTGTTATTTCTGTTTCCCCGCGCGCCATTTCCCCAGTCTCGCAAAGTCCGGGAAACCCCTGCTGTCGGAGAGCTTCATAGCACAAGATAGCGACGCTGTTTGAAAGGTTAAGGCTGCGTGTTTCGTCCTTCATGGGTATTCGTATGCAGCGGCTGCGGTAACGTTCACGAATATATTCCGGAAGTCCCGCCGTCTCCTTTCCGAACATCAGCTTCACATCCCCAGTAAAGTCCGCTTTATCATAGCGCATCGGCGCTTTTGTAGTTGCAAGCCATAGATTTTCATCGCCGTTTTTCTGAAAAAACTCATCGAGATTTTTATACACCGACACATCAAGAAAGTGCCAGTAGTCGAGTCCCGCCCGTTTAAGCGCCTTATCGGAAATATCAAATCCAAGCGGTTCAATCAGATGAAGTCTTGCTCCCGTAACCGCGCAGGTACGGGAAATATTGCCTGTGTTAGCTGGTATTTCCGGCTCTACCAAAATAATGTCGATCATTTATTCCCTTGATTCCTCTGTCTCTTTTTTAAACATCCGCTACAAGGATGTTTGATTTCCTTTACATTGTAGCCCCGAATGTTTAAAAATTCAATATAAAAAAGGCAAATAAAGAAACATTCTGGTTAAAATTATTCTGATTGCGGAACATTTTCCGAACTTTTAACGACAAAAAAATAACAAGCGAAAAACCTTAATTGCTTGGCTTGCAAAACAAATGAGCGGACATTATAATAGTATATACTTGTAATTTTAGATTACGCATTTTCTTATGTAAGAAACCGAAAAATCGGTATAAAATATATTTTTTAGAAGGTGACCACCCTGAACCAGTTTAAAAACAAGTTTCGCGGCAGCACTCTTTATATTGTTGTGCCCTGCTATAACGAAGAGGAAGCGCTCCCCGAAACTTCACGGCGTCTACGCGAAAAAATGCACACACTTATCAGTAAAGGGATAGTTTCGGAAAACAGCCGCATTATGCTTATCAACGATGGTTCGACTGACAATACGTGGCAGCTCATCACCGCTCTTCATGAGGCGGATGATCTGTTTTGCGGCGTTTGTCTCAGTCGAAACAGAGGGCATCAAAACGCGCTTTTAGCCGGTCTTATGACCGCAAAAGACCGGGCAGATATTACTATTTCCATGGATGCCGACCTTCAGGACGACATAAATGCCGTTGACGAAATGCTCGAAAAATATTACTCCGGATGCGAAATCGTCTATGGTGTGCGCTGTTCGAGAAACAAAGATACTTTCTTCAAGCGCTTTACAGCGGAGGGTTACTATAAACTTCTGTCCAAGCTCGGCGGGGAAATTGTCTATAATCACGCAGATTACCGCCTTATGAGCAAAACGGCGCTTCAGGCACTTTCACAATACGGCGAGGTGAACCTGTTTTTACGCGGCATCGTCCCCATGCTTGGCTATAAAACCGATGTTGTGGAGTACGAGCGCGGCGAGCGCATTGCGGGCGAAAGCAAATACCCGCTCAAGAAAATGCTGGGGCTCGCTTCCGAGGGCATTACATCTCTGAGCGCAAAGCCTATAAGGGCAATATTATGGAGCGGAGTCGCTGCCCTGCTTGCCGATTTTATACTTCTTATTGTTTTTTTAGTGCGGCTTTGCGCAGGAACACCCTTCTCGGGCTGGCAAGTCCTCCTCGTAGTAATGCTGTTTATGGGCGGACTCTCCCTTGCCGGTATCGGAATTGTCGGGGAATATATCGGCAAGATATATCTTGAAGTAAAGCACAGACCGCCGTTTATAATCGAAAGCGTAATTGAATAAAAGAGCGCATTAAAGCCGCTGCCCTATCGCCTTTGCACTCGGAGCGAACTGGTAATATCCAAAAACAGTTTGCTGTTACGAATCACAAAGGCTTGATTTGGCAGCGGTCTTTTCTTCGCCACAATACTATTTAGTTTTAAGGGTAAGTCCTCCATCACTGTAGATAAGAGTACCGAACAGCTTTCCCGATCCGCTTTTGATTTCCCATGTGCTCGTTTCCGATTTTTCCAAGCTCACCGGCACAACACCGTCTCCTGTGTAGAATAGGATACGAGCTTTCTCGATCTCTTTCTTTTCGACCGGGAAGTGTCTGTGAACTGAAACAGGAGTAACGAGGGGCAGGTCTCCCCTGCCGCTCACTGCCCGGAGAGCGCCCGTTAGTGCCCAGTCGCTCGAAGTCACTCCATAGCCGTGTTCGTGGAAATAGAAATTTGCATCACTGACATAGGATGCGTCAACATTCAGAAGCCAGATGCTTTCGCCTGATTCAAAGCCAGTGTTTTCAAGAGCTTCGGAAGCGGCTGAAGCTATTTTTACGTCTGCCGCTGTCGTTTCGCGGTAATCATGTATTTCACTGATGGAAGCCGTACAGCACAAAAGCGCGGCCGCAGAAACCAAAGCCGCTTCTATAACATTGCTCTTTTTTAATCTTCCGAAAATCAAATCAAAAAGCGCATCCCCAACAAGTGCAAGTCCACAGAAAGAGGGAACGGCGTTTCTCGCGCTGAACCATGGATTTTTTAGTACAAAGAAGAGCAAAAGCGGCGCTATGGCAAGAAAAACGCCTGTAAACAGCTCCGCGAAAAAGCTTATATTCTCTCTTCTTTCCTTTCTCACTGTAACAAACAGCACAGAGCATAAAGCAAGAATGGCAATAACATATATAAAATTCGGTTCCTCTATCAGCAGTTTGAACCCGCGCAGCAAACCCTTCCCGCAGGTCGCGGCACCGCCGCTGATAAATACGCAAATCATCTGCCAGCATGCGGAAAGAAAACCTTGCTCAACATAGCCATCCTGCCACGGCAGAAAAAGCGCCGTTCTTTCACCGTAAACGCCCGAGGGCGCAAGCTGCGTAAAAGCAAGATACAAAGCCGCGTTTGCAAACATTAAAAATCCCCAGACTGCACGCTGTCTGCTCCGCTTGTTGGCATAGCAGATCATAACGATAAGGGTAGCAGCTCCCGAAAACAGCACGATTTGTTCATAAAAACAAAAAGCTATAAATTGAAATACCGCAAAAAGTACCAGCCTGCTTTTTTTGCCGCCGTCGCACCATTCGTCAAAAAAAAGCAGTGACATGGAGGCAAAAAACAGACCAACAACTATCCGCGATGACGCGGACACCCAATAAATTCCTTCAAAGCCCAAAGGTAAAAGCGCATAAATTATAAAAAACATATAACCTGTGCCGAAGTGCTTTGAAAAAACCTTATGCAGAAATATGGCTGATGCGGCGTACATAGCGGATATAATTCCGACCGCAATTATCATAGCCCCATAAAAATTCGACCACACAAAAAGGTCGAATAAGCCCGCAAGAGGGCGCGATGAGAGCATTCCGAGTGATTTTATAAGTTTCCATAAATCATCGTTGTAAGCCGTATAATTGTGATATTGTATATAATCGTCGAGCTGATGATAATATTCAAAGCCATAGTAGCAATAGCGTGAAAAAATCAGCCCGAACAACACAAAAAAGAGTAGCGCATAGGTACGGTTCCCAAGATAGGTGTCCTTTTTAATCACAGCAGATTTTCCCTTTCCAAACGCTTTTTTACAGCACGCCGGATACATATAATATCGCCGAACATTCTGATGCTGTCGCGCACTACCCTAACTTTCGAGTCCCTGTGGTTGACTATTTTGACCGGAAGCTGTGCCACAGGAAAAGACAGCCCCGAAGCAATCATCATAACCTCAAAGTCAAAAGCAAAACCGTCTGTCTCGCAGCGGGAGAAAATCTCTTTTGCCGCCTTTGAGGAAAAAGCCTTCAGTCCGCACTGCGTGTCGTAATGAAAGCCCGCCAGCAAGCCTGTCAGAAAGCTGAAAAAGCGGCTGGCAAGAAGCCTTATGGCAGGATAATCCTTATACCCGTCAGGATGCAGCTTTCTGGAGCCTATGGCAATCTCTGTGCCTTCCGCTTCAAGCTTTTGGATAAGCTCTCCTACCGCTTCAATACCATAGGCAAGGTCAGCATCCGTATATGCAACTATATCCCCTTTTGCCGCAAGGATACCTTCCCGCACCGCACTGCCTTTCCCTCTATTGGGCATATGTCCGACATAGCGCAGATGAGAGTTTGAAAAGCTCTCCACAATTGCCCTGGTTTCATCCGTACTTCCGTCATCGGATATAATCAGTTCATATTCGGGAAAACTCTGCTCAAGATATGAAAGCGATGTCTCTATCGTGTCTTTAATTATTGACGCTTCATTGTACGCGGGAATCACAAGCGTTATTTTTTTGCTTTGCATGATTTTCTCCCTGCTTATATTATTCGCGCTGATTTTACTCTTTTTTTCCTTGTTTGTCAACGAAACCTCTTTACGTCGCGTGAAACCGCACACACTATATATAGTGGTCGTTCTTCTTTATTTCACAATCGCTAAACAATATCTATGGTTTTTTATGAAAATAGTGCTTGTCAAAACATCAATTTTGGTGTAAAATAATAGCAGGCACACATACCTATACGGAGGAAAACAATGCTGATATGCGGACTTCAAAGGCTGTCGCTCCTCGATTATCCCGAAAAGCTGGCGGCAACAATTTTTACAGGCGGCTGTAATCTTCGCTGTCCTTTTTGCCATAATGCCTCCCTTGTGACGCGGGTTTCGGAAGTTGAAAGCATCCCCGAGGCAGAGGTTTTGTCATTTCTCAAAAAGCGCATCGGAATTCTGGACGGAGTCTGTATTACGGGCGGTGAACCGCTTCTTCAAAGCGATATAGAGAGTTTTATTAGTGAAATAAGAAATCTTGGTTTTCTTATCAAACTTGATACTAATGGTTTTTATCCGGAAAAGCTTGCTTCGCTCATTGATCGGGGACTTTTAGATTATGTTGCGATGGATATTAAGAACTCTCCGGAAAAATATCCGGTAACAGTAGGAATACCGAATTTTGATTCAAAACCCGTTTTTGAAAGCGCAAAACTTCTTATGCACGGATCGATCCCTTACGAATTCAGGACTACCCTTGTGCGCGAATTCCACACAAATAAAGACATTGAAAAAATAGGACGGATTGTTAAGGGCGCAGAGTATTATTATCTTCAAAATTTTGAGGACAGCGGCGATATCGTGGGCTTTGCAGGCGAACAGGACTTTGTCCCGCTGAGCGGCTTTTCGCAGTCCGAAACAGAGCATTTCAGGGATATTCTTGCCTCATATGTGGAGAATGTCAAAATTCGCAATTGACAATGTTATACAATATTTAGTGGTGAATTCTACCTTTTCGCCATTGACAAACACAATATATCATCGTACTATATTGTCTGGTATCTTTTCTCACAGTTCAGACGATCAGATACATATATAGAGATAAAAAAATAATTTTTTATATAAACATGGGGGTATTTTTAATGTACAAAGTAGTCAAGCGTGACGGTCAGATATGTGATTTTAATATATCCAAAATAAGCACCGCTATAACCAAGGCTTTTGAGGCGCAGGGCAAACAGTATACTCCCGATATCATCGATCTTCTTGCGCTCAAAGTCACCGCTGACTACGAATGCAAGATCCATGACGGTCTTATCGGAGTTGAGGATATTCAGGACAGTGTAGAATCAATACTTGTCCAGGCAGGATATGCGGATGTAGCCAAGGCATACATTCTCTATCGTAAGCAGCGTGAGAAAATCCGCAACATGAAAGCCACAATTCTGGACTATAAAGAACTTGTAAACAGCTATGTCCATATCACCGACTGGCGCGTCAAAGAAAATTCCACCGTCACATATTCCGTTGGGGGGCTTATCCTTTCAAACTCGGGCGCAATCACAGCAAACTATTGGCTTTCCGAAATCTATGATGAGGAAATCGCAAACGCTCACCGCAACGCCGATATACATCTCCATGACCTATCCATGCTCACAGGCTACTGCGCGGGCTGGTCATTGAAGCAGCTCATTCAGGAAGGTCTCGGCGGTATCCCCGGGAAAATCACTTCCTCCCCCGCCAGCCACCTTTCCACGCTCTGCAACCAGATGGTCAACTTCCTCGGCATTATGCAGAACGAATGGGCAGGCGCACAGGCTTTTTCATCTTTTGACACATATCTCGCCCCATTTGTCAAGGTCGACGACCTCAGTTACAAAGAAGTCAAGCAGTGCATACAGTCTTTTGTTTACGGCGTAAACACGCCCTCCCGCTGGGGCACGCAGGCTCCGTTTTCTAATATAACTCTTGATTGGACAGTACCTAACGATCTGGCAGAGCTTCCCTGCATTGTCGGCGGAAAGGAAATGGACTTCTGCTACAAGGACTGCAAAAAAGAAATGGATATGGTCAACAAGGCATTCATTGAAATCATGATTGAGGGAGATGCCAATGGCCGCGGCTTCCAATATCCTATCCCCACATATTCAATAACAAAGGATTTCGACTGGAGCGAAACCGAAAACAATAAACTTCTGTTTGAGATGACCGCCAAATACGGAACACCTTATTTCTCAAACTATATCAACAGCGATATGGAGCCAAGCGATGTCCGCTCTATGTGCTGCCGTCTGCGTCTTGACCTCCGTGAGCTTCGCAAAAAATCCGGTGGTTTCTTCGGAAGTGGTGAAAGCACAGGCTCTATCGGCGTCGTTACGATAAACCTTCCCAGAATTGCTTATCTCTCACCTGACGAAAAAGCTTTTTATCACCGCCTCGACCATATGATGGACGTTGCAGCACGTTCGCTTGATACAAAGCGCACAGTGATAACCCGTCTTCTCAACGAAGGTCTTTATCCCTATACCAAGCGTTACCTTGGCAGCTTTGACAACCATTTCTCCACAATAGGTCTTGTGGGAATGAATGAAGCTGCGCTCAACGCGAAATGGATTGGAAAGAATCTCGGTGAGCCCGAAGCGCAGCAGTTCGCCAAGGACGTTCTCAACCATATGCGCGAAAAACTCAGCGACTATCAGGAAAAATACGGGGCGCTCTTCAACCTTGAGGCAACACCTGCGGAGTCAACAACCTATCGTCTCGCCAAGCACGACACAGAGCGCTATCCTGACATTATTACTGCCTCTGAGAACGGTGTCTCGCCCTATTACACAAACAGTTCTCATTTGCCTGTCGGATATACGGACGATGTTTTTGAGGCTCTTTCGGTGCAGGACGAGCTGCAAACTCTTTATACAAGCGGAACGGTATTCCACGCATTTTTGGGTGAAAAGCTTCCCGATTGGAAGTCCGCCGCAAACCTTGTCCGTAAAATTGCGGAAAATCACCATCTGCCCTACTACACCATTTCACCCACTTATTCGATATGCCGCAACCACGGCTATATTACGGGCGATGTTCGTGTCTGCCCGGACTGCGGCGGGCCGACAGAAGTTTACAGCCGTATAACGGGATATTACCGCCCCGTACAGAACTGGAACGAGGGCAAAGCACATGAGTTTGCAGACCGCAGGCTCTATGATTTAGAACATTCCGTACCGCACGCCACTGTGATTGCCGGGTCAAATGGGCATGAAAATGGGGATATTTCCGGTGATGCAGGCACGCTTACACTGTTTGTCACGAAAACCTGCCCCAACTGCAAGATTGCAAAGTCTGAGCTTGATAAAGCGGGGCTTTACTACAGTGTGGTTGACGTTGAAGAGTCTCCCGACCTTGCAAAAACATATGATATAAATCAGGCGCCGACGCTCATTTCCGTAAAGGACGGCGTAATCGCAAAGCTTGTGAACGCTTCAAACATAAAGAAGTTTGCCGTTAGCAAGTAAGGCGGCATCGTATTTTAAATTTAAACACATAAGGTTGAAAAGCCTCCGTAAGGGAGGCTTTTCACAACAAATTCCATATATTTTTCGGGAGGAAATATGCCGAAAACAAGTTACGATATCATCATCATCGGCGCCGGCTGTGCCGGACTCACTGCCGCAGTTTATGCAAGGCGCGCGGGAAAAAGCGTTCTGCTTCTTGAAAGAGAAACCTTTGGCGGTCAGATAGCTTTTTCTCCAAAGGTTGAAAATTACCCTGCCGTTCCTTCTGCAAGCGGCGAGGAGCTATCTAACAATATGTTTGAGCAGGCAACAGGTCTCGGCGCTGATACGGAACTTGAAACCGTTCTGGAGATAATCCCCGAAGGCAGCACAAAAAAAGTTCTTACTGATTACGGAGAATATACCTGCAAGGCTCTGATTGCAGCAACCGGCATGAAACACAGGCACATGGGGCTCGCAAACGAAAACGAACTTATCGGCAAGGGCGTATCGTACTGCGCCGTCTGTGACGGCGTGTTTTACAAGGACCGCGATGCCGTGGTTTTCGGGGGCGGCGATACAGCACTTCAGGACGCTTTGTTCCTCTCCGAATTTTGCAAAAGCGTCACAGTTGTTCATCGGAGAAAGGAATTCCGCGGTGAAAAGTGGCTCGTGGATGCTCTTAAAAAACGCAAAAATGTAAATTTCGTGCTTGATAATATAGTAAGTGAGCTTATCGGTGACAAAAAACTTGACGCGCTTGTTTTGACAAATACGGTCACCGGAGAAAAAACGCAGCTACCGGCGGACGCTTTGTTTGTGGCAATCGGGCAGCTGCCGCAAACAGAGGTCTTTAAAGGTCTTATTCAGATAGACAGTGAGGGTTTCATCATAGCGGGAGAAGATTGCAGGACCTCTTTGGATGGTATTTTTGTAGCGGGCGACTGCCGTACAAAGCAAATCCGCCAGCTCACGACTGCAGCCGCTGATGGTGCCGTTGCCGCTCTTTCCGCCTGCAAATACATAGATCAAAATAACCGGTAAAACAGAAAAATCCCCGTCATCAATTATGATAACGGGGATTTAGAGCATTATTGCGGCTGCCTTATGCAGGCATTACGTTTACTGCGCGCATTTTGCCGCTGCTCTTGGGATCGGGCTCTACGTCATATGTGACTTTCTGTCCCTCGTTAAGAGATCTGAAGCCTTCACCTGAGATAGCGGAGAAGTGTACGAAAACATCGTCGCCGCCCTCAGCGTTAGAAATAAAGCCAAAGCCCTTTTCTGAATTGAACCATTTTACTGTACCTGTGTGCATAATAGTAGTACCTCCAAAAAATATTATATCCGATATAACAAAAAAAACCCACGCTCCGATGCAAACCATCAAAATGACTTGCTGTAGAGCATGAGTCGAACTGATCAATCTGAATACTGCTACAGTATACCAGACTAATATATCATTGTCAAGGGTATCCAAATATAAGATTGCAATATTCTTTATTTGCCGCCGGTTTAGAGCAGAGGTACACCGTTTTTGGTGTGCCTCTGCTGTTTTTTCCAGTTAGCTATTTATTCTGCGGCTTTAAAATCAAGTTAATAAGCTTGTTTTTTACTACGATAACCTTTACAATCTCCATTCCTTGGAGCAGGCGGGCTATTTTCTCGTCCCTGCAGGCGATTTCCTTAACGGTTTCGTCGTCTGCGTCAACGGGGATTATAACGGTAGACTTAAGCTTTCCGCCGATCTGGACCGCAATTTCCTTCTCGGCGTCAACGGTCTTGCTCTCATCGTATTTCGGCCATGGCTGAACGCAGGCATAGCCCTCAAAGCCCTGAATTTCCCAAAGCTCATCGGCAACATGAGGAGCAAAGGGACTGAGCATGAGGAGAAAAGCCTTCATATCCCCTCTTGTTGGCTTATTATCATAAAAGGTATTTACAAGAGACATAAGAGTAGCTATAGCCGTATTGAACTTCATGCTCTCAATATCTTCGCTGACCTTCTTGATTGTCTTGTGTATCTCCGCTTCGTTAGCCTTTGAATAATTATCACCTTCAAGCGGTGTCTCCGCAAGATTCCAGACTCTGTCAAGGAATCTCTTGCAGCCCTTGACCGCAGTACTCGACCACGGAACGGCTTTTTCAAAGTCGCCGATAAACATGATATACAGACGAAGCGTATCCGCACCAAACTCATCCACAATGTCATTCGGATTTATAACATTGCCGCGCGACTTACTCATTTTCTCGCCGCCCTCGCCAAGGATCATTCCGTGGCTTGTGCGTTTCATATATGGCTCTTTAGTGGGGACAATGCCGATATCATAGAGGAACTTGTGCCAGAAACGGCTGTAAAGCAGGTGCAGCGTAGTGTGCTCCATGCCGCCATTGTACCAGTCTACCTGATGCCAGTATTTCATTGCGTCCTCGCCTACGAGCCTGTCTTTATTGTGCGGGTCCATATAGCGCAGATAATACCAGCTTGAGCCTGCCCACTGGGGCATTGTGTCGGTCTCGCGCTTTGCGGGACCTCCGCAGTGCGGGCAGGTAGTGTCGACCCAGTCGTGCATATGCGCAAGCGGGCTTTCTCCGTTATCGGTGGTTTCATAGCTTTTTACATCGGGCAGTCGGAGGGGCAGTTCACTCTCGGGAAGGGGAACCCATCCGCATTTTTCGCAATGTACGATAGGAATCGGTTCACCCCAGTAACGCTGGCGGCTGAAAACCCAGTCGCGCAGCTTATAGTTGACCTTTTCATGTCCAAGACCTTTTTGGCTGAGCCATTCGGTTATTTTTTTCTTTGCCTCCTCAACGGGCATGCCGTTAAGGAAACCGGAATTGACCATGATGCCCGTTTCGCAGTCTGTAAACGCTTCCTTTTCTATGTCGCCGCCCTTGACGACTTCTATAATGGGAAGACCAAACTGCTTGGCAAACTCCCAGTCGCGTGAATCGTGTCCGGGAACCGCCATAATAGCGCCTGTACCATATGTTGACAGAACATAATCAGAAATAAATATCGGAATTTCATTGCCTGTTACGGGGTTTACCGCACGGACTCCCTCAAGGCAGACGCCGGTTTTATTTTTGGAAAGTTCGGTGCGCTCAAAGTCCGACTTCTTTGCGGCAGCAGCCTGATATTCCCGTACTGCATCCAGATTTGCAAGTTTATCTGCCCATTTTTCGATAAGTGCATGCTCAGGAGACATGACCATGTATGTCGCACCGAAAAGGGTGTCGGGACGTGTGGTGAAAACAAGCATAGTATCGCCCGCTGTTGTGGCAAAGCTGACCTCTGCTCCTGTAGAGCGTCCGATCCAGTTGCGCTGCTGGATTTTTACACGCTCAATATAATCGACCTCGTCAAGGTCATCTATAAGGCGCTGGGCGTATTCGGTAATTTTGAGCATCCACTGGCTTTTTTCTTTTCGCACAACCTCCGAGTTGCAGCGCTCGCAGACGCCGTTCACTACTTCTTCGTTTGCCAATACGCACTTGCAGGATGTGCACCAGTTTACAGGCATACTTGCTTTATAGGCAAGACCTTTTTCAAACATCTTGAGGAAAATCCACTGCGTCCATTTATAGTATTCGGGATCTGTCGTATCGACACATCTGTCCCAGTCAAAGCTGAATCCAAGCATTTGAAGCTGCTCTGTGAAGCGCTTTATATTTGTTTCCGTAACCTCGCGCGGGTGCATATGGTTTTTGATTGCATAATTCTCCGTGGGAAGACCGAAAGCATCATAGCCTATCGGGAAAAGAACATTATATCCCTCCATGCGACGCTTTCTTGCAACGATGTCAAGTGCTGTATATGGACGGGGATGCCCCACGTGAAGCCCCTGCCCCGAGGGGTAAGGGAATTCGATAAGCCCGTAAAATTTCGGCTTTTCACCGCCGTTAACAGCAGCGTATACTTTTTCGTCCAGCCACTTTTTCTGCCATTTTTTCTCGATAGCTGTAAAATCGTACTTCATAGTTTATGTCAGTCCTTTATTTTTTAAGAGCGCGGTTTTTTCGCGCTCTTAATGATTATCTTTCTCCTACAATAGATGAGATGTCAATGTCCTTGGCATCCGACCAAAGGCGCTCCAAACCGTAAAACTCGCGTGTTTCCTCTAAGAAAACATGGACGACTACACAGCCGTAGTCAAGAAGCACCCAGCCCCCTGCCCGGTATCCCTCGCGGTGAAGAACGCGCTCCCCGTTTTCCTCCATGATTTTTTCGACCTCATCACAGAGCGTCTTTATCTGGGTCGCGGAGTTAGCGGTGCAGATTACAAAATAGTCTGCCAAAACGGTTATAGAATCTGTTTTGAGAAGCTTTATGTCGCGTCCGATTTTGTTTGCCAGAACCTCGACTATTTTTTCAGCCATTTGCTGTGGTGTCATCATATAGGTAAAATCCTTTCCGACTTATTTTACATACTTGTAAAAGTTTGTATAAGTCTCTGTCCCATTGGTCGTATAATAGTTGCCCGGTGTTAAAGAATCACGTGTAGGTTCGGGGCTTTTCTGACACATAATTGCGCAGTTCTCCGGCTTTATTTCATACTTCATCGGATTAAGCTCTTCATTTACGACCGTCATCCATTCGTCCACATTGATCGTCACATAAGAAAGTCCGTTTATCCAGCTGCCGACTGTAGGCATTGTCGAAATGCTGATATCGTCCATAGACATCTGCATAAATTTCTGCACGTACCACTGAAGATTGCCAATAGTCAAATCGGTTTGGGAGTTTTCGATAACAATCTGCGCCATATTATACAATTTAGGTATGCTGTTCAGCTTTAATGCTTGTTCCGCAATTGCCATAATAAGATCATGCTGCGTATCAAGACGCTCAATGTCTCCCATAGCATAGCCTGTCCCATCGTTATTCTGACGGAAACGGAACACTCCAAGCGCATCATAGCCGTTTAGGAGCTGATATCCTTTTTTGACATTGATCGTAAATTCATAAGACTCTCCCGAGTTAAGAAGCGCATAATCGCCGTAGTCCATGTCCACCGGCACATCAAACCAAACGCCGCCCAGAGCGTCAATGACTTTTTCAAATACACTGGTCTTTACCACTACATAGTTGTCCGGACGGAAACCTGTAATGTTCTTCACCTCATCCATTAGGGAGTCTATCCCATTGTCGCCGTTATAATAGACCGTATTTATCTTTTTTACTTTCCAAGGCACATTTACAACAGTGTCCCGGGGGATTGATACGATATTTACCTTTTTCTCAACCGCGTCAAACCTTGCGAGCATGATCGTATCTGTATTTTCCTCCAGCTGGTCTTCACCGACGACCAGAACGGTATAATAGCGACCTATTTCTCTTGTGGGGGTGTCTATCAGTTCAAGTGCGTCGTCGGGCTGGTCACCGGTGTTTTCCAAGTCGTTCCCCACATCAGGCGGTCTTGTAGTTATTACCCAATATCCATAAGCCCCGCCTATAAGAGCTACGATTATTAAAAGCGCAATCAGAACGCCTTTTCCGCCCTTCTTTTTCGGTTCGGGAGGCGGTTCCGCCTTTTTCCGCGAAGCTCCGGTATTATTATTGCCTTTTTGTGAGTTATTTATATTATTGCTGCCTGTACCGCTCGATCTGCGAGCCGCAGAGCCGGAATCCTTATTGTTTCCTCTATGTCCGTTTCCACCGTAAACTTTCACTTGATTTCATTCCTTTCAAAATGCGGTCAGTATGTCAATTACCGCGCCGCGGCTTATCATCCTTTTTATGTCCAATCAGCCAATCCAAAGCCTTTATCGAGTTGATATGAGGCGTTGCATTTCTGCTTGCAAGCTCCTCAAGACTCATCTGCAATCCCCTAATCACAGCCGAGTCAATATCCTCGTAGGCAAGCCGCCTTAACTCGTCCACTCCCTCAAAACTGCGGGTAGGCTCGATATAGTCAGCCATGTATATGATTTTTTCTAAAAGAGTCATGTTTTCACGACCCGTTGTATGCCAATAAATCGCTGAGTATACATCACTGCAAATTCCGAATTTTTCACGAGCAAAAGCCGCTCCCGTTTTTGAGTGAAGCAGCTTGTAGTTGCTTTTTTCATCATTATCCGTGATAATACCATATTCCTTGCATAATATCAACTGCTCCGGACCCTTAAGTTTTTTTGTAATGTCATGAAGAATCCCCGCCTCTGCCGCAAGATTTGCATCAGCTCCCCATCTTTCCGCAAGACGAAAAGCCTCCTGTTCGCAGCCGCGGACATGGGGAATGCGCTTCTCATCGTGATAGATGTATGAACGCTGTCTCAGCCACTCAAGATTCGGCTCTGCGCCATAATAACGGTGTTTTATTATATCTTCATAGACGGCTTCGGGAAGCAGATTGTTTCCTTCTCTGGCTTTAAGCTTCGTTCTAAGCTCCGTAGAGGATATTTCTGTAGGTATGAAACATATCTCAAAAACCGAGGCATCATGCTTTTCTAAAAAAAGTCCGATTGCCTTGCGTATCTCTTCTGAATCACCATTTTCACGCGGAAAAACAGCAAGCGAGGAGAGCTCTAAAATACGCTTATAGTCTTTCCATGTCTCAAAACTCAAGAACATATCGGAACCCATAAGAAGAACAAGTTCAGCTTCAGGGTACATTTTTTTCAGCTCTGTCAGCGTATCTACCGTATATCCAACGCCCTGACGATGCAGCTCAATATCCGACACCTCGGTGTCGGAAAGCTCCCCAAATGCAAGGCTCGAAAGGAAAAACCTTTCTTCCGGACTGGGAGAGCCTGCCTCCTGTTCCTTATGCGGAGGTCTTGCGGCAGGAACAACAATGAGCTTGTCGGCGCAAAGCTCCCTTGCCGCCTCTTTTACGGCAGAAATATGACCTATGTGAGGCGGGTTAAAGCTTCCGCCGAATACAGCAATCCGCACTATATCGCCTCCTAAACGCTTCTTTTTAAGTGCTATTTTTTAGTTTTCTTAGGAAGCTCGATAATGGGATTTTTCTCGTTCCTTTTATACAGGACAAATTTGCTTCCGATGACCTGCACGCCCTCCGCCTTACACTCCGTACAGAGAATGTCGCAGACCTCGCGCGGCGAAAAAATAGAGTTTTCAAGAACTTTTCCTTTTACAAGCTCGCGGGCTTTCAGAGCATCCTTTGTCTGAGTTATGATATTTTCACTTATATCGCCCTTGCCGATGTGGATGATTGTATCCTCTTTTGCGGCAAGCCCCCGCAGATATGCACGCTGTTTACTTGTCAGCATTATATTCCCTCAATTTCATTTCAAAGATTTTCAGTGCCTTTCCTCTGTGGGATACGGCGTTTTTCTCCTCCGCCGGCAGTTCCGCCATTGTTTTACCCGTTTTCGGAATTTCAAAGACGGGATCGTAGCCGAATCCCCCTTCACCTCTCGGCGCATAGGTGATTATGCCCTCGCACTCTCCCCTTGCGCTTATTACGTCGCCGTTCGGAAAAACACAGGAAATACAGGAAACGAACTTTGCGCTGCGGTTTTCTTTCCCATCAAGATTCTTCAGCAGAAGACGAACCCTTTCAGCATCATTTTTACAGGCATCGCCCCCATAACGCGCGGAATAGACTCCGGGTTCGCCGTTTAAAGCTTCAACAACAAGCCCTGAATCGTCCGCTATTGCAGGCTCTGACAAAGCGTCACAGGCAGCCTTTGCCTTTATAAAAGCGTTCTCCTCGAAAGTCGTTCCGGTTTCCTCAGCCTCAAGCGTAAGACCTGCTTCGCTCTGCGAAACGACCTCAGCGCCAAGACCGGCAAGAATGACTTTCATTTCCGTAAGCTTTCCTTTATTGTTGCTTGCAAGTATATATCTCATTGCTGTAACAGCGCCTCCGCAAAGCTCTCCGGCTCAAAGGGCATAAGGTCGTCAACGCTCTCGCCAACGCCGATATATTTGACGGGAAGCTGAAGTTCGTCAGCAATGGCAAAGACGATTCCCCCCTTTGCCGTACCGTCGAGCTTCGTCAATACGATCCCCGTAATATCCGCGGTTTCCTTAAACTGCTTTGCCTGAATAAGACCGTTCTGCCCTGTAGTTGCATCAAGAACAAGGAGAATCTCCTTATCGGCATCGGGAAGTTCGCGGTTTATAATCCGGGTGATTTTGTTAAGCTCATTCATAAGGTTTTGCTTGTTGTGGAGCCTGCCCGCCGTGTCTACGATAATAATATCCGAAGCTCTTGCCTTTGCGGCTGAAATGCCGTCAAAGACAACGGAGGCCGGGTCGGAACCTTCCTCATGGCGCACTATTGCCGCCCCCGCGCGTTCGGACCAGACAGTAAGCTGCTCCGCGGCTGCGGCGCGGAAAGTATCACCGGCTACCAGCAGGACTTTTTTGCCCTCGGCTGTCATTTTAGCGGCAAGCTTGCCTATGGTTGTTGTCTTCCCGACGCCGTTTACTCCCACCATAAGTATGACTGATGGCTTAGTGCCTAATGAGAGCTGCTTATCTCCTACGTCCAGTATGTCCGTAAGAACCTCGGTAAAAGCCAATCTCACGCTTTCGCCTCCGCGCAGTCCGCGTTCTTTTACAAGCCTTTTAAGATTTTCTACAGCTTTGACTGAGGTATCCACGCCCGCATCGGCAATTATAAGAGCTTCCTCAAGCTCGTCGTAGAATTCTTCGTTTTCTCCGGTAAAGCCTGCGAACATATTGTTCATCTGGATGGACATATTTTTCTTTGTTTTCGCAAGCCCTTGTTTTATTTTTTCAAAAAATCCCATAGTTTTTGCATCATGTCCCGTGAGTTTCGGAACCTTTTCCCCTTTTTAGAAAATTATTTAGCCAAAGACTTTTCAGCCTCGTCCAAATCGATGGAAATCACTTGTGAAACGCCCTTTTCCTGCATGGTCACGCCATACAGCATATCGGCTTCCTCCATAGTCCCCCGCCGATGAGTTATGGCAATGAACTGCGTTTTGTCTGTCATGCTGCGCATATAGTGGGCAAAACGGTCAACGTTTGCTTCATCCAGCGCCGCCTCGATTTCATCCATTACGCAGAACGGCGTGGGACGAACCTTTATAATTGCAAAATACAGTGCGATGGCGACAAATGCCATTTCTCCTCCGGAAAGCAGACTCAAAGTGCTTAGCGTCTTTCCGGGCGGCTGAACCTTTATCTCGATCCCGCAGTTTAATATATCGTCTTCGTCCTCAAGAATAAGAGCCGCGCGACCGCCGCCGAAAAGCTCCAAAAAGGTTTTTCGGAAGCTTTCGTCTATTACCTTGAATTCGCGGAAGAATATATCCTTCATTTCTTTTGTTATATCGGCAATGATCTTCTCAAGCTCGCGCTTTGCCTTTTCAACATCGTCGCGCTGCTCAATAAGGAAGTTATACCTTTCGCTGACTCTCTCGTATTCCTCTATCGCACCGATATTCGGATTGCCCAGCTGGTTTATTTCGCGTTTTAAGGCGCTTATCCGCTTCGTCGCCTCGGAGAGGTTTTCGACAGGCTCACGCACACTCTGCGCCGCTGTACGGCTCAGCTCATAGCTGTCCCACAGCTTGTCTATAATTTGCTTTTCCTCCATTTCAGAGGCAAGCTTTTTTTGCTCCATGCTTCCGCAAAGGCGCTCTATATCCAGAAGCTCGCGGTTTTTGTCCTGAGCTTTTTTCTCCGACTGTGTGCGTTTTCCCTCAAGCTCCAGCTTCAGAGCGTTGATTTTTGAAAGCTCGCCTTTGATAGTATCCGCGTTTTTTCGGCTTTGCTCAAGCTTTTCAGAAATCGCCTGCTTCTTTTGTGTCAGTTCCTCGTTTTCCGCATTCAGCGCCGAAATAGCCTGTCTGCGGCTTTCACCGTCACCCGTCAGGTCATTAAGAAGCTCCTCAAGCTGCTTTATAGCAACAAGCGTAGTATCTCTTTCCGAAATGAGCGATGAGCGTTTTTCGGAGAAAGCTGAGAGCTTTTCTGTCATTTCCTTTGCCTGCCTGCCGTAATCCTCGCTTCTTGCGGAAATATCAAGGATACGTGACTCAAGCTCCATAAGTTCGGCAGTCAGGCGCTCCATCTCGGCTTTCGCGCCTTCCGCCCTCTTTGTGCTTTCCTCTTGACGGCGGGAAGCCATGGCTTCCTCATTAATAAAGTTCTCTATAGTTTTTTCCGTCTCCGCGAGCAAAATCTTAGTCCGCTCGGCGTTGTTCTCGCAGGTACGGAGTATTTCCAAAGCCTCTTTATGTTCAAAATCGGCAGTCTGAAGCTCATATTTGGCAGCGCTCAGTTCACGTGAGGCTTCGGAGAGCTTTGCGCTGCAATCGCGCAGTTCTGCCGTAAGCACTTCCATTTTGCTTTGCTGTGCTTTCAGCTCGTTTGCACGGGACAGGATACCGGCATTCCTCGCCGCGCTTCCGCCCGTCATGGAGCCGCCTGCGTTTATAAGCTGTCCGTCAAGCGTAACGATGCGAAGCTGATTGTCATAGCGCTTTGACATGGCAACCGCATCTCCGAGTGTTTCCGCAACAACGGTCCTTCCAAGGAGATTTGAGAAGACATTCGCAAATCTTTGTTCAAAACGGACAAGCTCAAAAGCCGTCCCGAGATAGCCCTTCTCATTTTCGAGCCTGTGCCTCAATTCGCTGCCCTTTATTGTGGAAACAGGCAAAAATGTTGCTCTGCCCGCGTCGCGGCGTTTCAGCATTTCTATCGCAGCCTTGCCCTGCTCCTGCGTATCAACAACTATGCTCTGCATAGAAGCACCGAGGGCAGTTTCTATAGCAAGTGTGAAGCGGTCATCAGTTTTCAGAAGGTTTGCGGCAGGACCATGAATGCCTTTGAGAGTACCGCGTTCGCTTTCACGCATAACAGTTTTAACAGAAAGCGAGAATCCCTCGAATTCCTTTTCCATCTCCGTGAGCATAGCGACGCGGGATTTTGCGGAATTCAAATCTATCGTAAGCTTTGTCTGCTTTTCCTCAAGGGACTTGACCTTGCTTTCGCGCCCATCAATGCGCATAAGGTAGCCCTCAATGACATTTTTCAGCCCGTCAGCTCTTTCCCTTGCCTGTTCCCTTGCAGCCGCCGCTTCCTGAAGCTGCTCTTTCAGCTCATCGCGGCGCTTTACCGCTTCTTCGGTTTCGCGTCTTCTTTTCTCATCCGTTTCATCTTGCTGTTCGGCTGCATCCTTCAGCATGGAAAGAACTGTACTGCAATGCGCCTGGGACGTCTGCTTCTCGCTTTTTTCCGCGATAAGCCGCGACATTTCAAGCTTTGCATCATCCTCGCCCTCAGCGTTTCGGCTCAGCGCGCGGGTAATGCCTTTTATCTGCTTGTCAATACTTTCAAGCTCAGTCTTGATTTCATCAACGCGTTCGCGCCTATGTGCAATCTGGTTTTCAAGCGCCCGAGCCCTTGTCCCCTGCTCTGCTATCTCCATATTGAGCTGGGCTTCCCGCTCCAAGTTGTGATTTAAGCTGTTCTCAAGTACAGCAAGTTCGCTTTCACATTCCGCACAGGCGGTTTCAGACAGGCTCAGGCGTTCGCGCAGGTTTTCTGCTTCCAGATCCTTTTCGCGCATCTTCTCCGAATAGCCTTCGGATGAGGCATACAAATCGTCCAGATCTTTCTGTGCCTTTTCAAGCTCACTTTTGGCTCTCTGCCAGTCCTCGTTGACTGTCTTCGCCCTCTCATGAAGCTTATCCAGCGTTTCCATCCATACGGAAACCTCCAAAAGGCGCAGTTCATCACGCAATACAAGATATTTCTTCGCTGTTTCCGCCTGCTCCTTGAGCGGGTCTACCTGAATCTTCAGCTCGTCTATCTTGTCATTTATACGGACAAGGTTTTCGTCCGTATGCATGAGCTTGCGTTCGCTTTCATCCTTGCGGTAGCGGTATCGGGAAATTCCTGCGGCTTCTTCAAAAAGCTCGCGCCTGTCGCCGCTTTTTGCCGAAACCACCTCGGAGATTTTACCCTGTCCGATAATAGAATAACCATCACGTCCCAAACCTGTGTCCATAAGCATTTCGCTTATGTCCTTTAGCCGGACGGATTCGCGGTTTATGTAGTATTCGCTGTCACCGCTTCTGTAATAGCGGCGCGTTATCATTACCTCTGTGCTATCTGTATCGAAAATACGGCGGGTGTTGTCGATTATGAGGGAGACTTGAGCAAATCCCATCTTAGGGCGCTTCTCCGTCCCGCCAAATATGACGTCCTCCATCTTGCCGCCGCGAAGCGCCTTTGTACGCTGTTCTCCCATAACCCAAAGGATAGCGTCCGATATATTCGATTTTCCGCTTCCATTCGGGCCGACAATTGCGGTAATGTCTTTTTCAAACGTCAACCGCGTTTTGTCGGGGAATGACTTGAAGCCCTGTATTTCAAGCGCTTTGAGATACATTTTTCACCTCTGATGTTTTGGTAGAAGGAAATGCAGTCGTTGACTACATATTTAAAAATTATATTATATTACCAAGAGTTTTGCAACAAATCCTGTAACATTTATTGTATTATTACTTCGCCTCTTTCAAGGTCGGCTTGGACAATTTTAAGACTTTTCAGCGAAAATTCGCTGCACAGTACCTTAATGTTCGCCCTGTGCTGCCCCGCCATCGCGGAAATATCGGACTTATTTACCCCAAGTGTTACGTTTTCACCATGAGAGTTTTGGATTAGAAGAGTCCTTGCCTTTTCAAGAAGCAGGCGCGATCTCACAAGTTCACCCAGAGCCGGATGATAGGCTCCGCCTGCGGCAGCCCCTGCCGACAGCTCCTCCGTAGGATTAAGCCCAAGACGTATGACCTCTATGCCCGCATCCTTAAACATAGGCAGCACTGCAGAACAGAAGTCCACAGCCTCATCCACCGTATGCTCCCTGTATTTCCCCAGGCGCCACATATCGTACATAGGGGTATCTTCGACTATAACTGCCGGATATATGCGGACACCTTTGGGACAAAGCGCTATGATGCGCCTTGCGGTTTCGATTGTGCGTTCCTTTGTATCTTCGGGAAGCCCCGTCATCATCTGGAGGATCAGTTCAAAGCCGTTTTCATTTATAAGGCGCGCCGCCGCTTCCGTCTGAGCTGCTGTGTGCCCGCGACCGGAAGCTGTGAGTACCTCATCGCACATTGACTGGGCACCAAGCTCTATCGTTTTTACGCCAAAACTTTTAAGACGCGAAAGATCATCCTCATTTATTGCATCTGGACGGGTCGAAAGTCTTATAGAAGAAATCTTTCCATCACACAAAAACGGCAAAGCCGCGCCAAGAAGCTCATTTTGCTTTTCGACGGGTATTGCCGTAAAACTGCCGCCATAAAACGCCAGTTGTATATTCGCATTTTCCGGTATTTTCTCGATGCCCTCAAGGATTGCCTTTATAACAGTTTCCGCCGAAGCGGGAACAAGACTTCCCGAAATTTTACGCTGATTGCAGAAAACACAGTCGTTCGGGCAGCCGAGGTGCGGAACAAACACAGGTATTATGCTCCGTTTTGCAGTCATTTTGAAATCTCCTCAAGCCCGTTTTTTGCCGCATACTGCTCCGCTTCTTTCTTCGTGTGCCCGCGGCCTATACCGATCGGTTTATTATTGAGAAGCACCTGCATGGTAAAGGTCTTTTTGTGGTCGGGACCGCTCTCTGACAGAAGCTCATAGCCGAGTGTCTGACCGGACTTGCGCTGGACATACTCCTGAAGGGCGGTCTTGTAATCACTCACTGTATGAGTTTCTACTTCGCCAAGATCAAAAAGTATATATTTATCAATAAAGTTTTTTGCAACATCCAAGCCGCCGTCAAGATACAAAGCCGCTATAATCGCCTCCACAGCGTCCGCTAAAATAGACTCGCGCCCCCTGCCGCCTGTATTCTCCTCGCCCTTGCCTAACTTTATGTGTCTGCCCAAATCCAGAGTTTTTGCAACCTCGAACAGGCTTTGCTCACAGACAAGCTCTGCACGAAGCCGCGTCATCTGTCCTTCAGGCATTTGGGGATATGACAAATACAGGTGACTTGCAACCACCTGTCCAAGAACAGAGTCGCCCAAAAACTCCAGACGCTCGTTGCTCATCAGCCCTGCACCTTTATTTTCGTTTGCAAAAGAACTGTGGCTTATTGCCGTGAGCAGGAGCGTCCTGTCGTTAAACCGGTATTCAAGCTTTTTTTCCAATTCATCCATAGAACGCCCCCTCTCCCGTTCGTGAGCCGGACCTAAACGTCAGTCCTGAACATATCGGCTGACATATTCCACCAGATCGCCGACTGTTACGATTTTCTTCAGTTCCTCGTCTGATACTTCGGGAAGCGAGAACTCTTCCTCAAGCGCCATAGTAAGCTCTACAACGTCGAGGGAGTCTGCGCCCAAATCGTCAACAAACGCTGTATCCATTGTGACAGTCTCAGGGTCGACCACGAACTGCTCACAGATTAATTTCTGAATTCTTTCAAATACCATAGCATCCATCTCCAAATATATTGCTAAGCTTGATAATATGCATATACTGCCAACTTGTCAAGACTATTCTGCTTTTGTAATCGTCATGAGTTCAATATTTTTGATTATTTCATTGGCAACATCAGCGTTAACAAAATTTATTGCCTGTAAAATCGCGTTTTTCAGTGCTCTCGCATCTGAGGAGCCATGAGCCTTGATGACCGGCTTTGTAATGCCGAGAAGCGCCGTTCCTCCTACCTCGGAGGGGTCTATCATCTTTTTGAATTCTCCGAGCCTCTTCTTCATAGCAAGGGCCGCAACCTTTGAGCGTTTGTTCGCAGTGAGTATCTCTTTAAGATTTCCCATGATGAACATTCCCGTGCCTTCAATAGTCTTGAGCATAATATTGCCGGAAAAACCGTCAGTTACCACGACATCGACCGTATTGAAAAGCACATCTCTCGCTTCGATGTTGCCGATAAAGTTTATGTTGCCTTCATCACCGGCTGATTTTAAAAGCGCAAAAGTCTCCGTCTGAAGCTCTCCGCCTTTTGTGTCCTCGGAACCCACATTCAGAAGCCCTACACGCGGATTCTCGCAGCCCAAAATGTTCTTTGCGTAAAATGATCCCATATATGCAAACTGCAGGAGATACTCTGATGTACATTCAACATTAGCACCACAATCGATGAGCATTACACCTCTGCCGCCGTTTGGCAAGACGGGCGCTAAAGCCGCACGCCTTATGCCGTTAACCCTCTTTACGATAAGGGTTGCCCCGGCAAGAAGTGCCCCTGTGCTTCCCGCCGAAATGCAGGCATCTCCTTCACCGTCTTTCAAAAGCCTGAGTGCAACTGACATCGAGGAGTCTTTTTTTGACCGCAGAACTGTTGTCGGGTCATCCTCCATATTAACGACTTCCGTTGCGTTGACTATTCTTATTTTATCGCTCGAATCATCGGCGCCTTCATTTTTGAGGCATGTTCGGATTTCGGTTTCCTTTCCAACAAGTATAATCGATACTCCAAATTCCCGGATAGCTTCGACAGCTCCTTTGACGATTTCAGCCGGAGCGTTGTCCCCTCCCATAGCGTCTACAATTATCTTCATATGTCTACCTCCGTGGAATACGCTTTTATTATGTCAAGAGCCCTTGCCGAAATTTCGGCATTTTTGTTTCGTTTCCCTTTTATTCTCTTATCCAAAGGCTCAATTATCCCGAAATTAATATTCATTGGCTGAAAATATCTCACACTTGCATCGGAAATGTAACGCGCCAAAGCACCTATCGCCGTTTCTCTGGGAAAGTCAAAAGGCTTTCTGTTCAGCAGACGCGCCGCAGTTTCAAGTCCTACAGTCATCCCCGACGCACAGGATTCCACATATCCCTCAACGCCTGTTATCTGCCCGGCAAAGCTTATGCGCGGTTCGGATTTCAAGCGGTAATACCTGTCCAGAAGCTTCGGTGAATCAAGATAGGTGTTGCGGTGCATAACACCATAGCGTATAAACTCGGCATTTTTAAGCGCAGGGATCATTGAGAAAACCCGCTTCTGTTCTGAAAATGTCAGATGCGTCTGGAAACCGACAATATTATATATTGTCCCTTTGGCGTTATCACGTCTGAGCTGAACGACCGCATAATTTTCTTTTCCGTTACGCGGGTCAATAAGACCCACGGGCTTCAGCGGACCGAAGCGCAGGGTGTCCTCTCCCCGCCTTGCCATAACTTCTACCGGCATGCAGCCCTCGAACACTCCGCCATCGTCAAAGCCGTGTATATGCGCTTCCTTAGCGCTGCATAGCTCTTTCCAAAACGCAAGATATTCTTCCTTAGTCATAGGGCAGTTTATATAATCCGCCGTACCTTTATCGTAGCGCGAGGCATAAAACGCGCTGTCCATATCAATGCTCTCAAGGGTTACTATAGGCGCCGCCGCGTCATAAAAATTGAGAAAACCGGTATCCGCACATTTTTCTGATATTCTTTCCGCCATTGTGTCGCTTGTAAGCGGTCCTGTTGCGATTATAACTTCACCGTCCGGAATTTCCTCTGCCTCTTCTGAAATGATCTCTATATTCGGGCGGCTTTTGATTTTCTCGGTTATCATACGTGAAAACTCTTCGCGGTCAACGGCAAGGGCGCCGCCGGCAGCGACTTTGGTAGCGTCGGCACAATCCATGATGAGGGAGCCTAATTGTCTCAGCTCCTCTTTAAGAAGTCCAACTGCGTTCGTAAGCTCATCACTGCGGAGAGAATTAGAACACACAAGCTCCGCGAAATTCTGTGAAACGTGGGCGGGAGTCATTTTTTGCGGTTTCATTTCAATCAGCCGCACATTGATTCCCCTTTTGGCAAGCTGCCATGCCGCCTCACAGCCTGCAAGACCCGCTCCTATTACAGTTACTGTGTCCAATTCCAATCCTCCGCACAAAATCATTCTTCAGATTCCGCTTTTTTTGTTTTTGCCGTTTTATTTGCGGCTGCGGTCTTCTTTGTTGCCGTACTTTTTTCCGATGCAGCTTTCGCCGCAGTCTTTGAGGCAGAAGTTTTCTTCGGTGCCGCTTTAGCTGAAGTCTTTTCCGATGTTTTTTTCGATGTCTTTGCTGCTTCCTCAGATTCTTCCTTGCTGCCGTTTTCGGTGCTTTCGCCCTCAGAGGCTGCTTTTTTCCTGTACCCGCGTTTGTCCTCGGGAAGGAAATTCACGCACTCCCCGTTTATGCAGAACGGGGTCTTTTTACCCCTTCCCGAAAGCTTGAACATTGTCTTTCCGCATTCCGGGCAGGTATCCTTGACCGGAACATCCCATGTCATAAAGCCGCACTCGGCTCCGCGCTCGCAGGCATAATAAGCATATCCCTTTTTGGATGTGCGCTTGAGGATACGTCCGCTGCATTTGGGGCATTTGCCCGGCATTTCAATTACAAGTGGTTTTGTAAAATCACATTCCGGATAGGCGGGGCAGGCAAGAAATCGTCCGAAGCGCCCTGTCTTGACAACCATGTTTCTGCCGCATTTATCACAGATTTCGTCGGATACTTCGTCGGGAATTTTTATGTGCTGTCCTTCAAGCGCCTTCTCGGCTTCCTGCAATTCGTTGTCAAAGTCGCCGTAGAATTCCGCAAGAACATCTTTCCAGTAACGTTTTCCCTCCTCGACGCTGTCAAGGGTATCTTCCATGCGTGCGGTAAATTTAAGGTCAACAATATCCGGGAAGCGCTCCTCCATAAGTCCTGTTACGACCTCTCCCAATATGGTGGGACGGAGATATTTTCCCTCTTTAACGACATACTCGCGGTCAGTAATCGTACTTATCGTCGGCGCATAGGTGCTTGGTCTGCCTATTCCTTTTTCTTCCATCGCACGGATGAGCGTTGCTTCAGTATAACGGGAGGGAGGCTGCGTGAACTGCTGCTCCTTCTCTGTTTTTGAAAGGCTTACCTTCTCGCCCTCGCGAATATCGGGAAGCGGCTTTTGTTTTTCACTTGTTTCGTCGTCCTTTGCTTCCTCGTAGACAGCCGTATATCCCGCAAACTTCAGCTCTGAATGATTTGCTCTGAAAATGTAGCCTGCGGAGACTGCGTCAATGGTAACACTGTCGTAAACAGCGTTTGCCATCTGGCAGGCAGTAAAGCGCCCCCATATAAGTCGGTAAAGCCTGTATTGATCAGGTGTAAGATCCTTTTTTATAAGCTCTGGAGTAAGCTCTACATTACTCGGACGAATTGCCTCATGGGCATCCTGAGCGCCCGATTTTGTTTTAAATGTTCGGGTCTTTTCGGGATAATACCCCTGACCGTAATGTTTTACAATAAAGCTCTTTGCCGCAGCTATTGCGTCTTCGGAAAGACGCAGCGAATCGGTTCTCATGTAGGTAATAAGGCCGACTGTACCCTCGCCTGTGATATCAACGCCTTCGTAAAGCTGCTGTGCAACGGACATCGTGCGTCTTGGCGTCATGCCCAGACGGCGGGATGCCTCCTGCTGAAGCGTGGACGTAATAAAGGGAGGCGAGGGTGAGCGCTGCTTCTCTCCGCGCTTGACGGTTTTGATATAAAACTCATCCTCAGATATTTCTTTTACGACCTTATCGACCTCATCTTCGCTATGCAGCTCAAGCTTCTTTGCGTCCGTACCGTAAAAGCGGGCGACAAAACTGCCTCCCTTTTCAACGCGGTCGAGAGTTACATCCAGATTCCAGTATTCCTCGGGTGTAAAGGCTTTTATCTCATTTTCCCTGTCGACCACCATACGCGTCGCCACAGACTGTACACGCCCTGCGGAAAGTCCCCTGCGTACCTTGCGCCAAAGCAGGGGGCTGAGTTTATAGCCGACAATACGGTCAAGGATCCGCCTTGCCTGCTGGGCGTCTACAAGGTTTACATCGATCTCCCGCGGAGAAGCTATGCTCTCGCTGACGACTTTTTTTGTGATTTCATTGAAAGTAACACGCTTTGCCTTGTCATCGGGCAGCTCAAGAAGCTCTTTAAGATGCCACGAAATTGCCTCTCCCTCGCGGTCGGGGTCGGTTGCGAGATATACGATGTTTGACGATTTTGACAGTTTCTGAAGATTCTCTATTACGTCTTTACGAGCCTTTACAGGCTGATAATCGGGCTCAAAGCCATTTTCTATATCAACACCCATGGTGCTCTTGGGAAGATCCCTAAGATGCCCCATGGAGGCAACAACATGATAATTCGGGCCAAGGTATTTTTCAATTGTTCTGGCCTTTGCCGGTGATTCAACAATGACCAGATCCGTCTTAGATTTTGCCATATCTGACCTCAATTCTTAAAATATCGTTAACGCGCTTTCAGGGTTTTCTTACATTCAGCGTAAACCGTTTTCCGCTCTCCTGACTTACAAATCCCTTTATCTGAAG
Organism: Clostridiales bacterium; assembly: GCA_012719035.1. GTDB lineage: Bacteria > Bacillota > Clostridia > Oscillospirales > Oscillospiraceae > UBA2658. Next base: position 67,184 of record JAAYBD010000030.1, on the reverse strand, counting down.
AACCGTAAGCTCTGAAAGCACCGCCGGAGCATCGAGCCCAGACAGGTCTATTATGTCATCGACATGCATAGATTTTCTGTCCATGACAGACACGATTCTGAGCTGTTTTTCGTTCAAGCCTGAAAGCTGTTCTTGCAAATCAATATATTCCCGCTTTTTATTGTTGTCAATCCTTTTTCTGTCAGTTTTGACTTTCAGCTTTGCAAAGCCCTTGCCGGTTTCAATCTTTGCGTTGACGGTATTCACCTTATTAGCAGTCTTTGCAAGCTTCTCTTTTTCCTGTTCCTCCTGATAGAAAGGAGCAGTTTTTTGCATATCGGGTTCAGATAGCCTGCCGGGAAACAGGCGCTCAAAATCCGAAAGCACATCCCATCCTTTTGTAACGAGCTGCGCCCCGTTTCTGATAAGCTCATTTGAGCCGCAGAAGCTCTGGGCATCGGCGTTTCCGGGTACGGCAAAGACCTCGCGTCCCTGATCAAGCGCCAGCGAAGCTGTTATGAGAGCGCCGCTTCTTGAAGGCGCTTCAACGACTGTTACACCAAGGGACAAGCCGCTTATTATGCGGTTTCTCTCCGGAAAATTCTTTCTTCTCAGCACATCTCCGGGCGGATACTCACTGACCAGAGCGCCTGCCGCCGCAACATCATTATAAAGCGACACATTTGTTTTAGGAAAAACATCGTCAATGGCGCAGCCCAATACGCCTACGCAGGAACCTCCTGCGCGGAGAGCTCCTTCCGCCGAGGCGCTGTCGATGCCTTCGGCAAGACCTGTAACTACAAGTCCGCCGCATTTTGTAATTTCAAAGCCCATCCTCCGCGCCATCTTCATTCCGTAGACACTTGCTTTTCGAGTTCCGACAACGCCGATTGCCGCCTGTTCATCGATTGCGGGAAGTCTGCCCTTGACATAGAGTACCACGGGCGAGTCATAAATATTTCTCAGTCTCTCAGGATATGAAATATCCTGAAGCGTAATAATATCGATATCATCTTTTAGGCATTTTTCGAGTATCTCATCTGCTCTGTCAAGACTCTTGTTCAGAAGCAAAGTCCGGTCTGCATCGCTTAGATCCATGTGCTCAAAAAGCTGTCTTTCGTCCGCAAAAAAGACCTTTTCGGGGTCACCGAATACACTCAATAACCGGGATCTTATTTTCGGTTTAAGCCCCGTAAGCGCGGACAGCCACACCCAATATTTAAGTGTTGACAAAATAATTGCCCCTTTATCTTTATCTATGCATTTCCCACATAATTATTGCCGCCGCAACAGCCGCGTTCAGTGATTCACAGTCGGGCTGCATTGGTATAATCAGCCGACCTTCACAAATATCCAGAAGCTTGTCTGTAAGTCCTCTGCCCTCGCTTCCGATCGCGACCGCAAGCCCACTCATATCTAAACTTCGCAGGTCCTCCGCATTATCACTCAGCGCGGCACCGTAGAGACGAAGGTCATTTTGGTTTACATAATATTTAAGCTCATCTATATCCATCTCGATAACGGTCTGCCGAAAAATCCCACCCATTGTAGCGCGAACAGTTTTGGGGTTATACAAATCAGCACAATCCCCCACAAGTATAACAGCTTCAATGCCCATGGCATTTGCTGTTCTGATAACTGTACCGACATTGCCGGGGTCTTGAACATTTTCGAGAATTAAGGCGTTTGAAGAAGTTCCTTTTTCGGAAGCTTTTTTCTCTTTCCCGCATCTTCTTGGAATTCTTACGCTGAAAACCGGTCCGTGAGAACTTTTAAGCGGCGACACGTTCTGCATCAGATCTGAAGGGCATGAAAACTGTTCTATACTGCCGGGTATCTCAAAAGCAGGCTCCCCGCCCCATAGAACCTTGGTTATTTCAGCCCCCGATGAAAGCGCCTCTTTCAGAGTTTTTTCGCCGTCACAGACAAACTCACCGGTTTCACGCCGGTATTCCCCGTCCGCGGATAAGTTTTTTAAATGTGTGATCACTTTGTTTTTTCTCGAGCTAATATACTCCATTTATCCCTCCGAAAGACATAACAAGGCTGCGGCGGGGCAAAAAGCCCTGCCACAGCCGCTAAACGGCGCATTACGCGTCAATGGGTTTCATTGTCGGGAAAAGTATAACTTCTCTTATTGAGTCAACGCCCGTGAGCAGCATAACACAGCGGTCTATGCCGATTCCAAGACCGCCTGTAGGAGGCAAACCATACTCAAGAGCCGTAATATAGTCTTCATCCATCATGCTTGCCTCAGCGTCACCCTTTTTGCGAAGCTCAACCTGCTTTAAGAAGCGCTGCTTCTGGTCAATGGGGTCGTTGAGTTCTGAGAAAGCGTTGCCCATTTCACTGTGGCATATGAACAGTTCAAAGCGCTCCGTAAGTCTGGGATCCTTGGGACTGCGCTTTGCAAGAGGAGAAACGTCTACGGGGTGCATGGTGATGAAAGTAGGCTGAATGAGTTTTTCCTCAACCTTCTGATCAAAGCACTCGTAAAGCGCATTGCCCCATGTCTTTTCCTTTTCTTTCGGAATTTCAACTCCGACAGATTTGGCAAGATTAACGGCATCCTCGTCCGAGCTTACCGACATAAAGTCAATACCGAGATACTTTTGGACTGCCTCCGCCATAGTAAGGCGCTCCCATCCGGGTGCAAGGCAGATCTGCTCACCCTGCCATGTTACGTCATAGGTGCCCAAAATATCCATCGCAGCACTTGAAAGCAGCTCCTCAAATAGGTCCATCATGTCGTTGAAGTCTGCATAGGCTTCATACAGTTCGACAGTAGTGAATTCAGGGTTATGCTTTGTATCCATGCCCTCGTTACGGAAAATGCGTCCAATCTCGTAGACTCTTTCAATTCCGCCCACGACAAGGCGCTTTAAGTGAAGCTCTGTCGCGATGCGCAGATACATATCAAGGTCAAGTGTGTTATGATGCGTGATAAACGGGCGTGCCGCGGCACCGCCGGAAATTGTGTTAAGTACGGGAGTTTCTACCTCCATATATCCACGGTTGTCGAGAAAGCTGCGGATATGGCGGATAAAACGGCTGCGAATTTCAAAATTGCGCCGTACTTCGGGATTTACTATAAGATCAACATAGCGCTGGCGGTAGCGCGTTTCAAGGTCTGTAAGCCCGTGAAACTTCTCAGGCAGCGGAAGAAGCGACTTTGAAAGCAGCTTCACAGTTTTGCAATGTACGGAAATCTCGCCTTTACGCGTACGGAAAACAAAGCCCTCAATACCGATGATATCCCCGATGTCCCATTTCTTAAACTCAGTAAAAGACTCTTCACCAAGATCGTCAACACGTACATAGAGCTGTATCCTGCCCTTGTCGTCCATGATATCGGCAAAAAAAGCCTTACCCATGTCGCGTTTGGACATAAGACGTCCCGCCATGGAAACATCTTTCTCTTCCCACGCTTCAAAGTTATCCTTTATTTCCGTACTGTATGCCGTCCTTCTGTATTTCGTTTCTGTAAACGGATCACAGTTTGCCTCCCGCAGCTTAGAAAGCTTATCGCGGCGAATTTGGCGGATTTCGGATATGTCGGCGATTTCTTCCGATATTATTTCGTGGCTCATTCTTCTGCCTCCCATACTCTTTTGGCACAACATTATAAAAAGCTCCTCCCGCGTCCGGGAGGCTTTGTCCGGAATATCCCCTGTATTAGCGGAAAAACTTCGGACAATTCATCGTTTGGTTTCCGGATGTATCAAATCAGTTTTCAATGCTGAGAATTTTAAAATTAAGTTCTCCGGCAGGCGCATAAATTGTAACAATCTCTCCCACAGCACGACCCATAAGTCCGCGCCCGAAAGGTGAATCATCCGAAATGCGTCCCTGCATGGGGTTTGCCTCCTGCGAGCCGACTATCTGATATTCCTCAACACCGCCCTCATCAACGCACTCAACCTTGACCTTGCTCCCCAGAGCTATGACATTGGTGGCTTCCTGTGTTTCTATGATCTCGGCATTTTCGAGGATATTTCTCAGCTCCGCAATTTTTGAGTAGAGCTTACCCTGCTCTATTTTTGCTTCGTCGTATTCGCTGTTTTCAGAGAGATCGCCGAAGGAACGTGCCTCTTTAATCAGTTCGGATACTTCTTTTTCCCGAACTGTTTCAAGATAATAAAGCTCCTCACGTATCTCATTCAGGCGCTCCTGACTCATTTTGAATTTTGCTTCACCGGCCATTGTATTCGTCCCTTCATTATATAATAGGCAATTAATTATACATATTAATATAGTAAATATAGAATGACATCATATTTACGTATTATAGATAGAAAATTACGGCATGTCAAGACGATAAAACAGCAATCATTTGTCGACTCGCTCTTTTATTGTTTTAATTGCCGAAATCAGCTGCTCGTCTTTGGCGTGTTCAAGCAGCCCCGCAACAAGCTGAATTTCCGCTTCATCATCCAATCCGACATCAATATCAGGCTTCAGACCGCCTTCCTTTGCGAGGTCAACTCTGTTTGGCGTGAGATAGCTGTTTGTTGAGATGTGGACGGCGCTTCCGTCCGACAGTTCGATATTGATCTGCGAGCGCGCCTTTCCGCTTGTGTGGGAGCCGACCAATGCCGCCCAATTGTATTCCGACAGCGCCGCACCGAAGAATTCCGCCGCGCTGTAACTATTTTCGTTTATCAGCACTGTCATAGGAATTTTTACACAAGATGTATCCGATGTCCTAACATTTTCATTACCATCCTTGTCAAGGGAAACAAAAATATCTCCCTCAGGCAATATATGATCAAGCGCTTTCAGAAGCTCGCTCAGAAGACCTCCCGGGTTATTGCGCACATCAAAAACTATGCCCTTTGCGCCATTTGAGACAAGCTCGTCCAAAGCGGCGTTGATGTCTTCTCCCGAATTGGTTTCAAAATTCTTAATTTTGATATAGCCAATTCCGTCCTCAAGCATTTCATACAAGACGGGTTTAGAATAAACAAGCTCAGTCGAAACCGTAACGCTTCGCTCTGTTCCGTCATCCGCACGGAGCAAAAGCTCGAATTCGCCCTTTTTTTCGCCGATAATCTTTTTTATGTCGGAAGAAGTCATGCCCGCCAGTGTTTTTCCGTCGATCGCACATATTAAGTCGCCTATTTTTACCCCTGCTCTCTGAGCGGGAGAATCCTCTAAAATCACAGCCACCCTGTACAGACCGCTGCCCTCGTCTGCCTCGATCGTTATTCCTATTCCTGTGTAGCTGTTTTTCTGATACTGCTTATATGCCTCATATTGTTCTGCGGTCATGTAATAGCTCCATCGGTCATCAATAGCCTCAACCATTGCACTGTAAGCAGCATCAGATACTTTTTCCATATCAGCTTCGCCCACATAATGGTTTTCTATCGAATTAGATATCGCGGCAAATTTTGCGGCGGATATAAAGCTGTCCTTTCCTCCAAACTTAAAAACAAAAACGCTTGTAATGCACAGTATTGCCAATGCTATACTTGCAAGGCAGGCAACAATAAGCGTAGGCACGCTAAAACGTTTTTTCATAAGCTCCTCCAGACTGTGTTTCACTTAGAGTGATTAAAGATTATTGTGTGCGCAAAGCCGCGCTTTATAAGCACACTAAAAATCAAAATATAATCCGCCGGGCGCTCAAGCGAGCGGCCCGGCGGTGAATTTATTGTTATTATGAGATTTAAGAATATGTATAGGACAAGGGATCTGTGTGGCTTCCATTTACCCTCACCTCAAAGTGAAGATGCGGACCTGTCGACCATCCGGTTGACCCAACGTAACCGATGACCTGCCCCTTTGTCACGCTTGCCCCGACGGAAACAGCCATCGAGCTCATATGAGCATAAAGAGTGGATATCCCGTTTCCGTGACTTATAACAACGTAGTTACCATACGAGCTGCTATACGCGGCAACTGCAACTGTTCCGCTGTCGGCAGCCAATATCGAAGTTCCCGAGGGCGCTCCTATATCCTCGCCGGCGTGAAACCTATTCTCTTTAAAAATCGGGTGGAAACGCCAGCCGTATGTATTGCTTGCCGTATGTCCCGGAACCGGCCATTGGAAGCTTCCAGTTCCTGTTATATAGCTCGGATTGCCGCCGGCAGCCGCCTGCTCTTTCTGCTGCTTCTCAAGCGCAGCAACAAGGTCGTTTATCTGAGAGCTGAGCTCTTTTTCAGCAGCTTCGTTCGCTGCAAATTCCTGCTTATATTTTTCGATATCATTTTCGAGATTATCAATAACTGCTTCCGCCGCCGTTATCTCTTTTTCAAGCTCTGCCTTTTTCTGCTCAAGCTCGATTCGAGTAGCTTTTTGCTCCTCCTGAGTCGCTTCATACTCCGCCTTGACTTCTTCAACGTGCTGTCTTGCGGCAATATAGGCTTCCTCAAGCTTTTTATCGTATTTCATTATTCCCGAAATAAAGTCTAATCTTGAGAGCAAATCGGAAAAGTCATTTGCTTCAAACAGAATCGCAAAATATGTCAGACTGCCGCTTTCCTCCATGGCCCTCATGCGGACACGAAGAGCTTCCTTTTGCTCGGCTTCGTCTGCCTTAGCCTCTTCAAGCTCACGCGCTTTCTCCTCGATAAGCTTGTCATAAAGATCAATCTGCTCATTTATGAGTTCGATTTCCTGACGCGCCAACTCATTCTGCTCATCAAGAGCAGTCTTTTGTTCGACAACCGAGTCCATCTCGCCTTGAAGGTTTGTAATCTTTGATTGTAAGTCCTTCTTTTGCTGCTGTACTGTGGTCTGCTGATTTTTCAATGCGTTTATTTCAGCCTGCGAAACTGCCATTGCACCGCCAAAAGCACCTAACAGCAGGGATGCGATCATAACGATCACAAGCACAATACATACTGTCGAAAAAAGCTTCTTCCTCTTTTGCATACATACCTCCCATATACTTCGCGCACTATTGCAAAGACCTTTATCTGCGCGGTCCAATCCGTAAAATGCCCCTCTTCATAAAAAGTGCAGGTTCATAATTCGGTTATTTTAGGATCTCGATTATCAAACTTTCAGATAATTGCGTATGGCAATAGTTCCGCCGAAAGCTCCTACCACTATACCTACGCCAAGGAAAACAAGTCCTACAGGCAATGCAAGTATAGTAAATGGAATAACGCTCACAAAAGTGCCCGCAATACTCGTCATAACCTTATCGCAAATAAGCGTATATATTCCATATTGAAGCAGCAGTGCAATTCCAGCACCGATTATTCCCAAAACCAAGCCTTCAATAACGAATGGGGTTCGGATAAAGCTATTAGTAGCACCGACCATTTTCATAATGGCGATCTCTTCCCTTCGCCCAAAGGTAGTCAGCTTGATAGTGTTAGACATTATGAACACAGAAACAATGAACAAAATGACTATCAGGACAAGCGAAACGGCACCTACGATATTTCTCACAGTAACCAAACCTTGAGAAATCTCTATCTGGGCGCTGACATCTGCAATACCGCTAATCTGTTCGATTTCTGCTTTTGTTTCGCTCATAAGGGCGATATCATCAAGGAAAATTATGTATCTGTGCCTAAACACAGATGGTTCTATTGCATCAAAAATCGAGCTGTCGTATTCCTTTTTAAAGTTTTCCATTGCCTCATCACGAGACATAAACTCGACCTTGTTGATGTTTTCGACAGCTGTCAGTTTGCTTTCAATTTGTTTCGCCTGCTTTTCCGAAAAATCCTCATCAACAAAGGCAAGCATCTCATTCTCGCTCTCAAGCTTGTCGATTAGCAAGTCGATATTAACAGCAAGAAGCGAAAAGCTTCCCATAATAATCAGGCAGGCGATAATGATAGTAACTGATGCGAAGGACATGAAGCCGTGGGTGGAAATGCTTCTGAATCCCTCTTTGCATAGATAACCGGCTTTATTCATGAATCCCATAACTGTAATACCCATCCATTCCGTCGCTTACTATTGATCCTTTATCTATTGCGACAACACGTTTAGAAAAAGAGTTAACAAGCTCCTTTTCATGTGTTACGACGAGGACCGTGGTGCCCAGTTCATTTATTTTTTCCAGAAGGAGCATAAGCTCAAGGCTTTTAACGGGGTCAAGGTTTCCCGTAGGCTCGTCCGCAATAATGAGGCTTGGGCTGTTCACAAGTGCTCGGGCGATAGCGACACGCTGCTGTTCACCGCCGGAAAGCTCCTGCGGAAGGCGTTTCTCTCTGCCTTCCAATCCGACAAGCTCAAGTACATAAGGCACACGCTTAGCGATTTCTTTTCCGTTGGCTCCGACAACCCTCATAGCAAAAGCGACATTTTCATATACATTTTTGTCGTCAATAAGCCTAAAATCCTGAAATATAACGCCTAATGTGCGGCGAAGCATTGGCAGCTTTCTCGGCTTTATCTTCCGCAAATTGAAATTATTTACGAATATTTCTCCGTCGGTAGCTTTGACTTCTCCGGTCAGGAGTTTGATTATTGTCGTTTTACCTGAGCCGGACGGTCCAACTAAAAAGACAAATTCTCCTTCATTGATTTCGAGGTCTATTCCATTGGCGGCGACTGTTCCGCTGTTCTCATAGACCATGGAAACATTATTCATTAGAACCATTTTAGATTTCCTCCAAATGCGGGAAAGATATGCCAATAAATTTCGCGGCGTTAATCAGCAATACTATCGGCTATGACTTTGAATTCTGAGAATTCAGGTATTTCTTTACCATCAGCGCAACCTTAAAAACGATTGCATGGTCGAATTCACGAAGATCAAGACCTGTAAGCTTTTTGATCTTTTCCAGACGATAAACAAGGGTATTCCTGTGAACAAACAGTTTTCTCGAAGTTTCGGATACGTTAAGGTTGTTTTCAAAGAATTTATTTATTGTATACAGGGTTTCCTGATCCAAAGATTCGATTGGGTTTTTCTTAAACACTTCACTGAGGAACATTTCGCAGAGTGTAGTGGGGAGCTGATAGATAATGCGTCCTATTCCAAGGTTTTCATAATGGATAACAGTTTTTTCGGTTTCAAAAACCTTTCCAACTTCTATCGCTACCTGTGCTTCTTTATAGCGGTCGGCAAGTTCACGTAAGTGCTTTGCAACGGTGCCGATGCCGATGACTGTCTTGACCAGAAGCTCGGAATTGATGGTGTTTCCAATCTTTTCCGCCAACTGGCAAACTTCCTTTGCCTCAACGCCCGGCTCGATTTCCTTGATAAGAACTATATCGGTCTCGCTCATGCTGAGAACGAAATCCCTCTGTTTATCAGGGAACATGCTCTGAACCAATTCCAAAGTCGCTATGTCAGATTTGTCTAATTGGCGTATGAGCAGGACGGCGCGGGGCACATCTGTAACAAAGTTAAGCTCTTTGGCGCGGACATAAACATCTCCCGGGAGGATGTTATCCGAAATGATATTCTTTACAAAGGTAACTTTGTTGTATTTTTCATCATAATTTGCCTTTGCCTCATTAAAGGCAACTGCCGCCATGACGCAAATACTTCTTGCGGTAGAGTCTCTTCCTTCAACAAAGACCGCATAATCAAAACGGGAATTCGGGCTCCCCAAGACCTTATAGGTTCTTGTGCCCGTAGTAAAGAACTGGTCGGGAATTTCACCGCCTGATATTCCCTGCAGATTCTCCAGTTTTGTACCTATCAGGGAAAGCTCGCTGCAGGCGACAACGAAACCATCGGAATCAATAACTCCCAACACCCTGTCTGTGGCTTCTTTCATCTGGACAATAACGCTTTGAAAAATCCTACTTGACATGATTGCTCCTCCTAATAAAAAAGCAATGAAAACTAACCAATTTACATAGTAACTTATTTTATTGCTTTTTTCAATATATTTTTGAGGAAATTTTGTAAAATCTTTTAAATACTTGTTACGTTATTCTCCGTTTTAATCATTTGCCACTATATAAAATAGTTGATTTTCTATAATTTTGTAAAATAGTTCGTTCCTTGCTTTTTGAGTTTAGTCCAGAAGCATTGTGCAGGATGCACATAAATATTTTTACAGAGTTAAAGCTCAGTTCGTTATTCGCTTTTCCGTATCGATATCGAAAATATGTATAAAGTTTGTGTCAAATGCGAGCTTTACTTTACTGTTGGATTCCATATGTATTTTTGAATCAATGACGGAAATAAACTCAACTCCCGAAATTTTGATAAAGACATTGCTATCCGATCCTAAAAGCTCAACAAACTCAACGTCGGCTTCGAGGAGCTGCTCGGGATGCTGTGAAATGTAATCTTTCTCAGCATGGATATCGTTAGGGCGAATCCCGAAAAGCACTTTCTTTCCAGCATATTGAAGCACTTCGGGCTTTCTGCCTTTCCAGTCAGGAAGAGCGATGCGCGTTATATTGCTATTGTTGCCGAACTCCAAATATGTAACGGAGTTTTCGCTTATAATGGTAGCCTCTGCGATATTCATTTGCGGCGTTCCGATAAAAGTCGCAACGAACAGGTTGCAGGGCTTGTCAAACAGCTCCTGAGGAGGTGCAATCTGCTGAACGAAACCATCCCTCATAACGACAATCCGCGTACCCATGGTCATTGCTTCCGTCTGGTCGTGAGTAACGTAGATAAATGTGGTTTGGAGCTTGTTATGCAGCTTTGCAAGTTCAGCACGCATAGTTGTTCTCAGTTTTGCATCAAGGTTGGATAGAGGCTCGTCCAGCAAAAACACCTTAGGGTTTCGGACGATCGCTCTTCCGAGAGCAACACGCTGGCGCTGACCGCCGGAAAGTGCGGCGGGCTTCCTTTCAAGAAGGTTTTCTATTTCCAGAATCTTTGCCGCTTCTTCCACTCTGTATTTTATTTCACTGCGCGGTGTTTTCCGAATTTTCAAACCAAAGGACATGTTTTCAAACACTGTCATGTGCGGATATAGCGCATAGTTCTGAAAAACCATTGCTATATCTCTATCTTTAGGAGGAACGTTGTTTACAAGTTTGTCATCTATATATAAACTGCCCTCGGTAATTTCTTCCAATCCCGCTATCATACGCAGCGTAGTCGATTTTCCGCATCCTGATGGTCCAACCAGAATGACGAACTCTTTATGTTCTATTTCCATATTAAAATCGGAAACGGCAACGACATCTCCGGGATATGTTTTTCCGATTCCTTTTAATGTAACACTCGCCATGATTGCCCTCCAAACTATGTATGCTTCTTTTATGTCAGAATCATACATAAGACTTTATTATAGTACCACAAAGTACCTGTTTTGTATATGTTCTTAATTTACAAAGCTGATACGTCATGATTGTAAATACTTATCATAAATTGTTTCTAAATTGCAATATTTTAGTTGAAAATTTGTTTTATTTCATTTTCACTTATTTCCCGGTATTCCCCAAATCCTAAAGCTTTGTCCAGAACAAGATTTCCAATGGCAACACGCTTTAAGGAAATTACAGGCTTCCCTCTGGAGGCAAGCATTCTCTTCACTTGATGGTATTTCCCCTCAAAAACCGAAATATATCCATGACAAGGATCAGCCAGATCGATTTCAAGTTCCGCAGGGAGGCATTTTGTTCCGTCCCGCAGGGTAATTCCCATCAAGAATTCTTCAGCATCCTCTGCTGTAAGCGCGCTTTCAGACGTGAATTCGTAGCGCTTTTTTATACGGCGCTTAGGAGATGTAACTGCATGACAAAAATCCCCATCGTTCGTAAGTATGAGGAGCCCTGTGGTGTCCTTATCGAGTCTGCCGACAGGAAACAGCTTCATGCGGTAAAGCTCCGGCGGAAGAATGTCAAGCACTGTTTTTTGTTCCCTGTCCTCGGTAGCGGATAAAACTCCATCCGGCTTGTTGAGCATAATGTACCGATACTTTGTACTGTTCAGAATATCACCGTCTACACTTATTTCGGAGGTTTCAGTATCAAATTTAAGGTCAGAGCGCGTCACTATATTTCCATCAACAATCACTTTTCCTGAGGTGATGAGCTTTCTCGCTTCACTTCTGGTTGCAATACCGCCGTCACTTATTATTTTATCAAGTCGAAGCAGGCTCATAATACCTCCGATTACAGCATGTGTAAAAATTTCATAGTAAATAAAAAACTATTGAGCTATTATAGCATATCCCCCCAAAAAATTGAATACTTTCTATTAGGTTAAATTATCTTCGCACTTGCAGTTTATTATATATTTTTTGATGGCGTTTTGCATAGACTTGTGTATGGGACATCGCTCCCCCGACACGGAGGGAAACACTTTATATTTTAACGCGCAGGAGGTTCGTTATGTTCATTTGTACGCTCAAGTGGAACAAAAAATTTGCTTTACTTATCATAATCGCCGCGGCAGTTGTTCTGTGCGCATTAATACTTTCCATTGGAAAAGGAAACAACAGCAATTCTGCTGCCATAGCAAAAGTAAAGACGAATGAAGACAGGGTAAAGTTTCTTGAAAACCTGGGTTGGGAGGTCGATTCTGAGCCAATAGAGGAAAAAAATGTAGTGATCCCTAAGAAATTTTCTGATGTTTATGAAACTTATAACAGGCTACAGCTTGAGCAGGGATATGACCTTTCAAAATACTGCGGGCTGGAGACAACAATATATACATACTCGGTCAGAAATTATTCGGGATACATCGGTGAGGTCGTCGCAGACCTATATGTATTGAATTACGAAGTAATAGGCGGCGACATTCATTCGCGTGCGCTCGACGGTTTCATGCATGGACTATGTAAAAAATAAGAAAGCTCCCGCAAGCATTTGTCTTGCGGGAGCTTAAAATATTTAAAATAGATTACTTCTTCTCAACGGAGATAACAACACCGGAACCAACGGTACGTCCGCCTTCACGGATAGCGAAGCGGAGACCCTCCTCGATAGCGATGGGCATGATGAGCTCAACATCCATGTCGATGTTGTCGCCAGGCATGCACATCTCAGTGCCTTCAGGAAGATTGATAACGCCAGTAACGTCAGTTGTACGGAAATAGAACTGAGGACGATAGTTGTTGAAGAACGGGGTATGACGTCCGCCCTCTTCCTTGGTAAGAACGTAAACCTGTCCCTTAAACTTGGTGTGAGGCTTAATTGAATTGGGTGCGGCAAGAACCTGTCCGCGCTCAACTTCGCCCTTGGAAATACCGCGGAGCAGAGTACCAACGTTGTCGCCTGCTTCAGCAAACTCAAGAACCTTGTGGAACATTTCGGTTCCGGTAACTGTGGTTTCCTTGGTATCCTTCAAGCCAACGATCTCAACCTTATCGCCGACCTTAACGCGGCCACGCTCAACACGACCGGTGGTAACAGTACCACGTCCTGTGATTGTGAAAACGTCTTCAACAGGCATAAGGAAAGGCAGGTCGGACTTACGCTCGGGGGTGGGGATATAGGAGTCAACATAGTCCATAAGTTCCTTGATGCAGGCATATTCGGGAGCATCAACATCCTTGGACTCGCTGGAAAGAGCGTTAAGAGCAGAGCCCTTGACGATGGGAATATCGTCGCCGGGGAACTTCTCTTTTGAAAGAAGCTCGCGTACTTCCATCTCGACAAGCTCAATGAGTTCTTCATCATCGACCTGATCGCACTTGTTCAGGAAAACAACGATTGCGGGAACGCCAACCTGACGGGCAAGGATGATATGCTCGCGGGTCTGAGCCATAGGACCATCGGAAGCTGCGATAACGAGGATAGCACCGTCCATCTGAGCTGCACCTGTAATCATGTTCTTGATATAGTCGGCGTGGCCCGGGCAGTCAACGTGTGCATAGTGACGTGTTGCAGTCTGATACTCAACGTGAGAGGTGTTGATTGTAATACCGCGTTCGCGCTCTTCGGGAGCCTTATCGATGCTGGAGTAGTCAGTATATTCTGCATTACCCTGAATAGCGAGGTACTTTGTGATAGCTGCAGTAAGAGTTGTCTTACCATGGTCAACGTGACCGATGGTACCGATGTTTACGTGGGGTTTGGTTCTATCGAATGCTTGCTTAGCCATTTGGAACATCCTCCTTAAAATATGTTTAATAATAATTTCTTGCTTGTAATTGCGCTGATATTAAATTTCGCAACAATATTACAGTATTCCGCTGCCATTTGCAACAGATTTTTTATTGTACGATATTTAGGCGTTGCGTTTGCCGACTATCTCTTCCTGCAAGGACTTTGGAAGCTCAATATAGTGGCTGGGCTCCATTGAGTAGGTTGCTCTTCCCTGCGTCTTGGAACGAAGATCGGTTGCGTAGCCGAACATGGAAGAAAGCGGTACGTTTGCGTCAACCTGAGTCGAGCCGGTTCTGTTTTCCATTCCAAGAACCTGACCGCGGCGAGAGTTTATATCACCGATGACATCACCCAGATAATCATCCGGAACTGTAACGGCAACCTTCATTATCGGCTCAAGCAGAACGGGATCCGCCTTGCGGCAGGCTTCTTTGAATGCCATTGAACCCGCTATTTTAAACGCCATCTCTGAGGAGTCGACCTCATGATATGAGCCGTAAATCAGAGTAACCTTTACATCAACAACAGGATAACCGGCAAGTATACCCGCCTGCATTGCTCCCTGTATACCGGCGTTGACAGCGGGAATATATTCCTTGGGAACGACGCCGCCGGTGATTTTGTCGATGAATTCATAGCCTTTGCCGGATTCATTGGGTTCAACAATGATCTTAACGTGACCATATTGACCCTTACCGCCTGACTGACGGGCATACTTTGTATCCTGCTCGACCGCTTTGCGGATAGTTTCCTTGTAGGAAACCTGAGGCTTGCCGACGTTTGCCTCCACCTTAAATTCACGCAGAAGCCTGTCTACGATGATTTCAAGATGAAGCTCGCCCATACCGGCAATAATAGTCTGCCCTGTTTCTTCGTCGGTGTAGCTCTTGAAAGTCGGGTCTTCCTCTGAAAGCTTTGCGAGGGCAATACCCATTTTTTCCTGTCCTGCCTTGGTCTTAGGTTCGATCGCGACCCTGATAACAGGCTCGGGGAACTCCATTGACTCAAGAATGATCGGTGCTTTTTCATCACAAAGCGTGTCGCCGGTTGTGGTATTTTTAAGGCCGACTGCGGCTGCGATATCCCCTGAATAGACCATATCGAGGTCCTCACGGTGATTAGCGTGCATTTGGAGAATACGGCCGATCCGTTCTCTATGACCTTTTGTGCTGTTATAAACGGTGGAACCTGTTGAAAGCGTACCGGAATAAACACGGAAGAAAGACAAACGGCCAACATAGGGATCAGTCATTATTTTGAACGCCAGAGCAGAAAACGGGGCGTTATCGTCAGAGTGTCTTTCACTTTCTGTATCAGAACCGGGAAGGGTTCCTTTGATTGCCGGAATGTCTGTAGGTGCGGGCATATAGTCGATGATAGCGTCAAGCAGTTTTTGAACGCCCTTGTTCTTATATGAAGTACCGCAGACGACCGGTATAAACACGTTGTCTACAGTTCCCCTGCGGATAGCTTTACGCAGCATATCCGGCGGAATAGGTTCTTCATCAAGAGCGAGCACCATAACGTCGTCGTCCAAATCGGAAACGGCATCGACCAGCTTAGTGCGGTATTCGCGGGCAAGCTCAAGCATGTCTTCCGGAATATCCTCCACCCGCATATCCTTGCCCATATCGTCATAGTAGATGTCGGCCTTCATCTCAATGAGGTCGATGATACCTCTGAAGGTATCCTCCTTGCCGATAGGAAGCTGGATAGGGACGGCATTGCATTTCAGTCTGTCGTGGACCATTTCGATTACATGGAAGAAATCCGCACCCATAATGTCCATTTTATTGATGTAGATCATTCTGGGGACACGATAGTGGTCTGCCTGTCTCCAAACTGTTTCGGATTGAGGCTCAACACCGCCCTTTGCGCACATAACGGTAACACTGCCGTCCAAAACTCTTAAAGAACGTTCGACTTCAACGGTGAAGTCAACGTGACCCGGTGTATCAATGATGTTTATGCGGTGGTCTTTCCAGAAACAGGTGGTTGCAGCAGACGTAATCGTAATTCCGCGCTCCTGCTCCTGTTCCATCCAGTCCATCGTTGCCGTACCTTCATGCGTTTCACCAAGCTTGTAGTTAACGCCGGTGTAATACAGGATACGTTCTGTGGTGGTTGTTTTTCCGGCATCAATATGCGCCATAATACCGATATTTCTGGTTTTTTCAAGGGATACTTTTCTTGGCATAAAACAATACTCCTAATTACCAGCGGTAATGAGCAAATGCCTTGTTTGACTCTGCCATTTTGTGAGTATCTTCACGTTTCTTCACTGCTCCGCCGGTATTATTCAGCGCATCCAGGATTTCACCGGAAAGACGCTCTTTCATGGTTTTTTCATTTCGTTTGCGTGCATAGCTGGTCAACCAACGCAGACCAAGGGTCTGACGCCTGTCAGGTCTGACTTCGATAGGAACCTGATAGGTTGCACCGCCGACACGACGTGCCTTTACCTCAAGTGAAGGCATAATGTTGTTGAGTGCTTCTGTAAACACTTCGAGGGGGTTGCGGTCTGTCTTCTGCTTTATTATATCGAAAGCATCATAGACAACCTTCTGAGCAACACCCTTCTTTCCGTCCAGCATAATACTGTTGATGAGCTTTGTCACCAGCACGGAATTATACATAGGATCGGGAAGAATTTCTCTTTTGGGTACGTTACCTCTTCTGGGCACTATACTTCCCTCCTTCATACGAAAATGAATCTCATAGGTACTCGAAAAGGTTTTCACCTTTCCGCATATGCCTGTCGGAAGTAACATACAAAGTATATCTATTATATGTTAATGCTCCGAACAAGGCATAAGCCTTGCGCCAAAGCGCGAAATCTTCTTTACTTTTTGGGTCTCTTTGCGCCGTACTTACTGCGAGCCTGCTTTCTGTTTGCAACGCCCTGAGTATCCAATGTACCACGAATAATGTGATAACGAACACCAGGAAGGTCTTTAACACGGCCGCCGCGGATCATAACGACAGAGTGCTCCTGAAGGTTATGACCGATTCCGGGAATATAGGCGATTACCTCATATCCGTTAGTCAGGCGAACACGGGCAATTTTACGCAGAGCAGAGTTAGGCTTTTTGGGTGTAGCTGTACGAACTGCTGTGCAAACGCCTCTCTTCTGAGGGGAGTTTAAATCGGTTTCCTTGTTCTTGATGGTATTGAGACCCTTCTGCATTGCAGGAGACGCTGACTTATAGGTCGGCACTTCTCTTCCTTTTCTCACCAACTGGTTAAACGTAGGCATATTTTTCCTCCTTTCTTCAATATTAAACATACAAGATATTTTTAACGGAAATACCAAAAGATATTCCGAAAAAAACCAAAGATTATACAGAGCTGCGATTACCTTGCGCTTAGGCTGTATCGTCATATTTCATTGATATCCATACAAAAAAGCCAACAAAGCACAAAAAGTGCAATCACACCCATGCAAATAAGCATTTTAGCATAATGCACAAGTATAGTCAAGAAATTTCTGCACGGCTAATAGTACAATACCGGAGCCGGAAAGAGCATTCGGCTCCGGTATTGCAATTTATAAGTTAAATCGCGTTCGTACGCCCGACCAAAGCACTGAGGTCAACATAGTCCTGAGAAGAATTCTCTGCCGTCTCGTTTTTCTGAGTGTCAAAATCACGATAAAGCTCAAGACCGCTTCCTGCCGGAATAAGCTTACCGATGATGACATTTTCTTTCAGTCCGACAAGACGGTCAACCTTGCCCTTGATAGCGGCATCGGTAAGAACCTTTGTTGTCTCCTGGAAGGAAGCCGCGGACAGGAAGCTCTCTGTTGCAAGTGATGCTTTCGTTATTCCGAGGAGAGTCTGAGTGCAGGTAGCTGTTTTCAGCTCAGTTTCGCCTGCGGCTATTCTCTTTTCAATTTCTTGGTTTGCTTCATTGAGATCGTTCCAGTCAATAGTCGCTCCGGAGAGAAGCTCAGTATCGCCCGCATCTTCTACGCGAACCTTTCGCATCATCTGGCGAATGATAACCTCGATATGCTTGTCGTTGATATCAACGCCCTGCTGGCGGTAAACTTTCTGGACTTCCTGAATTATATAGCTCTGGCACTCCGAAACGCCGGAAATACGGAGAACATCGTGCGGATTGAAAGCGCCGCTTGTAAGAGGCTGACCTTTTTCAACCATATCTCCGCCCGAAACAAGCAGCCCCGCGGAATAGGGAATCTGGAATTCCATTGTTTCGCCTGTTTCGGAATTCATAACAGCGACTGCGCACATAGCGTTCTTCTTGGTTTCCTCGACAGACACCTTTCCGGAAAGCTCGGCAAGCACTGCCATCTTCTTCGGTTTTCTTGCTTCGAAGAGTTCTTCAACACGGGGAAGACCCTGCGTGATATCGTCTCCTGCGATACCGCCTGTGTGGAAAGTACGCATGGTAAGCTGGGTTCCGGGTTCACCGATGGACTGCGCCGCGATAACTCCAACGGCTTCGCCCTCGTTGACCGGACTGCCTGTTGCAAGGTTTATGCCATAGCATTTTGAGCAGACGCCGCTCTTTGCCTCACAGTTCATAACAGAGCGTACATAGACTTCCTCGATTCCGGCAGCTTCAAGCACATCGGCATCGGGCTTTTTCAGCATATGCTCCGTATTAAACAGAACCTCGCCTGTTTTCGGGTCTGTAATGTCGTTTAGCGGGAAACGTCCATGGATGCTTTCGCCGAATGTCTGGACTATCTGCCCCTTGTCGTATACGGCGGCCGCCTTGATGCCCTGACGTGTGCCGCAGTCGTGCTCACGGATGATAACATCCTGCGAAACGTCGACAAGACGGCGGGTAAGGTAACCGGAGTCAGCCGTACGAAGAGCGGTATCGGCAAGACCCTTTCGCGCACCTCTTGAGGATATGAAGTATTCCAGAACGGAAAGACCCTCGCGGAAGTTCGCCTTGATTGGGATTTCGATAGTCTTTCCCGCAGTGTTCGCCATAAGTCCGCGCATACCGGCAAGCTGGCGAATCTGGTTCATGCTGCCTCGGGCACCGGAGTTTGCCATCATATAAATCGGATTGAACTCATCGAGTGTGTTCTGCAAAGCCTTAGTGACGTCCTTAGTAGTCTGTTCCCATTCAGCCACAACAAGGCGGTAGCGCTCATCGTCAGTGATAAGACCGCGTTTATATTGCTTTTCTATGCTGATGACCTTCTGTTCGGTTGCCTTTATGAGAGTTTTCTTTTCATTCGGAACCGTCATATCGGCAATGGATATCGTAATCGCGCCCAAAGTTGAATATTTGTATCCCAATGCCTTGATGTTATCAAGGACTTCCGCCGATATCGTGAAACCGTGCTTTGAAATGCACTTATTGATAATAGCACCGAGCTGTTTTTTACCGACCTGGAAGTTGATCTCATAATCGAACATCTTCTCCGGATCAGTTCTGTCAACAAAACCGAGATCCTGCGGTATAGGCTCATTATATATGATGCGTCCGACAGTTGTCTGAACAAGCTTGTTGCGCTGCACACCGTCAACGGTTTTCATTACACGCACTCTGATTGGCGAATGCATACCTATTGCACCGTCTTCATATGCCATTATTGCTTCGTTTGGTCCTGAAAAAGCGCGCACACCCTCAAACGAGGCAATTTTCAGGCTGGCCTCGCCGCTTCTTATCCTGTGTATGATTTTCTCGTTCGCATCGATTATTTCCTTGGACGGAATGATACTGTCCTTTTCAAGTCCCGTATCTCCGGGGTCTGTAACGCGGAGCATTTCGCTTTCGTATTCGCCCATTCTGATGAAAGTCAGATAATATGCACCCAAAATCATGTCCTGAGTCGGAACGGTTACAGGGTTTCCGTCCTGAGGACGCAGAAGATTGTTTGCGGAGAGCATAAGGATTCTGGCTTCTGCCTGCGCCTCGGCGGAAAGAGGAACGTGGATAGCCATCTGGTCGCCGTCGAAGTCTGCGTTATAAGCGGTACACACCAGAGGGTGAAGCTTTAGTGCGCGACCCTCGACAAGGATAGGTTCAAAAGCCTGAATTCCCAAACGGTGAAGCGTAGGTGCGCGGTTTAGAAGAACGGGGTGTTCCTTTATGACAACGTCAAGAGCATCCCAAACCTCTGTCTGCTGCTTATCCACCATTTTCTTTGCGGATTTGATATTGTTTGCAAAACCGTCCTCAACGAGCTTCTTCATAACGAAGGGGCGGAACAGTTCAATTGCCATTTCCTTGGGAACACCGCACTGATATATCTTCAGTTCGGGACCGACAACGATAACGCTTCGGCCTGAATAGTCAACGCGCTTTCCAAGAAGGTTCTGGCGGAATCGTCCTTGTTTTCCCTTGAGCATATCGGAAAGCGATTTGAGTGCACGGCTGTTCGCTCCTGTTACGGCTCTGCCGCGGCGGCCGTTGTCGATAAGCGCATCGACGGCTTCCTGAAGCATACGCTTTTCGTTGCGGACAATGATGTCGGGAGCATTAAGCTGGATAAGTCTTTTCAGACGGTTGTTGCGGTTTATCACACGGCGGTAGAGGTCGTTCAAGTCGCTCGTTGCAAAGCGTCCGCCGTCAAGCTGCACCATCGGGCGAAGCTCGGGTGGAATTACCGGAAGGACATCGATTATCATCCACTGGGGATCGTTGCCCGAATGCAGGAAAGCTTCGACCACTTCAAGTCTTTTTACTATCTTTGCTTTCTTCTGACCCGTTGCATCTTTAAGTTCGGCACGAAGCTCCTCGGACAGCTTTTCGCAGTTGATGTCGGAAAGCAGTTTTTTTATAGCCTCGGCACCCATACCAGCGTCAAAATCATTCTCATACTTTTCGCGCATATCGCGGTATTCTTTTTCGGAGAGGATCTGATTTTTCTGAAGCGGGGTCATGCCGGGATCTGTCACTATATATGATGCGAAGTAAAGAACTTTTTCAAGTATGCGCGGCGTAAGGTCAAGGAGCAGACCCATGCGCGACGGGATTCCCTTGAAGTACCAGATGTGGGAAACGGGTGTTGCAAGCTCGATGTGCCCCATACGCTCGCGGCGGACCTTGGACTTTGTAACCTCAACTCCGCAGCGGTCGCATATCTTGCCTTTATAGCGGATTTTCTTGTATTTTCCGCAGTGACATTCCCAGTCCTTCGTTGGTCCGAAAATCTTTTCACAGAAAAGTCCGTCACGTTCCGGCTTGAGGGTTCGGTAATTTATCGTTTCCGGCTTTTTTACCTCACCGAAAGACCAGCTTTTGATCATTTCGGGAGATGCGATGCCGATTTGAATTGCGTCAAAAGGTGCATAACTCATATCCGTTCCTCCTCATCCGATGTATCTGTGCTTTCGTCAACCAAGGCAACATCCTCCTCAACATTTTCGATGGTATATCCGGAAGCCTCGATCTCGTTTTCATTCGGCTGATAGAAATCATCCTTGAAATCCGGTGAGAAGTCATCATCCTCATCCTCGTCCCTCAGCTCAATTTCAGCCCCGTTCTTATCAAGAACGCGAACATCAAGGCACAGTGACTGAAGCTCTTTTACAAGAACCTTAAACGATTCCGGAACACCGGGCTGGGGAATATTGTGACCCTTTACGATGCTCTCATAGGTCCTTACGCGGCCTGTGACATCGTCGGATTTGACTGTAAGAATCTCTTGAAGCGTGTAAGCTGCACCGTAAGCTTCAAGCGCCCAGACTTCCATTTCTCCGAAGCGCTGTCCGCCGAACTGGGCTTTTCCGCCCAAAGGCTGCTGGGTGACAAGGCTGTAAGGTCCTGTGCTTCGTGCATGAATCTTATCGTCAACCAAGTGGTGAAGCTTGAGGAAGTAAACATAGCCTACCGTAACAGGGTTATCAAAAGCTCTTCCCGTACGTCCGTCGTAAAGAACGCTCTTACCATCGGGGCTGAGTCCCGCAAGCTCAAGTGTTTCAAAAATTTCAGGCTCGTTTGCCCCGTTGAAAATTGGGGATGCTACCTTCCAGCCAAGTGCATGGGCAGCATAGCCGAGGTGGACTTCAAGAACCTGTCCGATATTCATTCGAGAAGGAACGCCAAGGGGGTTGAGAACGATATCCAGCGGAGTACCGTCCGGCAGATAAGGCATATCCTCCTTCGGCAGGATGCGGGATACAACGCCCTTGTTGCCGTGGCGTCCCGCCATCTTGTCTCCTACGGAGATTTTGCGCTTCTGCGCTATATAAACTCTGACGACCTCGTTCACGCCGGGTGAAAGCTCATCGCCCGCTTCACGGGTGAAACGCTTGACGTCGACAATAATGCCCGATTCACCATGCGGGACCTTCAGCGAGGTGTCGCGTACTTCTCTCGCTTTTTCGCCGAATATGGCGCGCAGTAGTCTTTCTTCGGCTGTCAGGTCGGTTTCGCCCTTGGGCGTGACCTTTCCGACGAGAATATCACCGCTGTGTACCTCTGCACCAATACTGATTATTCCGCGGTCATCAAGATACTTTAGGGCATCCTCGCCGACACCGGGAATATCACGTGTGATTTCTTCGGGACCGAGCTTTGTATCACGTGCATCGCATTCATATTCTTCAACGTGGATGGAGGTAAATGTGTCATCCATTACAAGACGCTCGTTTAACAGGATCGCGTCTTCATAGTTGTAGCCTTCCCATGTCATAAATCCGACGAGAATATTCTTTCCAAGGGATATCTCTCCATTGCTCGTTGCGGGTCCGTCAGTTATAACGTCGCCCTTGGCAACTCTTTCCCCGGCCTCAACAATCGGACGCTGATTTATGCAGGTTCCCTGATTGCTTCGCGCAAATTTTATAAGCTTGTAATCCTTAGTCTCGCCGCTGTCATACTTGATAGTGATGTTAGTAGCTGAAACACGGGTAACAACTCCGTCACCTTCTGCCGTAATGACAACTCTTGAGTCAACGGCGCACTTATGCTCAATGCCCGTAGCAACTATAGGCTGCTCCGTAGTCATAAGCGGAACTGCCTGACGCTGCATGTTCGCGCCCATCAGAGCACGGTTCGCGTCGTCGTTTTCAAGGAAAGGAATCATAGCTGTTGCAATAGAAATCATCATGCGCGGAGAAATATCGATATAATCTACGCGGTCACGGTCGACCTCAATTATTTCATCGCGGTGGCGGCAGGTGATACGCTCATTGATAAGGCAACCGTTCTCGTCAAGAGGCTCTGTCGCCTGTGCAATGATGTATTGGTCTTCCATATCCGCCGTCAGGTAGTCTATCTCTTGGGAAACAAAATGCGTCTTCTTGTCAACACGGCGATACGGTGCGATTAAAAAACCGTACTCGTTGACGCGGGCATAGCTGGCAAGATATGAGATAAGTCCGATGTTGGGACCTTCAGGCGTCTCGATGGGGCACATGCGTCCGTAATGGCTGTAATGTACGTCACGGACATCAAAGCTCGCGCGCTCACGCGAAAGACCGCCGGGTCCGAGAGCGGACATACGGCGCTTGTGCGTAAGTTCTGCAAGCGGGTTAGTTTGATCCATGAACTGAGAAAGCGGTGACGAACCAAAAAATTCCTTTATCGCCGCTGTGACCGGGCGGATGTTGATGAGACTCTGAGGTGTTACTATATCAAGATCCTGCAAAGTCATGCGCTCGCGTATAACGCGCTCCATACGTGAAAATCCGATTCGGAACTGGTTCTGGAGAAGCTCGCCGACACAGCGGATGCGGCGGTTTCCAAGATGATCGATATCGTCCGGCTCGCCTATTCCGTAAAAGAGTCCCAAAAGATAGTTGACGGAAGCGAAAATGTCGTCAACTATGATATGTTTGGGAATCAGCTCATCAATATTGCTGAGGATGGCTTCTTTCAATTCCTCGCCGCTGTATTCGTCAAGCAGCTTTTTAAGAATGATGAAGCGGACCTTTTCTTTTATTCCAATGTCCTTAGGGTCGAAATCCACATAGTGTGCCATATCGACCATGCCGTTTGAGAAAACACGCACTTCTCTGCCTTCAGCCTTGATAACGGCATCGATTATGCCCCTTCTCTCAAGTTCCTCCGCCCTTTCGCGGGTCACAACTTCTCCCGCTTCCGCTATGATTTCGCCTGTCATTGGATCAACGGCGGGCATAGCAAGCTGATGTCCTATAAGGCGCGGGCGCAGGGACAGCTTCTTATTGAATTTGTAGCGCCCGACACTGCTTATATCATAGCGGCGCTTGTCGAAAAACAGACCTTCAAGCAGGGTCTCCGCACTGTCTACAGTCGGGGGATCGCCGGGGCGCAGCTTGCGGTAGATTTCAATGAGTGATTCCTCTCTTGAAAGGCATGCATCTTTCTCGATGGTTGCAACTATTCTCTCATCGTTGCCAAAAATCTCACGAAGCTGCTCGTTCGTAACCGCACCGCCTGCTCCGCCGGCGCAGGAAAGCCATGTATAGGGCTTGTCCTCATTGCGATAGCCAACAGCCCGCAAAAGCCACGTAATGGGAATCTTGCGGTTTTTGTCTATGCGGGCATAAAAAACATCGTTTAAATCGGTTTCGTATTCAAGCCATGCACCATGATAAGGAATGATTGTCGTGCCGCAGATGCAGGACGCGGTCTTGTCAATCTTTTTATCGTAATAGATACCGGGTGAGCGGACAATCTGGGAAACAATAACACGCTCCGCGCCGTTAATAATAAACGTGCCGCTGTCTGTCATGAGCGGGAAATCGCCCATGAACACCTCCTGCTCCTTGATCTCCTCGGTCTCCTTGTTGCGGAGGCGGACACCGACTTTAAGAGGTGCCGCATACGTAGCGTCACGCGCCTTGCACTCTTCCTCCGTATACTTAGGCTTTTCGTTCATGGAATAGTCCACAAAGCTCAGCTCAAGATTTCCGGAATAGTCAGTGACCGAATCGACATCGGCAAAAACTTCTCTTAGTCCTTCCTCCAGGAACCATTTGTAGGATTCCTTTTGGATTTCCAAGAGATTTGGCATTTCTTGGATCTCTCGGCTTCGTGCGTAGCTTTTTCTAAGGGTCTTTCCATACAGAACGTCCTTTGGCATTGGCCTTCACTCCTTATTTTCTATAATGCGCCGTGCTTGATACGCCCGGATTAGTTGTTGTTAATTTTATATTGCTTATTGCATTTTTCAAAAATGCTGATAAAATAAAAACAAATGGTAATAGTGGGAGATTGTTCCCTATTTGCACACGTAGTGTACTACTATATCAGCATTATTGTATGTTTGTCAATACCTGAGAGGAAAAATTGTGTATTTTTGCATAAGCGGTGGGAATTTTTATTCTTTGCCGCTATTTTTCATGCTGCAGAGCTACACAAAAGGTCCACCCTTTTATTGCTGATATGGCTTATTTCTCCGCGTTGAAAGCGCATCTGCGGGCTTTGTGTCCGCATAAGCTGAAGATTCCGTCCGCTCTCACCGGTGATACTCTCACAGGAGGTTATTATGGAAGTACAGACAATGATCGTTTTCGGGCTTATCCTTCTCATCTCGCTTTTGATACCGTGGTTTGAGGGTCTTTTAAAAAAGGGGAAATATCTGCTTATTACAGTGATTGCCCTCGCCATTGCTTTTGCCATCCGCGGAAGCTTTATGGATTACAGAAGCGGGGACTACAATTCATTTTTGGTACACTGGGTGGAACATTTCAGGGTCAACGGAGGGTTTGCGGGGTTCGCCGAAAGTATCGGAAACTACAATGTCCCATATCTCTATTTCCTTGCTTTCTTCTCATACCTGCCGCTGAACGATCTTTATCTGATAAAGCTTCTTTCCATATCCTTTGATGTTGTTCTGGCATTCGGCATGATGAAGCTTGCGGGTGTGTTTACGCGTTCTGTCCCCAAAAGGCTTGCCGCCTATCTCATAACGCTTCTTCTCCCCACCGTTGTATTAAACGGCGCCATGTGGGGGCAGTGCGACAGCATATATACAGCGTTTGCCGTACTGGCTTTCTGGCTCGTTCTTTCGGACAGGCCGAAGCTTTCAATGGTATGTATGGCACTTTCTTTCGGCTTCAAGCTTCAGGCTGTATTTATAATGCCTTTGTTTCTCGTCCTGCTGTTTGCAAAGAAAATCAAATTCTGGGAATATTTTATTTTCCCTCTTACCTATATAATATTGATCATGCCCGCGGTCATCTTCGGCAGACCTTTCATGGAAACCCTGACCTTGTATTTCAGTAATGCGCATTCGATCGGAACGGGGCTCAACTACAATTCCCCCTCAATATTCTCAATGATTTCAGGGAAAGTGAATACCCCCGCCCTATCCTCAATTGGGGTTGCAGCAGCTTTTCTTTACATTATCGTCATCTTCTTCTGGGCATGGCATAAGCGAAAAAACCTCAGCAACGAAGCCCTGCTTGGTATTGCAATCCTGTTTGTCGTAGGCATTCCGTTGCTTTTGCCTCATATGCACGACAGGTACTTTTTCATGGCGGATGTGCTTACACTCATGCCGGCAATACTTTACGCAGCCTATGCTCCTGCTGCAATATTCACCTCATTTGCCTCCCTTTTATGCTACTATTTCTATTTAACCCGCGAATATCTTCTTCCTATACGCTACGGATCATTCGCGCTGATTGCCGTTCTTCTCATATTTTTCACTTTCACAGCGGAAAGAATAAATTCCCGTCGAAATAAAATCTACAAAATCTAATTTTTATGTTGACAAAACTATCTTTTCTGCTATAATAACCCTTGCGTCCGTTGTGCGGATGCAGGATATGCGAGAGTGCTGGAACCGGTAGACAGGCACGTTTGAGGGGCGTGTGTCAAATGGCGTGTGGGTTCAAGTCCCATCTCTCGCACCAAAAAAGTGAAATCCCGCAGTCGTTGAGATTGCGGGATTTTTCTATTCCCTTTGTATTTTTAGCCCACAGATTTTTATGTAATTTTAAGAATTGTGAGCCAATACCATATTTTTTGAGATTGCATCAGCTTTTTGATATCGGCAAAAATATCATTAAAAACACAGCCTGACATTGCTTATAAGCGGTGTCAGGCGTATTATTATTCGTAATTGTTCTTTTTTTAAAGTTTTCACAGCTTCCGGCATCGTCACTGCTTTTTAGGATTATTCTTTCCGGAGGAGTATTTTTTCTGCAGATTAATGCCCGCAAAGGAAGCTCCCGCGCACAGCACCATTAGTCCGATAGCCGTCCATGTCTGCGGCTTATCAAGCGGCAGCGGCGGGAATACTGACAGCACAGAGCCGCACAGCAGCCCGAACACCGCAAAACTGATGGCTCCGGCAGCTTTCCTGTACGCATAACTGATAGCCTTAGAAAAGAGCAGTGCGCTTATCACAGCGCCGAGTCCTACGGGAATCATTCTAATAATATCCAGCGAATCCATAATCGATAAAAGTGTATTGTAAAGCCCCAGGTACATCAGTATAAACGAAGCGCTGATACCCGGTATTATAGTGCCGAAAGCAATTATGATGCCTGCCAAAAACAGCATAGGCCATGAATCGGGGGCATACCGTCCGGAGCCGGACACGTTTCCGTTGAGTACGGCGAATAAAACAGTCAGTATAAGTGCAAAGGCAAAATACAAGATATAGCGTTTTTTAAAGCCATGCGACATGGTTTCCTCGTACACAGAGGGCAGGGAACCGAGCATAAGTCCTATTAAGGCGCAAAGTGTGATAATTTCATAATGACCGAACAGAAATGTCA
This sequence comes from Clostridiales bacterium, assembly GCA_012719035.1. Taxonomy (GTDB): domain Bacteria; phylum Bacillota; class Clostridia; order Oscillospirales; family Oscillospiraceae; genus UBA2658. The sequence goes on along the minus strand of JAAYBD010000030.1, from coordinate 39,614 downwards.
ATACCTTGCTGAAGAGCAGAACGCTGACGGCGCCCCCGATGGCATATGGAAGCAGAAAAAAGAACTTCTTTTTAAAATCGATATAGAAATGGGCAATAGCATCGATTAACTTGTCGTACAGCCCAAAAACAACTGCTATGGCGCCGCCGCTGAAGCCGGGTGCAATGCACCCCAGACCGATAATCATTCCTTTGAGCATACTTGCGATAAAATTCATGTTTTTAATCCTTTGGTTTTTTATGCCTGCCGGCATCATATGAAAACATTGTACAAGACACAGATTGATTTTTCAATATTTTTTCACAGAGGTTTTATAAAAAATTCCCGCACCTATTGAAAAAAGCGCTGATTCCGGCATGCGTTTTATTTTGCCTGCCGAATCAAATTATTGCCGAATACAGTTGATTTATATGGCATAAAATGATACACTCAACAAAATATACGCCGCTTTTTTAAGCATATTTTAAAGTAAAGCTTTTGCAATCAACAAGTCCCCTACCATCGCATCAAGGAGTTTACACATGAAAAAATACACTTATATCTTTTTCGATTTAGACGGAACCATCAGCGATTCCGCCCCCGGAATAGTCAATTCGGTCACCTATGCTCTGAACCATATGGGCACAGAGATAAAAGACAGAGAACAGCTCAAAAAATTCGTAGGCCCTCCCCTTGCCGAGTCGTTTTCGATGTACTACGGATATTCGTCCGAGGAAACGGAACAGGCGGTCAAGTTTTTCCGCGAATATTATCAAGAAAAAGGAATCCTTGAAAATTCGATGTACGAGGGTATGGACCTCCTGCTGAAAAAACTCACACAAGCCGGCATGATTCCTGTTGTTGCCACATCCAAGCCCGAGCCTTTTGCAAGGACAATACTGCAAAGATACGGCATCGACCATTATTTCCTGTATATCGCCGGAAGCACTATCGACGAAACGAGAACCAAAAAAGACGAGGTCATAGCATATGCTTTGGAAACCTGCGCGATTACAGACAAATCAAAGGTCGTAATGATCGGCGACCGGGCACACGATGTTATAGGCGCTAAGAAAAACGGCTTGGACTGCATCGGCGTTCTTTACGGCTACGGCGAGCGGAAAGAACTTGAGGACGCAGGCGTCATCCGCATTGCTGAGGATCTAAATGAGCTTGCGGATATTCTGATTTAACAGTTTCCGTCAAAGATATATGAAGAAAAGAGTCTGTTAGGATAATCCTAACAGACTCTTTTCTTTAGCGCTGCGCTTTAAACACAGGTTTGCTGGGGAAAACGCTCCTGAAGAATATTTTTAAGCGCGCTCAAACTGCTGCTGTGGCAGCGTTCAACATCGGCATTGCAGCGTCTTGCCTCGTTTAGTGCCGTTTTTACAAGGTTGTGAGAAACTGTGTTCGTGAACAGCACAAACAAATCCGCCGAACCTACTTTCTTGCTAATATCTCCGCTTGCTTTCGTGAAAATTTTTGCCTTACACCCATGCTCGCGGCATGCGTCCGAATATATTCTTTCCATGCGCTCATTTCCGCCTATAATTATAACGCTCATTCGCGAACCTCCTTAACGGTTAGCGCTTCCTAACCCATCCAGAAAAAATTTATACTCCACCTTCAAAAAACGCTTATGTAACTTTCATTTGTTGGTTAGTTTTAACTAACTGATGTCAGATTACCATAATCTCACTTCCCTGTCAAGTATTTTTGTTCTTTACTTTTCAGAGAACTTCATAAAAAGCAAAATGTACAATAAGCGGAGTCCTCAACCCGGTCCCCGCTCATCATATTGATCAATAAAATGACTAATTTGTACTGTCACTGTTCATTTTTCGGATAAATACAATTACGGCAAGCACGATTAGGATGAGCGAATAGCCTATAACCCACCGCAAATCCGGAAAGATATCCGGAAAGTTTCCGGTATGCGCCGCCCTTCCGGCGTTTACGGCGTGCATAAACGGCAGGGCACCGCAAACTCCCCCCCACCTGTCTGTTGGTGAAGACGCTTCCGCAGAGAAGCCCGATCACGATAAAAAGCAGCGCCGCAGGGATCAGAACGGCTATTGTCGGAAGAATATTAATGCTCACTTCAAGCCCAAGGAATATTGCCGCAATAAAACAGACTGATATCTGCGCTATCGCCAGCGGAAAAAGAGATAGTGCACACCAGAATAAAGTTCCCTGCTGTCAGCGGTGATGTAAAAAGGCGCAGCATAAATGAGCTTACTCTGTCCTTGGCAATAAGCATTCCCAAAAACAAGGATATAAACGAAAGACCGAAAACCGCAATTTCCGGTGACAGCTTGTTTATTTCAAATAGCGAAACGGGTATATTAGATTGTATAAGTGACAAAAGAAGGAGCACAATAATTGGAAAACCCAGACCAAAAGCTATGTTTAGTTTATCTCTTACAATCTCCTTATAATTGCGAAGTGCAAAGGCTTTTGTCCTCATACCGCAGCCCCCTCTCTTGCAAAATGCAAAAACGCATCCTCAAAATTATCGGCTTTTGCTTCCCTTATGATTTTATCTGACGTACCTAACGCGGTCAGCCTCCCTTTTGCCATAATGCCTATTCTGTCGGAAAGCGAATGCGCCTCCTCCAGATAGCGGGTCGTGAGTACTATCGTAATTTGCCTTTCAGGTTTTCGATTATGCTTCACAGCTCGCGTCTTGCTATTACATCAAGCCCCAGAGTCGGTTCACCCAGAAACAAAGCCTATGGTTCGCTTATAAGCGCCATAGCTATACTCAAACGTCTCTGCCAGCCGCCCGATAAGGTTTTTGCTTTCTCTTCGCTTATTTCATTCATCCCTAAGGAGCCGATCATTTCCTCCGCTTTTTTTCCTTGCCGGGCTTCTGTCGGACCCGTAGATTCTTTAGTATTATTTGTTATACTCGTTATACTTTTTATACTTCAAAAAAATTGTTGTCGCCACGAGATTTATCGATTTTAAGACAGTATGGCAAGCTTACCTATTATTTCAAATAGCATAATATGTGCTTTCATATCTTATTGACATATATATCCACGTGTTATATAATCATCTTGAATAACTCGTAATCTAATATCAATTACCATTTGAAAGGTCGTCAATATGAAACAGTTCTCTTTGACTTGCTGCTCGACAGCCGATATGCCGATCGAGTTTTTCCGTTTAAACGACATTCCCTACGCAAACTTTCATTTTATAATGGACGGTAAAGAATATCCTGATGATTTAGGGCAGTCCATGCCTTTCAATGTTTTCTACAGAAAAATAGCCGAAGGTGCAAGCCCCACCACAAGTCAGGTAAATGCCGGACAATACGAAAAAATGTGGGAGCCTTTGCTTGAAGCGGGCATGGACATACTCCATATCACCCTGTCAAGCGGTATTTCGGGTACAATAAACTCGGCTAACAGCGCTCGGAGCACCATGCTGCAAAAATACCCTGAGCGAAGAATCGAAATAGTGGATTCTTTAGGAGCTTCAAGCGGATATGGTTTGCTTGTAACCATGGCCTGTGAGATGCGCGACGAGGGCAAATCCCTTGACGAAACGCGCGAATGGCTTGAGAAAAACAAGCTTCGTCTGCATCACTGGTTCTTTTCCACCGACCTTTCCAGCTACTATCGCGGGGGTCGAATATCCAGAGCCTCCGCAGTGTTCGGCACAATATTAAAAATCTGCCCTCTGCTAAACATGAACACAGAAGGCAGACTCATTCCCCGTGAGAAAATCCGCACCAAGAAAAAGGTTATAGCCGAAATCGTGAACCGTATGGAGGAGCACGCCGAAAACGGTCTCGCTTACAGCGGAAAATGTTATATCAGCAACTCCGACTGTTTTGAGGATGCCCGCGCAGTGGCGGACCTTGTCGAGGCCCGCTTTCCCAAGCTTGACGGAAAAGTGCTCATAAACAGTGTCGGAACGGTTATCGGTGCGCACACAGGACCCGGCACAGTCGCTCTTTTCTTCTTCGGCGATGAAAGGGTAATATAAAAATATGGCAAAAGCGCTCCCTTTCTGCATTTGGCATCCGCGTGCAGAAGTGGGAGCGCTTTTATTTTATTTATTTGAATTTATTGCACAAAACGGTCTTTCTAAGCTTCCGTCTGTCGGGGATCGGGCTTTTCTTTTCTATACTCCTTTACCACAAACCATACCATAAGTGCTGCGGCAAGCAAAAAAGATACCTCAATTATCCAGATATTCACGCCGCTTATAGCAAGAGCTGCACCAAGGTTAACGCAGGTATGGATGATAAACGGCAGCAAAAGCCATATATATTTCCTTTCACGCACACTCTTCATGACCATCACAGAGAACGTGATTTGCATGGCAATCGCCGAAAGGCGCTCTGCACCCGCCGCGAACACCTCACTCGGGGCGGCCTGTTCTATAGGCGACAGAAGCAGCCCCACAGCTTTGATACCCACAAAAAGAATAGCTTCTATACCGCCATGCCCCACCCCGAACGCGATAGCGTCCAATGTGCTTCTTTGCTTTTTCATCAGCTGCGACATGACAAGAAACCGTCCGCCTTCTTCAACAAGCCCCGCCGTAGAGCCTAAAAAGAGTGCATACAGAAACGGCTGTGTCGAGCTCATGATTATGAACCACTCTGTTTCCGACATAGCGTATTCAAGTATAGGTATGCGAATAAACACTTGGAAAACAACAAAGGTCAATGCACCAAACAGAATCGGCTTCCAACTATTCTTATTGCGGACGCAGAAAAGAACAGCCATCCCAATCGGCAGTATTACAGAACAGATAACGGAAAAAACGCAGCTCAAATTATACATACTGAAAACCCCTTTTAATCCACGAAGTCCTATATCTGAAGGTCATATTCCGAAACCGGCATATCCCTCAACGCAATATAATAATTCGTATAGGTAACAGAAGTATACGGCGTTACCCAAATCGTAACAAAAGGAAATGCGGCAAGCAAGTACCATCCCAAAAAGCTCAAGTCAAGAACAAAAAGTTCGCCTTTCCTTCCGTCCATCATTTCTTTGCTTGCTCTTATACATTCCATAGCGCTTAGCTGGGGATTGTCGAGCATTATATAGAGCGCCATGCGATAGCGATAAGCAGCAATAATGCCGGGAACAATCAGCAGAAGGCTCCATAGGTAGACAAATGCAAACATAAGTATATGCAGCCAAAGCGATTTAAAGAAAATAGCAAATCCGTCAAAAAGATTTCCTAAACCGGCATTGCGGAAATGGCATATATTCATGCAGTAAATAGTGAATCCTACTTTCATCATAATGAGCATCATCAAAATAGCGATTCCAAGCGCCGCTCCCCATGGATTGACCTTAGGCATAATAGGAATATAATCCAAATTACCCGCCATTATCTGTTCCATAGTTTTCATATACACTTCGTAATGTCCGCTGACAGTCAACATCAAAAATTCAAGGGTCCACGCTATACATATAAATGCAATCCCTATAAGTATAGGGCTGGGTTTCGCTGTGGAAATAATATTTTTGGCGTTTTGCTTTATTGCCGCACGATTTATTTTCATTGGTTTCCTCTCCTTTTGTATGCCGGAGTTAATACAAACTCCTACATGTTAAATTTTAGCACATATCCGAAATAAAATAAATGGAAACTTTGAAAATATTACATAATTTACAATTCGCCGGCAAAAACATACTCATATATAAATGTTTGTATTTTACAACTTTTTATGCTATATTTAAACGCACATCCGAACCTTTAAATATAAAACGGCAGCCTGCCAAAGTAATTGCCGTAGCCCGAAAGGAAAGCTGTACTCATATGAATGAAATTCAGAAAAAAATAATATCTCTAAAAAAAGAGCGCGGTGCTCTTATACTTTCTCATTATTATCAGGCCTTGCCCGTACAGGACATATCCGATGCTGTCGGCGACTCATTCGCACTTGCAAAGCTCGCCCAGAAAGCAGAGCAGGATATTATCATCCTCTGCGGCGTACGTTTTATGGCGGAAAGCGCCAAGATTTTAAATCCCGGCAAAACTGTTTATCTTCCATTTGAAGCTGCCGGATGTCCGATGGCTGATATGATATGTCCGGATGACGTCTTGTCGCTTCGCAGGAAGTATCCTAAAGCCGCTGTCGTATGCTATGTCAATTCCTCCGCCGCCGTCAAAGCTGTAAGCGACATATGCTGCACCTCCTCCTCTGCTGAAGCCATTGTGCGCTCTCTTCCGAACAGGCAGATAATATTCGTGCCCGACAGAAATTTGGGTGCATACGTTGCGAAGAAGGTTCCCGAAAAGGAAATCATTCTCTTCGAGGGATACTGCCCGATCCATAACGGAGTTTCCCCAGAGGATGCTGTTGCAGCAAAAAAGGCTTCGCCTGAGGCGTGCCTGCTTGTTCATCCCGAGTGCAGACCGGACGTGCTTGCACATGCCGACTACATCGGCTCAACTGCGGGTATTTTGGATTATGCCCGCAATACCGATGCGAAAGAGATGATCATCGGCACAGAGATCGGAGTTTACGATATCCTCAAGCGCGAGCTGCCCGAAAAGAAATTCCTGATGGTGAAAGACGAATTCGTCTGCCCCGACATGAAAAAGACGGAGCTTGAGGATGTTCTTGCCTGTCTTGAGGGAAAGCGCAGCCCCATCGAACTGCCCGAAAACGAAATGCTCGGCGCAAAAGCAAGTCTGGAGCGTATGGTCAGCATAGGATAGAAAAGTTGACATAATTAATAAGCCGCTGTCTAAAACATCAGACAGCGGCTTTTAAAAACCAAATCGATTTACATAATACCGTTCTTTTCTTTCACCTTTTTTATAAGCTCTTCAAATTTATCGGGAATTCCTTCGCCTCTATACAGAATTTTTTCAGCGTTGTTTACACCGGCTGCTGCAACTGAATTTTTATCAGGCGGGCAGGCGTCTTGTGCAACACACCAAATCTCTTCTTTTATATACCAAATGCTTATGATTTTGTCCTTGGCTTTTTCATCCTTTTCCTTATCCGCCGGAATGAGCAAAGTGTATTTAGGGCTTTCTTCAATAATTTTTTTATCGTCTGCCTTATTTTCGATGCTATTCTCGGGAATTGCAGCTAATAGCTGGGAAAAGGCGCTGATATCTTCTTCGCCCGAAACGTTAAAAAGAAGGGTGTTTTTATCTGTGCTGTTTTCCTCGGCATAATATTTGCCCTGATAAACACTGAATTCCTTAGCTTCAAAAAGGAACACAGGCTCCTTTTTAATGTCCTGCGCTTTTGTACCGTTCAGAATGGCCATATTTTGCGTTGTAAACCCAAACTGGATTACTGTGCCTTCTTCGCTGACCGCCTCATCAGACTTATCCTTATGTTCGGATGCCGGTTTAGATTCGGCAGGCGCATCCTTTTCCACCGCCCCGTAATCATCCTGAATACTTACTCCGGATTCAGGTACACAAGTGCCGGTAACGCTTCTTACTTCGATTTCTCTGGGAGCAACAGCTGTTTCATTAGCTTTTTTGCTTGAATCGCTCAACAGTCCGGAACGCGAAGCACCGAACAATATGAGGGCAAAACAGGCGGCAACAGCAGTAAACCGCCCAAATGCAAAACGTTTTTTATATCCGCTCTTGTTCTGCAACTTGATTTTAGACATTATGCTCTCAGAGAGCGTTTCAGGCGGCTGGATTAAATCTTCTGACAATGAATCTGAAATACTTTTGAAAGCATTGTATACTTTTCTGCATTCCGCACAATGCTCCATGTGAGTGCGAAGCTCTGATTCCTGCTCCGCAGTCAACTCCCCGTCCATCATGGAACTGATCGATTCTATATATTTTTTGCAGTCGCTCATGCTTCACACCTCCTTCGCTTCATTTGACGAACTATTATATGAAAAGTTCCCATCCGCCGATAAAATAGCACAGAGCTTTTTTCGCGCACGGAAGATGCGGGACTTGACCGTTCCCTCTTCAATAGACAGCGCTTTTGCTATCTCGTCATATGTCAGCCCTTCGATTTCCCGCAGAAGCAGAATTATCCTGTAGTCCTTTGGAAGGCTCATAAGACCGCGGTTTACGGCCTGTCTAAGCTCTTTTTTCTGGATAATCGTTTCGGGAGAGAACCGCTCATCGGGAATATCTATCTCTTTTTCATCGTCATCATCACTCATATATGTAAGTGAGCCATGGCTTTTTCGACCTTCTGAGCGCAGAAAATCAAGGCATACATTCGTGGTAAGTCTGTAAAGCCAGACGGAAAAACGGCTCTCACCGCGAAAGTTGCCTATTGAGTTATAAGCCTTTATAAATGCCTCCTGCGACATATCAAAAGCGTCCTCTTCATTCCCGAGCATCCGCAGAGCGAGGTTATACACCTTCGTCTGATTTTCGAGAACAAGCTTTTCAAAGGAAGCGCTGTCACCATTCTGTACTTTTAATACAAGTAAGCTCTCTTCCTCCCGCGTCATAGCATCACCTCAATTCCTTTTTTATCTGCACCGCCAAATGGCGTATCTCTTCAAGCGTCTCAACTTTGACTGCCTGAGCTTTGTAATAGCCGGAGTGCGGAACGCCGTGCAGATACCAAGCAAAATGCTTTCTCGCCTCGAGGCAGGCGATTTTTTCCCCTTTGATTTTTGCGGCTGTTTCAAATTGGCGGACAGCCACGTCGATGCGCTCCGAAAGCGGAGGAAGCTCCGGCACCGGCTCCCCGTTTAAAAGCGCGTTTGCCCTTGAAAAAATCCATGGGTTTCCAAAAGCTCCGCGCCCTATCATAGCCATGTCGCAGCCCGTATATCTAAGGATATGGCGGGCGTCCTCCGGTTCAAAAACGTCTCCGTTGGCTATCACCGGAATATTTACAGCCTTTTTTACATCCCGGATAATATCCCAGTCCGCAACGCCCGAATACATCTGTGTTCTCGTCCGTCCATGCACCGTAATCGCCGAAGCCCCGGCATCTTCGCACATTGCGGCAAACTCAATAGCATTGACATTGCCTTTATCCCAGCCTTTTCGGAACTTGACGGTGACAGGAACACCAGCCCCGCGGACGACCGCCTCGATAATGCGCTGCGCTTTATCGGGGTCTTTCATAAGCGCACAGCCGTCACCGTTGCCGGAAACTTTTCCGACAGGACAGCCCATGTTGATATCTATTACGTCTGCATCCGAAATTTCGCGGGCAAGCCCTGCCGCCTGCTCCATTACCTCGGGTTCGCTGCCGAATATCTGCGCTGCACAGGGATGTTCGTTTTCGCCCAAAAGCAACAGGCTTTTCGTCTTTATGTCTTTATAGACGAGCGCCTTTGCACTGACCATTTCGGTGCAGGTATAAGCCGCGCCCAGATTTTTGCAAACCTCCCGAAAAGCGATATCCGTTACTCCTGCCATGGGTGCAAGCGCCAAAAGACCGTTTATTTCAACTTGTCCTATTTTCACCATTTAATCTTCCTAAAAGAGTATATCGAGCCCCACCGGACAGTGGTCGCTCCCGTATATTTCCGGGCAGATATATGCCTTGTCTATGCTCCTGCATAGTCTATCGGATACCAAAAAGTAGTCGATTCTCCAGCCGACGCCCTTTTCCCTTGCATTGGAGCGGTAGCTCCACCAAGTGTATGCCCCCTCCATGTCCGGATAAAGATAGCGAAAAGTATCGGTAAATCCGGCGTTCAAAAGCTCTGTGAACTTCCCGCGCTCCTCATTGGAAAATCCGGGGTTTCCAACGTTGGCTTTCGGATTTTTAAGGTCTATTTCCTTATGTGCAACATTCAAGTCGCCGCAAATTATTACAGGTTTTTCAGCGTCCAGCCTGCATACATAGTCGCGGAAATCATCCTCCCACATCATGCGGTAGTCAATTCTTTTAAGTCCGTCCTGGGCATTGGGGGTATACACGCATACAAGATAATATTCCTCGAATTCAAGCGTCAGCGCGCGTCCCTCAGTATCATGTTCTGGAATACCTAAATTATATGATACTGACAAGGGCTTTATCCTTGTGAAGACAGCCGTTCCCGAATAGCCTTTTTTCTCTGCATAGCTCCAATACTGCTCATATCCCGGCAAATCAAGCTCGATTTGCCCCTCTTGAAGCTTTGTCTCCTGAAGACAGAAAATGTCCGCATCCAAGCCATAAAAAATATCTTCGAATCCCTTTTTCACAATGGCGCGAAGTCCGTTGACGTTCCAAGAAATAAGCCTCATCAGCGTTTCTCCTTTTTGGCGACAAGACGGTTGATTTTCACGCCCTGTTCATAGAATTTTGCCTCATAGTCGGTCATTACTCCGACCGCTCCCTTTTCGTGCAGGTCACGCGTTACCTCAGACAGTGTCCAGCCCCCTGTCTCAAATACTTCGACCGAATATTCAAAAAGAGGCTGATTGTCCGTCTTGAAATGAATTTCGCCTTTTGGCTTCAAAATACTTTCATACAATTCTAAAAATCCGGGTGATGTAAGCCTGTGCTTTGCATCGCGGCTTCTTGGCCACGGGTCGCAGAAATTGATAAATATGCGGTCAACCTCGTCCTGCTCAAAGAGAACGGGCAGAGCCAATACATCAGTATCAATAAATCTTACGTTGTCTATGCCCTTTCCGCAAACACGCTCCATTCCCACGACCATCGCGTCTGCAACTTTTTCTATGCCGACAAGGAGGACATCAGGGTTCTGCTCCGCAGTTTCGGCTGTAAAGCGGCCTTTGCCGCAGCCAAGCTCAAGCCAAAGGGCAGACATTTGAGGGTTTTGTTTCAGCCATATGCCTTTTAAGGCGGCAGGGTCTTTTATTTGAACATGGGAACAGCGTTCCATGCGTGGAATCAAATTGGTTTTTTTACGCATCCTCATGGAATTTATCACACTCCTTTTGCGATAATACCATATGCGGCAAAAAACATCAATAAAAAACCATTGCAGTTTTATGGGAACTATGGTAGTATATCAAAGCTATCGCTAAGTATTAGAATAATTATAGAAATAATATCCGGTATCCGGGTGTGGCACAGTTGGTAGCGCGGATGGTTTGGGAACTGGCGCGAAAATAGCATAAAACTGAATATCGGGGTGTGGCGCAGTTGGTAGCGCGGGTGGTTTGGGACCATCAGGCCGCAGGTTCGAACCCTGTCACTCCGACCATTTTTCCTTGAAAAACCGCTTAAATAGGCGGTTTTTCTTCGTTTTATGTTTGGTTTTTAAAACGTCATTCCAAATTGATTTGATCGATTTGGGATGAGAAATAGTTTACGGCGGCGGGGAAAATCCCGCCGCCGTAAACGCAAATCCCTAACCCATCCCTGCCGCACACGATATGCTCGTCTGGCTCCTTCGCCACAAGATTTTGCATCCATAACAGCGGTCACAGTCTTGCCAGTGCCGGTGGCGCGGTAGAGAAGCGCAATGGTTTCATGCTTTTCCCGCATAGCGGCAAGAGATGCCAGTGCCTCTTTTTGATGTTCCTTAAGATGCAGATTTTCTGCACTGATGGAGTGACCCCGCTGAGTGGGCAAATAATCCTTAATCTCCCTGAACTGTGGATAATTACCCAGAAAAACACGCAACTCATCCTTGACTGTTTCCGGCTGCATCTGCATTTGCCGCACCGCCCAGCGGTAGACGTCCCAGCCCATATGTACCATGCTGTTTTGCTTGAGCAAATCGTCCCAGAATTTGCCCGAGGAAACCAGCTTTGGATTGTGGGAAGCCTCGTCGTCAATCTCGAAGGCAATGCGGCGCGCCCCATTTTCCAGCACGAAATCTCAAAGCGGCTATTCTGATAGATGTCGTAAAAAAGGGTATTGCGAATACAGATAACCAGCCTTTTCCACACCAAAGGTATCCGAAAACAAATCGATGAACAAATCCTCAGCCGCGCTGCCTGTAGCAACGTCATAAACTGGCATGGTGGTCACCTTACTTTTATGCGATATTCTTCCCTACTTTGTACTTTCCCAATATGAACAAGACGCGCTGCGATTGCACCCTCCGTACGTTGAAAATATGAGCACATATCTTTCTTCGTGCTGCCTGCGTCATACATCTGGGAGAGCTTTTCGTCATCCTCAGATGTCCAAGGCTTTCCTGCATTGGGCGGAATATACTTTTCTTTTGGCGCTGGGATGGCAGCCAGAACCGTGTGGAACGCCCGAACGATTTCTGCCTGATTGCATACACTGTCATCGGGCAGGAGCTCCCCGGTCAAAGGGTTGATGCCGTCTGCCAATTCGCTAAGCAACTCTTTTGCTCTTGTTAAATCCATTACAGCACCTCCTTGACTTCCTTTAGCAGAATCTTTTTCTTGAATCCACCGCGCTCTTGCAACTTTTCATTGCGGACACGCTGAAATTCTTTCAGTGGGGCACCCTTGTAATCCAGAATTACGTGCATATAACCTCACCGATGTCGGCCAGCTCTTCTACCGCACCGCTTTCAAGGTATTCGTTGACTTCTTCCAGCAGCTTTTTGTTTAGGAACTCTATGTACTGCTCATCCGGCAGTGTTTCATAGGTACAGGTTTTACCTCTTGCTTCAATGATCTCTGGGATATTATCTCGAACCAATTTGTTATAAACTCTTGTACGCATCCAGCTCACTCCTTTATATCGGCAGCAAATTGCAAATATCCTGCTCTCTGACAATTTGAATCGGTGAGCCTTTGCCCTGAAGTTCCATAGCCTTTTTCACCTTTGTGCCATAGTTACCATTGCTCCACGCTTCACTGCCTTTGCTGCCCACAATCACGCAGTCTGTCTTTTTGGTAACTCCGGAAACAGGTGTGCCGCCTCTTCGAGAAAGGGCCATTTCTACGCTGGAGCGATCTCCAAACTCAAATTCACCAGTCAAGCAAAAAGTCTTTCCGGAAATGTCAAAGCAATCGCAGCTGCAAGCGTTTGCAACGGGGTCTGTGATTTGCTCAAACAGCTGAAGCATTTCCTCAAGTTCAAAATTCTCCAACACACCATCTTCAAGAGCTTCTCCGACAGTCTCAAAAATTTTGTCAAACGGAAAATTACCGCGAAGCGCATTGTTCCGCCTGAGCCAATCTCTGAGGGAAATTACTTCATCTGGGCTCAATTCGTTATCTGCCGTAATCTCATCAAGAATTTCTTTGAGCTTAAGCAGTTGTTTAGTCGTTTCGCTTGGCTGTGTTTTTGATATTGGGCGCAGTGTGCGCCGCTGAACCAAATCATACCGTCTCAGAAAACGATCTGGCTTCAGCCCACGACGCATGTAGTTAAGCAACAGCTCTGCACATGCGTGGCTATCACTGCCCGCATTGTGGTGATTCAGATTGATCTGCAGATACTCACAGAGCGCATTGAGCTTGTGGTTAGGCAGATTCGGATAACAGGCCCGTCCCATAACGCAAGTACATGCGTAATATGTAAATGGTTGCCATTCAATTCCATAATCAGTGAGGCATTGGGTCAGCACGCCCATATCAAAAGGCGCGTTGTGCGCAATTAGCAGCCCACTGCTCATGATAGGTTCAATCTGCTGCCATAATTCCGGAAAGGTAGGCTTGTCGGCAACCATTTCTGATGTAATGCCAGTGAGCCGAATATTAAAGGGATCAAAGTGAACTTCAGGATTTACCAAATAATAATAATCTTTAGTAACAGCACCATTTTCGATAATAGTAATACCGATCGCGCTGATCCGGTCATTGGCGCAGTTCGGCGTCTCAACATCAAATGCGATAAATCGTTCAACCATCCACTTGTTTCCCCTTTTCTTATTATTCAAGGCCTTGCAATTTGCTTAATATGCATTTATCTGCCGGGCAAAATTCGTATTGTGGGATCTCATCAATAGCAATCCAGCGGATGTCGTTGTGCTCCAATTTCTCCGGCGTTCCCGCTGCAATTGTAGCATTGAACAGCGTCAGATGAATGGTGATATCCGGATATTCATGGGTTACATTCATGAACTCGCCACCAACGAGAAGTTTAATGGCAAGCTCCTCATGGCATTCCCGAATTAGCGCCTGCTCCTTTGTTTCACCGGGCTCGACCTTGCCGCCAACAAATTCCCAAAGCATCCCGCGCGCCTTATTGGCCGGTCGCTGGCATATCATAAATTTATCCTCATCCCAGATGAGGGCAGCAACAACTTCAGTCACCATATTTCCTTTATCCCACCACTAATTTATTTGTCTTCTTCAAGAACTTCGCTGGAATGGGGCGATTCAGCTTCCATGTGATGTTCATCGGCCTGGAACCGTCATGCTTGACATAGCTGGCAGTACCGAGATAGGTATACGCCTCTGCACCACCGAAAGCGCGGTTCGTTTTAAATTCACGAACAAACAACAGCACACGACTGCTTTGATCGCGATGATGAATATACCGCTGCCCGGTGGCGGAGTGTTCTGCTGTGGTGCTCTGGCTCTGCCAGTGAAACAGGTTCTCGTTGATGGAATAGTCGTTATACATGGTTGTGGGTGAATAATCTTTGTCCGCCTTGTTCAGCGTCACGAAGAACACGTCTATTTTCTTCTCGGGCAGCCACTTCACACCTTCACGCACATTGCCGGGTGTCATGTAGTCCAAAGCAACCAAAAGCTGGTCACGCGTATAGGTGCAATGCAAGTCGAGCGGGCAGTCAAAGCCCAGACTCACCGGCTCATCGATGAAATCAATGTTATCGAAGTTATACCGAAGCAGTGCCGTTAGCTCAGCGCACATTACGGGACTATCCGCAAGGATATATAGATTGTCGAGCACCTCATCGCTGCCCCAATCGTCAGCGGCCTTTCCCCAGACGGTGATGTAAAACATTTGCATCATCCGCTGCTCCACCAGCGACAATGTAGCAAAATCCACATTGTCCAATCGCGGCAGAATATCCAGCAGAAATGTAATCCAGCGGCGGGAGTCGATGGCCGCAATGCGGGTAAATGCCTTTGTCAAAACTTCCTCGGCTGGTTCCTTAAAATCATCCAGCTTCCCGGCACGTACGCACATCCGGGAGAAAGAAGAAAACTTATAAACCGCCCTGGCATCGAGATGACAATAGTTTAGAAAGTTAGCCAGCGTGAGCGATAGTCCGCTATCCTCCTCAAAGGTCTCAATACGGGAGATCAGCCCAGAGCTATTGCCATAGGAGGCTCGGATATTGTCCAGTATATACTTGGCGGCTTTCTTTTCAAGTTGAATATAGCAGCCCTTGGGCATAGAGATAAAGCCGTCTCTAATTTCGCGGGACACGCCGCGCGTTGTGCCCGAGAGCAGCGCCGCAAATTTGTCCTCAAAATTGTACTTTTTGTTGGCCTGACCGATGAAATCCAGCACTGTCAAACACTCTTTATCTTCTGCCAGACGCAGTCCGCGGCCGAGCTGTTGCAAGAAGACAGTCAGCGACTCTGTAGGACGGAGGAATAGCACCGTATTGACCTCCGGAATATCCACGCCCTCATTGTAAATATCCACCACAAAGATGAAGCGCACATAGCCGGCGACCAACCGCTGCTTGGCCGCCTTGCGTTCCTCATCCGGCGACTGCCCAGTCAAAAACATCGACGGAATGCCGTGCTCGCTAAAATAGGCCGACATGAATTCCGCGTGTTCAATGGAGACACAGAAGCCCAGCCCCTTCACATCATCGATGTCAGTTACGTATTTGAGCAAGGATGAGACGACCATATCAGCGCGACGTTTGGCAGCACTCCCGCTGATGGTGTAAATGCGCGACAGCTCCCCCTTGTCGTAGCCGCCCCGCGTCCATTTCAAATCATCCAGATTGATCGTGTCAGTGACGCCGAAATACTGAAATGGGCAGAGCAATTTGCGATCGATGGCTTCTGGCAAACGGATTTCTGCGGCAACGCGACCCTCAAAATAGTCCAGAATACTCTTTCTATCCATGCGTTCCGGGGTAGCTGTGAGCCCCAGAAGGATTTTCGGCTGGTAGTATTCCAGCAGCTTTTGATAAGTTGGTGCCGCGGCGTGATGGAACTCGTCCACCACAATATAATCGTAAAAGTCCAGCGTAGTTTTAGCCGCAAAGTCTTGTGAGTTGAAGGTCTGAATGGAGATAAACAGATTTTCGATACTGTCCGGTTTATAGCCGCCGACAAACATTTCACCGAAATTGGCATCCTTGAGCACAGCACGGTAGGTGTAGAGGCTCTGCTTGAGAATTTCCTCCCGATGAGCGACAAACAGCAAACGGCAAGGCCTGTCTGGATTTTGTTTACGAAACAATTTATAGTCCAGCGCTGAAATGACTGTTTTCCCGGTACCGGTAGCAGCAACTACGAGGTTTCGGATATATCCATGTACTGCTCGCTCAGCCTCCAGCTTGTCCAGAATCTCCTGCTGATAGGAATAAGGCCTAATATCCAGCGTGTAAGCGTCGATATTATTGGAATCGAAGTATCTTTCAGCTTTCAATGCGTGGGCGAGGCGCTCCTTCTGATCTTCGGTGTAATACTCAAATTCGCTGGCGTTCCAATAACTCTCAAATGTAGCCGAGATCTTGTCGATGGTCTCCGGCAGGTCCTTTTTTGTGACTTTTACATTCCACTCAAGGCCGCTGGAAATGGCGGCATTGGATAGATTGGAAGAACCAACATAGGCGGTAGTAAAACCGGAATCACGGTAGAACACATAAGTTTTTGCATGAAGCCGGGTACGCTTGGTGTCATAGCTGACCTTGACGCGCGTGTTGGGTAGTTGCCGAAGTTCCTCGATGGCTTTCACATCTGTGGCACCCATATAGGATGTTGTAATAATGCGCAGCTCTCCACCGTTTTTCGTGAATTCCCGAAGCTCATCTATGATAAGGCGAAGTCCACTCCATTTGATGAAAGAAACAAGCATATCGATACGGTCTGCGGATACGATTTCCTTTTTAAGTTCCGAGTACATCTGCGGCTCGTGAACGGCACCAGTAAACAGGCTGCTCTGGGCGATAGAGGTCTCCGGTCTGCCGATATCGGCGGCAGTTTTGCCCACAGCTAAGAGCGGGTCATTCTCTCGTAAAAGCGCAAGAAGCTGCTCTGCCCGCTTGTCAACGGACAAAGCGGCAAAGTCAGCCTCCTGTGTCATTTGTTTGACTGTCTCGACAATTCGGTTGCTAAGTTCAACCTGGGTAGATATATCCCCACCGTTATCTAACACGTTATCCAGGCCCATTTGAACAACATCCGCAAGATACTGCGCCAGCACTTTTGAAGCCTCTGCCTTATCGATAGGGGCAGTTGCCTGTCGGGCTGCCGATATATCCGACAGCTCGGTGCTTATCTCACGATTGATGACTTGTTCATAAAGGCCGGGATAAAGCATGAAAACACCTCAAATTATTTCATAATAACTGCCAAATGGATTCTTTCTAAATGAAAAACGGTTCACCTAATGTTTCTTTATCTTACTCGCATCTACCGGCTTCTCGGCATCCTTCGGGATTGCCCAGGCTTTGCCGAACTTCGTCAGTCCAGGGATACGCCCCTCGTTGCAGAGCCCCTTTACAAGGCGGCGGGTAAACCCCATTTTTCTGCTGCTTCTGCGATTGAAATATAATCCATAGCATTCGCCCCATGATGATATACAAAAACAGCCCTACGATTTCGTAGGGCTAAACATTTGACACAGCTGGCTGCGGTCCAAACGGTACAGGCCCTCGTAGCTTTGCGTCGCCGCCTTCGGACGGCTTTACCGATCATTCGGATTATAGTCATCACAGTATATACCATTTGATGAACAAACACAACGCGAAAAGTGGAAATTTCAGTCAGAGAATGACGAACGTACAGAGCCAATAGGCGTTTCCCTTTGCGGATGTACCGGCAGGAGACATAAAAACCGACCCATGACAAGGTGAGAAGTTCACATTGCCGCAGACCGCTGGTCAGTCCGGTATAGATAGAGGGAGCGCGCCCAGCTTCTACGCTGTGTTCAAATAGCGTTGGAGCTGTCCCATACGCAAAGGGATAGTTTGGCATTCTTCTGTTTGGGGCACATGACCCAGCCTTGCCGGATTAAGAAGTATTTGCTCCTCCCGACAAGCTTCATCCAGACACTGCCACAAAAGCAGGTGGACACACCATACGCTTTGGGCGCTGAGTCCGTTTTGAGAAAGCCGCTTGTAAAACGATTGCATTCGCCGGGCGGTTAGATCAGTCAACTCCGCCCTACCGATACCGGGAATGATGTGGTTATAAATCAGGTTTCGGTAGGCGCCCTCGGTGTTGGGAGTCCATACACCGATGCTTTGGATGAACCATTGCTCTGCCCATATGACGACGGTCATATCCTTTTCCTTTTGAATTCGCTCGCCTCCTATCAGCAAGCAACAATATCACAGAATTCACGCAATAGCTATCCGGCTAAACCACCATAAAAGCGTGCGGCGTTTTACCCCATCCTGTCGCCATTGCGCCCTAAGCCTGAGCACTTACTTGCCAATCCTTGTCCCTTAAGGTAAACTAAGAGCAGCAACAAGACTATATCTTTAAGGAATAAGGAGCGGAATCGCCTTTGAATATGAGACGAATATTGATTGACGCGGACGCTTGTCCCGTGATGGATGAGACCATAAAAATCGCTAAGCAGTTTGGGGCGGAGTGTCTGATTCTCTGCGATACTTCTCACCGTATTGAGCGGGAGGGGGCGCAGACCATGGTGTTCTCCAAAGGGGCGGACAGCGTGGACTTTGCCCTGGTCAATCTGCTCCATCCCTGCGATGTGGTGGTAACGCAGGACTATGGCCTTGCCGCTATGTGTCTTGCCCGGAACGCTCTGGTACTGAACCAAGACGGCATGGAATACACAGCGGACAACATCGATGCACTTCTGCTGTCCCGGCACACCGCAAAGAAGATACGCAATGCCGGCGGCAGGCTGAAAGGTCCCGCCAAGCGTACAGCGGCGCAGGACGAAGCCTTTTCAGAGGTGCTCATTCAATTGCTGCAAAGATAAGGGAAGACGGCTGCTTACGTGATTTCACGCAAACAGCCGTCTTCGTCGCTCATAACCTCAATTGCGATTCTGTCCCCCAAGCGAAAGCCCTTAATAAAGATATCCACTGCTGTGATGCCGTCCACAATGCTTTGGGCATTGACGAGGTCAAGTAGCAGCTTCTTTTCCTTGCCTTCCAGCAATTCGATCAGCTTGCTTTCGTTTTCGGATAGGGTCTGGGCCGCAAGACTATAGGCACTGTTCTTGATGAAGGTGCGCTCGTTGGGATTTATGTTTCTATTAATAAAATTCCTCCAGCATCCTGCGCATCTGTGTCACCTCCTCCCTTTAGTGGCACACAATATCATGATTCTGAGAGAATAGCTGCTTATTTTTCACCCATGGGAAGGTTGCCGTTGAAGGGATTACTTGCCAACTTCAGTGTCCTGAGGTAAACTGGGAACAGCAGAAAGGCTTCGATTGATTATGCCGCATCTTGCCGATATAATTCCATCCACGCCTTTGATGGGCTTCCAAATAGAAAGAGGATTACCATATGAGAGAAAAAAGAATTTCGATTGATGCTATCCCGGCTGCGCTGTATGGTGAACCGAACGACAGGCTGCATCTTTTTGTCCACGTCAAATTCGGCTGCAAGGAAGCGGGTGAAATCCCCACCGATTTTGGAAAAACCCTGTCTTGGCACTATCTTCAGTATGCCAAAAAACACACCATCACCGTTTAGAATACAAATACCGCCATCCTCTATGCTGGCAGGGAGAACCTGACCGACCGAGCTACAGTGGATGAATTCGTCCACCGCTTCGGCTGTGGGCTGACCGTCAGGGAGGATGGCGAGCACTGGTTTCACACGCCTGAACAGCTGGCGGTTTTGCGGGACTGGGAGGAGGTACATGCATGACAGATCTGGAAAGGGTAGATGCTCTGAAAGTGGTGACCTCGGTCATCGCACGTTGTGAGCGGACACAGCCTAAGTTTGTCACTGGAACCTCGCAGCACACGTTGCTGAAAAACCGAATTCAAGCCATGAAAATTGCGCAAGACCTTCTGGCCGGGCACGGCGCGGGTCGATATCCCCTGCAGGATCTATCCGCCGCCCTGGAGCCGTTGTCCTCGATCATCCGAAAATGTGAAAAGGCTCGGTCAAAGTATGAGCCGGGCAGCGGGCAATATGGACGCTTTCAAGGAATAATTCGGGCCATGGAGCTGTCGCGGACGATGATTGAAAATGAGTTGCGCAGGAGGTCATTATGATTCAAGAAATTATGCGGGATACGGACTTTCTCGCCAGAAAAGCGGAACGGGCCACAGAGGTCGATTTAGTAGTTGCACAGGATTTATTAGACACCTTGGCCGCCCACAAGGACGGCTGTGTAGGCATGGCAGCCAATATGATCGGCGTTAACAAACGCCTCATTGCCTTTGACAATGAGGGTAAATATATGGTAATGTTCAACCCGGAGATTGTTAAGCGGTCAGAGCCTTACGAGGCGGAGGAAGGCTGTCTTTCCCTAACCGGTACACGGAAGACCAAGCGTTGGAAGTCCATTAAGGTACAGTACCAAAATGAGAGCTTTCAGACCCGTTTTAAGACCTTCACCGGCTGGACGGCGCAGATTATTCAGCATGAAATCGACCACTGCGAGGGAATTATTATTTGAGGAGAAGCCACTGCTATGGCTTAATGCTCTCCCCTGCATCTGGTTGGGCTTGGTAGCATCATTCCCGGTGAATGAAATGGAGGACTTTATGCGATTATGGACCATACAGCCGGAAACACTTTATGAAAAATTACAGTCAGAAAAGATATTTCACTGCGTCCCCGAGCACTCCGAACTCATTACAGAGTTTGGCTTTGGCCCTGCTTATGATTGGATGGCCGAGCAAATGTGTGAGCGGATTGGACCCCCGCCGCGGGGCGTTCAATATCCAATATGGGCATGGCATACGGTAGAATGGAAACACGCAAAACCGGATTTGAGGCGCAGTGAATTTCGGGGATATAAAACTCCACAGGTGTGTTTGGATATTGAGGTTCCCGATAAAGAAGTGCTTTTGAGCAATGAGGATATGTGGCACATGGTACTTAATGATGGGTATTATGGTGATGCTTGTAGCGACGAGGATTATGAGGCTGAGGAAAAGTGGCTTGACAGTCTGACTACACAAGAGCAGATAGCCGTCAAACGGCAATCCTGGAAGAAAATATTTGATGTGTTCCCTGCACGAGAAAGCGAATGGGATTGTCATGGAAAATACATTCAGGCAACCTTTTGGTCGCTGCGCCTGGATCAGGTTAAGGGAGTGCGCCACTTTGCCGTAAAACCTGCTCAAAACCGAGCCACATCTTTTAATATACAGACTCAATCCCTAACAAAATCCCAAAAGCCGAAAGAAAGCGATGAAACACGCAGGGCTGCAAAGTAACAAAAAGTGTCGGAACGTGCTCGCTAAACGTTCAGACCGACATTTGGGACCATCAGGTCGCAGGTTCGACTCCTGTCACTCGGGCCATGTCGAGTTACCCTCGAATGTTCATAAGGACAAAAACAGATTGGCAAAGCCAGTCTGTTTTTGTTTTTTATAAGGCTTTTCAAATTTGTTGCATTATTTCGTGCAACAAAAGCTGTTCTGCCGCCTATTAGTAGAGGGACTTATTCCCTACTACTTTTAGGAGGAGCATATTTTATGACAGAAGAAAACTACAATTACCGTACAAGTCAAATCCTGCTGAGAAATCAATTCCCCGGCAAAGGAAAACTTAAAATTCCTATTATCCCAAAATTCGAGGCAAAGCAAGACGATTTTGATAATTTGCTTCTTATCGGTTTTGACAAAACACATTTGGAGGACACAAAGCACCTTGATCGCATGGTTCATTTCTTTCTATACGACTATCGCTTTGAGCGCATATGGAAAAATCCAGATAACGACATCGAAAAGCTCTCGCGCTACCGTGCCGTATTATCCCCTGACTTCAGTATTTATCTTGAAATGGCGCCGGTCATGCAGCTTTATAATGTGTTTCGTAACCGATGGTGCGGGGCTTATTGGGCATCAAAAGGCATGAGGGTCATTCCTACGGTGAACTGGGGAAGCGAAGCCTCTTTCGATTTTTGCTTTGAAGGCATTGAAAAGGGCAGCGTTGTCGCAGTATCCACTTATATGGCCACGGAGCACGGTAATCGTAAGGATCAAAAACAATGGTTCTTGGCGGGCTACAATGAGATGTTGCGGCGTATTGAGCCGGGAAAAATTGTCTGTTATAATACGCCATTTCCTGAAATGCAGGGCGATATTGTTCATGTGGACTATGAGCTAAGCTCGTGGAAGTATATGAGCTATAATAAAAAGAGCATAGATGAGAATTTGGACGTGTTTAAAATAGGTGGCACCCCTAAGCCTCAATATGATACAATAGCCCCATTCTTGGATATCTCCAAAGGCGGTGGAAGCGCCTACGGGGGTGATTGGCAGCCGGTGAAGGAAGATGATAGAAGGTTTGTCGGCAACCCGGGGGATATTAATAGAACTACGGATAGAAATGGGAATGAAAGAGAAACGAAAATAGGGCCAGACGGTAGAGCGATAATGGAGCGGCATCATACAGATCACGGGTTTCCGAAGCAGCACAGCAATCCGCACGACCACAAAATTGATTGGGAGAGTCCTAAATATGGGATACCGAATTTTGTAAAACCTCAGATTAATTATCCGGCCGGCAATATTCCGGAGTTTAAAAAATATTTGGGAGGTTTAGAAATGTCTAATATTGTGTACCTACATGGACATAATACGCCCGAGGAAAACCGCTTTAAAACTATCAGTGACTTTAAAGACTGCATGGTTCGGGGAGGTGAAGTTGAATTTGTGTGGAAAGGGATTGAATATGGTATAAGCCATTCGGGATATAAAATTATTATGGGTCTTTACAATCAGCCCGACACCACTAAATTTTACGAAACCGCCGATGAAGCCCTCGAATACATCGTTTCTGGCGACCGTCTGCGCGACGTCATAACTCAAGTAACAGTGATTGACCGTACGATTTAGACACAAGACAGAAATTTAATTTCGTGTTTCAAAATAGTAGTTTTCGTATGCATGGCTCTCAAAAGCCTTATTTTATGCGAGTTTCCGAGTTTGTCCTTATGAACACTCGCACCAGACAAGACATATCTTCCGCCAAGGGGAGGGTATGTCTTTCTTTATGCCTCAGAATATGTTAAGCTGGAAACATTTATAGATATAAGTATATAATTATTAATTTACGGGGTGATAATAATGCTCGTTCAGTTGCTAAAAGCAGATGCCAATGATTGTCGCCAAATACACCAAATGCAAATAAAAGCGTTTGCACATTTGCTTGATAAATACCATGATTATACTACAAATCCAGCTGCTGAACCGCTTGAAAAAATTATACAAAGGATGAGACAGGCTTTTACCGACTATTATTTCATTCAGCTCGGCGGCGAAAATATTGGAGCAATTAGAGTTGTAAGGTTGCATAACGCTGCATGCAGAATCTCTCCGATGTTTATCTTGCCGGAATTTCAAGGTAAGGGGTATGCCCAGCAAGCCATCAAGAATGCCGAGTCTCTTTATCCGGAAGCTTGCCGTTGGGAGTTGGACACTATAAAACAAGAACCCAAGCTACGTTACCTATATGAAAAAATGGGTTACGTAACGACAGGGAAAGAAGAGGACATACAGCCTGGTATGACGATTATTTTCTATGAAAAGCACGTATGATATTTACCAAAAGCTAAAAATCTTTTTTACACTATTATTCCAATCAAAAAGCAAGTAAAGGGGTTTGAATCTTTGTGGTTGAAATCCTTTTGCTTTATGCAGACCTTTACAGCCATTATATCTGATCAAACAAAAGTCTCACAACTGCCACTAAAACAGTATGCCATTCAGAAAGCAGTGAAAAACAAGCTCTGCACTTTGTATTTAGTCAATTGTGTTATTCCTTGAGGTGGTTTATGGATAGGGAAATCAAGAAAATATGTGATGATTTCAATAAGAATAACAACTTTTCAGGCGTCTGCCTTGTAAAAAGAGGGGAAGATGCTGTTTTTGAACAAGCTTATGGTCTTGCACATAGAGGCTTTCAGATTCCAAATAACATTAATACTCTGTTTGATACTGCATCCGTTACCAAAGTCTTTACCGCAACGGCAATTTTACTTTTAATTGAAAAAGAGCTGCTGCATTTTGATGATAAAATTACGGATGTCATTGATTTAGCAGGAACTGCAATTCCAAAAGATGTGACAATCTTCCATTTGCTTACGCACACCTCCGGTATTGCGGATGACGCTGATGAAGAAGCAGGTGAAAATTACTCAGATTTATTTATCAGTAAGCCCAATTACTCAATCCGGAATACAAGCGATTTTCTCCCTCAGTTTGCATATAAACAACCGCTCTTTAAGGCAGGAACAGATGTCAGATATAACAATTGCTCTTTCGTCTTGCTGGGCTTGGCAATCGAAAAAGTAACCGGTCAGGACTACCGGGGGTTTGTCTCCGACCATATTTTTAAGCCTTTAGGGATGCTGCACACAAAATTCTGCGCCATGGACGAAGTGAACGAAAACACGGCCGAAGGATATGTTGCCTGCTATGATGAAAAGGATCATTTTACAAATTGGAAAAAGAATATATATTCTTTTCCGCCTATAGGCTCTCCAGACGGTGGTGTGTACACAACAGCTCAGGATCTCGATCTTTTTATCCGCAGGCTCAAAAAGAGCATGCTGCTTAATGAAAAGTATACAGATATGTTATTTTCACCTCATTGTAAATTCGTGACACCATTTAACAAATGGAAGCCGGCACCCGATGCGACGATAAGGAATGGATATGCCTTTGAATTCGTAGAAATCGACGGCGATATTTTTTGCATGCGCAAAGACGGCTTAAATGATGGCGTATGCGCTATGGTTTCCTATTACCCCAAAATTGATACTACAGCTATTATACTATGTAACCAAGACTGTAATATTTGGCAGATGCACAGAGAAATTCAAACTGTGTTATATTATGGCTGCTATATCAAACAGAAAAATCGTTAATATGCCGGAGTTCACTTTTTAACTAATTGAAAAGGAAGTGTCTAAAATGGGAGAACTGTACAAGCTGCCAAACATCGGAAAAAAGATAGAGGAACAGTTAAATGCTGTCGGTATAACAAATTATGAAGAATTAAAAGCGCTGGGAAGCCGCGCCGCATGGCTTCATATTCAGAGTATTGATTCTTCTGCCTGCATTAACCGGCTTATGGCGCTGGAAGGCGCAATACAAGGCGTAAATAAGACAGAGCTTTCGCCCGAAATCAAAGCGGAGCTTAAATCATTTTACAACGCACACAAGCTATGAATTTTAGAATTTAGTCTCAGTAGAATGCCGGGCTTTCAAAAAGCATTTTCTCATCTCTATGGACTTAGGAAAATCATTCGGTACTACCTCACGCATACAAGAAAGTAAGGACGCCGCAGTCAGCACTGAAAACAGGATAGTTTACCAAAATTACAGCCGTCGGAAATTATTCCGGCGGCTGTCTTGATATAGATTGATTAATACATCAGTATTCAAAAAGTGCATACTCATCATTTCCGCGCTTATAACTCAGAGCGCTTATGGTACCGGCTATGCCGTGCGAACCGCCCAAATTGATTTCCCCGCGGGTACCGTCAGCAAATTCAACTGAACCGTATTCATCGATACTGAAACAGCTTTCCAGCTCCCTATATGTTCCATAGGTGCAGGTAAAATCCGAGGTGCGGATATAGTACGCGTTCTGCGGACTGAATTTTTCAGGGTAATGGTAGAGCTGTATAACGGACCCGTCCGCGCTTACCCTAACTGCTGCCCCCTCGCTTCCCTCAATATTGGTGGTACCGACCGATTTTTTCAAGTCCATGGAGAAAACTATCTCCCTTGCTTTAAGATCATAGACAAAAAGTCCAAAGTATCCGTGAAATATAACGATATCATCATCGGCATAGTCCAGAAAAACGCCTATTCCAATGTTTGTATCATTGCTTAGACCGGAAACTGCAAGCTGATCGGTGTCGATACTTTCTCCTGTTGTCGGAGTATAGTCGGCCAGCCGGCGTTTCATATCAGTGGTAAAGATTTCATCACCGGGCACACAGTCGTTCTCCATCATGGCAAAGAGATACTTATCTTCGCGCGCATCTATTACCAGATAGGTGCAGTTCGGATAAATTGGGCAAACCCAGTTGTCCTCAGTGATATACATTCCGCCCGCCATCATAATGTTTTCGGGTGCTTCGGACAGAAATTCATAGTTCATGCGGTAAATATCAAGTTTTTTGCCATCCGCTTCATCGTAGGAGTACACCCATTCCAAAGCTTCAATACGCCAATTGGTATATTTGTAGCCGGGGAATTCTTCTTTGCTCATTTCAAAGTATTCCCCCACCTGCTCCTTCGCCGCATCCAGCACCGAGTCAGGTACATTGACCCCCTCCATGATGATGCCAAGCTCAGCCGGAACACTGCCCGAAGCAGCTCCTGTAAAAGTACAGCCCGCCGTAAATACTGCGATTATCAAAACAGCCGCCAGCGTTGTCATAAGCATTTTAGGTTTCTTTGCAATCAGCATGATACGCTCCTTTATTCCTTTCTCACCGCTGACCATAGTTGTGGCACAGCAAAGCAGATCCATGGCAGAATGCCTTTCAATGCTTAGCCCAATCAGCGTGCGCCCATATTCAATTCGGCTTTCCTCGCCTATTTTCTTGATTGTTCCCTCATCGCACGCCAGCTCAGCATCCCTGCGGGAAAGTATTCCTGCCAGCCACACAAGCGGATTATACCAGTGCACAGCGAGACAAACGCCGCGCAGTAAAGACCAAATATGATCACCGTGGCGGTAATGTGTCAATTCGTGTGCCAGTACATGACGAAGCTTTGTTTCGCTTTCAAGGGTTTCCGGCGTAATATAAACCGCCGTCCGGAAGATTCCAAATATGCAGGGCGAGGGCAGTGCATCCACCACGTACACCGGAAGCGCACAATCACTCACTACGTATTCTTTCCTCGTCCTCCGCAGCTTCCTCCAAAAGCTGATATTTGAAAAAAGAAGAACCAAACCAACCGCAGCTATACCGCTGTACCATATGATAACTATGGTTTTCGTCCAATCGCCGGCACCGATATCTGCGTCTTTAAGCTTATGCGGCATAGACAATTCCGCATCATTCCGCCCGGACGGGATTTCCGGCTCATCAAATTCCAATGATAGTTTGGGTTCGGGCGCAGATCTTTGATTTTTCAGTACGCCAATGTCATCGCTAATCGCTGCTGTATTTTCTATGATATTCATTACGCTGATCGGACTTGCGGTCAGCGAAAACGGCATAAGAAGCCGCATCAGCACCAGTGCCAAAAGGACATATTGCAGGCGAAGGCTTATCTTTCCCTTAAAGAAATGCCGCACACCCGCAACGACAGATACGAGTACGGACGAAGTAACGATAAGCTCAGTCATTTCTTTGCCTCCTCGGCTTCGCGCAAAATCGCGTACAGTTCATCTATCTCACTTTTACTAAGCTCCTGTTTCTTTGTCAGTGCGCTCAGCATCATGCTGACGCTTCCCTTGTAAACTCGATTCAGAAAATCGTCTGTCTCCCGAAAAACAGCGTCTTCACGCCTGATCATCGGGAAGTATACTTTTACTCCATCTTTATCTTCGCAGCGAACTATCCCCTTCTTTGTCATTCTGTGAAGCATTGTCAGTGTAGTGCTCCGGTTCCAGCCGATATGCTCCTGCAAATAATCTACCGCTTCCCTGCCAGTGCGCGGCGCTTTTTCCCACAGACACTCCATAAGGTTCCATTCCGCAGTCGTCAGGTTTATGTTTTGCTCTGTCACTATTTTCTCACCCCATTCAGTCTACAATGTAAACACATTATATTCAGTTCTGTCTACATTGTCAACTAAATTTTTCGATTATAAATTTGATGGCAGGCAAAAACAGGCTGTTTTTAATTATATCGGTGCTAAGCATAAGCAATACAAGACCGAAATCACGTCATGTCATACATCATGTGCACTGCTTTGCGTATCTCCTGATATCCGGTACAGCGGCACAAGTTGGATTGCAGCCACTCCTCTATTACATATTCTTCAGGCATAGCGGGATGCTGCGTTTTCAATGCCTGACATACCATCAGAAAGCCCGAGGTGCAGTAGCCGCATTGAAATGCATTTGCCTCCACAAAAGCCTTCTGTACCGCCGCCGTACCGCCAAGTCCCTCAACCGTCACTATGGCATGCCCCTGTGCCTCGACCGCCAGCATTAAACAGGACTTTGCAGGCCAGCCATCCACCATGACCGTACAGGCGCCGCAGTCGCCGTTTTTGCAGCCGGGCTTCGCGGCGGTCAGTCCCAACTGCTCTCTCAGCACGTCCAGCAGCAGGTCTGAGGGGCGGGCCGCCACTTCGTGCGTTTCGTTGTTTACATTTAGAGAAACCACAGTTTTTCCATCATATCTTACCATTTTCCGCATCCTCCAGAAGTGAGCTAAGCGTATTTCTCAGTATAAAAGCTCTGTATTTCCCCGAGCCTTCCACATCTCCATAAGGCGGCTCGGGCAAAAGTCCGAGCACTTTTTCTGCCCTGACATCACAGGATAATGAGCGGTCATTCAAAACAGCTTCGATTTGCCCGCTGCGAAAGGGATGGGAACAGATACCGCAAAATGCCGCACGCATGAAACCATCTTTCCAAAGCGCGGTCACATTTACCAAGGGATAGTCTATTTTTTCATTTGCCGTTCTTTTAATGTGCGCACAGCGTGCTTCAAGTGCCCAGTCCGGAATATGCACCTGTACGGCAAACTCCCCGGCTTTCAGCTGCATCCGCCCATTAAATACAGCCAAAAACGGAACAGTGCGCTGCCCCTCCGGACCGTAAAGAGTAATATCCGCATCCGAGAGCATAAGCGGCAGGCTTGTTTCCCTGTAAATGATGGTTCCGCACAGATTGCCGCCAAGACTTATCCGGCACTGATTTGTATGGTCGGCGATCCTGCCGCAGGCAAGTCCGAGCAAGGGAAAAAATTTGCTTTCTTTGATTTGATTCAGCGTACACGCCGCGCCGATGTGCAGTTTCTGCGCATCAATCTTCAGCACCGTACACTCGGGAATATTTTTTATGTCTATGACGGCATCAGGGCGGATGCTGCCCGAGCGGCACATAGTGATGATCTCGCTTCCTCCGGCATAATAGACTGCGGTTTTGCCTTCGTTCCTAAGCTGGATATACACGTCCGAAGCTTCCTTCAAAGAATCCGGACGGCAATAAATAAAATCAAATGGAATCATGTATTTTCCTCCGATAACACCCGCCAAAGTTTTTCGGGAGTGAGCGGAAGCGATGTAAATTCCGCTCCAAACGCCGCAGAAAGAGCGTTTCCAAGCGCCGCGGCCATGCCGATAATACCGTGTTCGGAGTAGCTCCGCACACCGTAAGGCGACTCGCTTTCGGGCGTTTCCACAAAACTGACCCGAAAATCCGGTTCCTGACCGATATGCAGGAGTTTATAGGTGCGGAGATTGGGGGCTTGAGGGATACCTTCCGAATTGTAGGAAAATGCCTCTCTGCTTGCCATGCTGATGCCCATTGACATGCCGCCTGCCACCATAGAGCGCATAGACTCGGGATTTATTACTCTGCCTACATCCATCACAGTAGAAGCGGAGATGATTCGGTAAGTGCAGGTCTTTAAATCCGCTTCGACCTCTACCACCTGCGCTCCCAGTGTCCACGCCGGACCCGTTTTCCCCTTGCCTGTCTGCGGATCAAGAGCTGTCAAGCCCTTCAGCATAAATCCCCCGCGTCCCAGTACAGGTTCCCCTATCGAGGAACCGTCAGGCGCTTTATATCCATGCACAATGTCTTTGAATGCAATAAAATTTTCTGGATTTTTTCGCGAATACACCCGTCCGTTTGCAACTTCGATTTCTTCTGCAGGGCAGCCTAAAGCTTGAGCACCGTTAATACGAAGCTGCTCAATCATATCATCAGAGGCGCGTACAACGGCATGCCCCGCCATATATTCGGTCATGCTGGCGACCGTTTTCCAGTGTTTAGGTGCAGCGCGGGTATCGACCTCCATTACAACATGGACCTGTTTCGGGTCGATGCGCAGTTTCTCTGCAAGTATCTGTGCAAGATGCGTCTGCCCGCCCGAGCCCATTTCAACGACTCCCGTAATCAGGTTGACGCTTCCATCCGGGTTAAACGTAATGAGCGCTCCCGATACGGCATCTGTGGGAGGTGTCTCAGTTTTCCATAAACACGCTATCCCCTTGGCGCGCACCGTATCCTGCTTGATCGTCAAAGCATTGCCGCCGTCCCATTCCGACAGCAGCTTCACCTTATTCAGACATTGTGTCAGGTCACCTGTAAGGCTGGGTGTGCATAAAACCTGCGACGGGGTCAGGCTTCCAGGGCGTATCGCGTTTTTTATGCGAAGCTCCAGCGGATCCAGAGCGCACTTGCGAGCCAGCATGTCCATCGCCCTTTCTATGCAGAAGGTGCAGGATTCGCGGGCGAAACTTCGGTAAGACGTCGCATAGGTGTGGTTGGTATAGACGCACAGCGCATCGCAGGACAGGTTCTCCACATGATATGGTCCGGTACAGTCGACCGCAATTGCTTTGGTCATATAAGGAGAAATATCTGTATAAGCGCCGCAGTCAAGAAAGTATGTCAATTCCATAGCCTGAATAATTCCC
Organism: Clostridiales bacterium; assembly: GCA_012719035.1. Taxonomy (GTDB): domain Bacteria; phylum Bacillota; class Clostridia; order Oscillospirales; family Oscillospiraceae; genus UBA2658. The sequence continues at coordinate 8,962 of JAAYBD010000030.1, read as the reverse complement.
TCTTTATTCGCGCCGATTCTGATGTCTGCTTCCAACCCGATGCGGCAGGGCGCAGATACCATATCCTGCTCTCGGGGAATCGTAACGCGAACAGCCTTGCCGCCAACGCTGCGTGAAGCTAAGACGGCAAGTATTTCAAGTGTAACGGGAGCCTTGCCGCCGAAACCGCCTCCCACAAACGGAACATGCACATGTATCTGCCCCGAAGGTATTAAAAAAGCCTTTGAAATCTGATTTTGAACAGCATAAGGCGACTGTGATGAGGTGGTGATAAGCACCGTTCCCTCCGACGAAATCTCCGCACGCGCAGTGCGCACCTCCATAGCGAGATGATCCGAGGGCGGCAAAAAAAAGCGCTGCCGTACTATAAACTCGCAGCGGTCAAAGGCTTCTTTTATATCTCCCTTGCGCATACGATAACGGCTTGCAATATTGGTCCCCGCCTCTGGGTAAATATCGGTCGATACTTTTCTGTATCCGTTTGTCTTGCTGTGTATCAGGTATGCCCCGTCAGCCAGTGCCTGCAGCGGGGTCAGTATGACCGGAAGCTGCTCATATTCCACCTTTATGAGCCTTACCGCCTGTTCCGCCGTCGGCTCGTCCTTTGCAACCACCATAGCCACAGGTTCCCCCGCATAACGCACAACATCGCGCGCCAGAGCCGGACGGTCCAACACTAAGGGTCCGAACAGCTCCGGACAGTCCGATCCGGTCAGAACAGATTTTACGCCATTAAGCGCCAAGGCTTCGGATATATCAATATGCAGAATTCGCGCATGAGCATATTTGCTTGTAAGCAGACGGGCGGAGAGTATGCCTGTTTCCGGCAAATCGTCTGTATACCGCGCTTTTCCGGTAACCTTGTCCCACGCTTCCTTGCGTTGGATGTTTTTTCCAATTGCTTTATACATACATGTACACACCGCCTTTCGCCTATATTTTTAAAGTTTCTCCATTTTCATTTTACATTATTCCGGGATAACATCTCGTCAGGCTCTATGCTTAATTCTGAATATTCTTCAATCTGAAGTTAAAAATACAATAAGCTAAAAAATAAAGGAGAAATAAGATGAATCCATTTGAGCAAAAACCAATCAACGTGAAAGACGGAATTATGGACTGGTGTACCATGTACCCCCAGCCATATGACAAAAACACAGTTGACCCGTATACAAGAGTACGAATCATCCTGATGAACGGCATTGAAGTGGAAGCCACGCTTTTCAAGCATCAATTCCATCGCAACTGCCAAAATAACGACATCCGCAGGGAACTTGCCCTTTCGCGCCGTATTGAACAGCAACAGCAAAAGCACATCAACTGGCTCAAACCGATCGATGAGACACAGCTTGAAACCACCATCGGCTATGAACACGTGGCGGTAGACCTTACCGCATGGCTTGCTCAGAATGAGCCTAATGCCTATGTAAAGCAGGCGCTCGATTTTGCTCTTCTCGAAGATTTTGACCACCTTTACAGGTATTCAAACCTTATGGACCTGGATTCTCAGATTCCGGCTCAGCAAATTGTCAAAAGCTATGTGGATATCACACCGGGACGCCCAACTATTGCAGAGCATAGGTTCCCGTTCGATTCCGTTAAAAATCCGGTGGACTTCAAAACAGCGGATATCCGCACGAAACTCAATTCGCTGATTATTACCTCCGGTGAACAGCAAACCATGAATTTCTATATGAATCTCGGCAACACCTATTATAACGATCTGGGACGCCAGCTGTATCTGGAAATTGCCATGATCGAAGAACAGCATGTCAGTCATTACGGTTCTCTTTTAGATCCCAGTGCTACATGGCTGGAAAATCTGCTTCTGCATGAATATATGGAATGTTACCTCTATTATTCGTTTTATCAGGACGAGCCGGATGCAAACGTAAAATCGATCTGGGAAAGGCATCTTGAACAAGAGATTTCACATTTGCACAAGGCGGCCGAGATGCTTCAGCAATATGAGGGCAAGGACTGGCAGCAGGTTATTCCGGGCGGCGAGTTCCCCAAGCTGCTCCAGTTCCATGATACGCGTGACTACGTTCGTCAAATTCTCGCGCAGCAGATACAGCTTACAGCCGACATGGAAAGTTATATGCCCGTATGCGACCTTCCTCCGAATCATGAGTTCTTTTTCTATCAAGACCGTGTCAATCATAACGTGAACACTGTTGCAAGCCACAACGTAATCGTTCAGCATCAGCAGAAGTTCAACGTGGATTACCGCGCGGAAGAAAAGCCGAATCCCGTTCCGGAGCTGTCCGACAGGACAACGGATAATACGCACATTGCGCGAAGCGTAAGAATGCCGGCTTATTCTTGATATAAACAAAAAACACCGCCCAAAGGTAAGGCCGATTAGGGATACTTTGAAACAAGAGAAGTTTTAACCGGCACTTCAAGCGGAGGCAAAAACCAAAGACCACACCGAAGGATAAAACCTTTAGTGTGGTCTTTGTTCAATAAAGATATTGTAACTGAACTACTAGCGGCTGAAAGCCGGTAGGTTCGACATGCGGCTGGAAGCCGCCTAAAGCAAGGGGAACGTTCCACCACCGTAAGTCGTGCGGTTAACCGATTTTTCTCGGCATAACAACTTTCACCTATAATCGACTTATGGTTAACCTAAAGGTTTCGCCTGAAAGGTGAGGGGTTTAACCCCAATATACAGACACTAACAAAATGCCATCGAAAAAAGCCGCCTTCGACCTCTGTCCACTAACCTGTGTAAGTTGTAATACAGCTTCATGAAGTGAACCGCGCTTGATTAAATAATCAGCGTATCGTTCTTACATCTCTCAAGGTCCAATACACCGCGCATATATCCCAGAAAGGAGTCATAGCGCAGTGTCCACTGGAATACACCCTTTGCAAGTTCTTTCAGACCCCATGCCTTGATTCTCTCACGGCGGATGGATACAGACTTCTTTTGTAGCAGCTGCCAATCGCCGCGGCCATACTCAATCGACTTTGCAAGCTCACTATCTACAACAACGGGCACCGTGTTGGATTCAATTACCGCAAACTCATTACAGACAGTATCAAACTGCATCGAATTTTCCAGCTCATTCAGACGGTTGATCGTTTTAAGGCAGCTGTCGTCTCGGATAATCTCATCGTTCATTGACTTTGTGCTGAGTTCAGGTGTAATTTTCATATCCTTTATAAGATAACTTTTCAAAACTTCGCGAGAAGTATCTAAGCCGGGGTTCTTTTTCAGCGTAGAATCATCCTGCAAGGTAAAGCTCCACATGATTGCATCAGTATAAAGCCCGTTGCGGTTCACCCTGCCGGAGGCCTGCAGGAGAGAGAGCAAAGACGACAATTCGCGAAAGCCGCTCCGAAAAGAAAAGTCTACTCCGGCCTCAACGCATGATGTTGCGACAAGAGTCCAGTTCATATCACTTTTATTCTCTAACCGTGCTTTCACCCGCTCAATCGTTCTACTCCTGTCTTCTGCGGTTAATGCCGTAGACAGGTGCTCGACACAGCTTCTTCCATATGTGTTGAAAAAATCATCTGCGATTACTGCTGCGCTTTGCACTGTGTTTAGAATAAGCAGCCGCGGGCCAGGCATACTCTGTACCCATTCCACCAATTCTTTACGGCTCATAGCCTCGGGCTTCCATCGAAAAGATACTCTGTGTTGTTCATACCGCATAAGCTGTTTGTGTAGGTTCTCATTGATCAGCTCGGCAACAACAGGGTGAGCCATTTCAACTGATTCCAAGCTGTCGAGCTGCCAGTACCTCACAAGAGAACCTGAAGCCAGCACCCAATAGCAGTTCCACTCCTCAGCCAGTGTATACATCCATTGCCATGCCAATGGAAGAAGCTTCAAAGGTAGCGCATTGTGCGCTTCGTCAACAAAAATAGCGCTTCCCGGCAGCTCATGAAGCCTCCTTAGAGCGGACGGCCTGTTGGATGCCAGTGTTTCAAAAAAGGCGACCGCGGTTGTAACAATAATTGGTGCGCGCCAAAGCGACGTCAAATACCGCGTATCCTTGTCCTGAAAATCCGCACGGCAATGCAGCTCTGCCACGACTTCGTCCGAATTTTCACCAGGCAGCACCAACGACTTTCGATAAACATCCACCGATTGTTTAATGATGTTGGTATAAGGAAGAACGACAAAGACTCGTCTTGCATTTCGTTCGATTGCCTGTTTGAGCAGATGCGCCATAACAGCCGTTGTTTTTCCCGATCCTACAGGGCTGTCGCAAGCGGTAAACGCACCGGTTACCTTTGCGTCACGGCAGGATATAAACATTTCCCTGCGAAGATAGCTGCGCTCGTCATCTCCGCCGAGTTCTGATACATACCGGTTCAGTGCTTCCAAGCGCTCCACAGCCCGAAGCTGAGGCATTTCTTCGTTTTCGGGTGCCTGTCCGTAAGCAACCGCCGTATCCGTGTGGTCGGCGTCCGCAATGCAGGAAAGCGTCATGCGAAAAAACATCTGCTGATTTGCTTCAAACGGTTCTTCCGGTTTGCGGTTGTCTGCCGGAAGGATCTCCATATGACGCTTGAGCAGCTCTGCCATTTCACCATCAAAATGACTTCTTACGGCAGGACTGTCATCACGAAATGTCCTGTTGCCTTTTGCACATTCTGACTCCATGTCGGGCAGCCCGCTGTGATGAGAATATACGATGAGCGCGGAGTACAGGCTGCCGCTTGACTTCAGAGCTGCGCTTCCGGCATCTTGATGATGCCATGGGAGAGATCGCTGCTTATCTGTGACTTCATTTAGTACAGCTTGATTGTCACTATCCAACTTACCCAAATCGTGCCAGAGCGCGCTGCGCCGCACGATGTCTTTCAGCTGCCCTCTGCAAATACGCGAATGGCGTTCTGCTTCATCGGCATACCGTTCGGCTCTGCGGCAGACACCCTCCACATGGGCAGCATAAGTTTGTGAAGGGCTGTCTGCCTTTGCACTGTGTGCGAGATACTCCATTACAGATTGACCAGATCGATGCAACTGTCCACGCGGGAAAGAAGCTCCTCCGGCAGATCGGTTTTATCCTGATACTCACTCCATGCTGTGGAGGGATCGGTTTTGCTACCCAGCTTTTCCGGCGTCAGCGCTTCAAAGAGCAGATGTTCTGGACAGCTTCCCAGCATATTTTTATGCTCGACATACCAAGCATGACGAAGACGGACATCCGGGCGGATGGCGGAGCGGTTCATCTCATAGGCGTAGGGGATCAGCAGTTTCAAAAGCTCGATGTCATCAACGGTGCAGCCGCTCTTGTGAGCGTAATTTGGATTTACAAAGAAAGGCATACAATATACGCCGTGTTCGACGATACGATAAGCAAGCGGCGCCATACCGGCATTTTTACCTTCCTGAACACCGGCTTTGTTTGTATTGGTCTGGCGGAGAATATTAACAGGAGCAATGGAGACACCCATGCCAAACTGAACCACGCCTGTTTTGATAAAGCCCTTGTCACCGCCATCTTCCAAAAACGTGTTTCCAAAGACACGGGCATCCCAGTATTTACGTACAAATTCGCTTTCCATAAACGTTGAAGGGTCTTTTCCCATCTCTGCTGTAATTGATTTTCTATCGCGTCCGCGATGCTCTAAAATAGTATAGTTGTCGGGATTGAGGGAAAATTTATCGGGCAGCGCTTTGAAAAACGGAGCGTCGTGGTCATCCAATAGATCACGGAGTTTACGCTTGAATGAAACCGGCGAAATCTCTCCGCAGCCATTTGGTCGCTGACGCGGATCGCTTTCACGGTCGGGGTCGCCGTTAGGGTTGGAATTGACAACTTCAATCACCAAAAGACCTGTTGCGCGCTTAATCATATCACTCATGGCCATTTGCCTCCTCAGTATTATTTATATCTCCTGTACCATCTGTGGTCTGTTCTTTCTTTGGAAAGTTCGCAAGATATCCGAGAAACAGCAGTGCTTTTTCCTCATCATTGAATCGGGTTTGGGTGCTCCATCCGGTAAAGAGTTCTGCGGCTATGTACTCATACAACGAAATAAGCCATCCTGCTTTCCAGCTCTCTTTCCCTTTTTCAGATACGTTTTTTGTACGATATGTTTTTGCCCATAAGATATATGGGTTCATTCGTTGCCCCAACAGGTTCAGTGTTCGAATTGGGGCTTCAGCCGCAGCCTGATACATGCTTCCACCAGCCAGTTGCGTCGGCAGCTCGCTATCACGCACCACTTTGCAATACAGCGCATGCAGTTCATCCGATACCTTGAGCAATTGTCCGTAGAGATAAGGTAAACTTTCCATATACGCGTCCTTTCCTATGCGGTCACGATAGAGCATCAGCCCCGTCAATGCCAGCATATCTTTGATTTTATCCCATATAGGATGATAAAGGTTTCCTTCGGCAAGCTTATTACCGAGAAACGCGCCAATAACCATTGCCTTTTCAGCCAGGCAATGAAGGTCGGCAGACACTGGATATTTGCTATCCATCAGCAGCTCTATCCCATGATATTTGGGCACCGGCTTGAACTTGTCCGTTATTGATTCTCCCTTTTGGTTCCAGAAACGGTTTAGAATATCCGCCGCATCCAAGGGAAACGGGACGTTTGGTTGACCGAACGCAAAAACAGGGAGATTCAAGCAGCCCGCTGTCCATGCTTCGCTTTGCTTTTCAAGTTCATACGGTTCGGTCTGGCGGGTGTAAACGACCTTTGTACGGCCTTTATCGATCTTTCTCAGAACGAATAGCTGGATTTGCTCAGCATGTGAATCGGTTCCCGCTTTTTTACTCTGATGTATTTCGGCAATAAACTTCTTTGCCTGTTCTTCAAAGGCGATATCTCTTTTCTCCGGGCGCTTAAACATTCTTGTATATGAGATCTCTACTTCAGGCAGCGTGGTAGGGTATGCAAACAGAACTTCATTTTTATCTGTATTGATCCAGGTAATGTTTTTGCGCTCTGCACTGCCAAGCCAGCCAAGCGCCGATTGAAGTTTTTTACGCATTTGTGGAGAGATTGGGTAACTCGCATTTTCAATCCTACGGTATCTCGTTTGGCAACGCTGTTCTTTAAACATCGTGCGCAGCTTAACCTCAATTCCGCCTGCAAGTTTCACATCCGGCATAGGTTCTTCAATCGGCTTAAACGGAATACCGAAGGCATCAACATTAAGCATATCAAGATTATTGTGCTCCGATGAATCCGCTGATAGTAAAGCCGAATTAAGTGCTAAAGTAAACTTGTTGCTGATCGCTGGGATTCCTATATCAATCAATTTGGGCGTTTCCAGCGCGATTGAAATTGAACCATAATCATCAACTGCGTTTTCATTAGACTTTCCTTGATAAAACAGAATACTCAATGCTAGCGAGATGTTTTCTCTACTACTCAACATTCTGAAAACTTCATTTTCCAGCTCTTGATGTAGAATACTTGAATCCCGAAAGCAACTGCTCTCATTGATCAAAATGTGTATAGGTTCAAACTCCGGAATAAGAGATGCTAATTCTGATGTTGTGTTAACCATAGAAATCTTATATTTTCCCTTGAATTTGCTTCCCCAATTATATTCCTTACACCACGCCTTTATTTCGATGATCTTCTCGTCATTCAAATCCTCAGGACGGAGAGATGACAGTTTTTTCTTAGTTTCATCATCCGTGATTCGATAAAGAGGTGCTAAGTTCATACAGGGATATGAGCCCTGATTCGTCCCGTATTTTCGTAGGCCTGCCCCGACCTTTTCATCTACAGATGAAAGCTCCATAACATTACCGTCAGCGATCAAAATACGAATGCAGGGTGCGTTTGCCCTGATGTTTGGAATTGGCTTGTATTTTCTGTGCCAACTCTGTGCTTGTACACCTGCTCTCTCCATTGCCTCTGCCAGATTATAGAGTTCGTTGATCATAAGCAATCACCTCTTTTCGGATACACAAGGACACCTTCATGAATGCACATATTGGTATCATAAACTGCACGGTAATCAGAATTGTAACCATCTTGAAAAACACCGCGCAGCATGGACGGAATCAGAATGTCCGGAAGATCCGTGCATACTTGTGTTTTTTCCCGAAACGGGCCGAAATAGGATACCGTGAATTCACCCCAGCCTAAAGAAAGATTTGCATAAGATTGACCGCGTTTCAATCGGCGGTTAAAAATCTCCTGATAGGCGTGTCCCGGTGATGTTGTTCGTTGATCCCATGATGTTGCGCTTTCAGGTAATGCAGTTTTATCCGGATTAGGAATCACATCCGCATAGAGGCGATAGCAAACGTCCGTCAGCACAGTGGCAAACAACTGATAGTTATTCCCACCCTTGATTGACGTGGCACTTCGCAGCGGCCCTCCATAATTCGTTGTATAGGAATGGTACTGCGGCAAGCTACACAGCTCAACTTTTCTTGGAACCACAAGAACAGCAGGCCCCCATAATACACTCTCAAATAGTCCGCGAACAGCTGAGTATGTTGGCGCTGGATAGCTGCATGGAGAGTCTCCGCTGTCCGGTCTTGTCCATAGTGCTGTGTTTCCAGCAACCTCCATCGTAATTGGGTACGATCTGTTTACCATAATTTCCTCCTTTCACAATTTCTGCGATTTAGCGTGCATAACTTTACACCTATACATAAAAACTATCTCAATCATACGCACTAAGAACGATGAACCTTTTTCAGTTACACCTCATACGATAAATGTATCACTTAAGGCGTCCTATAAAACGGACTTCATTATCATTTGTCAGAATTATTGTCCGGAATGAACTCCACAATATCATCTACCTTGCAATCTAATACCCGGCATATTTTTTCAATGGACTCAAGTGACACATAAGTGTTGTTTTTGAGGCGTGTGGTTATATTTGCACTGTATCCAGCCATCTTCTGAAGCTGGGCATTTGATATATCCCTATCTATGAGCATATGGAATAACTTCTTATAACTGACAGCCATATAGCACCTCCAAGAGTATTGTGTTTATTATATCACGC
>JAAYBD010000029.1 GCA_012719035.1 Clostridiales bacterium | reverse complement strand
TGGCGGATGGAGTACAATCATCTGCGTCCCCATTCGTCGCTCGGCAACCTTACCCCAGAGGAGTATGCAGCAAAGCTGGCTGGTGGTTACTAACATTTCACCTGGTCGAACTTTGGGGGCAGGTCACTACGCAGGAAGTTGCTCAGTTTAAGCATGAATCCCGTGAGCGCTCTAAAGAGCCTGAAAATAAAGCAAATCAGCCTAAACCTCGCCCCAAAGTTCGGTCTATGGACTATGGAATAATCCTTTTGGATATCGGCTTAAGCAACCGCGTTGGTGTAAACCATATCATAGGTGCGATCACAGACCGCACCGGTATCTCCGGTAATGAGATTGGGAAAGTTGAGATTTCTGCGGATCAAAGCCTCGTGGAAATACCAAAAAACCGCATAGAACAAGTTTTAGAGGAAATGAAAGGCTGCAAAATTTGCGGCAAGCCCACTCATTCTGTTATGCTTGCGGCAGCACAGCGCAAAGCAAGCCGCCCGTCAAGCGGCACAAACAAGGGACAAAGCAAAAGCGGACGCGGAAACAGCCGTTCAGACTTCGCTGTGAAAAACAAGGCCAGGCACGCCAATTAGCTTCATGTCTAAGGCAGGAGTTTTCCGCTTTGCATTATACCATGTTTTTTAAAGTCTCTCTGTTTAGCCTTTGGCGTACAAATAAACTTTAGATTACCGTTTTTCTTTATATAATAAAGTCCTCGTCGCCAACCATGGTCACGGGGACTTTTTCGTTTTATACAGCAAACTTAAAAAGCTTTAGGCGGTTTCTCAAAGCGATGATTTGAGAAACCGCCTAAAGCAGTTAGTCTTTATTTAATTATCATCAAACTGTAGTACAAGCCGTATTTTGCTTCAAAATCTAACGAATTTGACACGCTTGCATATTCACAAAGCATTGATAATCTAAGACTTTTTAGTACTTAAAGTTGTGCGCTTTTTCAAGCACCATGTCCTTGACCTTCATAAGACGCACCTTGGATGAGCGGTCATTTTCCTCAAGCTTCATGGAGATATACTTAATATTCTCCTGACATTCCGGAATCATAACGTACTCAAGCGCATTGACGCGGCGCCTTGTTTTTTCAATTTCCTGTGCCATGAGCTGCATCGTTTTTTCAACCTGAGCAAGCTCAAGCATATCCTCAAAAACACGCGAAAGCGTTCCGAGTGCATCGTCAAGCTCACCGGAGGTCTGAGCAAAACCGTATGGATATATATCACCTGTATCTGCGGTTTTTGTCTTAAAATCATAGACAGGCACATTGACACTCATGACATTTTTAAAACTCATTTGCAGTTCAACGCTTTGACGCGGATAAAGAATAGCCTGCTCCAGCATTTCGGGAGACATGATTGCAGAAGCCACTGAGAGAGCGGAAAAAGCCTCAGTCAGACCTTCCTCAACGCGCGTTCTCAGTTCGCGGTTTTTTCTTACGACTTCAAAAAATTGGCGCATCAGCTCATCGCGCTTGTCTTTCAGAAGCTTATGTCCGCGCGTTGCCATTTTCAAACGTGTTTTCTGTTGATTCAGGACCATTCTGGTCGGGGTAATTGCGGTCTTTGGCATATTTTCACCTCAATCAAGGAGCAAGATTTGTGCCGTCGGGCGGCACAGAGACCGTTCCCTATTTTTTAGGTAAATACTTCTCAATGTGCTCGGTCTTAACACGTTTAAGCTCGGATGTGGGCAGAATAGACAAAAGCTCCCAACCCAAGTCCAGTGTTTCTTCAATCGAGCGGTTCACCTCGTTACCCTGACTTACATAGCGCTTTTCAAACTCATCGGCAAATTTAGCATAGAGCTTGTCAATGTCGGTAAGCGCAGCTTCACCCAGAATAGTCATCAGTTCCTTAGCCTCTTTGCCCTTTGCATAAGCGGCAAAAAGCTGGTTCATCGTTCCAGAGTGATCCTCGCGTGTTTTTCCGGGTCCGACGCCCTTATCTTTCAAACGGCTGAGGGATGGAAGAACATCCACCGGGGGAACTATTCCCTTTCTGTAAAGCTCACGTGAAAGTATTATCTGCCCCTCGGTAATATACCCTGTAAGGTCGGGGATCGGGTGGGTTTTGTCGTCCTCGGGCATGGTCAAAATCGGAATCATTGTGATGGAGCCGGCTTTTCCGATACGGCGCCCCGCACGCTCATACATCGTGGCAAGGTCGGTATAAAGGTACCCCGGATAGCCGCGGCGTCCGGGAACTTCTTTTTTAGCCGCACTGACCTCGCGGAGTGCCTCCGCATAGTTCGTAATGTCTGTCATTATAACAAGAACGTGCATGTCCTTTTCAAATGCAAGATATTCAGCCGCTGTAAGCGCCATACGAGGTGTAGCTATACGCTCAACAGCAGGGTCATTTGCAAGGTTTGTAAAAAGAACTGTGCGGTCAATAGCGCCCGTTCTGCGGAATTCCTGAACAAAGTATTCCGCTTCTTCAAAGGTGATACCTATAGCGGCAAAGACAACGGCAAAGTTTGAAGAATCATCAAGAACTTTTGCCTGACGCGCGATTTGAGCCGCAAGGGCTGCGTGGGGAAGACCCGAGCCAGAAAAAATCGGCAGCTTCTGACCACGTACAAGAGTGTTCAGACCGTCTATGGTAGAAACGCCGGTCTGGATAAATTCATTGGGATAGTCGCGTGCAGCAGGGTTCATCGGAAGTCCGTTGATGTCTCGGTGAGCTTCTGCAAGTATTTCCGGACCGCCGTCTATCGGTTTTCCCATACCGTCGAAAACACGTCCGAGCATATCCTCAGATACTGAAAGCTCAAGTGTGTGCCCTAAAAACCGAACCTTGCTATCCTTTAGGTTTATTCCTGCCGCACTTTCAAAAAGCTGAACGACAGCCGTATCGCCGTCAACTTCAAGGACCTTGCAGCGGCGGGTTTCGCCATTTGGAAGCTCGATTTCGGCAAGCTCATCATAGGTGACACCTTCGACCTGCTGAACCAGCATAAGGGGGCTGGCTATTTCACGAATAGTTTTGTATTCCTTGATCACAGCTCCTCACCTCCTGCTGCAATTTCATTTATTTGTATCTTCATGTTTTCGGCAATTTGCCTATATGCCTCTTTATATTCATCCTCTGGAACGCTTTTTGCTCTGCCTATCTGTTCACGCACAGGGATAGAAATAAGTTTGCTAAGCTCAGCACCCTGTTCCATCGCCGCCCGGCAAAGAGTGTCATAATCAAGAATGATTTGGAGAAGTATTGCCTGGCGCTCGTATGAAGAGTAGCTGTCTACATCAACAAAAGCGTTCTGCTGCAGGAAATCCTCACGAATCATCTTTGCCGTTTCAAGCGTCAGCCTGTCCGAAAGTGAGAGTGCATCCTGACCGACGAGCTTTACTATTTCCTGAAGACTTGCTTCCTCTTGAAGTATGCTCATAGTCTTTTCGCGGTTCTGCATAAATTTTTCGCCAAGAGCGTTATCATACCAATTCTTCAAGCCGTCAATATACAGCGAGTAGCTTGTAAGCCAGTTGATTGCAGGAAAGTGGCGCGCATAGGCAAGGCTGGAATCAAGACCCCAGAAAACCTTGACGATACGCATGGTCGCCTGTGAAACCGGCTCAGACGTGTCGCCGCCCGGAGGGGAAACTGCGCCGATAGCTGTAAGGCTGCCCTTTCTCTCGTCGGAACCAAGGCACTCGACAACACCCGCACGTTCATAGAACTGGGCAAGGCGGGACGCAAGATATGCGGGATAGCCCTCTTCACCGGGCATTTCCTCAAGACGTCCGGACATTTCACGAAGAGCTTCCGCCCAGCGTGAGGTGGAGTCCGCGATAACTGCAACGTCATAGCCCATGTCGCGGAAATACTCTGCAATGGTTATGCCTGTATAAATCGAAGCCTCACGAGCCGCAACGGGCATATCGGAGGTATTCGCAATAAGAACCGTTCGTTTCATAAGAGGTTCGCCGTTCCGGGGATCCTTGAGTTCCGGGAACTCCATCAAAACGTCGGTCATCTCGTTTCCGCGCTCTCCGCAGCCGATATAAACCACGACGTCAACATCGGACCATTTTGCAAGCTGGTGCTGAACAACGGTCTTTCCGCTTCCGAAAGGACCGGGAACGGCCGCCGTTCCTCCTTTTGCAATGGGGAACAGTGTATCAATGACACGCTGACCACTGTTAAGAGGTTTATCGGGAACATATTTTTTGACATAGGGACGATTTTTACGCACAGGCCATTTTTGCATTAAAGTCAGTTTATGGTTTTCTCCATCGTCACCCTTGACAAGGCAGACGGTATCGGCAACTGTATAGCTTCCTGCCTGAATGGAAGCAATAGTGCCTGAAACGCCTATGGGAACCATAATCTTATGCGAAATAGCGCTTGTTTCCTGAACCGTTCCTATAATGTCACCTGCAGCGACTCTGTCGCCCACTTCGGCTGTGGGAACGAATTCCCAAAATTTGCTTCTATTCAGTGCCGGAACGTCAATACCTCTTGAGATAGTATGACCTGCCATCTCGCGGATCTCTGTAAGCGGGCGCTGGATTCCATCGTAAATTCCGTCAAGCATGCCGGGTCCCAACTCAACGGAAAGAGGATATCCTGTCGTCTCGACTTCCACACCGGGTCCAAGCCCGCTGGTTTCTTCATAAACCTGAATGGATGCGCTGTCGCCCGTCATATTCAATATTTCACCGATAAGCCGCTGACTGCCGACGCGGACGACGTCGGATACATTGGCGTCTTCAAGCCCCTCCGCTACAACCAGAGGTCCGGATACTTTGGTAACTTTTCCGCTCATTTACATACCTTCCTTCTTCTAAAGGATGTCGCTGCCTACAGCGCGCTCAACAGCGGCCTGAAGGGCAGACTGTCCAAGTCCAAGAGAACCTTCCCTGCCCGGAATCAATATGATAGCGGGAGTGGGACTGTCCTTGAATTTATCGATCTCGGCAGAGAGTGCCTTGGCATAGGTTTCCTCTACATAGATGATAGCGTAATTATCACTGTCTCTTGTAAGTCTTTTAAAAGCGGCAAGCGCTTCTTCGGCGTTTGCCGCCGGAACTGCATCAAGCCCAAGCGCCTTAAAACCCATAACGGTTTCTCTGCTGCCTATGACTGCAATTTTAAGCATTTATATCACGCAGCCTTTCCCGTATAAGTGCGGGTTCAACACCCGAAAGCTTACCTGATAAAATCATTCTTGCCGCCGTAATCTCGTTTTCAAGCGCTCCGATATAGGCAATTACGGGCTGTGCTCCGAAATTATGATATTTGGCTTTTTCCAAGAATTTGATGAGGACATTATCGCAGCTAAGCTCAAACTCCGTAAGTCTGCCGCCCTTTGCAGCATCCGCTCCAAGCAGCGCTGCCTCTTTATAAGGTGTTTCTCCGTAGAGTGGCGCAAAGCCCTCCTCCGAGTATGCTGCTTCCGCAACAAGCTCGTCTTCTATATTCCCGCCTGCAATCAATGCATTGCGAAGAAAATCGATATCCCTGCCCATTCTAAGAGTTCTGACTGCCGTGCGGAGATTTACCCCGTCAATGGACAGCTTAACATAGTCTGCAAGAAACGGAGAATACAGTTTTTCGGCATATTCCTTCATTTCGTCGAAATACGCTTTGTCCAGCACAAAATCGGCTAATTGAGAATTTTCGGTGCGCTTTATCACGCTCCTTGCCTCACGAAGCGATTCGCCGAGCTTTTTAGGCAGTGCCGAATAGTCCTCTGAATGATATGCCTCTGCAATCGTTTCAATAGGCACCATTCCGGACTCTGAGAAAAGATAAGCTCCGTCAATATCCGCGCTCTCTGCTTTTATGAGCACCTTAGCATTATGGTAATCATACTTCAGGCGGAATGCATCAACAATCGAAGGCTCCGGAATGAGCGGGTACAGCTCCGAAAAAATCTCAGCTCTATGCGCGGCAAGCGCTTTTTCAAGCTCCGAAAGGTTCATACCGGACATATCTTCATATCCGCAGTCCATTAGGATTTTAGCCGCATCGTCAAAGCTCGGAGCATCAAGCATACGCTCCAGCTTGTCCTTTGTCAGCATTTTTGTCTCTTTTGCCCTCAGCGCAGACGAAAGGAACAGATAATCATAGTCGGTAACTTTTTTATTTGACAAGTGCTTTCCTCCTTGTCGTAAGGAATTTTTAGACAAAACAGAACGCTCTATTCAGCAAAAAGGACTTCTGCAACCTGAGCTGCAAGCTCTGTCCTTGAAAGCTCAACAAGCTTTTCAACAGAACAGTTCACCTCGATGTCGCCCTGTTTGACCATAAGACCGCCCTTGAAATTTCCCGTCTGCTCGCTCACAGTAAGCTTGGGAAGCAGTCCCCTTTTTTTAGCAATTTCGTTTGCGGCTTTTGTGACCGCCTTTGAATAGTTCTGCTTATCTCTCGAGTTGAAGATAATCTCTTCAAGACCGGTGCTTGCCGCATTTCCGGCAAGCCTTGCAAGGAAATCCACATATCGGTCCTCGGGAAGATTGCATATCACTTTAGTTGCCTCTTCAAAAATACGAGAAACCGCATCCTGCTTCATAGCAAGAATGCTTTTTTTAGACTCCATCGCGGCAGTGCTGGAAAGACGCTGCACCTGAAGTTCACATTCCTGCACACCGGCACGAACTGCTTTCCAGTATTCTTCCTGCGCAATTTTATCATAGGCCTCTTTGATACCGCGGCATTTTTCAGCTGTTTCCGCCTGCATGGCGGAAATTTCCTCGCGTGTTTCGGCCTCAATGCGCTCGATTATTTTATTTATTCCGTCCATTTCATTTGACCCTTTCTTTAGCAAATCCTTCGGCACATTCCAGCCACGAAAGGAATGACCTTCAAATGCGCCTCGCCGCCCTCATGCTATGAGGGCGGACAATCGACATTAAACGTGCTGAATATCAAATGCGCAATTATGACGCTCACGGAAGCAATTATTAAGCAAACGCGTTATGGATTCCAATGAGCATAAGGAATGAAGCCAGAAGGGACAAAATAGCGTAGAACTCAACTATAACGCAGAGCATAACGCCCTTACCCATGGCGTCGGGCTGCTTTGCCATAAGGTGGATAGAGCTGACTGCAACTCTGCCCTGATAAATTGCTGAAAAGAATCCGCCTATAG
The DNA here is from genome assembly GCA_012719035.1 of Clostridiales bacterium. Taxonomy (GTDB): domain Bacteria; phylum Bacillota; class Clostridia; order Oscillospirales; family Oscillospiraceae; genus UBA2658. The sequence goes on along the minus strand of JAAYBD010000029.1, from coordinate 98,841 downwards.
CGATGGGCAAACAGGCAACTCCATAAAGCAGACCCTGGTAAACATCCATTCCAACTGCCGATCCGTCCAAAACGCCCATCCACATAACGGAGATGAACCAGATAACGAAGCCGTACAGACCCTGTGTACCCGGAATAACCTGAAGAATCATGACCTTTGAGAACATATCGGGTTTTTCTCTCAAGAGTCCGGCACCGGCTTCACCGGCTATACCCGTTCCCTTTGCACTTCCCACACAGCAGAGTGCCGCTGCGAGACCGCCGCCGAGAATGCCTAAAATCATTCCTCCGTATGTGGAGATAAATGTGCTTACCATGTGTTAATCCTCCTTAATAATGTTCACGTAGTTTGTTTTTATTGTGAGAGGCTGATAAGGTTTTCCGCCTTCTCTGTAGAACTTTCCGAAAAATTCAAGATATTGCAGACGAAGTGAGTGCACAAACGAACCAATTATATTAAGGCCTAAATTCAACAGATGACCGACAATAAAGAGGAGCAAGAATGCTACGATGTTCCCCGTCATAGTTCCCAAGGTGTTGAATACTTGCGCGATAACCGCGCCTGCAAGCATAAGTGCCATCAATCGGCAATATGAGAGGACATCTCCAAACCAGCCGCTTGCTATGCTGTATAGACTGAACAGTCCTCCTCCGATTTTTCCCCCTATCGTCGGGCTGGATCTGCCTTGTGTTAAGACAATCATCGCAACTCCCGCATAGGCAACATACCATGTAGCACCCATCACGCCAAGCGCTAATCCTAAGAACAGAAGCCACAGAGAGCCCACATCAAAGACTGCATCCATCCACTGTCCGTCCCGAATAAGCATATAGCCGTTAAGCGCTGTTCCGACAATAAGCTGAATAAAGCCAAGTATCAGAGCGCCGATCAGCACCGTCATCGGATCTGCAAGCGGGTTTATAAGCGACGGTATCTCGATTTCGGCCCCATACATTTTGGCGACTTGCGGTATCGCATCGCCAAAAAACGAACCGGACAATGCTCCGAATATAGCTGTTGCAATGCCGCAGATCATAAGCAAAACCGCCACATTTGCCTGAGACCCTTTAAGCTTGGCTTTCTTTTTGTACATAAAGCCGCCAAGGAACAGAAGCAGTCCATATCCCAAATCTGCCAGCATTATGCCAAAGAACATCGGGAAAAATGTAAAAAGAAACGGATTCGGATCAATTCCATTGTAGGCAGGCAGGCTGTACATTTCGGTTAGTATTGAGAAAGGCTGTGTGACTGCATTGTTCTGAAGCTTAACAGGCACATATTCAATATCCTCTTCCGTAGGCTCCGAGGTTTCCCACGCACAGTTAAACCTTGAAAGTACGGGATAGAGCTTTTTTTCCTCTCTCGCGGGTATCCAGCCCTCAAAGTTTATCGTGGACTCGGTACAAAGCAGTCTTTCCGCATTTTCCGCCTGTCCCGCTTTGGTGAGCATTCTGTCCGCAGAAAGCTTCAATTCGTATCTTGATGAGGCTGCGGCTTCAATTTGCGAGGTCAAAGCCTTCCTGTCTGTTTCAAGTGCGGAAAGCTTTTTTTTCAAGTCGGATATGTTTTCTTTTGCCGTTCCTTTCATATTGCTGACAGAGGACGGCGCAAACCCAAACCTGCGCACAATTTCAAGAACCTTCGCCTGATTTTCCTTCATTGCGACAAGAAGCAGATAGTGAATATCCCTGTCTGATGAAACTTCGAAAATCTGGCTTTCGCTCTCATCCGCGGCAAGTTCAGCCTTCAATGTTTTCAAATCAACCGTTGATGGAACGACACCCGGCATTAAAACGCAGGTTTTAGTTTCCGAAAGCTCAAGAGGGACCTCGAGTGATACCCATGGTTCAAGTGTTTCAATAAGACCCTTGATTCTGCTTTCTTCCACTGCCAGGCGCTTGATTTTATCATCTGCATCATCAAGCGACTTAGCCAGTTCAATATACTCTTTTAGAGATGATTCGTCTAAAACCGACTGCCTCGAAACTTCAGGCTTCGGTGAAAAAAGACCGGTTTTTTCAGGCACATATTTATTCAAAAGTTCGATGCCCGAAAGAAGTCTTTCATAGTCCGCCCTAAATTCCGAAAGTCCGGCAGTCTCCTTTGTAAAGATTTCTGCCTCTTCCGCGTCCGGTGAATGGAGCTCAGGCTCCGAGATCTGGACACAGCCAAGCAGCATAAGCTCTTTAAGCAAGGATTCACGCTCGGATTTGACAGCCACAAGTTTCAGCCGTTTCATTTTTTCTATGGCCATTAGCTGTTCACAATCCTTTCAATCACAAGATCAATCGCTTTGTCTACCCTGCTGTCCGCTTTGACAAGCATTGCAGCCTTTCGGTTTTCGGTATTTCGAGCAAGCTCAAGCGCTTCTTCCCTTGCTTTTTCACTCGCATTACGTTTTAGCTCGCGGACTTCTTCCTCTGCCTTTTTCTTGGCGTTTTCAATCGCAAGCTTACCGTTTTCCTCGGCTTCGGCAATCAGTTTTTTGGAAAGAGCCGCGGCTTCCGCCTTGGCGGCACGCGCTTTTTCCTCAGCATCGCTGATAGCCTTTATTGCTTCAAGTGACATTCCTCTAACACCCCCCTGAACCTGCAAATTTGTGTTTGGGTACAAAAATGGGGCAGCCGCGGTCATATTCTAAAATAAAATTTCCGCCTGCTCCGCTTCCAGAGCCATCTGATACTATATTTTGTTCATTTTAATCTATTTTTCCTTAAATTGCAAGTATTACGACTAACTAAAATAATTTTCCCGAAATGACCTTATTTATTAACCTTTCCCGGGCGACTCGTGTGCAAATTGCTTAATATTTGCCGAAACTCCTTAGCACTATACCTGTTGCAAAACTGTCAAAATCAAATCACTCTTGATATACTCATGGATGTCATATATAATTATCTATCGTTAATAGCGTAAAAACCAACCACACAAATCGGAGGACATGCTTATGTCAGAAACAATATATAAACGCAGGTTCGGTGACCGCCGTGACGGGCGTCTGGTTCGTACTTATCCCGCTTACAATAAGTTCACTCCTTTTATTATGAAAACCCGCAACGATGCATGCAACTACTTCAGCGACAGCATTGAAGTGACCGAGATAGACCGCTGGCTAAGGGAAAAACGGGCTGAAGGCTACAAGGGCATGGGCATGCTCCACCTTTTTATCGCGGCATATGTCAGAACTATAGCCTACCGTCCCTCGCTGAATCGCTTTGTCTCAGGTCAGCAGGTTTACGCCCGCTACAATATTGAAATCCTTATGACCGTCAAAAAGGCCATGACCGATGAATCCGAGGAGACAACGATAAAGGTCAAATTCCTGCCGTCCGATACTATCTTTGATGTTTACCGCAAAATCAACGAAAAAATAGATGAGGTAAAGGCCAATGACGGAAATAACGGCACCGATAAATTTGCCGAAACATTTGCACGCTTTCCGCGCATTATTATTAATTCTATAATCGGTTTTTTCAAAATACTTGATTATTTCGGATGGCTGCCGCAGTCTCTTCTTGATATCAGCCCGTTTCACGGTTCCATGATAATAACGGACCTCGGCTCTATCGGCATTCCCCCCGTTTCCCATCACATATACAACTTCGGCAATCTTCCTCTCTTTGTCGCTTTCGGCGCCAAGCGCCGCGCCATAGAACTTGATAACACAGGAAACCCCGTTGAGAGAAAGTATGTGGACTATAATGTAACTACAGACGAACGCATCTGCGACGGCTTCTATCATGCCGGTTCATTCAAATATCTAAAATATTTCCTACGCAATCCGAGTATTCTTGAAGCCCCGCCCGAAAAAGTAATTCAGGACATATTCTAAATGATCTCAAAACAGCAAAGGACCGAAGCGATTTGCTTCGGTCCCGTTTTATGGATTTGTCAATTTATGCAACTACTATTATTTATATAGATCGATATTTGTGCTGTAGCAGAAATATGTCCAGCCCAGATATTTGTCATAACAGGCCTTGTGCGTTCCCCCGCCCTGTGTGAAATTCGCCTGAAATACGACGGACGGCTCAAGGAGTCTTTCTCCGTTCAGAAGTCTCATCGCGCAGATGACGCTGCGTTCGCTCGGCAGCAGACTGTTAAAATAGCGGCTGTTTGCACCGTAATACTGCCCCGGCTGTTCAAGCACCTCTTTTATGGTATTCGGAAATTCCGGGCTTGCAACCCTGTTTAGAACAACCTCTCCAACGCACATCTTCCATTCATCGCTGAGCCATTCGGACCCCGCTTCAGCATAAATAATCTTAGAAAGCAGCATCAGATCGTTGAAATTAATATTTGAAGCTGCAACCCCCATATCAGCGATTTTTTCGTTGCGGGCGTTCTGTGCGGCAAGCCCCGCGTTATAATCACCTATAACGGCTGCATTAATCATCTCCCTGGAATAATCAATATTTGGGTCATATACTGCCTCAGCGTAGCTACTCATCGCAAAAACAAAAACGATTACGGGTAGTATGGTTATCAATCTTTTCATAGATAGACCTCCTAATCAGTTGCTATCCAAATTTAGCGGGAGTGTTCTTATTCGGCTTGAATTAAAAATGTTATGCGCAATTATAGCTTCAAAGAACGAGAAAATACTGTCGCTTTACGCTTTTGGCAACGCAAGTTTTCTATCAGGCTGTACATTGCCGGTTATCCCCCACTATTGGTCAAAATAACTGTTTTTTTAGTTCATTATTCCCCACTTTCGCAAAATAATTTGTTCGTTTTTCTGAGGCACGCCGGTTATACTAACAAAGAAAAATCTAAAAATCAATAATTGTTAATTGTTTAACGTAATTTTTAGTAGTTTTAATGAATATATCTGTTACTATTTTGTTTTCTTTTGTAAATAATTCAGCTAATTTGCAAGCAATCCTGCAAAAACAGTTTTCGCGTTTATGCCAAAGATTGCCCCGTTTTTTTTATATTTACATAATAAATTCGCCCTTGAACTCCAAGACGCGCAGTTAAGCGTTATCTTGTCGATTCAAGGGCGTAATTTTGTCTTATCTTTAGATTTTATTTATTGTTTTTGAATGTAAATTCACAGGCAAAGTGCTGGTTTCCGTCACAGGAACCCTGAATTATATACCCATCCTCGGTTTCAGCTCCTCTTATTTCAAGCGTTTCTCCGAGCTTCGTTTCCTTATTGAAGTTTATAACAAAATCAAATAAATCCCTGCTTCTATATTCCGGAGGCAAAAAGTCTGTTGCTATCTTGCTGTATACTGAATTGTTAACATGGTGGTTACAGTCCAGATCAGTGTAATAAACGGGTCTGTATCCAATTACGGGCAGCGGGGATTCCGATATTATCTTTTTACATTCGGGGCTGTCAGCTTTCTGCTTAAAACCGCATGAACGAGAACCCGGATACTCATCCGGATCAAGAACCTTATGCTCCACCGGATCAATCAAAGCCCATGTACTGGATGCGGACGCAAAAAGCTCCCCGTCCGGCGCTCTCATCTCACAGTCTCTGAGGAAAAATTTCCCCTCCGTTGTCCTGAACCATGTTGTGAATATGACTGTGTCATCCCATTTCGGCGTTTTGTGGAACCTTATGCTCATACGCGTTAACAGAAATATCTTTCCGTGATTGACGAAAAAATCGTGTGTCTGTCCTTTTGCTTGACATTCATCGCCGGCTATCTCCGAAAAAATTCCCAGCATATAATGCAGAAATACTTTTTTATCCGTATTGCAGTCCATATAGTTTACTGTTATTTCCCTCTTATAATAGGTTCCGTCAAACCACCTGTCGGACATACTTTTCCCTCACATTGCTTTTATATTTATTTAAATGACTAAATCGAATAATCAGAATCCTAATTCACAGCCAAAATGGAGAATATCATCTGAAATTCCCTGAACGGCATAGCCATTCTCTATTTCAGCCCCGCGGATTTCAAGCGTTTCGTTATGTTTGGTCTCCATATTGAAGTTGATTGCAAAATACTTAATATCCTTTTGCCTGTATTTTTCGGGCAGGAAATCCACAGCCATTTTTCCGTATACGGCATTATTAACGTGTCCGTTTCCGTCCAAATCGGAGTAAAAAACCGGGCGGTATCCGATTACCGGCAATTCGTCGAGCTTTTTTATTTTAATGCATTCGGGACAATCCGATTTGCGCGGATCGCTTTGCTTCAGTCCCTTAACAAGGTTGGCTGGACGAAGTATTTCCCTGGAAATCGGATCAACCAAAACCCATAGGCTTGATCCCGAAACAAGCAGCTCACCATTTTCACCCTCTATTTCGTAATCCCTGTAAAAAAAAGGTCCCTTTGTAAATCTCTCCCATGTGCTCGCAACGACTTTCTCAGAATATGTCGGCATTCTGTGGAAATTAAGGCTCATACGCGAAAGCAAAAGCGCTTGTCTCTGTTTTTGAAGATAAGTATGCCCAAGTCCCCGCCCCTCATAATCCTCGCCGGAAATCTCCGAAAGCAGCTTCATGACCGAGTAAAGGCTTGCCTTTTTCCTGTTGTCACAGTCGCCAAATCTGAAAGCAGACTTACATCTGAAATAAGCCCCATCATACCATTCGTCATACATTTTCAGCCAACTCACCTTTCTATCGGATCGACTTTAATAAAAATCGTACTTTTCGCACATTAAAAGCAATTATAGACTTTTATGACCTAAATCTCAAGCAAATAGATGTCCGAATTTTAAAAAATTGTCGTAAATTGGACTTTTGCCGTTGTATTTTTCTATTATAGGTGTATAATGCATAAAGTTTCAATTACATTGGAGGAACCTTATATGCTTGATGAAATCATTAAAACACTTAAAGCAAACCGCAGAAAAATCGTTTTTACCGAAGGCGAAGACCCCCGCATACTCGAGGCAGCCACGCGTCTTGTCGCTGATGGTATCATGGACGTTCTTCTGTGCGGCGATCCCGAAAAGGTGAAGGCTGCCGCAGCTGCCGGCGGATTTAAGCTGGACGGAATTGAAATTGCAGACCCCAAAAACTATCCCGGTATGGATATAATGGTCGAAACCATGGTTGATCTCCGCAAGGGCAAGATGACTGCGGAAGAGTGCCGCGCCGCTCTCCAGAAGGGCAACTATTTCGGAACAATGCTTGTAAAAATGGGCAAGGCAGACGGTCTTCTTGGCGGTGCAACATATTCCACTGCTGACACTGTCCGTCCCGCTCTCCAGATAGTCAAGACAAAGCCCGGCAATAAACTCGTTTCTTCCTGCTTTATTATGTACCGCGAAACCGAAAAGGGCGTTGAGAAGTATGCTATGGCGGACTGCGCTATAAACATCAACCCCGATGAGGACGGACTCGCCGAGATTGCCGTTGAAACAGCCCGTACAGCACGCGTTTTTGGAATAGATCCGAAGGTTGCGATGCTTTCATACTCCACCAAGGGTTCAGGCAAGGGCGAATCCGTTGACATGATGCGCAATGCAACAGAAAAGGTCAAGGCTATGAATCCCGACTTTGAGATTGACGGCGAGCTTCAGTTTGACGCTGCTTTCTCCCCCGTCGTTGCCGCAACAAAGGCTAAGGATTCAAGTGTTGCCGGAAAAGCCAACACCTTTATTTTCCCCGATATCAATGCCGGAAACATCGGTTACAAAATCGCTCAGCGCCTTGGCGGCTTTGAGGCTTACGGTCCCATTCTTCAGGGTCTCAACGCTCCTATAAACGACCTCTCCCGCGGCTGCAACGCGGACGAAGTCTATGCCATGGCAATTATTACTCTTGGCACAATTTAGACGATAAGTCATGGGTAAATCCCGGCAATTTCAGCGGATTTCCTTGACATTTGATATAATTTATGTATAATAGGATAGCTTGTCATATCAAGACAAGCTATCCTTGTCCCTTTTGAGGGGCCATTAGTCCAGAAGGAGGTGCTAAAATGGCTAAGACAACTGAAAAATACGAGCTGATGTATATTATCAACCCCAACCTTAACGAGGAAGAGACAGCAGCAGTCGTAGAAAAATTCAAAGCACTTGTCGAGCAGCACGGAACTCTTGATGAGATGGAACTTATGGGTAAGCGTAAGCTTGCTTATGAGATTAACTATCTTACCGAGGGTTATTATGTTCTCATCAAGTTCACTTCTGCTCCCGATTTTCCTGCGGAGCTTGACCGTATCCTTGGTATCACTGACAGCGTAATCCGCAGCCTTATCACTGTTCGCTATCAATAAGGAGGCGCTTTATGCTAAACCACATCACACTTATGGGTCGCCTAACCCGTGACCCCGAACTGCGCTACACGTCTTCCGGAACACCGGTTGCCTCTTTCACGCTGGCTGTTGACCGCGATTTCGCTTCAAAAGAAAGCGGAGAGAAGCAAACAGATTTCATCGACATTGTCGCGTGGCGCCAAACCGGAGAATTTGTATCCAAATTCTTCACGAAAGGCAGCATGGCTGTAGTAAGCGGCCGTTTGCAGATACGCGATTGGCAGGATAAAGACGGCAATAAGCGCAGAAGCGCTGAAGTCGTTGCTGATAATGTCTATTTCGGTGAAAGCAAACGTTCTCGCGATAGTTCGGACACAGGTTATCACGAAGGCCCCCCTTCCCGCTCGTCAGAAAGCGGCTTTAAAGGCTCGGCTTTTTCCGAGCTTGACGAGGGCGACGGCGACCTGCCGTTCTAAGTATTTTAAATGATTATACCAAAGATAGGAGGTAAGGACCTTGGCATTTGATAAGGAAAGAAATAATAAAAATCGCAAGCGCAAAAAAGTTTGCCAATTCTGCGCTGATAAGAGCGAGCATATAGACTATAAGGACACTTCGAAGCTTCGTCGTTTCCTTTCCGAGCGCGGCAAGATTTTGCCCCGCCGTACAACAGGTACCTGCGCCGCACACCAGCGGGAGCTTACAGAGGCTATAAAGAGAGCCCGTCAGGTAGCTCTTCTGCCTTATGTGATGGACTAATCTCATATAAAAAACGGACAGTTCCCCAAATGAGGGCTGTCCGCTTTATTTTTTATCGGTATATTTTCCGCTTATTTCGACTGACTGCTCTGTATGTACTGCGCAAGCTTCAAATCGAGCGTTTTAATATGGGTAATCAGCTTGCTTACTTTGGCGTTGACATCTGCAACGAGGGCAATTGTCGCCCCTTCTGCTTTCAATTTTGCCGCTACGTCTTCAAATTCTTTTAAAAAGCTTTGATGCCAGCTTTTGTGTGCGGCATAATCCGGATATTTATATTTCAACTGAAGTTCTTCTTCGTGCGCAAAGTGCGTCTTAGTATAATTTGAAAGGAACTCTACAGCCTTTCCTACTTCCTGCCGTCCTTTTCCCTGACCGCAGGCTTCAACAAGCTCATCCGCGGCTTTTACAAGCTGCCTGTGTTCGTTGTCGATCAGCGCATTGCCCGTTTCGAGATCCTTTGTCCATACAAAAGCCATTTCATGACCTCCTAATTCATTTTAATAGTATATACTATCAAATCAGCGCATGCCGCCAAAAGCGGCAAATGCATAATTTTCGCAGTTTTACTGGGCGCTTTGAAGATACTGCGCAAGTTTTTTATCAAAGGTTTTGATATGTGTGATAAGCTGGCTCACCTTTGTATTGACCTCCGCTACAAGGGCTATTGTTCCTCCCTCTGTTTTAATTTTGGAGGCTACATTCTCAATTTCCCTTATGTATCCCTGATGCCAGTTTCTGTGTGACGGATAGTCGGGATATTTATACTTTACCTGTAATCCTTCCTCATGCCCGAAATGGGTCTTCGTATAATTTGAAAGAAAATCCACTGCCTGAGCGATTTCCTGTCTTCCCCTGCCCTGTGAACATGCCGTTACCAAATCGTCAGCCGCCTTGATAAGCTGCTTATGCTCATTGTCAATCTGCGCAAAACCTGTTTCCAAATCCTTTGTCCATGTAAAAGCCATTTCTTTACCTCCAGTTTTCTCTGTTATTTTTAAGCACAGTAAAAAAGCTGTACCAATAAATTCCATGTAATCCTTTGTGAACAAAAGCCATCGAGTGAAAAACCTTGTTTATACTACTCCCAATCCTTCCAGACCTCGGGGCAGTATCCGACTGTCGCCTTTTTTCCGTTTCGCACTATCGGTGTTTTTATAAACATCGGGTTTTCAAGAAGCTTGTCTACCTTGTCGGCATCATAAGCGAGATACTTCAAAATATCGGCATCTTTCGCCTTGCTGTCAATAAGCGCCTCCAGTCCGACACAAGCCGCAACGCTCTCAAGCTCCCGGGGACTTATCCCGTACCGCGGCAGGTCGATGCTCTGAAATTTTATTTTGCGCTCCTTGAAATATCTTTCGGCTTTTTTTGTATCGAAGCATTTTGATTTTCCGAAAATCTGAATGTTCACAGCACTTTCTCCAATACATTATAAAGATTATTATAAAAAATATCCTGTACGAGACTTTCGGTATAGTTTCTTCTCAGCATAGCCTCATATAGTTTTGAATAGCTTTCGATTCCCGTCATCTCTTTCGGAAGATCGTCGATTCCGTCAAGGTCTCCGCCAAGGCATACGGTTTTTTCACCGCCAAGTCCAAGAAAATGCTCCGCATGTCGGATAACATCCTCTATTCCGGCATCGCCGCTTTCACAGAGAAAGTTCGGGCAGAGGTTAAGTCCCACAACGCCCTCAAGCTTTACTATCGTCTTAAACTGATCATCGGTGAGGTTCCTTGGATTATCGCAGACAGCTTTGGAGTTAGAGTGACCCGCTATTATGGGACGGCGGGCTATCTCAGCAACATCCCAAAATGTGTGCTCTGATGCATGAGACAAGTCTACGGCAATCCCCAAATCCTGCATTGTACGCACAAATTGTGCTCCCGAATCTGTGAGTCCGCCTTTTGCAGCGCCGTTGGCAGCTCCGCACAGTGCGTTGTCAAAGTTCCAGCAAAGGTTTACAAATCTTACGCCTTTATCATAGGAACGTTTTAACCTTTCGAGGTCACAACCCAGAAGTTCCGCGCCTTCGACTGCGATCAGCGTGGCTGCTTTGCCGCTCTCCGCCGCCGACTTCACATCCGCCGCGCTTCTGCAAAGCGTCAGAATATCACTGTTTTTTTCAAGCTCTGACAAGAGCAAAGAGATAAGTTCATCCGCCATCTGTGTCAGGATTTCCGAAGGCCAGTCCTTCGTATAATCCATTTCTGTTATGCTGCCTGTTGTTGGCCTTGTAAAAACAGCAAACACTTGAGCATAAGGAGAAAATCCTCTGCCCCTCTCGATATCAACGTGAAGCTTATTTTTTCTCAAGCCGCAGTTTTTATTTTTCGCCTCTGATATCGTATCGCAGTGTGCATCAAAAACAGGAATATCCATAACTTACCTCCGTACAGATGTTCACAGTGTACCGCAAAACGAGGATTTTCGCAAGGTATAATTGCAAATCACCCGATATATATGTACCCATTCCGGCGGTCTAAAACACCCATCAAATACTTGCCCGCCGGAAAAGCACATTCACATTTTGTTAAAGTATTATAAAGCAAAAAGCCCTGTGTTAAACTGTACTGTTCTAAATCAAAAGTACACAAAAACACAGGGCTTTTTATTTTTTATATCATTATACTTCCATAATAACGGGCAGAATCATCGGGCTGCGCTTTGTCTGCTTGTAGAGGTAGCCTGACAAATTAGCTTTTACCTTGGTCTTGATAGTTGCCCAGTCTGTAATACGCTGGTATTCGCATGAGTCAAGGGTTTCGAGGGTTACTCTTTTCAGCTCCTCCATCAGAACGTCCGATTCTTTAACATATACAAATCCCCGCGTCACGATATCGGGCCCTGAGATTAGACTTGCATCCTCTGCGGAAAGTGTCATAACAACAACAACCATACCATCCTGAGCAAGATGCCGCCTGTCGCGCAGAACCACGCTCCCAACATCTCCGACGCCCGTTCCGTCTACAAGCACCTTTCCTGCAGGTACGGTGCCGCCAAGCTTGACGCTCTTTCTGGTAAGCTCTACAATTCTTCCAATATCGCTAATTACAACATGGTTAGGTTCAACGCCCATGCTCTTGGCAAGTTCCGCATGCGTACGGAGGTGACGCTGTTCGCCATGAAGCGGCATAAAAAACTTCGGCTTAGTCAGTGCAATCATCATTTTAAGCTCTTCCCTGTAGGCGTGACCCGAAACATGAAGCTCCTCAAGCCTGTCGTATATGACTTCCGCACCTTTCATAAACAGCTCATTTATTACGCGGTTTATAGTCGTTTCGTTCCCGGGAATTGCAGAAGCAGATATTATGACTCTGTCACCCGCGTTGATTTCTACCTGACGATGACCTGAAAACGCCATTCGGTAGAGGGCAGACATGCTCTCGCCCTGACTGCCTGTCGTGATAATAACAATTCTGTTTTTTGGCAGGGTATTGATTTGGGTTATGTCTATAAATGTATCCTTCGTCACATCCATATAGCCCAATTCAGTGGCAACGCGCATGATGTTCTCCATGCTCCGTCCCGTAATCGCAACCTTTCGGTTGTTTTTTGCCGCGCTGTTTATTATCTGCTGGAGCCTGTGGACGTTTGATGCAAATGTTGTAACTATTATACGCTTGTCACAGTCTTTGAAAAGCTGGTCAAAGCGTGAACCGACCTTGCTTTCAGACTCTGAAAATCCCGGTCTTTCCACATTTGTAGAGTCGGAAAGGAGCATAAGGACTCCCTCCTTGCCCAGTTCTCCGAATCTGGTAAGGTCGATCATTCCATCCTCGATCGGCGTAATATCGATTTTAAAGTCTCCCGTGTGGATAACCATGCCTATCGGAGTCTTTATCGCGAAGGCTACCGAGTCGGCAATGCTGTGGTTTACTCGGATCAGTTCGATTCCGAAACAGCCTGTCTTAAAGCGTTCCCCCGCTTCGAGCGTGATTATCTTGGTATTTTCAAGCAAGCCATGTTCTTCAAGTTTAAGCTCGATAAGCCCTGCCGTCAGACGGGTCGTATAAAGCGGGGCGTCAATTTCACGCATAAGATACGGCAGTCCTCCGATGTGATCCTCATGGCCGTGTGTGATAATAACGGCTTTGATACGGTTTTTGTTCTGCACAAGATAGCTGAAATCGGGAATAACGATGTCAACGCCATACATTTCTTCATCGGGAAAACCAAGTCCGCAGTCGACAACGATTATATCTTCACCGTATTCGTAAACAGTGAGATTTTTGCCAATCTCGTTGAGCCCCCCGAGAGAAATTATTTTTAATTTTGATGCCATAGTATAAAAAAATCTCCTTTTTCTAAGAAAATATGTAGATTACAAGTAAAACAGAGTGCAAAAACCACAGACGTTCAGATTTCATTATATCCGCCCTGCTACGCGGATATAATTTATGCCGTCTATGATATTCCCTGATAAATTGTAACCATATAATAAGTACTTTCGTACAAATATTCTTTTAAGCACGCCCTTGCCAATCTTATTATAGGCATCTTGTGGGCTTTGTATAATTATTTTAACATATTTTCGTTAATATTACAAGTAAATAATGGTCATTACATCTCGCGGCGGCCTTCAAGGGCACGCGTGAGTGTTGCTTCATCTGCAAATTCAAGGTTTGAGCCAACAGGAATTCCGTATGCAAGACGTGTTACCCTGACTTCAAAGGGTTTAATAAGTCTTGATATATACATTGCAGTCGTATCACCCTCGGTGTCGGGGTTAGTAGCCATGATGACCTCATGCACCCCTCCTTCGGAAATACGCGAAATAAGTTCGGATATCTTCAGGTCATCGGGACCGATATGGTTCATCGGAGACATCACGCCGTGCAGAACGTGGTATACGCCTTTATATTCACGTCCGCGCTCAAACGAGAGCACATCCCTCGGCTCGGAAACGACGCATATCATGCTCTTGTCGCGCCGCTCATCTCCGCATACAGAGCATATCTCTCCGTCTGTCAGATTTTGGCATACGGGACAGCAGTGAACACTGCTCTTTGCGTCGATAATTGCTGACGCAAAACTTACAGCTTCCTCCTCGGGCAAAGAAAGAACATAAAACGCCAGGCGCTGAGCGCTCTTTTTCCCGATTCCGGGCAAAGACGCAAATTTATCAATAAGATTCTCCAGTGAGGGAGGGAAAAATGACATTTTTCAGGGCTCCTTGTGATTATAATCGAAGGGTAGAGACGGAATATGTCGTAATTCGCTAAAAATCAATCTTTATGCGTTGCGTATTGCCTCAATTGCGGCTTTTCTGTCTTTCGTCTTAAACACAGCGCTTCCGGCAACGAGGACATCAGCTCCCGCGTCTTTGCAGAGCTTAGCCGTTGCGGGGTCGACTCCGCCGTCGACCTCAAGTTCGCATGAGGGATTAAATTTGCCTATCATTTCGCGCACAGCCGAAATTTTAGGAATCTGGTCGTGCATAAATGACTGTCCTCCGAAGCCCGGCTCTACTGTCATCACAAGGACAAGGTCAATCAGCGGCAGATATGGAATCAATGTTTCCGCAGGGGTTCTGGGCTTGATGCTCAATCCGACTTTTTTGCCGCATTCCCTGACAGCCTTTATTGCTTCAAAAATATCCTGCGGCTGGTCTGCTTCGAGATGGAACGTAACAAGATCTGCCCCCGCTTTGCAAAATTTTTTTACATAGCGGTGCGGTCTGTCTATCATCAGATGTACGTCAAGGAACATGTCCGTCGCCCTCCTGAGTGACTCCACAACAGGGATTCCGATAGAGATGTTAGGAACAAAATTTCCGTCCATAACGTCAATATGCAAATATTCTGCTCCGCCGTTTTTTACGTCATTTATATCGGATATTAGCTCTGCGAAGTCCGCAGACAGGATAGAAGGCGAGATTTTTGTCATTTTTGATATCCTCCGGAGTAGTGCGGTGCGGTAACAGAAGCGCCCGCACCGGCATAAGATTTTATAGTCGAGCCCCGCGCGGGTCGGCTTTGATATACGGGGGCGGCAAGCGCTTGCTTTCCGTCCCCGGTGGACTCAAATTCCATTTCATTCAATTATACAGCAAAGGACAAGCGCTTGCAAGAAAAAATAAACTCTTAGGTCCGGCGCGAAAAGTCCGATGGCTTTTATTTACATCAAATATATTGTAAATGGCTTAAATTCGCTGTATAATATAGGCTCTGAAAGGTGGTTTTACCATGACTTTAGACGAATATTTGAATAAACTCAAGGGTAAAAGCGTCGCCGTAGTCGGTTATGGCGTCAGCAATACCCCGCTCACAGAATTACTATTATCGTACGGCTGCGACGTCACTGTCCGCGACAAGCGTACAAAGGAGCAATTTGGGGATGCCGGCATCCTTTTGGAGCGCGGTGCAAAGCTTCGGCTCGGTAGCGGCTATCTTGACGATCTGCATGAGGATGTGATCTTCCGTACCCCGGGACTTCATCCTTTCACGCCCGAGCTCCAGAACGCCGTTAAAAACGGCAGCATGCTAACCTCTGAAATGGAGGCGTTTTTCACCGTCTGCCCCTGCCATACTATTGCCATAACGGGAAGCGACGGAAAGACTACTACATCGACTCTTATTGCAACCCTTCTCAAGGAATCCGGGCATACTGTCTTTTTAGGCGGAAACATCGGCACTCCTCTTCTCGACAAGGTTCCAAAAATGAAACCGGATGATTTCGCAGTGCTGGAACTAAGCTCTTTTCAGCTTCACAGCATGAAGTGCAAGCCCGAAATTGCTGTCATCACTAATATTTCACCAAACCACCTTGACGTTCATCCTGATCTTGAGGATTATATAAATGCAAAAAAGAATATTTTTGCGATGCAGGACGAAAACGACCGTCTTGTGCTGAATGCGGACGACCCGCACACTTCGGAATTCGCTTCGCAGGCAAAGTCCGACATTCGGTATTTCAGCTACGGACACTCCATACCCAGCGGATGCTTCTGCGTCGATGAGCTTTTGTACTCAGCAAGGAATTACGAGGTACAGGAGGTTGCGACAACAACGGGAATCCTCATCCCCGGAATTCACAATGTCGAAAACTACATGGCCGCATATGCCGCAACGGATGGGTATATTACCGACAGCGCCTTCCGTAAAGTTGCGAAAACCTTCCCCGGAGTCGCTCACCGCATCGAGCTGATACGCGAGCTGAACGGCGTTAAATTCTATAACGATTCCATTGCTTCCAGCCCGACGCGCACTATCGCGTGCCTGCGCTGCTTTACCAAGGTTAAGCCCATTCTTATCGCAGGGGGGCACGACAAGCACATACCTTTTGACGATCTTGGAACAGAAATAGTCGAGCGTGTAAAAGCGCTTTACCTCACCGGCGAGACTGCCGAAAGAATAAAGGACGCTGTGCTGAATACCCCCGGATATAACAGGCTCACTCTTCCTATTTACATCATTGACGACTTTAGGGAGGCTGTCATTGCAGCAGCCGGCAGCGCCGCTGAGGGCGATGTTGTAATATTATCTCCCGCCTGCTCGTCATTTGATAAATTTAAGAACTTTGTAGAACGCGGAAATACTTTCCGCAGTATAGTTCTCGGATTGGAGTAAAAACAATGCTTCTTAAAGAAATGATCATCGATTTATGCGGATTACCCGCTCCCTCGGGCTTTGAGGAAAAGGTATTTGACCGCGTGAAAGAGCTTCTATCCCCATTTGTCGATGAAATAACAACAGACGCCATGGGCAACTTAATAGCCCTGAAAAAATGCGGCAAGCCGAACGCAAAAAAACTCATGTTCGATGCTCATATGGATGAAATCGGCATGATAGTAACAGGCATTGAAAAGGGTTTTCTGCGCTTTTCAAATATCGGGGGCATCGACCCGCGTATGCTTCCCGCAAGAGAAATAAAAGTGCTCACCGATCCTCCGATTTTAGGCGTGATAGATACCCTGCCCCCCCACGCTCTTTCTGACGAGGATATGGACAAGTCCATTGATGCAAAAAAACTTTTCATTGATGTGGGACTCAGCGAGGATGAGGCAAAAAAGCGTGTTCCCCTCGGCACACCCGCCGTATTCACGGGCGGAGCGGAGGAGCTTACGGACAATGTAGTCTGCGGCAAATCCTTGGATGACCGTTCATGTGTCGCTATCATTATCAAGGTTATGGAATATCTGTCCGCTAAGGACTTAAATGTAGATGTATACTGCCTTATCAGCACTCAGGAGGAGCTTGGAACCCGCGGAGCCATTACCGGAACCTACGGGATAAATCCTGATTACGCCATTGCGCTTGATGTAACGTTTGCTTCAACTCCCGATTCCAAAAAGAGTGAAACTCTTGAAATGAGAAAGGGCGCGGCTATCGGAATCGGTCCGAACATGAACCGCAGCATCGCAAACGCATTGATTTCAACAGCCGAGGAAAAGGAGATTCCCTATCAGCTTGAGGTCATGGGCGGCAGCTCAGGCACAGACGGCTGGGTAATACAGGTATGCCGCGAGGGCGTTATCACCGGTGTTGTCTCGCTGCCGATAAAATATATGCATTCTCCTGTCGAGACAATGGATATATGCGATGCCGAAGCAATCGTTCGTCTGCTGACAGAATTTACTGTGAAGCTCGATAAAGACTTCATTTCGTAAATCAGCTCTGCAAGTTAACAAAACACTATTTTTATTGTTGCAGAAAATGCACAATTCTGACGTATTCTTTCATCTTCGGTAGAGATTGCGCGAATTTGTGCAGAAAATGCACAGGAGGCTCTCGATGCTTGACACATTAAAAACTCTTTGCTATTTAAGCGGCGCTTCGGGATATGAAGACGAGGTTCGCGATTATATTCTTGAGCGTGTTATGCCCTACTCAGACGGAATAATTACAGATGCCATGGGCAATCTCATAGTCACTAAAAAAGGAAAAAAACAATCCGACAATAAGATTCTAATATGCGCCCATATGGACGAGGTCGGTATCATTATAACCGGTATTGATGACGATGGTTATCTCCGCTTCGATTTTCTTGGCGGTATCGACAGGCGCGTCATAATCGGCAAGCACATCTATATAGGTAAGGACAGGATTCATGGGGTAATAGGCATAAAGGCATATCACCACGTGAGCAAGGAAGAGGAAAAATCGGTCCCTAAGCGCGAGGATATGTATATAGATATCGGCGCAAAATCAAAAGATGAGGCAAAAGAGCTTGTCTCTTTAGGCGATGCCGGTGTTTTCGAGGACAGCGTTTTGGAATTCGGCAACGGTTTCCTCAAGGCTAAGGCTATCGACGACAGAGTGGGCTGCGCCGCAATGATAAAGCTTATTGAAAGCGAACTGCCCTGCGACTGCACCTTTGCATTCACTGTACAGGAGGAAATAGGGACGAGAGGAGCTCGTATCGTTTCCTCAAGGCTTAATCCAGACACCGCTATCGTTCTGGAGGGAACTACAGCCGCGGATCTGCCGGATGTTCCCGAGGGCAAACGGATTTGCAATCTTGGCGATGGTCTTGTGATACCCTTTATGGATAAAGGGACGGTTTACAGCCGTGAGCTTTATAAAACGCTCACAGAACTTGCGGACAAAAACGGGATCAAGTGGCAGACAAAAACCATGATAGCGGGAGGTACGGACGCAAGTGTCATTCAGCGCGGCGGGACAGGCGCCGATACAATCGCCATCGCAGCGCCCGTCCGCAACATCCATTCCCCCGCAAGCATAGCTAAAATATCGGATTTTGAGGCCATGCCGCACCTTGCCATGCTTCTTTTGGAAGAACTGTCCGAAAAATAGAAAAGGATTATTATAAATGGGTTTATCAGATATATCTCCCAAGGTAAGGGAGCTTTCAGCCGAAACCGAAGCTGAACTTAAAGAAGTTTTTGCACGTATAGACGGCGTTGCGGAAAGCTGCACTATGAAAGTCATGTCTGCGTTTCAGGAATTCCGCGTATCGGAAGCCTGCTTTGCAGGTACAACAGGCTATGGGTATAACGATCTCGGGCGGGAAACACTGGATAAAATCTACGCGCGTGTTTTTGGAGCTGAGAGCGCTCTTGTGCGAATCGGATTTGTAAACGGTACCCACGCTATTGCAACAGCACTTTTTGCGATTTGCAGACCCGGCACTACCCTTCTTTCCGTTACAGGGATCCCCTATGACACACTTCAATGCACAATCGGCATTTCGGGAGACGGTGAAGGCTCCCTGAAGTCCTGTGGAGTTGACTATGCTCAGGTCGATTTGCTTTCAGACGGCGAGCCGGATATTGACGGCATAAAAAAAGCCGCCTCTGACGCAAATGTCGGCGCCGTTATTATCCAGCGTTCCCGCGGCTACAGCAACAGGAGGGCTTTCGGTATCAGTGACATCGAAAAAATAATAAATGCTGTACGCGAGGTCAATTCAAAAGCAAGCATACTTGTTGACAACTGCTATGGAGAATTTACAGAGACCCGCGAACCGACAGACGTGGGTGCAGACCTTATTGCAGGTTCCCTCATAAAAAATCCCGGCGGCGGACTTGCCCCTACAGGCGGCTACATTGCCGGAAGAGCCGATCTCGTTGAGCGGGCAGCTATCAGGATGACAGCTCCCGGCATAGGCGGCGAATGCGGAAGTACATTGGGTAATAACCGGCTGCTTTTCCAAGGTTTTTTCATGGCGCCTCATGTTGTCGCACAGGCTTTGAAAACCACCGCGTTCTGCGCGGGAATGATGGAGCGCCTTGGTTTTAAAACCTCCCCCTCCGCGGCGGAAACACGGCATGACATAATCCAGATGATAGAGTTTGGAAGCGCTGATAAGCTCCTGCGCTTCTGTGAGGGCATCCAGCATGGTTCGCCGGTAGACTCCTTCGTCACTCCCATTCCATGGGCAATGCCCGGCTATGAAGACGAGGTCGTTATGGCGGCGGGGGCATTTATTCAGGGTTCATCAATAGAACTGTCCTGCGATGGTCCTCTGCGTGAGCCGTTCCTCGGATATATGCAGGGAGGGCTGACATATGAATCAGGCAAGCTTGGCGTAATGCTTGCGGCAAACGAAATTCTGAAAGCGGAATAATTATTATGTAAACCATTCTGCTATATTTAGATCGCATATTTCATATAAATGGCATAGGGGGTATCCTTATGCCATTTAATAAAAGTCATATACTTTTCCGAAATCCCTTTAAATACAGAAGAAAAACGCCAAAACGAACTTCCGAAAAAAAAGCGGCATTTTTCATTTTTATTGTTATAATAGCATTATGTATCGGAATTATTACGACCGGAAATTTCTTAAAAAGCGTATCCAGCGAAATGGCACTTTCCGACGCAACAGATATGATAACCGCCACAATCAACGATAAAATCAATGAGAAGATGAGCGGCGGGCAGTACACTTATGACTACTTCGTTAATCTTCAAAAGGACAGCGAAGGCAACGTCACTGCGATTTCCGCAAACATGGCGAGGATAAACACCTTGTCATCCGAGATTCTCCAAGAGGTAATCGCAGCAACGAACAACGGTGAGCTTGACCTCAAAATCCCTATAGGCAACCTTTTAGGCTCAAACATATTGCTGGGCAGAGGTCCGAAAATCCCGATAAAGATCATCATGCTCACAAGCTCCTTTGCCGATTTTAAAAACGAGTTGTCATCGGCGGGAATAAACCAGATAAAGCACCAGATCATACTTGAGGTAAAAGTCCAGATAGACGTCCTCATGCCTTGGGAAGTGAAATCCACCGAGGTTTTGAGTAAGGTTTTGATTGCAGAGACCATAATCGTCGGCAAAGTCCCCAACACTTATCTGTCTTTAAATCAACCATAGAAACGGAGTTCAGCAATGGACGTACAAAATGAGATCAATAAACTGAGAACAGAGATTGAACGTCACAGCAAGGCATATTATGAGCTTGATGCACCTATGATTTCTGATTTTGAATACGATGCGCTGATGAAACAGCTGTCTGAGCTGGAGGAACAATATCCCGAAATGAAATCTCCGGATTCACCCACACAGCGTGTCGGCGGCAAAGTGCAGCCGCAGTTTTCACCTGTCCGTCATATCGTGCCGCTTGAAAGTCTGAACGATGTGTTTTCGCTTGAGGAACTGCAAAGCTTTATTGCCCGTACAAACGAATCTCTTGGCGGCGTCCCCGTCTATGTAACGGAGCCGAAAATAGACGGTCTTTCCGTTGCCGTCGAATACATTGACGGCAAAATGGTTCGGGGTGCAACACGGGGCGACGGCTTAACCGGGGAAGACGTCACAGAAAATCTGCGTACAGTGCGCAGCCTGCCTAAGAATATAAAAAACGCTCCTCCGCGCCTTATTGTACGCGGCGAGGTTTATATGTCCCGCGAAACCTTTGCGGAGCTTAACGAGGAAAGGGAGATAAAGGGTGAAAAACTCTTTGCAAATCCGCGCAACGCCGCAGCAGGTTCCCTCCGCCAGCTTGACAGCAAAATAACGGCAGACCGCAGGCTCGACATCATCATCTTCAATATCCAGTACGCAGATGGCAGGGACTTTTCCACCCATGCCGAAACTCTTGATGCTCTTTCGGAAATGGGCTTTCCCGTTGTTCCTTACAAGGTATGTAAAAGCGCCGAAGAATGCTGCAGGCAGGTGGAATGGCTGGGTGAAAACCGCGACACTCTCCCCTATGACATTGACGGTGCCGTAATAAAGCTTGATCTTTTATCTCACAGAGCCTTGCTCGGAAGCACTGCAAAAGCTCCCCGCTGGGCAGTTGCATATAAGTATCCGCCCGAAAAAAAGGAAACTATCGTCGAAGAAATCACTGTTCAAGTAGGGCGCACAGGTGTTCTGACTCCCAAGGCAATCGTTAAGCCTGTGCGCCTTGCCGGAACAACGGTTACAAACGCAACACTCCACAATCAGGATAATATTGACAAGCTTGATATCCGAATAGGAGATACAGTGCTCATCCAGAAAGCGGGAGAGATCATCCCCGAAATATTGGAGGTAAGGCGCGAAAAGCGACCGGACGGAACTCTCCCGTTCAAAATCCCCGATTTCTGCCCCGAATGCGGCGCTCCGGTCGTGCGTGATGAGGATGCTGCGGCGACACGCTGTACGGGAGCAGAATGTCCCGCACAGCTTCTGCGCAACATCGCTCATTTTGCTTCAAAGGGGGCAATGGATATTGAGGGGCTTGGCATTTCCGTCACCAAAGCGCTTGTTGATAAAAAACTGATAGCTTCACCTGCAGAGCTTTATTATCTGGACGCTCAAAGCGTTGCCGCAATTGACAGGATGGGCAAAAAATCTGCCGAAAATCTTCTTTCCGCAATTGAAAAGAGCAAAGAAAACGGGCTTGCGCGCCTCCTTTGCGCGTTTGGGATAAGGCAGGTAGGTCAAAAAGCGGCTAAAGTGCTCGCCATGCATTACTCAAATCTGGACGAGCTGTGCAGTGCGACGGCCGAAGACCTAAAAACCATCCCCGATATCGGTCCGGTGACCGCCAAATATCTCGTTGATTGGTTGAGCAGCCCGCAGTCAAAGCACCAAATCGAGCTTCTGCGTAAGGCAGGCGTAAGCTTTGAAAGCAAGGAAACACTGCTTGACAGCAGATTTGCGGGAAAAACTTTCGTGCTGACGGGAACACTTAAATCCTATACCCGCGACGAGGCAAGTGCTTTGATAGAGTCTTGCGGCGGCAAGACAGCCGGTTCGGTTTCAAAAAAGACAAGCTATGTTCTTGCAGGCGATGAGGCAGGCTCAAAGCTCACAAAGGCGCAGAGTCTCGGCATCCCTATCCTCACGGAAGACGAATTTAAAGAAATGATAAAATAATTGTTTTCAATGTTTTGGTTGAAATCGGGAATATGAGTGATATAATACAAAAGATATGAAAATCAGAGTTTTTTTGGCGGTTTCCGCCTGTAGAATCGCAATCAAATTACTTCGGCTTTTAGGGCGCGGCGGTACGGCAATCCCCGGTAAAATTGCGCTTAAAATTTGTCCGGAGCTGCTCGGTTATCTCGCAAAGGACGTAAAATGCGTCTTAATTACGGGAACGAACGGCAAAACGACAAGCTCAAGAATTATCGAGGAAATCTTCGCTAAATCCGGTGCCTCCTATTTTGCCAATCGTTCGGGGGCAAACCTTATCAATGGCATAACCTCCATATTTATTGAAAATTCCACCTTGACGGGCAAACCGAAAAAGGAATACGCTGTCATCGAATGTGATGAAGCCGCCTCAAAAGAGGTCTGCCGTCTGATAAACCCCTCCGTAGTGCTTGTAACCAATGTATTCCGCGATCAGCTCGACCGTTATGGTGAAGTAACACACACTTTGGAAAATATACTCATCGGAATAAAAAATTCTCCGAATGCGGTCATTTGTCTCAATGCAGACTGCTCTCTAACAGCATCTATAGCAACCGAAATCCCAAATAAAGTCATGTTCTTCGGCGTGGATGTTCCAATTTACAATGACCCTGTCAGCGAGGTATCTGACGCACCCCACTGCATCAAATGCAAGCACGAATATGACTACAGCTACCATACTTTCGGGCATTTGGGCGGCTTTTACTGTCCAAACTGCGGATATAAACGCCCCGAAACGCAGGTTTCCGTCACAGAGATACTCGATACGGGCATAAGCTCAACTACCGTACGGGTCAGCGTCTTCGGAGACAGTGAGGAAATCGTCATAAATCTCCCCGGCGGCTATAATATCTACAACGCTGTGGGGGCACTCGCGGTTTCAGAAGCTATCGGCTTTAAGCGCGAAACTGCAAAGAGCGCGATAGCGACCTTCAGCTGCGGCTTTGGACGCATGGAGCAGTTTGATTTGGGAGGGCATACAGCGCGTATCATCTTGGTCAAAAACCCTGCGGGCTGTAATCAGGTTCTTAATTACCTTTCAAGCCTTTCGGAGAAAACTGTTTTCGTTTGCTGCCTTAACGACAACAGTGCCGACGGCAGGGATATTTCATGGATATGGGACGTAAATTTTGAAAAGCTTGCCGATATGGACGAGTTTATCGATGAAATATATGTCTCCGGAATACGCTCCGCCGATATGGCAGTGCGCCTTAAATATGCGGGAATTAACGAAAGCAAGCTTAAAATTTTTGATGACTACGATTCCCTGATAAAGGCAATGGAAAAACAGATCCTGCCTGTTGTAATAATGCCGACATACTCAGCCATGATGGATTTGCGATCCAAAATGAGCGCTGCTTTCGGCGGCAAAGAGTTCTGGGAATAAGGGGGTCAAACATGAAGCTTAATATCTGCCACCTTTACCCGGATGTATTGAATCTCTACGGAGATACGGGCAACATTCTCTGTCTGAAAAAGCGCCTTGAATGGCGCGGCATTGAGGTTGAAATCACGAAACTTCCCATCGGTGCTTCTGCGGACTTCACACAATTTGATCTTTTTTTCATTGGCGGAGGACAGGACTTTGAGCAGGAGGTTCTGCTTTCAGACCTGCATAACGGTAAGTCCAATGAAATTCTTGCGGCTGTTGAGGACGAAAAGGTCTTTCTCTGTATCTGCGGCGGCTATCAGATGATGGGTCAATATTATCTCACCCATGCAGGAGAGCAGTATGACTTTATCGGTGCGCTGGATATGCACACCGTCGGCTCAGATGTCCGTACAATAGGCAACTATATGTTCAAATGCACTGATTTAAGCGGCGCTTCTACCGTAGTCGGCTTTGAAAATCACAGCGGCAAAACCTATCTCGGTAAAAACGTATCTCCCCTCGGCACGATTTTGAACGGCTTCGGCAATAATGGCGAAGATCTTACGGAGGGCGCGCGTTATAAAAATGTTTTTGGGGCATATTGCCATGGTCCAATGCTCCCCAAAAACCCTGGATTTGCTGATTTTATACTACAAACCGCTCTTTCGCGCCGTTATCCTGATGCGGAGCTTCCTCCCCTGGATGACGGACTTGAAATTTCGGCTCACGACTATATGGTAAACAGATTGGAAAAACAGTCGCCGGTTTCCGGCTGATGCACAGTTCAGCTCCGGCAAAAATCCATTCAAATCAACTGAGAATTCAACATAGCCGCAATTTAATTGCACGGTAAAAAGCAGACTTTCATATAAAGGAAGTCTGCTTTTTCTATTTTTCTGTATTCCTATCGGCACCGCCTGTGTCCCAATGACAGCCTCTGTCAGATCAAAACTTATAGACCTCTTTTTGCCTATTTTCATCCTTTATCGCGTAGTGTCTGGCAACATTTACAGGTTGATAATAGTTACAAAAGTGTTACAATTACCGCAAGGAGGTGACCTAATGAAAAATCTAAAGAAAAGAATTCTTGTCATCCTGTCATCGGTACTCATGGTCTCAAGCTTGGTGGTAAATGCTTCGGCAGCTTCGGTTACATGGGGTTCTTCATGTACGGGAAATAACGGTCTGGCAAACGCAGGCTCCGCATGTTCAAATGCTAAGATTTCTGAATACTTAAATGGTATTGACCTAAATTCGCTTTTCAACGGTCTTGATCTCTTCGGCACTTCGGCACCGTCGGATAATAAGTCGGACTGCGGCAAAACGGAAACAGCAGTTCCCTCATCTGAACCTGCACCGACAGCCAACGTGGTTCAGGAAGCCGTAAAACAGAATTCTAACATCAACACGACTACAAAAGAAAGCAATTCTACAAACGCTGTCCAGAAACAGCCGGCGGCAGTTCCCGAAGCAACAACTCCGGTCAAGGCAAAGGACAGCACTTGCACAGCAAAAACTGACTGTGCGACAAAGGACAACTGCACAGCAAAAGCTGACTGCACAACAAACAGCTGTGTTACCGCCGGAAAGCAGTGCGGAACAGTATTCAATATCGGCTCGAATACATACACCAGCAAGGCACCTTTCAGCTACTTGAACAATATTTTTGCAAAATACGGTATAAATGCAAATATATTTGGTAACTGTCAGCCCAAAAATCCCGGCACTCCTGCACCGGAGACTCCTAAGCCTTCCGGTAAACCGGAAACTCCTAAGCCTTCCGAAAAGCCGGAAACTCCTAAGCCTTCACCCACTGACAACAGCGGTACAGAACCGACAGACAACGGAAATATCGATAATCTGTCCTTTGAACAGCAGGTTGTAGTTCTGGTAAACGAGCAGCGCGCTGCGAACGGTCTTGCTCCTCTCACCCTTAACGGAAAGCTCTCCGATGTGGCAAGGGCAAAATCACAGGACATGCATGATAACAGGTATTTTTCACACACAAGCCCCACTTACGGTTCTCCCTTCGATATGATCCGCTCTTTTGGTATCAGCTATAGAACAGCCGGCGAGAACATAGCTATGGGCTATGCAACACCTAAGGCAGTTGTGGACGCTTGGATGAATTCACCCGGACACAGGGCAAATATCTTAAATGCCTCCTACACGCAGATCGGTGTCGGATATGTTGCCGACGGCAACTACTGGACACAGCATTTTATCGGCTAAACTTATCTAAATTACAATCCAAATAACAAAAACCGAAAGCCGTCTTTCCAAGGAGAGGCGGCTTTCGCCTGCATTTATCTAATTATTATTCAAGAAAAGTACTCCCATTCTCCTATACACCCAGCATAAACAGGATTCTAAAGACCGTAAATCGGTCATTAATGCAACTTGCCCAACATATAATTTTGAGAAAGCGTTTGCAGTCGGAAGAGCTATAGATATGACGGCATGCCGAGTTATTAGTTATAGTCAATCACCCATAAGGAGACGGCTGTCCTACCCGTATAATTTTCTAACATTTAACAGGAGGTATAATAATGAAACAAAATCGATTTAAAAGCTGGGCGCTGTGGGTATCGGTGGCAGGCGCGTTATGGATTATAGCATCAGCTTTTGGACTTCCCGAAAAGG
The DNA here is from genome assembly GCA_012719035.1 of Clostridiales bacterium. Classification (GTDB taxonomy): domain Bacteria; phylum Bacillota; class Clostridia; order Oscillospirales; family Oscillospiraceae; genus UBA2658. The sequence goes on along the minus strand of JAAYBD010000029.1, from coordinate 72,076 downwards.
CCGGCATAACCCATAGTACATTTACCGCAGTGCTTGACGCCATCGGAACAATACTGATAGCTTTTGGCATTCTAAATAATCCCACTGACGCCAAAAGATTATAGCTATTAAATACAGAACAAATAAATCGTATATTCGACTTTGAGTAATTTTCGCATTATTGCTTATAATAAAAGGGCTTAACACTATCTAATAGTATTGAGCCTTTTCTATTATATATATAAAATATAATAAAAATTTATTAGCGTGTTAAAATAAATATATAGCAAATGAAATTACTATTGAAAGAAGGCTAAATATGGGAATTTTATCTTGGATCGTACTTGGTGGACTGGCTGGCTGGGTCGCAAGTATCATTATGAAAAAGAATGCCACAATGGGGGCATTCGCAAATATCATTGTTGGTATCATCGGTGCATTTATCGGCGGTTTTCTAATGAATTATCTCGGCGGATGGGATATAACCGGATTCAACCTAAAGAGTTTTCTCGTTGCACTTTTAGGATCTGTCGTGCTGTTGGCAATTATCAATCTGATTAAAAGAGGTCGAGTAAGATAATAGCTGCAAAAGGCACACATTTTTCTTGCAGCCACAACTAAAAGCAGCCCCCGTGGATTTAGTTCCATGGGGGCTTTCTAACTTGTTCACTCGGTTTTAAACTTTGGAAAATCATAACAGATGGTGCCAGTTGTTTAAATCAGCACGTAAACTTTTGATATTAAAAATGACTGAGTTTTTTCAAGATTTAAGTTTATGCTTTCCATGCCCTTATCAGATATCGCCCCCGGTGCCGAAACACAGAGGGCGGTTTTTTAATATCATATTATACGGTCGAGTACTTTTTTATATAACCGTTTGTCTTTCCTATAGGTCAACAATACTGCTATACTGATTACTGTGGTAGCGCCGGCAATTGTCCAAACCCACCATTCTTTATAAAACGGCTTTGCCTTTTTCTTGGAATTCTGTGCACAATCCGGGCTTTGCATAACCCCATCCTCAGGACAAAAATCCGAATCTTCAACAATTTGAGTTTCACAATTTTTACAACACATTTTGCTGCCTCCTTATGTTATTTAATGTCAGAGAGTTATTGTAAATATTTTTTAACTAATTATGTAAGTGCCGCGGCGTTCGTCTGCTTAAATTTTACTGCATGTATAGGGCAATAGTATATGTATTTTAACCCTGTATAATGACTGCGGTCACCATAGCCGCGAAAGCAGCGTTATGATATATATGATCTAAATAAAGGTAAATGACTGCTTTGCGGTCATTATACCATGTGCACTAAGACAAAGCAAATGCTATTATAAACAAAGAAGTTTCTATAGGATACCATAAATTGATCCTATAGAAACGGTTTTGGAGCGGGTGATGGGAATCGAACCCACGTATTCAGCTTGGGAAGCTGATGTTCTGCCATTGAACTACACCCGCAGATATCATGTGTTTGCTATTTTACCACTGCAGGCGGATATATGCAAGCGCTTTTTGCTGCGAAAATGCCATACAGTATATTATCCTGTATGGCATCTCCACTTTTCCTGTTTTCATTTCTATGCCCAGAGAGCATCAAAATTCGAGGCAATCTTATCTGCTGTGTCTGTAAATGACATAACCAGCAAAATCGTGCTGCCGTGAGCTTTGACAATAGTCTTTTCGGCACCGACACATATCCACTTGCGGGGATTGGCGTTTTTTTCAATATCCTCAGCAACCTTAGACGCATCAGCTTCCTCCGGCAGACGAAGGAGAACAGCAGAATGCGGTACCGCGTTTATAATGCTGTCTGCTGCAAGGGCCTCGGCGCCTTCAACAGGCTCTATAAACAGGTAATAGTGATAATTTTCATCTGTTACTTCGGTTTCTGAAACTTCCGGCATACCATCGACATCTTTGAGTATACTGTCGAATATTTCTTCAAGACTCATCGTGTCTCCGGGTTTTGCCTCGGTGTTTTTTCCACTTCCGCAGGCTGCAAGAGATATGACAAGCAGGGCACAGCTTAAAAGTATGACAATCTTTTTCATCGGCGGGTTCTCCTTAATTTTTTCTTAGTTGTTTGACGAAATACAAACAAAAATGTTTCTCCGAAAACGATATTATATAGTGCTAAAATATCCCCTAATCACGTATATTTTACATATTCCGGCTTTTTATGGTATAATGACCGCAGTCATTATACAGGATTAAAATACATATACCATAATGCCGCTTCGCGGCTATGGTATAATATGCAAATGCAACATCGAAACAGCGGAATTCTTCCAAGAAAAGGCGTCAAATGGAGGTGCGATATGGCAGAGCTATCTGATGACATAAGATATCTTAAAGGTATAGGTCAGCAGCGTGCGGACTCTCTTGCGAAATTAGGCATAAGTACCCTTCGCGATTTGATCTGTTTTTTCCCGCGCACATACGAGGACAGGACAAAAACCGTCCCTATCGCGGCGCTTAAACAGGGAGAATCCGCCTGCGTCCGCACTGTAATCGCGGACGAGCCTACTTTGAGCAGGATTCGCCGCGGAATGGAGCTTGTGAAGTTCAGAATCGTTGATGACAGCGGTTCGATAGATGTTACATATTTCAATCAAAGCTATATCCGCTATCAGCTTCAAATGGGCAAGTCCTATGTTTTCTATGGAAAGGTAACGCTTGAAGGTCAGCGCCGTTCGATGATAAATCCCTTGTTTGAGCCGGAGGACACTCCGCACTCGCTCACAGGCCGCATTGTACCTATTTATCGTCTGACATCGGGTATTTCGCAGAAGATGCTCATTTCTGCGATACGGCGCGGACTTGATGAATGTTCGGCAAAGCTTCCCGATGCTCTCCCCGATTCTGTCGCTGAAAAAGCTCAGCTTTGCAAGTCGCCATATGCTTTTGAAAACATCCATTTTCCTTCCGATTACACGGCTCTGGAGCTTTCGCGCAGGCGGCTGATATTTGAGGAGCTTTTCGTTCTTTCCTGCGCGCTCACGCGAATGAAAAACTCAAGAATCAAAAAAAGCGGCATAACAGTTACTGCACCCAGACTGGAACGTTTCTTTTCAAGCCTGCCTTTCGTCTTAACAGGCGCCCAGAAGCGGGCAATTGCCGAATGTGCAAGGGATATGAGTTCAGGTGCTGCTATGAACAGGCTTGTTCAGGGCGATGTAGGCAGCGGAAAAACCATAGTTGCCGCCGCCTGTATATGGTGCGTGTACGAGGGAGGACTTCAAAGCGCGTTTATGGCACCGACAGAGATTCTTGCAAATCAGCACTATAAAACCTTTTGCGAACTCCTCTCCCCTTTCGGAATCAAAGTTTTTAAGCTGACCGGCTCCATGACCGCGAAGCAGAAACGGGAGGTTCTTGCTTCGGTAAAAGAAGGCGAAGCGGATCTTCTTGTCGGCACTCATGCCCTTCTCAGCGGCAGCGTAGAGTTTAATAAGCTCGCTCTCGTAATAACCGATGAGCAGCATCGTTTTGGTGTAAACCAGCGGGCGGCGCTCATAGCAAAAGGCCATAGCCCACACACACTCGTTATGTCGGCAACGCCTATTCCCCGCACACTTGCCTTGATAATTTACGGTGATCTTGATGTTTCAATAATCGATGAGCTTCCTCCGGGCAGAAAGAAAGTCGACACTTTCGCGGTCGGTGAGGATATGCGGGAGCGCATCTATAACTTCATGCTCAAGCAGGTCAAAGACGGCAGACAGGTCTTCGTTGTATGTCCTGCCATTGATGAAAACGAGGAGCGCCCGCAAAACCTCAAAAGCGCAAAAGAGTATTCCGCCGAACTTCAGAGCAAGGTGTTTCCCGACCTACGCGTTGGCTGTGTCCACGGCAAAATGAAGACTTCGGAAAAGGATAGGACGATGCAGGCCTTTGTAGACGGGGAGATTGACATACTTGTTTCCACCACAGTAATAGAAGTGGGCGTCGATGTTCCCAATGCCTCTCTCATGGTGGTTGAAAACGCGGAACGCTTCGGTTTAAGCCAGCTTCATCAGCTTCGCGGACGTGTCGGACGAGGCACTCACAAAAGCTACTGCATACTGTTTTCGGATGTGGACAATGAAATCTCAAAATCAAGACTTAAGGTCATGGAACAGACTTCCGATGGCTTCAAGATATCTGAAGAAGACCTAAAGCTTCGCGGTCCCGGAGACTTTTTCGGTTCCCGCCAGCACGGACTTCCTGAAATGCATATTGCCGATCTATGCACTGACATTCGGGTTCTGCATGACGCGCAGGAAGCGGCGCAGGAGCTTCTGAAAAACGATCCGGAATTGTCAAAGCCGGAAAACGAGAGACTCCGCAGACGAATCGACGAACTTTTTGTCATAAACGACGGTACGCTTAACTGAATATGAGCACTTCCAACAATCGGGCTTCTTTTTGCCTATAAATATTGTAAACGCTCTTAAATAGAAAATTTGTCCCCCCTGCCGCATATACTTGCGTATACGGCAAAGGGGGCAAGCTTTTTGTGAATAAAAAAAAACTAATGCATGACACAGTGCTATTAACAGGCTCATCACTTGTCATGAGGTGCATCGCCCTTATCTTCCAGATGTGGCTGGTATCAAGGATAGGTGCTGCGGGAGTCGGGCTATACGGTCTTGTCGGTTCTGTCAGCTTCCTTGCGGCAACTGTTGCGATTTCCGGCATACGCTTTGCCTCAACGCGCCTTATTTCTGAGGAGCTTGGGCTAAATCGGGCGGGCGGCGTAGGGCGCGCCATGTGGCTTTGCATTTCATACAGCCTGTTTTTCGGTATTTCTTCAGCTCTAATCCTATATCTTTGTGCCGAGCCTATAGGGTTTCTTTGGGTAGGAGACGCGAGGACCGTTATGTCTCTCCGCATCCTTTCTCTGAGTCTGCCGTTTATTTCATTGTCCTCTGTAATTTACGGCTACTTCACCGCAAGCGGGAGGATATTCAAGGCTGCTGCCGTTCAGGTTTCAGAACAGCTTATAAGAATAGGTCTCGTAGTTGTTTTTCTTGGTTTTGCTCCCGAAGGTGACCTTGAAAAAAGCTGTGCTGCGGTTTCCGCGGGAAGCACCGCCGCAGAGATATGCTCTTTCCTTATGATGCTTACTGTTTTTCTTCTGGACCGCCGGAAATACGGAGAAAAATCCGAGTCCTCACCCCGTCTGCCTACACGAATGCTGAGCATAGCCGTTCCGCTTGCGCTTTCAGCCTATGCGCGGAGTTCCCTGTCAACGCTTGAGCAGCTTCTTGTCCCGCGCGGTCTGAAAAAAGCGGGCTACTCCGCAAACTCCGCCCTTGCCGGCTATGGCACTATTCAGGGCATGGTATTTCCGATAATCTTTTTCCCGTCCTGCATTATAACGGCACTTGCGGAACTGATCGTTCCGGAGCTGACGGCGGCGCAGGTATCGGGGAAAAAGGAGGAAATATCAAAAACTGTTTCCGCGCTGCTGCGAAAGTCCCTCGGATTTTCTTTGTTTATCGGCCTTATTATTTTTATCTTATCTGAAACGCTTGGCAAGGCGATTTACAAAAGTGAGGAAGCTGGTTACTACCTCAGGATATTTGCCTTCCTTATACCGATAATGTACATGGATATGGTCACAGACGGCTGTCTGAAAGGTTTAGGCGAGCATATGTGGTCAATGGGCTTCAACATACTGGACGCTTTTTTCGGAGTCATTTTGGTCTACACCTTATTGCCTGAATTTGCTCTAAACGGATATATCGGAATCATTTTCTTTGAAGAAATCTTTAACTTCTCCCTGAGCATCTGGCGTTTGAGCCGCGTTACCAAAATAAAGATCTTCCCATAATGACGGTATATGCGGGTCTGTGGTCTTTAAACAGAGCCGCTTCCCCATTTTTTACTGGCAGCTTAAAACAAAGCATAAAATAATGTGTCATTTTCAATGAATTTGTCGAATAAGCTTCTAAATATACTGTTTAAACCTCGAAAGCAGACAGCATATTTTGCTGTCTGCTTTTCCTTAAAATTGTCTATAAAGTTGCGGTCTTAATACGGATACGCCCCTGATTTTTATTTGCTTATACAGAGCGGCGGAGATTTATAATATGCACACCTTGCTATTCATGCTTTTGTCAAGCCTATGGCAGCGGCATAATTTTAAGGTCATACATGGTGCCTTCGTAATAAACATTGTTTATTTTGTACTCCGCTTCGGCTGTTCCATCGGAATAGCGCACAATAACGGCGTTTTCGTTCGGATTTGTTGAGTATTCGACACCTTGGGCAATATAGCCCGTATGCTCTCCGAAAACCGCGGTAACTACATCAAGTGTGGGCTTCTGCCCGCTTTTATTTTGTATAATAGTGTTATCTATGCAGCTTCCGCTTATATAGAGATAAAGGATTTTCCCTGTATCCGCGTCTATGTATGCTTCCAGCCAGTTTGACCAAAATACCTCCCACTCAAGGTATATATGAATAACGGGCAGTTTTGCCCCGCCTTTTGTGTTGATCGACATGCTTCCAATAACTGCCGAATCGTTAAGCGTCTCTAATTCCGCGTAAAAGAATTCGGGAACTCCGATTTTCGAAAAAAAATCAAACAGTGTTTGAAGGATTTCGGCGCGCTGTTCAGGATTCACCGCCTCTTCATCCTCGTATAAAAATCTCTCTGAAGTGCACAGCGCTCTTGCAAGATATTTTGACCGCATGATACCGACCGGAGATTCCTTATCCATTGCCTTAGGTCCATCGAGTTCGTCATACGTATCTTTAAAAATTTCCTTTGGCAGCCACGCCGCCAGCAGTATTATTGAAGCTGTAAGCAGTATGGGCAGTAGGATTCTAAGCAGTTTATTCACGTCTGGGCACCCCCCGCAAGAAAAATACGGACGGTCGTGCCTTTGCCTTCTTCACTGTAATATTGCAGCTCGGTACCGTGAAGTTCTGCTATACGCTTGCAAAGAGCAAGTCCAAGCCCCGCTCCGTTCTGGGCGCGGGAACGGCTTTTGTCCACCATATAAAACGGCTCTGCGATTTTTGTAATCTCCTCAGATTTCATACCTGTACCATAATCGCGGATATAAAACGAATAGCCGTCCTCCTCGTTCTTGCCGAAAAGCTCTATGCTCTGCCCTATTTTGCTTGCCTTTCTTGCGTTGTCTACAAGATTTATCAAAAGTGTTTTGAAGAGGTCGGGCTCTATCTCCACTTCGCCCTTTTCCCATCGTATATCAAGTGTCATGCCTGCATCACCGACAGATGGAACGGTAACTGCAGCAACCTCGCGTATTAGTACGCCGGCATCGTATTTGCGTTTTTCAAACTCCTGCCTACCCACAACTATTATATCAAGCAATTTAAGGGAAAGCGCCTCAAGGCGTTTCCCCTCTGAAAAAATATAACCCGCCGCCGTAAATCTCGTCTTTGGAGCCATTTCCTTTGAGCGAAGCATATCGGCATAGCCGATAATTGCCGTAAGCGGGGTTTTAAGTTCATGTGCAAAGCTTGCGATAAAGTCCTCGCGCCTTGCCGCTATATCTTCAAGATGAGTCAACTCATTTTGAAGTTTCGTTATCTCGGCAGTATTCATTTTCGATTTAGGCTCTGTCTTCGGCGAAACCGCATAAATGAGCGCAGAAAACAGCAGTGCCCCCAAAATTGAGGCAAGAATCAAAAATATAACATATAATTCATAGTAGTCCATTGCCATTGCAGGGTTAAATGAAAAGAACAAACATTCCCCTGCAAACAGTATTACCGCAATTATAGATGCTGCAACTGCAAATGTCTTTGGAAACGAATAGGCTCTCATACTTCTAATCGGTATCCCACCTTATATATAGCCTTAATTTTGTCCTCCCAATGCAGCTTCTTGCGAAGACGCTGAACGTGAAGGTCGACCGTTCTGCTGTCACCCATATAGTCGCTTTCCCAGACTCTTTCATACAGTGTTTCGCGAAAAAGCGCTATATTGCGGTTGCGGACAAACAGAAGGAGCAGATCGAATTCCTTCATGGTAAGCTGTATCTCGCGGCTTCCGCGCATGACAGTGTGGGCCCTTGTATCTATCATTATGTCGTCCACTTTGATTATCGTCTGCGTCTTACCGGCACGGCGTAAAACGGTTTCGACCCTTGCAAGAAGTTCCACTATTTCAAATGGTTTGACAAGATAGTCGTCCGCTCCAAGCTTCAATCCTTTTACCCTGTCCTGCACGCTGCCCTTGGCTGTAAGAAAAATAACGGGCATCTCAAGCGGTTTTATATAGTCCATAAGCTCATATCCGTTAGCGCCCGGAAGCATAATATCAAGCAAAATGAGGTCGAATCGTTCCTTTTCGATGATATCTGCCGCCACTATTCCATCATATGCACAGGTACAGTCGTAGCCTGCTTCGGTCAAGTTCATCTCAATGAGGTCATTTATTGCCTTTTCGTCCTCAACTATCAATATTTTAATCAATTTTTCCACCCTCTCGGTGAGAATATTGCCTTGAAATTGTATCGACCTTGTATCATTATAGTATTTCTTGTCGTGTAATACAAGGTAAACCTATTTCATTCTTCAGTATTATATAAAAAGATTTCAAAGATAAAAACTTGCATTTCCGCTTTTAAAACACACTGCCTCAAATTATCATCCGCAGCTGCCAAAAGCCCGCTTGCGGAGCAATGTTCCGCAGGCGGGCTTTTGGCAAGATTTCTGTTTTATCTAAGAATCAGCGCGGGATAACAGCAAAGCTTCATCGTATCAGTTCCAATAAATATCCGTATCCTTCACTTTCCATTTCTTCTTCAGGTATAAACCGCAGAGATGCACTGTTTATGCAGTAGCGCACCCCGCCCAGTTCTTTCGGTCCATCATTAAACACATGACCTAAATGTGCATTCCCCGCTCTACTTCTCACCTCAGTTCTAATCATACCATGAGAAGTATCTTTCTTCTCGCAAATAACACTGGGGTCAATAGGTTTTGAGAAGCTCGGCCAGCCGCAGCCGGATTCAAATTTATCACTTGATGCAAAAAGCGGCTCGCCGGTGATAATGTCCACATAGATTCCGGATTGAAACGTATTGAAGAATTCGTTTTTAAACGGCGGTTCGGTGGCATTGTTCTGCGTAACCTCATACTGCATCGGGGTCAAAATTTTGCGCAGCCTGTCATCATCAGGAGCCTTATAAACAGCAGGGTTGACAAGGGCTTTCGCCGCTTTCTCAAACTTATCCTTTCGAATATGGCAATACCCGCCCGGGTTTTTGTCGAGATATTTTTGATGGTATTCCTCTGCCGGACTAAAATTGTCAAGCGGCTCCACCTCAATAGCAACGGGTTTATCATAGCGTTTTTGCAGCTGTGAAATAGAGTGCTCAATCAGCGGCAAATCGGCTTCATTTACATAGTAGATGCCCGTCCTATACTGCATTCCCGAATCGCCTCCCTGACGGTTAATCGAAACAGGGTCAATCGATTCATAATACAGCTCCAGCAAAAATTCCAGCGGAATGACCCCGGGGTCATAAATCACCCGAACTGCTTCCGCATGTCCCGTATTCTGATTGCAAACTTCTTCATAAGTGGGATTCACTGTCTTGCCATTTGCATAGCCTACCTGCGTCGATTGAACCCCGCGGATAGACGCAATGTATTTTTCCGTTCCCCAAAAGCAGCCGCCTGCAAGATAAATTTCCGACATATTACACCTCTGTTAATCCGCTTTTATTGCCCCTGCATACAGATATCATAAACATAGATAATAAAAGTATGCCCGTCATAAATAAAAAACATCTCTGCCGTATTATAACCAAAAGCTTACCTTTATCAGAATTCAGTAAAGGTAAGCTTTAATGGTCTGCCGCAGCGACAAGCCTTATAATAACACGATATTATTCCACTGTGACGCTTTTGGCAAGATTTCTCGGCTTATCTATATCGCAGCCTCTGTAAAGGGCAACATAGTAGGCAAAAAGCTGTAATGGAAGTACAGCAAGAGATGGCAAAAGAACTTCGTGCGTATCGGGGATGGTGATAATCTCATCGGTCACAGCTCCCACTTTTTGCTTGAGGCTCTCAGTTGTTATCCCCATAACGTGCGCACCGCGTGCCTTTACTTCAAGCGCGTTGCTGAGTGTTTTCTCAACAAGGCGTCCGTAAGATGCAACGGCAATAACAAGCGTATCATCAACCACAAGGGATATTGTCCCATGCTTCAGCTCACCCGCGGCATATGCCTCCGAGTGAATATATGAAATCTCTTTGAGCTTCAGCGAACCTTCAAGAGAAAGCGCATAATCAATGTTGCGTCCGATAAAGAACAAATCCTCATTGTTAAAATGTTGGTACGCAAGGTACTGTATATTAGCCTTATCATCCAGAATTTTAAGCATCTTTTCGGGAACAGAGAGGAGCTCTGACAGTATTTTGTCATATTCGCTATCCGGAATTGCTTCGCAGCATTCCGCAGTATAGAGCGCAATAAGCACCGTAACAGCAAGCTGCGTGCTGTATGCCTTTGTTGTGGCAACGGCGATTTCCGGTCCCGCCTTTGTATATATCACCTTGTCTGCACTCTTGGCAATAGAACTGCCCTCGACATTTACGATTGCAAGGGTAGCCGCCCCCAAACGCTTTGCTTCTCTCTGCGCTTCAAGCGTATCTGCTGTCTCTCCCGATTGGCTTATGCATATTACAAGCGTGTTCTGATCAACTATAGGGTCGCAGTAGCGGAATTCGGAAGCAAGCACGACTTCAACGGGAACTCTCGCAAGCTTTTCTATATTGTATTTTGCTATTACGCCCACATGGTAGGACGAACCGCAGGCAGCGATAAATATCCTGTTGAGTTTTTTTACATAGTCCCTGTCAAGTACGGCTGAAAGGTCTACCCTTCCGTCCGATATGTAAGGTTCTATAGTGCGCCTAACCGCATCGGGCTGCTCCATGATCTCCTTATACATATAGTGCTCGTAACCGCACTTATCGGCGGCGGAGATGTCCCAGTCGACAATGCACTTTTCTTTCTTTATCTCATCCAAAAACGGTGTATAGAACTTAATGCCGTCATTGCGGACGACTGCTATTTCGTCATCCTCAAGATATGTAACCGTTTTGGTATGGCTGATGACCGCCATAACGTCGGATGCAAAGAAGTTGCCGTCATCACTGTATGCAACGATGAGAGGTGCGTGGCTTTTAACGCCGACAATAGTATTCGGCTCGTCAGCACAGACAACACCAAGAGCATAGCTCCCCTCAAGCTCGCGGACAGCCCTCGAAACCGCTTCCAAAATATTGCCGTTGTAATAGTAGTCAATAAGCTGGGCGGCAACCTCGGTATCTGTTTCCGATTTGAAGACCCTGCCTCTGTTGACAAGCATCTCCTTTAAAGACGCATAGTTTTCGATGATGCCGTTGTGGACGATAGCAATGCGTCCGTTTTCGCTCACATGAGGGTGAGAGTTGGCATCCGATGGCTTGCCGTGTGTTGCCCACCGTGTATGTCCGATACCTATGCAGCCGGGGGCGGCAGCGCCTCCGTTGCTCTTTTCACATAGTACGGCAAGCCGACCCATAGCCTTTACCACATTTATTTTGTCACCGTCATTGATAGCAATGCCGGCAGAGTCATATCCCCTGTATTCAAGTCTCGCAAGACCTTCCAAAAGTATCGGAGCCGCCTGTTTGCTTCCTGTATAACCGACAATTCCGCACATATAGTTTCCTCCAGTCGCGGACGGCTTTCGCCGCATTTTATATTTATTGCTTTTAATTTAATCGAACTATAAAATCGCTATAATACGCTCGACAGCCTGTTTTGTCAGTTCCGCATCGCCAAAGCCCGTCAGACGGATAAAGCCCTCTCCCTCCGGTCCAAATCCGGCACCCGGAGTAACCGCAACGCCTGCACCGTAGAGCAGCTTGTCAAAGAATCCCCACGAGTCGGCTCCGGCGGGCGTTTTTATCCATACATACGGGGAATTGACACCTCCGTAAACAGTGAGTCCCGCATTTTTGAGTCCATGCCGAATAAGTTTTGCGTTATTCATATAATAATCTATGATTTCACGCGCCTCTTTCATACCCTGATCGGAATAAACCGCCTCAGCCGCGCGCTGTACTACATATGGAACACCATTAAATTTAGTGCATTGACGGCGATCCCAAAGTTTGTTCAGCGAAGCGCCTCCGAACTTCAGATCCATAGGTACGACCGTATACGCACAGCGGTTGCCCGTAAAGCCCGCTGTCTTTGAAAAGCTGCGGAACTCAATCGCACATTCCTTTGCGCCTTCGATTTCATAAATGCTGTGGGGAATTCCTTCTTCTGTAATATACGCCTCATAAGCTGCGTCAAATAAAATCAAAGCCCCGTTTTTGAGCGCATAATCGACCCACAGCTTCAGCTGGGACTTTGTTGCCGCTGTTCCCGTCGGATTGTTCGGGAAGCACAGATAAATCATGTCCGGTTTGCGCACAGGAAGCTCCGGCATAAAGCCGTTTGCCTCATTACAGGGCATATATATAATGTCCGTCCAGCGCGTTCCGTCATAGTCGCCCGCCCTGCCTGCCATAGCGTTTGTATCGACATAAACAGGATAAACCGGGTCGCATACCGCAACTGCGTTGTCAGGTCCTAAAATGTCGCCTATATTTCCGCAGTCGCTCTTTGCCCCGTCGCTGATAAATATCTCATCTACGGAAATATCAACTCCGAGAGGAAGGTAGGCCTTGTCCCGAATCGTTTCGCGCAAAAAGGCATAGCCCTCTCCCGGTCCGTAACCATGGAAACCCTCAATCGTGCCCATCTCGTCAACAGCCTTATGCATGGCCGTAATGACGGCGGGAGAAAGCGGACGGGTGGCATCACCTATGCTCAGCGAGATAAGGTTCTTTTCGGGATTTTCAGCTTTATAGGCTGAAATGCGATTTGCGATTTCGGCAAACAGATAATTCCCGGGAAGCTTCAGAAAATTTTCATTTACAGTAAGCATTGTTGTTCTCCTTGAGATTATTTAGTTCATATTAATCGTGGGTATTTATAAAAGGACAGCATTTCAGCAAATCCTGCCGCCGAAATTGCTTGTCGCACATGCAAATCTATATATAAAGCTCACCGTCAAAGACCGTAACGGCAGGTCCTGTCATATAAAGCTTATTGCTTTCCCTGTTCCACTCTATGAAAAGTTCCCCGCCCAAAAGACGGACTGTCGCGCTGTTTCCTGTGTGACCGCAAAGAGCCGCTGCAACCAAAGACGCGGTAGCACCTGTGCCGCAGGCGAGTGTTTCACCGCAGCCGCGCTCCCAAACCCGCATTTTAAGGGTGTTTTCGTCTATAATCTGCACAAACTCCGTATTTACCCGCTCGGGAAACAAGGGATGCTTTTCAAACTTCGGTCCGATCACTCCAATGTCTATCTCTTCCACATCGGACACAAAAACTACCGCATGAGGATTGCCCACAGAAAGTGCTGTTAAAAAATACTCCTCATCGCCTACTATAACGGGGCGATTTATGAAATTTCGCCCACGCTCTGCCAAGGGGATATATTGGGGGCGCAGTTCCGGCGAACCCATATCTACGCGGACGGTCTTAACCTTGCCGTCCTCCACATTCAAGTCAAGCGTCCTGACACTGCCTCCGGACTCGACAGTAATCCTTGTACTCTCTGTCATGCCCTTATCATAGACATATTTGCCCACACAGCGGATGCCGTTCCCGCACATCTGGGAGGAGCTTCCGTCTATGTTGTACATATCCATTTTAAAATCGGCAACATCGGAAGGGCAAATGCAAATAAGCCCGTCGCTTCCAATGCCGAAATTACGGTTTGTTACAAATCGCGCAAGCTTCGGTCTGTCAGCAACCGCTTCCTCAAAACAGTTTACATATACATAGTCATTTCCGCAGCCCTGCATTTTTGTAAATTTCATAGAACACCTCCTAAATGTAAAACTGCTATATGCCACTCTGCATCAGCGCATAATATCATCCTAAAGAACTGTGCCGTTGATATGCATAAAATCGATGCATCCGCTCTCCCTTTTTCTTCTTTTCCGCCTGGCAAAACCCAAAATAAAATATACTTTCATAATTTGCATATGATTGGTCAATCTAATACTCAGGGGGTGCTGAAATTGGCAATTATCTTCTTGAGAACCATTATTATTTTTCTTGCGCTTCTTACCGCAATGCGTTTGATGGGAAAGCGGCAGCTTGGTGAATTGGAGCTTTCCGAACTTGTAATAACAGTCTTAATTTCAGACATTGCGGCGCATCCGCTCCAAGATATCGGCATACCTCTGATGAACGGGGTCCTGCCGATAATCATCCTGCTGTGCTGCGAACTTATTATTTCAGGAATTATGGTAAAAAGCACCCGCGCAAAAGAGCTTTTGTGCGGAAAACCAAGTTTTTTGATAATAGACGGCGTAATAAACCAAGAGCAGATGAAGAAAAACCGTTTCACACCGGACGAGCTTGCGGAGGAACTTCGCAATCAAAGTGTTCTGGATATAAGCAAAATAAAGTATGCCATTCTTGAAACGGACGGAAATCTTAATATAGTCCTTTTTCCTTCGGAACGCCCAGTAACCGCAGGTCAGCTGCAGCTTGAAACCAGCGACAGCGGCTATCCCGTTATAGTCATAAATAACGGGCAAATTATGAAAAAGAATCTCAGTCTTATAGAAAAGGATGAGAAATGGCTTCAGAAAGAGCTTACCGCACGTAAGGTAAAAAGCCCAAAGGACGTATATTTAATGTCGGTGAACGAAGCCGGACAGATTTACTTTGCAAAATCGGAGGATAAAAAATGAAGCGCGAACTTGTTGCCGTATCGCTGATTCTCATAATTTTTGCACTTTCTCTGGTAAACATTCGATATGTTGAAAGCAGAACCGATATGCTTACCAACGACGTAGAAGCCGCCGAAAAGCTCTTCATTAACGGTGACGCTGATGCTGCGATATCGCTCGTTAAAGAGTCTTTGGACAATTGGCTCAGCTGGGAGCCATACACTCATATAATGCTGCGCCACAGCGAGGTCGATCTCGTTACGGACGCATACTACGAGCTCCTGTCGAAACTGCAAAGCGAGGAAGAAGTGCCGGAAGCTGCATACAGAAGGCTTAAAGAGCAGCTTCGCAGCATATCCGCAATGGAGCGTATAACGATAGGCTCGATTCTTTAAACTTTTTTACCGTCGATAAGCTTTGATAATTCCTCGAAAAAGGTGTTTACGTCCTTAAATTGGCGGTAAACAGACGCAAAACGCACATAGGCAACTTCATCGACATCTTTAAGTTTTTGCATGACCATTTCACCTATTTCGGTAGTGGTCACCTCGCGCTCAAGCGAGTTTTGAAGTTCCTGCTCGATATCGTCCGCTATTTTTTCAAGCGCCTGAATCGAGACCGGTCGTTTTTCGCAAGCTCTAAGCATGCCGTTCATAACCTTGATTTTGTCGAAAGTCTGACGACTGCCGTCGCGCTTTACAACGACAAGCGGAAGCCGCTCCATAATCTCATAGGTAGTAAACCTTTTTTGGCAGGCAAGACATTCCCTGCGGCGGCGTATGGTTGCACCTTCCTCTGCCGGGCGCGAATCAATAACTTTACTTTCGGCATAACCACAAAAAGGACATCTCATGACAGTTCTCCCTCAAATTCAGTTTTTGCTTTTTTAGGCATTTATCATTATGTAATAATCTTTATTGCGGTATTGTATCACATTTCCATCACAAGCGCTACATTTATTTGTATGTCAAAAACATAATTAACAGTTTTCTCACTATATATAGGTAAAACAGCAGGTGATGTTCATTTTTGTGCGTGCAGGCGCTTTCATGATCCAAGCAGCTTATAAAGCTCATCTTTTGACATCAGCGCGTTTAAAATGTCAAGCAGGGCGTTGGAAGAAAGCCTCTCCGGCAGATGAAGCTCTTTCAGCAGTCTCTGCCTTTTTTCGCGGCTTTTTGCTCCGCCAGAGAGTCCCAATTCAAAAAGATCGGCTTTAGTTATTGTGCCGCGCGGATTTTCACTGCCATTTTCCACGAAAGATACGCCCGCCTTAGTTAAAGCCGATATTATGACCTCGCGACTCATCCCCTCAACGCCGATTTTTCCCTCTTTGGAGGGCGAGCATTTTCTTTTTTCCTTGCCCATAATGTCAGGTATATAGGCATTTTTCACGAATTTAGGGTCTATAGAGCCTTTCAGGTAATTTCTTATAACAAAACCCGCGCCATCACTGTCGGTTAGTATGATGAGCCCCCTTTTTTCGGCAAGCCTGCGCAAAAGCTCCAGCTTTTCCTTATCAGAAAATATCCCAAAACCCTCGGTCTCGATTATCGTTCCGTCGATAATCTGGCTGAGGGTGTTTTTGTCATAGCGTCCCTCAACGACAACGACCTCATTTACCTTTATCATCAAGTCTCCTCCACAGCGATCCTAAGTAAAAGCTCTTTCAGAATATCCCCATCGTCCTCGGATGAGCTTTTCATTCGGTAATCGCTTTCCGCGCATAATTCAACCGCCGTTTTCAGCTTATCTAATGAGAAGCCTGAAGCGGACTTGAGGAGTTTTTCAGCAAAAAACGGATGATTTATTCCGCAGGCCTCCATTACAAAATCCTTGCCCAAACCTTTGTCCAGTGCCACTTTCGCAGTGAAGAGCCTGCGCATCTGGAAGCCTATCATAGCAAGAATTTTTATAGGATGTTCGCCAGATTGCAAAAGCTCTGCCATAAGCTCCGCCGCGGCATTGAAATTTTTTTGCGCCAGGCGGTCGGTCATCTCAAATACGCTTGCCTCGGGTATGCGCTGGGCAACTTTCTCGATATCTTTGACTGTCACCGCATCGGACTTCGCACAGGCGGCAATTTTTTCGATTTCCGGTATAAGTCTTGTCATAAGTTCACCTGAAGTAAAAATCAGCTTCTCGCACCCTTCTTTGCCAATGCTCTTGCCCAAGGCGGCAAAGCGCCGCGTTATCCAATTTATCAAAAGGCTCTGCGGCTGAGTAGTAAATTCTATCGCATTTCCAAGCTTTTTTAACGTCTTTATCGCCGTAAGGCGCCCGTCGGGCTCATAGCCCGTGGGAAGAAGAAAAACCACCGTTGAATATTCCGGAATATCGGAAACTATGTTTTTAAGCCTATCCACCTGTTCGTCTTTTATCGAATTGATATCAAAATCCCGCACTTCAACAAGCGTTCTTTCACCCATGAAGGGAATGGTGTCCACAGACTCGCTCAGCTTCTGCATATCCAAAGATGCTCCGCTTAGTCTATGGTGGTTGAAATCCGCCCCCCCTCCGTCAAGGCAAAGCTTTTTTATTTCATCAAAATAGCTCTCGCGCAGGTAATCCTCAGCTCCCCAAAGCAGATAGAGCCTTCCCGGACCATTTTCCTTCAGATCGCGTAAAACAGAACCGTAATCTGTCTTTTTTTCGCGTTTATCATTCTTCGCCAAGCTATCCCTCCTCAGCCGCCTATTTTTACACTTATAGTTCCCATTTGATCGGTCCTATATATCTCCATCCCTGCATTTTTGAATCTTTTAAGCGCTTCCTCCGTCGGATGCCCATAGCTGTTGTATCCGCATGAAACTATAACATATTCAGCGTTCAGAGCATTTAAAAGCTCATCGCAGCTTGAGTATTTTGAGCCGTGATGCCCAGCCACAAACAGTTCAGTATCGGGAAGAGTATGATTTATCAAAAACCGCTGTTCCTCGGAAATAGTCGCATCACCGCTGATAAACGCCTCAAAATCACCAAGGCATGCCATAAACATCAGACCGTATTCATCCCGCCCCTTTGTGGTATAGACGTTTATTTTCAGATCCCCTGCCGTTATTACAGCATCTTCCCGAATTATGTAAACCTGAACTCCGTACTTTTCCGCAGCGCTAAGAACTTCTTCCCTCGCGGCTCTGTCAAAATAACCGTCAGGTACAACAAGACACCTTACATTCATACGTGCCATGAGGCGAACGGCACCGTTAACATGATCTTCGTCAAAGTGCGTAAGCGCCAGAACATCCACCGTCTTCCGTCCGCTTCCCAAAAGCAGGCTTGCAACCGTATCGCCGGCATTATTGTTCGTACTCTTTCCCCCGCAGTCGATAACCGCCGTAGCATTTCCTACAGTAAATATCAGGCTCTGACCCTGACCGACATCTGCGGCAATAAAAGTTCCCGTATCATTTTTTGCGCTATACTCTGTAAAAATTATAACACAGCAAAATGAGGAAACTGCAATGCAAACCGGAATTATAGCACGAAACCCTTCTTTCCGTCTAAATGCATAGCACAGGATAAAAACAATATACACAAGGACAAGCCAATAACCGAATACGTTGCTTTCCGTATATACCGCCGCATAAGGTACCGATGCACCCGCCCCGACTACCGCAATAATATACCTTACGAATACGCTTGTCAAAGCGCCGATAAAAGTTCCTGCTGGAAGCCATATAAGCCCAATAAAACATGCTATATATCCAAATATGAAGCAAATCGAAATCGCCCAGAATATGAGGATATTCACGAGTATGCCGATGACTGAGACATATCCGAAATATAAAACCGATACAGGCGTGGAGAAGATAAGCGCGCCGATTGTAGCGGAAAATGCCGCACAGACTCCCTTGAGGGCTTTATCCGCCACTCTTCCGGGAATCCCGCTCCCTTTTCGCGAAGATCTGCCAAATTTGCTAAATCTGGATAAAAGTGCCTTATTAATTTTCGGCGTTGCCAATATAATGCCCGCTGTTGCGGCAAAGGAAAGCTGAAGCCCGACTGATGCGCAGGCATTTGGGTTTATAAGCAGGAGCGCGGCAAGCACCGCCGAAAGCGAGGTAATACCGTCATTTTCTCTGCCAAAAAGGGGAGCTGTAAGAACCATGCTTTGCATAAATGCCGCTCTGACCACTGAGGGAGTTGCTCCTGTAATCGGAACAAAAAGCCACACAAGCGGTATGCCTATCATCGAGGCGAGCTTTTTTCTTCGGATAAGCATCTGAATAAATCCCACGAGAAATGCCACGTGCATACCCGAAACGGCAACAACATGCAAAATTCCTGTTGCCGCCATATCTGAATAGAGCTTAACATCCGCGTATAGAAGCTCTTTGTCGCCGGTCAGCAGCGCGATGATGAACGGAGCCGAATCCTCAGGGAATACGCGAACCGCGCTCTCCTTTATGTTTTTTGTTATTGATTTCGGAAAATACAGGAAAGCAAGCGGGCTTTTTCCAATTACCTCTATCCCGCCATTCAAATAACAGCGCAGATAGATATTTCGCGCATTGTCTCTGCTGAAAGGCTCACCGTAACGCTCATCAGCCGTTTTTAGCTTAACATCGGCGTTTATGATATCCCCGGGCAAAAGCTCCAAAATATCTTTGTCAAAGGAATACAGCATAGCGTTGAGATTTGGGACATTATCTCCCGTAAGCCTTATGGATACCTTTGCATATTTCTCAGATTCCGACGGAAAGTCTGTGACCCTTGCTGTGATTTTTTGCTCAGAATCGGAAACATCACGTGCGGGCAGGGTTTTACTAACATAAGAAATAAAGCTTATCGAAAACCCGAGTGCTGCGGCAACTGTTATAAGCAAAAAGCTCCTGCGAATACTGCTTTTCAGAAAAAGCCCCGCAAGTGACAGCACCGCACATACTGCACCGAATAACATCAAAAATTCGGGCGGCACAAGATAATGTGACATATACACCGCCGCTGAAAAGGCGATGGAGGCTATCGCCAGTTTTCGCATATCTTATCCCCATTTCAGCTAAAGTTAAAAAAAGACGACGGACATTTCTGCCCGCCGTCAGGCGTCTGATTTTTATCTATAAAATATTTATATCGCGTCTAAAACGATTACACAAGTGTTCCGCCCAAAGCCCTACCGGCAAGGACATGAAAATGGATGTGAGGAACTGTCTGCCCCGCGTTCTCGCCGCAGTTGTTTATTACACGGAATCCATCGCCAAGCTTTTCCTGCTTTGCCAGCTTTGAGATTACCTCAAAGCACCGGGCAACTTCGTCCGAGTTTTCGGCTGTTATCTCAGCTGCCGACTTGACGTGCGTTTTCGGCACAACAAGGAAATGTACGGGAGCCTGAGGATGGATGTCGCGGAAAGCTATTACTTTATCGTCCTCGTAAATCTTATCAGAGGGGATATCCCCTGAAATTATTTTGCAAAAAATACAATCTTCCACAATAGTTCTCCTTTCAGTAAGGATAATTCAATGCGTCCGCCGCTTATTTGCCTTTTTTATTCTTTCGCTCTTTCGTCAACATAGTTGTCAATAGTCGCAAGGGCGTTATCAAGCATAAGCTCGTCCTTAGCGCCGCCCATTGCACGCTCAGGTTTTCCTCCGCCGCTTCCGCCGGTTATTGATGTAACATGCTTTATAATGTCTCCCGCGCGGATGCCTTTCTTTATCGCGGCATTGCCGCAGACGGCAAGCAGACTTATCTTATCTCCGACAACCGAGGACAGAACTGCAACAACATTCTCATCGCGGTCACGAAGCATATCTCCCATTTGGCGAAGGTCATCGGCTGTAAGATCCGGAAATACTCCTGTGATTATTTTCAGTCCCTTGACTGGTTTTGCGCCGAACATTACCCTGTCTGCTTCCACTTTCAGTTGCTGTGCCTGAAGCTTTTCAACCAGCTTTCGGGCGTTCTTGAAATCTTGAACAAGCTGACCGAATTTTTCTTCGATGTCGTTGGGATTCGTTTTCAGCGCTTCGGATATACGGCGGAGGATTTCGGAGCCTCTGTGCATCTCCTCTATGACCACCTCGCCGACCATGGCTTCTATACGCCTTATGCCCGAAGCAACGGAAAATTCGCTTCTTATGCGGAACGGGCCGACCTTAGCAGTGTTGTCAAGGTGTGTCCCTCCGCAAAGCTCGATAGAGTATCCGCCCATGTTTACAACCCTTACAATATCCCCGTACTTCTCGGAGAACAGGGCAGCAGCACCTATCTTTTTAGCTTCTGCCATAGGCATTTCATTGATATCAATGCTATAGCCTTCAAGAATTGCGCTGTTCACCTGCTTTTCAATAAGCCTTATTTCTTCCTCACTTATGGCGCTGAAGTGTGTAAAGTCAAAGCGCAGTCTATCTGGTTCAACAAGCGAGCCCGCCTGTTCTACATGGTCTCCCAAAACATTTTTCAGTGCCTTATGCAGAAGATGGGTCGCCGAGTGCGCACGCATAATTGCTTTGCGGCGCTCAAGGTCGATTTTTGCGTTTGCAGTATCACCAACGGAGATTTCTCCGCTTTTCATAATACCGTGATGCATATATTTTCCGGCCTTGTTTTTCTGTACATCTGTGACCTCAAAAGAGCCCATTTCCGTCTTTATGAAGCCGTTATCGGCTGTCTGACCGCCCATTTCCGCATAAAACGGTGTCTTGTCGAGAACGATGATAGCCTCGTCTCCCTCACTCGCTTTTGTGCAAATCTCCTCACCGACAACGATTGCAAGTACCTTGCATTCGTCCTCTGTTCGGTCATAGCCTACAAACTGCGTTGGTGTGTTGTCAAGACCAAGGTCGATTCCCGCCCATGCAAGGTCGCCCATGGCGGCTCTCGCCTCTCTTGCGCGGACTCTTTGCTCCTGCATGCACTCGTTAAATACCTTGCGGTCGATTTGCAGTCCCTGTTCCTCCACGATTTCGGCTGTGAGGTCTACGGGGAAGCCATAGGTGTCATAAAGCTTGAAAGCTCCAGCTCCGCTGAACACCGTTTCGCCTTTTTCCTTATGTTCCTCAAGCATTTCGGATACGATTTTCATACCCGCATCTATGGTCTTTGCAAAATTTTCTTCCTCTATCCTGATAACGCGTGTAATGTAGTCCTGCTTATTTACAAGTTCAGGATAGGCGATTTTATTCTCTTCGATAACGGTGGCGCAGACCTCATAAAGGAAAGGATCATTCACTCCAAGAAGCTTGCCATGGCGTGCGGCGCGGCGCAGAAGTCTGCGCAAAACGTAGCCGCGTCCCTCGTTAGAGGGCAGAACACCGTCGCAAATCATCATGGTCGCACTTCTGATATGGTCGGTAATGACGCGAAGTGAGGTATCAACCTTCTTCGACTGACCATAGCGCGCACCTGTTATTTCGCTCACCTTATTTGTGATGCTCATAACCGTATCGACATCAAACAGTGAATCAACGTCCTGACATACAACTGCAAGACGCTCAAGTCCCATGCCTGTATCAATGTTTTTCTGTGTAAGTTCAGTATAGTTTCCCGCACCGTCATTGCTGAACTGGCTGAACACGTTGTTCCATATCTCGATGTACCGGTCACAGTCGCAGCCAACCTTGCAGTCGGGCTTGCCGCAGCCATATTTTTCGCCGCGGTCATAATATATCTCTGAGCAGGGACCGCACGGACCGGAACCATGTTCCCAGAAGTTATCCTCCTTGCCCAGCTTCGTTATGCGCTCCTCGGGTATGCCGATTTCATCGTGCCAGATTGCAAGTGCCTCATCGTCTTCAACGTAGACGGAGGGATACAGTCTATCCGGGTCCATTCCCAGCCATTTCGGTGAAGTGAGAAACTCCCAGCTCCACGCAATAGCTTCTTTTTTGAAGTAATCGCCGAAAGAGAAGTTCCCGAGCATTTCAAAATATGTGCCGTGGCGGGCAGTTTGACCGATATTTTCAATATCGCCCGTACGTATGCACTTCTGGCAGGTGGTGACGCGGCGGCTGGGCGGCTCCTGCTCCCCCGTAAACCATGGTTTCATCGGCGCCATGCCGGAGTTTATGAGCAGCAGTGATGCATCATTCTGCGGTATCAGAGAAAAACTGGGCAGGCGCATATGCTCCTTGCTCTCAAAGAATGAAAGGAATTTTTCTCTCAGTTCGTTAAGTCCAAACTTTTCCATGTCTATTGCGTTCCTCCAAATATTGCTCTCTCTAAAAAAAATGCTCCCGTCCCCTACTCTTTAGGGGCGAAAGCGTGCCTTCGCGGTACCACCCTAATTTACCCCGGAATCGGAGTATCTTATGCTGCCTTTTATCGGGGACAAACCGCCCGCTTTCACGGATCGCTCAAAAGCGGCTGCAAAAAGTGCCTGTGAGGAGCTTTCACCGTTCTCCCTCGCTTTACACCGCCTGCTTCTCGCTGACTTTTTCATTGCGATTTCTACAATATGACTGATAAATTTTATCAGTTTTATGATAGCTTGTCAACAGCTTGTTTCATGGCTGCAGCAGCTTTTATACGCACATTTTAACCTTTTATCCTCAAACTAAAACGCGGAGCCAGAATGCTCCGCGCTTTTTTACATATCCAGCCGTTTTCCCCGCACAAAAAAGTAGTACACGACGCACATAACTAAGCTTGAAGCTGCGGAAATCGGCACAGCAAGACCGATAGTAAATAAATCCGTATTCGGAAGCCGGCTCAGGTAATAGGAAAGCGGAATTCTGAAGCAGAACGAGGAAACAAGTCCTGCAATCATTACAAAAGTTGTTTTTCCGATTCCGTTAAAATAGCCCAAAAAGCAGAATGCTATAGAAATTATCATGTATTCAAGCGAAACCCCGCGCAGATAGCTGTGTGTCGACTCAATTACGACCGGATTTTTTTCGAATACCCTTGCAAGCAAATCACCCTCAAAGTATGTGAGGGCTGACATTGCAACTCCGAATGAAAATGAAACGATCATTGCAATACCCATTGCCTTTATAGCCCTGTGCTCCTGTTTTGCACCAACATTCTGCGCAACAAAAGCGGATAGCGCATACATAAAGGAAATCGGTACAATCGCGAGAAACACAAAGAGCTTTTCCGCAATTCCTATGCTGGCTGAGGCAACAAGTCCGATGGTGTTGATTATAGCCATAATGATTAGGAACGAAACGCTTACAAGAAAGTCCTGAAGTGCAACAGGTCCTCCGATTTTCAAAATGCTTTTTTGAAAATCGCCTGTATTTTTAAGGTGTTCTTTCCCAAACGCAAAGGGCAGTCCGTCTTTCTTGATTTTATAGATAGAGAAAAGCACGCTGACCGTCTGGGCAAAAACCGTTGCTATAGCAGCACCCGCCGCGTCAAGCTTGAAAACAGCGACAAGCAAAAGATCGCCTGCAATGTTTACCGCACAGGCGATTGCGATAAAAAGAAGCGGCGATTTTGAATTTCCCAAACCTCTGAAAAGACCGCTTATCGCATTGAAGGCAACAATAAAAATCGCTCCCGATGAGCAAATTCTGATATATATGACCGCCTTTTCAAGCGCCGCTTCGGGAACTTGCATCAAAACCGCAATTTTGTCCGCAAATACTACCATAGTGATTGTTATAAGTATCCCAATGACAGCAAAAAGCTTTATCATCGCTCCGACGGTTCTTGCAGCTTGTTCCTCATCCTTTGCGCCGACATAACGTCCGACCAATACGGTAACTCCCATTGTAAGCCCGGTAATCAAGCCCGTTACCGTATGCATGACCTGGCTTCCGTTAGATACCGCGGATACACTTGATGTGCTCCCGAATTTTCCGACTACAATAAGGTCAACGGCACCGTAAAGCGCCTGAAGAAGTATCGAAAGCATAAGGGGTATCGCAAACTTGATGAGCGGTCCGAATATTTTTCCTTTTAAAATGGTATTCTCGCCATTAGGCATTTTTATCTCCTTAAGAAGCGGGGCTTCTACGTTTCATAGTATTTCTCGTCATTGATTTTGTCTTCATAGGCGCACATTGCCCTAAGGGTCTTGTCAAGCAGTGTGTCAAGCTCCCACACCAGCATCTCCGCACCTTTTTCTATAGTTTCGCGGCTGCATCCGGCCGCAAATCTTTTGTCCTTAAATTTCTTTTTAAGTGATTTAAGTTCCATATCCTGAGCGCTCTTTGACGGACGCATAAGTGCGGCGGCACCGATAAGCCCCGTAAGCTCATCTACTGCAAAAAGCACTTTTTCCATATGCAGCTCCGGTACAATATCGCAGCATATGCCGTAACCATGGCATGCGACAGCATGGATAAGCTTTTCGTCCAGACCCTTTTCGCGCATGATCTCCTGCGCCTTGATGCAGTGTTGGTCAGGATATATCTCAAAATCCAGATCATGGAGCATTCCGACAATCTCCCAAAAATCCGCTTCCTCCGCATATCCCTCATTTTCCGCAAAATGCCGCATGCAAAGCGCAACGGTCTGGGCATGTTTCAAATGGAAGCTGTCCTTATTATACTCTTTCAGCAGTTCCCATGCCTGCTTCTTATTTATATCTGCCATAGCTTGTCCTCCTGCTCTCATAATGTTGTATTCGGTAAGTTTAGCACAGTCTCAAAAGATATTCAATCCCGATAAAAAAGGCAGGCATTATTTTGCCTGCCTTTTTATATAAAGCTCTGTTTAATTCAGAAGCCCCTGTTCAAGCATTGCCTTGACTTTTATCGGAAGTCCGAACAGGTTTATGAAGCCTTCGGCATCCTTTTGGTTATAATCGCTCTCTCCAAAAGTGGCGATGTTCTCGGAATAAAGCGAATACGGTGAGATGACAGAGGCGTTTATCATATTGCCCTTATAAAGCTTCAGCTTTACTTTTCCCGTAACATTTTCCTGGGTCGTTTCGACAAATGCGTCGAGGGCTTTTTTAAGCGGGGTAAACCACTGTCCGTTATATACAAGTTCTGCATAAGTAACGGCAAGCTGCTCTTTCAAATGCGCGGTCGCCTTGTCAAGGCAAAGCGTTTCAAGCACCTGATGCGCATGATATAAAATAGTGCCGCCCGGTGTTTCATAGACGCCGCGGCATTTCATGCCGACAAGACGGTTTTCTACAATATCGATAATGCCTATGCCATTTTCTCCACCAAGCTTATTGAGCTTCCAAATGATATCTGAGGCTTTCATCTTTTCAGCGTCAACGGCAACCGGCGTACCCCTTTCAAACTCTATCTCAACATAGGTCGGCTTGTCCGGAGCCATTTCGGGAGAAACACTCATTTCAAGAAAGCCGGGTTTATTGTAGGTCGGCTCGTTGGCGGGATCCTCAAGATCAAGTCCCTCATGGCTCAGATGCCACATGTTCTTATCTTTTGAATAGTTTGTTTCGCGATTTATTTTCAAAGGAACATTATGAGCCTCTGCATATTCGATTTCTTCCTCACGGCTCTTTATGTCCCACTCTCTCCATGGGGCAATGATTTTCATCTGCGGAGCCAGCGCTTTGATAGTAAGCTCAAAGCGTACCTGATCGTTGCCCTTTCCCGTACAGCCGTGGCAGATCGCGTCCGCTCCTTCTTTCAGTGCAACTTCTACAAGCCCCTTTGCTATGCAGGGGCGCGCAGTTGCGGTGCCGAGAAGATAGGTTTCGTATTTTGCGCCCGCCTTCATGGTGGGGATAAGATAGTTTTCAGCGTAATCATCTACGAGATCCAGTACATACAGCTTGCTTGCACCTGTTTTGAGTGCTTTTTCTTCAAGTCCTTCAAGCTCGTCCGCTTGACCGACATTTCCGGAAACTGCAATTACTTCACAGCCGTAGTTCTCCTTCAGCCATGGAATAATTATCGATGTATCAAGACCGCCCGAATATGCAAGCACGCATTTTTTTATATCGCTCATTGTTCTTCCTCCGATTATTGTCGATTTGAATGTATCTATCATGACCGCCTTCGGGCGTAATGATATGTTATTTAAAATCAGCCCCATGTTGTCCGCTTTGTGGACATTATGCCATAGCTGCGAAGCGGCGTTATGGTATATGCTTTTAAATCAAGTATAATGTCTGCTTTGTAGACATTATACCATAGCTGCGGAGCAGCGTTATGGTATATGCTTTTAAATCAGGTATAATGTCTGCTTTGTAGACATTATACCATAGCTGCGAAGCAGCGTTATGGTATATGCTTTTAAATCAGGTATAATGTCTGCTTTGTAGGCATTATACCATTCTGTTTTTCATAAGGCAATAGTAAAAATGCAATAATATCAACGAATCTGTGAATATTATTTAGTTTCTTACGCTATTACGCCGCATATATATGAATATCATGAATATTTGCAATTGACTTCAAATCGTGCTAATATATGCGCATATTAATTTTTCACCTTTAAGTGATACTAAGGAGAGAGAGAAAAATGTCCATCGAAAAAGGGCGCGAGTTTTTCCGCTCATACGGTATTGAAAACAGGGTCATGGAGTTTGATGTTTCAAGCGCGACGGTCGAGCTTGCGGCGGAAGCACTTGGAGTTGAGCCTGCCCGTATCGCCAAAACCCTGTCATTCAAAAACAATGGGAGCTGCATCCTCGTTGTTGCCGCGGGCGACGCAAGGATAGACAACCATAAGTTTAAGGACAGATTCGGCATAAAAGCAAAAATGCTCTCCGCGGACGAGGTTCCGGAACTTGTCGGTCACGCTGTCGGCGGTGTCTGCCCGTTTGGAATAAATGACGGGGTTCCAGTTTATATCGACGAGTCTGTTCTGCGCTTTAAAACGGTTTTCCCCGCCGTTGGCAGTTCAAACAGCGCTATAGAACTGGCACCGGAAGAACTTTTTGAGTACTCCTCCGCACTTGAATGGGTCGACGTCTGTAAAATTCCGGAGCCAACTGAATGAATACAAGATGTACACTCTGTCCCCGCAACTGCCGCGTTGATAGGAAAAGCGGCGGGTTTGGATTTTGTCTCTGCGCCGATTTGCCGGTAATTGCGAGGTCAGCTCCGCATTATGGCGAAGAGCCCTGCATAAGCGGCGTGCGAGGCAGCGGAACGGTGTTTTTTTCGGGCTGCAATATGCACTGCGTCTTCTGTCAAAACAGGAAAATCAGCTTTGACCGTTGCGGCAAAACCGTAGACATTCCGCGGCTCGCCGAGATTTTTTCGGAACTTGAGGAAAGCGGCGTCCACAATATAAATCTTGTCACCCCAACGCATTTTACGGACAAAATCATCGAGGCGCTCAAAATTGCAAAATTAAAAATCCCCGTCGTATGGAATTCCTCCGCATATGAGAGTGTTGAAACGCTAAAAACTCTCGAAGGTTATGTTCAGGTGTATATGCCCGATTTCAAATACACCTCATCGGATGCGGCTTTTCGTTATTCCGGTGCGAAAGACTACCCGAACATTGCGAGGTCTGCCATAATCGAGATGTATAGGCAGACGGGAAAATATGTAATGGACGATGAGGGACTGTTAAAAAGAGGCGTGCTGGTTCGCCACCTCATCCTTCCCGACCGGCTTGACGACGCTTTTGATGTCATTGACTGGATTGCCGAATACTTTCCGAAAGACGCTGTCCTTATCAGTCTCATGAGCCAATTTGTTCCCTTTGCCGATAAAGAGAGATTTCCTGAGCTTGCACGCTCTCTTACACAGCAGGAATACGACAGAGTGCTGAACTATCTCTCCCTGTCCGGTATCGAAAACGGATATTTTCAGGAGCTGTCCTCCGCAACAGACGAGCTTATTCCAAGCTTTGATCTGACCGGGGTGGAATAATATATTCTTGGGAAGAAATGCGGCGGCCCTTGAAACAGGTCGGAAATGCAAGCGGGAAGTCGCCGCTGCCGAGGAACATGCAGCATAAGATTTTGCCTTTTTAACATTTTAAAGCAATCGTGTTTCGCAAATTGTTAGTGAAAAAAGCAGTTGACAATCGACTTCGGGGTGTTTATAATATACACCAATAAGAAAAAAGCTATGAAAAGGAATAGTAAGCGCTGAGCGAAATTCAGAGAGAAGCCGTTTGCTGCAAGGCTTCATGAACGAAGCGCTGAAGCCGCCTTTGAGCTGTGGACGGAACGCATACGCATGCAAGTACGCTCCAACGGCACTCCACCGTTACAGGGAGCTCGGTATGCGAAACATGTTTTCAAGTACCGTATGAGTGCGGGATTTTTTATCCCGAATTTAGGTGGTAACACGGACATCAGTTCGCCCTAAGCATATTTATATATGCTTAGGGCTTTAGTTTTTTGTGGGAGGATTAAGTTATGAAGGAAATTTTAAAATCAAGCAAGCTAAACAACGTTGCCTATGACGTACGGGGTCCCGTTTTAGACGCAGCAATGGCAATGGAGGCGGCAGGAGCCAAAATCCTGAAGCTAAACATAGGAAATCCCGGCGCCTTCGGATTTGAGGCTCCCGAACGCATTCTGAACGCAGTATCAAGCACACTTTCCGCGTCCGAGGGCTACTCCGATTCAAAGGGTATTCTGGAGGCCCGCGAAGCGATTGCCGCCTACGCCCGTAAAAAAGGCATGGAGGGTGTTTGCGCTGATGACATTTACACAGGCAACGGTCTTTCAGAGCTTATCGTCATGTGTATGCAGGGGTTTCTTGACTGCGGCGACGAGGTACTTATCCCCTCTCCTGATTATCCGCTGTGGACTGCTGCCGTAACAATCTCCGGCGGTACGGCCGTACATTATATCTGCGATGAAAAAAGCGATTGGATGCCCGATATCGCGGACATTAGGAGCAAAATAACGCCGAAAACAAAAGGCATTGTAATAATAAATCCAAACAACCCGACAGGCACTTTATATGAACGCGATTTACTTGAACAAATCGCTCAAATTGCACGCGAAAATGATTTGACCATATTTGCGGATGAAATATACGACAGGCTGCTTCTGGACGGCAGGACGCACACATCGATCGCCTCTCTCGCTCCCGACCTTTTTGTCGTTACGCTGAACGGACTTTCAAAGTCGCACCTTATTGCCGGCTACCGCTGCGGATGGCTTTGCCTTTCGGGCAACAAAGAACATGCAAAGAGCTTTATCGAAGGACTTAATATGCTGTCTTCCATGCGGCTTTGTTCCAACGTGCCCGCCCAGCGCGCTATCAAGCCCGCGCTTGAGGACCTTGATTCGACGGAGGAATTGCTCAAGCCCGGGGGACGTATATATGAACAGCGGAAAACCATCTGCGATGCACTGGACAAAATCGAGGGCATCAGCTATGTCCGCCCGAAAGCGGCATTCTATGTATTTCCAAAAATCGATGCAAAGCGCTTTAATATTACTAATGACGAACAATTTGTTTTAGATTTCCTGCGCGAAAAGCAGGTTCTGTTAGTCCATGGCGGCGGCTTTCACTGGGGACAGCCGGACCATTTCCGAATAGTCTATCTCCCCGAACCGGCTGTCTTAAAAGACTCGATGGAGAAGCTTCGTGACTTCCTCAAAAGTTATAGACAGGCATAATGCCGGACTTCTAAAAGTATCCCTTGCGGCAGCCGATTTCCCTGCCCTGTTTTCAAACTGCCCTATACGTGAAAAACCACAGAAAACTGCTCCTTCGGAAAATTGCCGAAGGAGCAGTTTTGATAAATACTAAATAGCCCTTATCTTTTGTGTTTCTCTATCACTTTTTTATATAGAGGGGAAGAGGTTCGTGTACTGCTCCTACTCCATCCAAGTCGTTTTCATCCTGCAAAATTGCAGCTTTAGGCTTCTGCGGCAGATACAAGGTCAATATAATGCCGGCGGTCATTACTATAGTGGTACATATCCCGCCCTCAATTCCAAAGGAACCTCCGGAGATAAGCTCGTGCCCTTCGTTGAATGCAGTTCCGAAGACAGAAGAGCCCGCTCCTCCTCCGCTGACGGAAATACCGAAAATATTTCCCTGGAAAAAATTCCACGCGGAGTGGATGGCGCAGGCGCCCCATATGTCATCCGTCCTTAGGATATAAACCGCGGCAAAAATTCCGAAAAGCATAAGATTTATAAAAGCGATAACAGTTATTCCGGGGTTAAGCAAGTGAAGTGCCGCAAAAACCGCGGAGCTTATTAGTACGGCTGCCGCAATATGTATCTTGTTTGCGCATGAAATCATAAAATAGCCGCGAACCATGACCTCCTCACTCATCCCCTGTACAATAAAGCCGAGGAAAAACAACATTATGTATACAGGAGATACACCTGCGTTAAACCCCGTAAATCTCGCCCCTCCGAGCAAAACGGAAAGGCCGATAGCCACTCCTATCATTAAAACCCCAACAAGATAGCCGATTCCGTATTTTTTGAAGAAACCTGTCTTTCCCATTCCCATTGAAACGAGTGAGCGCTGCTCAATGCAGCGGCAGTATAATATAGCAAAAAACGTTGTAATTATTGTTGAGAAAAGCGTAAGAGATTGCGACCATTCAGGTAATTCGCTTATCAGGCTCGATATAGCCAAAGTATAAGAGTTTAAATCAAGCGATGAAAACTCGATGTTTTTGAACAGCATTATACCTATTGGTATTCCGAAAATAATCCCTGTTGTGATGTTTGCAACCAAAAACACGGCGATAAAAATCAAAATCTGTAGAATTATGTGCGGCTTATGCTTCGCTTTCTTTGCCTCATGGAGCATGATGTTGTTATCAGTATTGAGCATTTTTTCTCCCCTTCTCATATAATAGAGCCTGACTTGATGCCAGGCTCGATTATATATTATGCTTTAATCATTTTCAATATATCGTTACTATTCAAGGTTCAGCTTATTCTTCAGGAAATAGCGGCTGAGTATGAAGAAGCCCGCGGTAATCGCAAGTGAGAAGAGTAAATAGAACCAATAGTAAGGCTGAGTTGATGAGAATACAAGATCGTAAATTTCAACACTATTTTTCAAGTCCCAAGGTAAACCGTTAAAACTGTCCATTGTTCTGAACATAGCCCCGCTCAAAAAGTACTGGATAGTGGTTGCAACAATAGTAACGGCAATATTGATGGCAAAATAGAAGCCTATGCCGGCAAGTATTTTATGCTTCTGGGATGCGACTCCGCCCATAATCAGTGCAAGGTATACATGAAGAATATTGCAGGCAGTTGCTACAATCATGAACAAAATAACCTCAAGGATGGGCCAGATAAGCCTTCCGCCGAGCAAGCCGAACGCCTCACCGATGAACTTTGACATTTCCCTGTATGCCTCAGTGTTAACGATTCCGCTGGTTCCCGTTCCGAAAAGCACAAATATGTTGACGCTGATAAAGATGACGATTCCACTGATAAACGTCCATATCATTGCGGTAATGAGCTTTGACCACAATATCTGTGTCGTAGTCACAGGTAGGGTAAATGTGAGATACCCCTCATCACACATAAGGTTCTTATAGAAGCGCTGGAAAATAATGAACGCGACAAGTATAGATGCTGCGATTATCGCAAGAACCATGATTCCGCTTAAAAATGCCGTAATTACTCTGAGGAGCTGCAGCCCGCCGCTTTCATAAGATGTATAGAAACCGGTTCTTATATTAAATGCAAAACCGATTGTTGCGATGATGCTCGCGCCCAAAACAGCAAGCTGTGTGGGAAACAGGACGCGCGACAGCGACCTGAAATCGTGTTTGATAAGCTTACCTAACATCTGAAAACCTCCCTGAAATACTCGTCTATGGATTTCCCCAAATCTTCGCGGAGGCTGTCCGTTGAGGCATAGGAAACGAGCTGTCCGTTCTTTATAAAAATGAACTCGTCCAAGATTTTTTCTACATCCGCGATCAGATGCGTTGAAATGAGAACTGTTGAATCCTCACAGTAGTTGCCGATAATCGTTCCGAGTATATAATCACGCGCCGCAGGGTCAACACCGCCTATAGGCTCGTCAAGCAGATAAAGCCTTGCACGGCGTGACATTACCAAAACAAGCTGAACTTTTTCTTTGGTGCCCTTTGAAAGTGTCTTCATCCTTGCGTTTGCGGGAACTTGCAGGCTTTGAAGCATTGAAACTGCTCTTTCATAGTCAAAATCCGCATAAAAATCCTGGAAGTATCTAACGCACTCTAAAACCGTCATCCACTCGGGGAGATATGTGCGCTCTGGAAGATATGAAACAAGTGCCTTGCTTTCAATGCCGGGCTTAAATCCACAAACCTTGATTTCACCCTCTGTCGGCGTAAGCAGTCCGCAGGCAAGCTTTATCAGCGTCGTTTTGCCGCTGCCGTTGGGACCAAGAAGTCCTATTATCTTCCCCGTCGGCAGGCTTATATTTAAGTCATGCAGCGCGGCATTAGTTCCGAAATGCTTTGAAAGCCCTTTGCATTCAAGCGTTGCTTCGCTCATCGCTTTTTCCCTCCTCTATTTTTGTCGCCTCAAGCAGGCTTATCGTTTGCTCACATGTATAGCCCAAAGCCGCCATGCTCTTTAAAAACTCTACCGCAAGCAACTCACCGCGCTTTTTCCTTGCCATCTCAATAACGCTCCTCTCTTGTGTAACAAATTTGCCTGTGTTGCGCTGAGTTTCTATCAGCCCCACGCTCTCAAGCTCCGATAAAGCTTTCTGCACAGTATTGGGATTGACAGCGGCAATAACCGCAAACTCGCGTACACTGGGCAATTTCTCGCCCATCTTATATGCACCTTTCAATATATCCGAGACAATCTGATCGGATACCTGAATGTAAATGGGCCGGTCACTCGTAAATTGCCAAGCCAAAAAATCACTGCCTTTCAAACAGATTGTGTTAGTGTGATGGTTTACTAATACACTGTGGCAATAATACACCATGCAAATGATTTTGTCAAGAAAAAATTTAATTATCATTATAAGCAAAAACATATATCATTATGTAAACTATCTCTTACAATTCTGTTACAATAATTACACTTTATCACATTGTCCCATATTATGTTGACCATTCTCTCTAACGGGTGCTATAATTTTTTTAGACCGTTTTCGACAATATTTAACATTCTCCGGGAGGCGCAGCATGAAGAACCGCATCATTTCACTCATTTTAATTTTTGTTTTTGTCGCATCATTTAAGGTAGGAGCGTCGGCAAATAACACCAAACTTATAGCATTTACTTTTGACGACGGACCGACAAATTCAATAACCCCAAAGCTTCTTGACGCGCTTGCCGAACGGAACGTAAAGGTAACTTTTTTCTTGGTAGGCAGAAGCATCGAGCTGTTTCCGGATGTTGCCAAAAGAGCTTTTGAAGAAGGTCACCAGCTCTGCAACCACAGCTATTCCCACGCATGGTTCACATCCTTGAACTCTGCGGGCATAAAAAATGAAGTATCAAAAACGAATGCACTTATATCCGAAATAGGCGGGGCGGACAAAAATTTTGTTCGGATACCCTATGGCGATATGAACTCATCTGTGAAATCCGCAGTCCAAGCTCCGATAATCCAGTGGTCAGTAGACCCGGGAAACGGGAATATGAACTTATCAGAGCAGGCGATGATAAGCAATCTGCTGAAAAATGCAAAAGATGGCTCTATCGTTATTCTGCACGATGTAAATCAAAAAAATCTGAACGTTGCCGTTACCGCCATTGACGCACTTCTAAAACAGGGCTACGAGCTTGTTACACTTGATGAGCTGTTTCGCCTGAGAGGTATCGAACCGAAAAATGGCACTGTTTATTACAGTGTTCCACAATCTTCCTCCGAAACAAAATTCGATGAATCACGCATCAATGAGCATTGGGCAAGTGATTACATTGAATTTGTAACAAAAAACGGAATAATGGAAAAAGGCATCGGCTCTTTTGAACCTAACTTCTATCTGACCCGCGCAATGGCTGCCACAATTCTCTGGCGAATGGCGGATTGCCCCGCGGCTAAAACCACACATCTTCACAATCATTCTCTGCTCCTAAATCTCATCTCTAAAAATGACTGTCTTACGGAATTTGAAGATGTTTCTGCCGACTCATGGTACTTTGAAGCAGTAACTTGGTCACATTCAAATCAATATATAAAAGGGGTATCGGATAATACTTTTTCACCCGATACATACATTACAAAAGAACAGTTTTACACACTTTTGGCCCGTTATGGAGAAGACACCCTTTGCGCTGCACCCGCCGTTGACTCACCTGCTGTTTACCGCGATGATGTGCGCATAAGCCCATGGGCAAAAGAGGGTGTCGAAATGTTCCGCAACTCCGGTTTTGAATCGCTGAACGATCCTCAAATATTCCGCCCCTTAGACTACATAACAAAGGCGGAAGCCGCAGAACTGATCACATGGCTGATGAGGGATTGCCCCAAATCGGGATCCCAAAAAACCGCATAGTTTAATCAAATCAAATAACCGGCTATCGTAACTTGATTTTACGATAGCCGGCTTTTCATTCAGACTTTCAGCAATGTTTACTTCAGCGGCACTCCATAGGTTCCCGTAACAGGGTCAAGAAAAAGCTGTATATGCGGAGGAGCAAAGGTAAAAAGCACCATACATGCAAGCAGGAATACAAAACCAAGAAGCGCAAGCCCCTTAGCGTGCGGCGAGGAATATCTGCCCGTACGAAACAATTTGTAGCTTGCGCAGTATGCCGCAAACACTGCTGCGATAAACAGCAGAATATCAACAGCAAGATAGTTTTTTCCAATCAGACCCGAATAGGTATAAAATCCAACAATAATGACTGCCAAGCCTATAAGTATCGACAAAAAACGAACTTGAATGAAGTTTACAAGCTTCTTTCCGTAAACAAAATACTCAGCTGTTCCAAAAATAAGCATAGGGACAAAAAACAGCTTCAGATGTTCCCATGTGCTTTCGTTCACTGCGCTGAATATGCCTACAATAAGATTATTTCCCGACCAGTCATAGGTAAAATGGAGAATCGAACCTATGACAGACGTGAAGATAAATCCGATAATCTGTGACTTTTTGAGCTTCAAAACAACTCCCCCCTCATGAATTATATGGGGGAAGAGATTTTTTATGCATATACCGTCAGCATCTCAAAAAGCATATATAACTGCAGCTCCTGTTTTCTGCGGCTAAAATATAGTATAGGCAAATCGTTTTGATATACGGGTAAAAAATCAAAAAACAGCACGCCGGATAATCCGACGTGCTGCCAAAAAACGAAATTAAGTTTTCGTTAAAAGTCAATACTATCTCCTGACGGTGAGACAGACCGACAAGAAAACTTACTACGTATTATTGCTTAGCCAATTCCCTTTGCGTTGCAAGCATCAAGGAACTCCTGGATCTTTGCTTCAGGAATCTTAGCAGCGGGAGTCTTAGCAATCTTTCCAAGAGTAAAGCCCTTAGCCATCTTAATCATGGGGTTCTTGGTTGTGCCGGGGATGATTTCATCCATAAGAGCGCATGCATCGGGGTTAGCGAGGATGTCGCCTACGATTGTATCCATGGTGTATGCCATAATAATGACCTCCATATAAATTTAAAATAAGTCGCTCAACCGCACAAGAAGCTGCAATAAAGTGCCGTCAGGATCACTCTTTATGCAGCCCAAGCGGTTTTGCTGACCGCCGGACAATTTAGTGACCAGCTAATAGTCGGGATTTTGTGCCACGACCTATTGAGAGGTTATCACGACAGCTTGTCAGTGTCAATTGTGTAAAAGCACAAAATATATCCAGAATTAGGGTAATCTTGCACAATTTAGATTTTTTTAATACAATATTGTGACATTTTAAAACATATTAGGACATTTTTTCGTCCGTTTTGACACAGATTTGAAACGTGCCAAATTACGGCATTTTTTAGGGATTTAACGAGCTACATAGCCTGCTGCCCAAACAATTCCATTTAGCTGAAAGGCTTAAATTTCGTCTTTACATTTTTATTTTTCGCTGTTATTATAGTCTACATGAGCAAAATTGGCAATATAAAAAATAACCCCCTACCAGGCTTGTGTTTTGATTTATATGTGATTTATTATTAGCAGGAACTGGTGTTTTTTGTTAAAACACAAAAATACATCGGAGAGAAAATTTGATAAAGGGGAAAATACTATGCATATGGCAGACGCTCTGCTGTCACCCGCTGTGGGTGGCGCAATGTATGCCGCAAGTGCTGCGGCGACGTTCTATTCAGCCAAAAAAATTAAAGAAGATTTTAATCCAAAAAAAGTTCCTGTTATGGGCGTCATGGGCGCCTTTGTGTTTGCAGCTCAGATGATCAATTTCAGCATCCCGGTAACAGGTTCGAGCGGTCATATCTGCGGCGGTATGCTTCTTGCAGCGATCCTTGGTCCGTATGCGGCATTTATGACGATGATAGCGATTTTGCTTATTCAGTGTCTCATGTTCGCAGACGGCGGTATACTTGCCCTTGGATGTAATATCTGGAATATGGCGTTTTACGCCTGTTTCTTTGGGTATTTCTGTGTTTATAAGCCAATAATGAAAAATGGCATGACAAGGGGAAAAATCATTCTCGCTTCCGTACTTGGCTGCATACTCAGCTTACAGCTTGGCGCTTTCAGCGTCGTCCTTGAAACAACAGTTTCGGGAATTTCCGAATTGCCCTTCGGCGTATTCGTCGCAGCAATGCAGCCTATACACCTTGCAATCGGCGCTATTGAAGGTTTGATCACCGCGGCCGTTCTTGTGTTCATATATCAGACAAGACCTGAACTTCTTGATGCGGAGGCTACCGACAATAAATTTTCTCTTAAAAAAGTCATCGCAATTATGTCAATTATCGTAGTCCTTGTAGGCGGCGCACTCTCTCTTGCCGCTTCAAGCAACCCCGATGGACTTGAATGGTCGATCGGCCGCGTAACGGGAAAAGAAGAGCTTGAGGCTGACGGAAACGTACATAATACGCTGTCCAATGTTCAGGAAAAAACCGCTGTTTTGCCCGATTATTCTTTCGGAAATGAGAGTGTGGCAGGCACAAGTTTTTCAGGCATAGTTGGATCTGCTGTAGTTGCAGTTCTTTGCATACTCCTTAGTGTGATCTTGGGCGTAGCCAGAAAGAAAAAGGCAAAAACGGAGTAATCTCAGATGAGTAAAATCTCGGACGCCATATATGAAGTCCATTATATGGACACGATAGCAAGCGGAACTTCGCCTGTACACCGTGTTCACCCTCTTGCAAAACTTCTGGTCACAATAGCATATATTTGGTTCACTGTATCATTTGACAAATACAACGTAACGGGATTGATCACTATGGTGGTCTATCCCGTTGCGCTCTTTTCGCTTTCAGAAGTATCCTTTAAGCACAGCATCAAAAAATTGAGAATAGTTCTTCCCTTTGTTGTGCTGATTGGGATTTTCAATCCCATTTTTGACCGCACACCGCGCTTTCTGCTTTACGGATTGACAATTACGAACGGGATGGTCTCCGGCTTTGCGCTGTTCATCAAAGCTTTTCTTACAGTGCTTGCCTCTTATCTTTTGATAGCTACAACGAGAATCGAATCTATTTGCTATGCACTTAATATTCTGCACATGCCGGACATGCTGGTAACGCAGATTTTGCTCACTTATCGCTATATTACGGTTCTTTTGAGCGAGGCAAATCACATCTTTGAGGCATATTCTCTGCGCGCTCCGTTCCAGAAAGGTATCCACTACAAAGTATGGGGCTCACTTATAGGTCAGCTTCTGTTCCGAAGCATTGACCGCGCAAGTTCGCTTTATGACAGTATGGTGCTGCGCGGATACAGCGGAAGCTTCAAACACAGCCAGCTCCCTAACGCAAGGTGGCAGGATTTTGCCTATCCTCTCCTATGGGTAACTCTATTTGCGGTTCTGCGCTATACAAATCTTATCAGCTTCATCGGCAATTTGTTTATCTAAGCCGGTTTATCCATCTGTATGTACAACTTGAAATATTATAAATACGCATAACTCCAAAAACAAAAGGAGCCGAAATCATATGAGCCACCACCACATTATTTGCAGCAATGTTTCCTTTTCCTATGAGAAAAATCATGAAATATTGCATGATATAAGCTTTTCAGCCGGCCATGATGACGCGATTGGATTGATCGGGGCAAACGGTGTTGGAAAATCAACGCTGCTTCGCATTCTTGTCGGGCTTGAAATGGGCTTTACAGGGGAAGTAAGCATCGGAGAAATCAGGCTCACTAAGAAAACTCTTCCGCGCATCCGCGAAAAAATCGGCTACGTGTTTCAGGACTCCGAAAACCAGCTTTTCATGCCCACAGTATACGAGGACATAGCCTTTGCACCCAGAAATTACGGTCTGGACGCAGATCAGGTCGAAGAAAGGGTCAGCCACGCCCTCAACCTAATCGGCATCAACTATCTGCGCGACAAGCAGACATACAAAATGTCCGGCGGTGAAAAGAAAATGGCGGCAATCGCTACAATCTTAGCCATGACGCCCGATGTTATTCTTATGGACGAACCCACCATAGCTCTCGACCCGAAGAACAGGCGCCGGCTCATCAACATTCTCAACAGCCTTGACCATATAAAAATAATTGCTTCACACGATCTTGATATGGTTCTGGAGACATGTAACCGCGTCATCCTCATGTCGGAAGGAAAAATCATCGCGGACGGCGCAGCCCGCAATATTCTGACCGACAAAGACCTGCTTGAGGCAAACGGTCTTGAGCTGCCCCTCTGCCTTCAGGGGGAAAGCGACATTTCCTGGCATCCCGGCGAACCGCATGGGCACATCCATCTTTAACTATCAAAAATCTAAAGCCTCACATAAAACCTCGGCAAAATTTTTGTGCTGGGGTTTGTTTTTTGCCATGATGCGCAAAATAGGAGCGTTAGTTAAGAGTATAATTTCTAAAAAATGTTTAAGCATTTTGACGGAAGACCAAGGCTATAAAAAACAAAATTGCTCAAGTCCGTTTCTTGCAATTTCAACTAATTTATGTTAGCATTATTTGTATAAATTTACATCGTTTATTGGGAGGTCCAGATATGTCATTTGCCGAATTGTCCGCACGTTCATTTACGGAAGTCCTTGCCTCAAACGAACCTGTCCCCGGAGGGGGAGGTGCCTCGGCGCTCACAGGTGCAGTCGGAACAGCGCTTGCTTCTATGGTCGGAAATTTTACTGCCGGAAAGAAAAAATATGCCGAATTTGAGCCCGACATACAGCGCATCCTAAAAGAAGCAGACGAGCTTCGTATAACTCTGCTGAACCAAATAGACGAGGATGCAAAGTGCTTTGAGCCTCTGTCTAAAGCCTACGGCATACCTAAGGATGACCCAAAAAGAGATGAAATTATGGAGGACGCACTGCGCCTTGCCTGCACTGCTCCCCTCGCTATCATGAAAACGGTGGCTAAAGCAATCGAGCTTCATGCAGAGCTTGCCGTAAAGGGAAGCAGCCTCATGCTCTCCGATGTCGGTGTCGGCGTATTATGCTGCAAAACGGCGCTTATGGGTGCAAGCCTCAATATATTTATAAACGTTCGCCTGATGAAAGACACCTCATATGCCTCAAATCTAAAAGCCGAAACAGAGGCGCTTTTGGATAAATACTGCACGCTTGCGGACAAGACCTATACAGAAGTATTTGAAAAACTCAGATGAAAGGACGGACAGCATGGCAATTGAATTAAAAGGCGCGCCTGTCGCCGCTGCGATAAACGAAAGATCACAGGCAGAGCTGCATCGTCTGCTTGAGTCCGGTATAAGTCCGACGCTCGCAATCGTCCGTGTAGGGGAACGTGAGGATGATATCGCCTATGAAAACGGTGCTTCCAAACGATGCGAAAAGGTCGGTGTTGCGGTAAGAAACGTAGTTCTGCCCGAAAACATAACACAGAACGATCTGACTCATAAAATAGAGGAACTTAATGCAGATAAGTCTGTCCATGGGGTGCTGATATTTATGCCGCTTCCAAAGCATCTGGACGGAGAAGCCGTTCGCCGCACCCTTTCACCCGAAAAGGATGTGGACGGAATCACGGATGGCTCCCTTGCCGGAGTTTTTACGGGCAGCAAAATAGGCTTTTCTCCCTGCACCGCTCAAGCTTGTATAGAGATACTCGACCACTATGGAATAGACTGCAAAGGAAAAAGGGCAGTTGTAATCGGCAGAAGCCTTGTAGTCGGCAAGCCCGCCGCGATGCTGCTCATCGCAAAGCACGCTACTGTAACCGTCTGCCATACAAGAACAGTCGATATGCCCTCTATAACAAGAGATGCCGAAATCCTGATCGTTGCTGCGGGCAAGGCTAAAGTGATTGGCGACGAATATTTTTCAGAAAATCAGGTTGTTGTCGATGTGGGCATTAACTTCGCAGACGGCGTTATGTGCGGAGATGTGGATTTTTCTGCCGCAAACCGGATTGTATCAGCCATCACCCCTGTCCCGGGCGGAGTTGGAACGGTTACTACTTCGGTTTTGGTAAACCATGTCATTGAAGCGGCAAAGCGCCAGAATTGCAGATAAACCGGTAATAGAATAAAAGGAGACTGTCTGGTTTGGGGAAAACCGGCAGTCTCCTTTTTCTATTCTCAGAGGGCATTGGATCATCTATACCCAATATTGTAAGACATCATATGTGCTTTTATTTCTGCGCCTTTATGACCTTCAGCCTTACGAATTCCTCGCGTTCTTTCTCCTCAAGCGCTTCGCCGATGCGCGCGATATCATCATCCAGATTCGGAATGACGATATTGTGCAAGGCGTTTGCCCGCTTTTGTGCCTTCTTGATAGAATACGCAAGCCTGTATATGCTGTTTTCAAGCTCTGCAAGCTCTAATGTAAGCTCCTTGACCTTTGTAAACTCCTTGTAGGCATCGTCAAGCGCCGAAGTGGTCCCCAGAAATCCGTATGGCAAAACGCTTGTATCCGTTGGAGTTGAGGTAACCGTTGGCAGCTCTACACCCATTACGCTTCGATAACGGACACGCACAGATTTATCGATAGGCATAGCCATTGAAATATCTTCGCAGCCGCCCATTGAAATCTTGGCTTTTTTCAGAGCGCTGTAAGCTTCGGAAAAGGTCTTATCAATACGTTCCTGTAGTTTATAGGCACTGTCTATCAAAGACATCAGCTCACGGATAAGAATATTCCGCTTCTTATCCATCAGTTCAAACCCGGTCTTTGCCAGTTCGCGCGAATGCTTTGCAGCCATAAGGTTGCCCTTTGTCGGCGGCAGATTTTCCATTTGCGGTCACCTCCTCATCATAGCTTAAAACGCAAACAGCAAAAATCTATTCACTGCCCTTATAGTATTTATCAAGCATTTTATCGGATACCCTGCCAAGTTCTTTCCTCGGAAGCATGGACAAAAGCTCCCAGCCCAAATCAAGGGTCTCCTCAAGGGTACGGTTTTCTCTGTCGCCCTGCGCTATAAACTCGTCCTCAAAGCGTCTTCCGAAGTCGACATACAGCTTATCTATCTCCGAAAGCTCATCCTCACCTATGACTGAAGCAAGGCTTCTTGCATCAGCAACAGCGCTGTACGAAGCAAAAAGCTGGTTGGACAGATCCGAATGGTCTTCGCGCGTAAAGCCCTCGCCTGTACCGTCTTTCATAAGTCGTGACAGTGACGGCAGAATAGCAACGGGTGGATAAATCCCCTTCTGCTCCAGACTGCGCGAAAGAACTATCTGCCCCTCTGTGATGTACCCCGTAAGGTCTGGTATCGGGTGGCTGATGTCATCGTTCGGCATTGTAAGAATGGGCACCTGAGTAACGCTTCCCTTTTCGCCCTGTATCATACCCGCACGCTCATAAAGCGAAGCAAGGTCGGAGTACATATAGCTCGGAAAACCCTTACGCGAGGGTATTTCGCCTTTGGAAGATGAAAACTCGCGCAGAGCCTCGCAGTAGCTTGACATATCCGTCATTATTACAAGAACGTGATAACCATGATGAAATGCAAGATATTCGGCGGCAGTCAACGCGCAGCGCGGCGCAAGAATGCGCTCTATTATGGGGTCTGATGCCATATTAAGATACATGACGACACGACCCAAAGCTCCCGAATCCTGAAAGTCCTTTTTAAAGAACTCTGCGGTATCGTTCTTTACGCCCATGGCACAAAAAACTATTGCAAATTCGTCGCTGCTGTCCATTGTCTGCGCCTGACGGACTATCTGAGCCGCAAGCTCGTTATGGCTCATACCGGCTCCGGAGAAAATCGGCAGCTTCTGTCCTCTTATAAGAGTTGAAGTCGCATCGATCGATGAAATCCCCGTCAATATACAGCTTCGCGGATATTTGCGGGAAACGGGGTTGATCGCAGCCCCGTTGATATCCCTGCGCTCATCAGGGAAAACCTCACGAAGTCCATCTAAGGGCTTGCCTGAACCGTCAAAAATACGCCCCAAAATCTCCCTTGACAAAGGAAGCGTTATCGGTTTGCCCGTGAAATGCGTATTAACGTGCTCCATGTCTACGCCATCAGTTCCTTCAAAAACCTGAAGAACCACTTTGTCGCCGTCAATTTTAATTATGCGCCCGTAACGCCTTTCACCGTTGTTCAGCGTTATTTCTGCAAGTTCGTCATAGGTGACACCCGAAACACCCTCCAAAGCGACAAGAGAGCCCTGTATTTCCGATAGCCCCGTATATTCAATTCTCAAGGCAAATCACCTCTTTTATTCATTTCCTTCAAGCACTTTGGATATGGAATCATCTATAAGTTTTATGAAGTAGTCCTTAGTCTGCCCCTCGCCCAAGTCAAATTTCATCCTGTACAGCGCGCTGAAAACACCTGTAGCTACGAGTTGGTTCAGCGGTATGTTCCTTGAGGTGAGCTTTTTTGCCTCCTCAAAGAGGTAGAGAATGACCTCAAGCATTATCATCTGCTTTTCAGGCGGCATATAGGTGTCCGTCTTATGGAAAGCATTTTGCTGCAAATAGCCCTGTCTGATTACCTTTGCCGTTTCGATAATGAGCTTCTGGTCGTCCGGCAGAATGTCAGCACCGATAAGCTTCACTATCTCCATAAGCGAGCTTTCCTTGCCGAGGATATCGATTATCTGCTGACGCATTTTTGTGAATCCGCTTCCGAAATTATTCTCGTACCAATCTTTCAAATCTATAAAATATTCGGAATATGAGGTGGTCCAGTTGATGGATGGAAAATGCCTTGCATAGGCAAGCGAACGGTCAAGCGCCCAGAAAGTCCTGATAAAGCGCTTAGTATTCTGAGTAACAGGTTCTGAAAAATCACCGCCCTGCGGTGAAACTGCGCCTATAACGGTAATGGAGCCTTCCGCTC
This sequence comes from Clostridiales bacterium, assembly GCA_012719035.1. Taxonomy (GTDB): domain Bacteria; phylum Bacillota; class Clostridia; order Oscillospirales; family Oscillospiraceae; genus UBA2658. The sequence goes on along the minus strand of JAAYBD010000029.1, from coordinate 28,225 downwards.
CCGAGAGCGTTTCCATATATCCGGCACGCTCATAAAAACCTGCCAGACGCGAGGGCAGATATGCAGGAAAGCTCTCCTCAGCCGGCATTTCCTCAAGTCGACCCGAAATCTCCCTCAGAGCCTCTGCCCAGCGGGATGTGGAGTCTGCCATAAGAGCTACATGATATCCCATATCGCGGTAATATTCCGCTATGGTCATGCCCGTATAAATCGAAGCTTCACGCGCCGCGACGGGCATATTGGATGTGTTTGCTATAAGGATAGTGCGTTCCATAAGAAGATGCCCTGTTTTCGGGTCTTTCAGTTCCGCAAATTCATCAAGCACCTGTGTCATCTCGTTGCCGCGCTCTCCGCAGCCGAGATATACTATGACATCTGCGTCAGACCACTTTGCAAGCTGGTGCTGAACCATTGTTTTTCCCGCACCGAAAGGACCCGGGATTGCGGCACAGCCGCCCTTTCCCACCGGGAACAAGGTATCTATAACGCGCTGCCCCGTTACAAGCGGTCTTGTTATCGGAAGTCTTTTTAAACATGGGCGCGGACGGCGGATAGGCCATTCCTGCGCAAGCATCAGCGGAGTTTTTCTGCCTCTTTCATCCACTATCTGCGCTATTACATCCGTCACCTTATACCTGCCGCTGGGCTTAACCTCTATGAATTTGCCTTTCAAATCGGGGCGCAGCATACAACGGTGCTCAATCGCATCCGATTCCATTGTTCGGGCAAATATCATTCCGCCTTTGGCATCATCGCCGTCTTTTACTTCGATATTAACGTCCCATAATTTTTCCAAGTCCAGCGCCGGGAGCGTGATTCCTTTTGTAATAAAGCTTCCCGTCATTCCGGCTATCGTGCGGAGAGGTCTTGCTATGCCGTCATATATATTGGAGATCATTCCGGGTCCAAGCAGCACAGACATGGGTCTGCCCGTTGAAATGACCGGCTGACCTTTTCCAAGACCGGCACTGTCCTCATAAACCTGAACAATCGCAGTGTCACCGTTTGCGCTGACGACCTCGCCGGGAATCTTATCATTTCCGACATAAACAAGACTCATCATAGGCAGGCTTCTGCCTCCGCGCACCGTTATTACCGGACCGTTTACTCCGTGTATATAATAGTTGTTTGTTTCCATTTTCGAACCCTCTCATTCGGAGATAGATCATTGCGCATTGAAGCCCTTGTGTTTATAGTGCTCGGTAAAATAAATCAAGGCTGCCTGAATGAGCAGTATCCGCTTTCGTTAATCGCCCATATTGAGACCCGTCAGCTCGGAAAAATGACCGATCATATCGTTCAAAGCCGTATCAAAGCTCATGTCAATACGCTTGCCTTTAGTGTGGCAAACCACACGCAGGCCGCCAATCGAAAAGTCTCCCTCATAAAAAGCAAGACTTACCCCGGAGATAGACGAAAGAAGCTCGTCTGCAAAATGCATATCCTCCTGCCGGAGATATACTTCAGCTGAAAACCCGTAACCCAGAGCATCTATCGCCTTTTTCAGAAGCTTTTTCAAATGCGGCAGATAATCTTCCGAGGCGGTAAACTCGTTTATTTTTCCGCACACCATTTTGTAGGTTTCGATTGCACAGGCCTCACGGTATTCCAGAAGAGTGTGTTTATTCTTATTCCTCTGCGCACTTATCCTTCGTTCCTCAGCGGCTTTTATCTCCGCTATCGCCGCCTTTTCATATCTCTCTGCTTCGGCAGCAATTCCTTCTTCCGCTTTTTTTATAAGTTCGTCCTGTTTGCTTCTCAGCTCAAGAGTGATCTCTTTTGCCTCTTTTATTGCCCTTGCAATTATAGTGTCGGTAAAAGCTTCAAGCTTTATTTCTGTGTCTTGAATAGGCATTTTTTTGAAACCTCCATATACTTTGCGGAGAATCACCGAAATCGGTAATTATATTTTAATTCCTATTGCCTCTCTGATAAGCCCTGTAATAGAATCTTTCTCACGCTTTGGTCCATTGATGCCCGGTATCACAACAACCAGAGGATTTGTAGATTTGAGCTTGAGTTCCTTGACTCTTTCGGGGATAAACGAGGCGCATTTCTCCGTAATGAGGAGAACGGCTATTTCAGGATCTGCCTGAACCTCGTTTACGCAGGTCTCAGCTTCCCTTCGATCAAGTGCAAGTTTTCCCTCGATTCCTGAAAGGCGCAGACCGGTCAGTATGTCAATATCGTCAGACACGGCAAAAATTTTCATTGTTCTGCCCCCTTGTTCCACTAAGGCTTAAAGACTTGAGATGATCATAAAAGCTATAAGCAAACCGTACAGAGCAACGCCTTCCGCAAGACCGACAAATATAAGCGCTTTACCAAGAATGCCTTCATTTTCGGAAAGTGCGCCCAAAGCGGCAGATGCCGAAGATGCAACGGCAATGCCTCCGCCGATGCCGGAAAGTCCGACAGAAAGTGCTGCGGCGATGTAGCCCATACCTTTCGCAAAACCGTCGCTTGTCATCATTCCGCCTGCTGCATCAGCAGCTTCGGCAGACTGTGTGAACAGGAAAACGGCACCGAAAGCAAGAAGTCCGAAAAAGCAGCAAAAGTTAGCTATGAGAGGCGCCTTGCCTCTATTTCCGCGCTTTGCGCGAAAGTAAATGGCAATCAGGGGAAGTGCAATAACGATAAGCAGTGCAGAAGCGGTTAGAAGGATATCCATAAATAACGACCTCCAGAATTTCTGTTGTTTTCTAATTTAAAACTTATTTTTCTGTAACTTTATAGTTTATTATTTTCGGGCTGAACTTCACACCTCCACCCTCATAAAAGCGTCCGAACATCTCATAATACTCAAGACGCAGCACCTGAATACAGACAAGTACCGTTTCAAGCAGAGTTACAAGTGCGTTGCCGAAAATAAGCCCGATAATGTTGCCTTCTCCCGAGAGCAGGTACACTACCATCATCATACCCGCGTGACTGATAGCAAATGCCCCGACACGCAGGAAAGATACCGTATTTGAGACATAAGATAATATCGTTTCAAACAGTTCAAAAAAGCCTTCGGTAATGAACATCCCTATGGACTTCGGCATCCAGTCCTTCTGACCTGTCAAAAGCTTTGTGAGAGGTGCTGCCGCAAATATAATAAAGAGCGGCATGACGATAACGCAGATTATATAGGGAGCAGAAAACAGGCTGTAGCCTTTAAAATATTGAAATACCACGCCGACTGCCATTCCCATATACAGCACAAATCCCGCAACGCCATTTGGTGAAAAGAGCGCTTTCTTAATATCCCGCTGCCGTATGCCTGTAATTATGTTCATGATCATGCAGATAATAATCAGCACAACTCCGATTGCAACTGCAACAAGAAGCATTTTCATTGTGTTTCCGCCTTCAAGAACTTTGAAGCCGTGCAGCAGTTCTTCGTTTCCGAAAACACTGCCGTACACAAATCCCATAGCCGCAGCCGACAAGCCGCATAGGGCGACAACACGTCCAAGCCAGAGCTTTTTTAGCTTCCATAACAGCAATCCGGCGGCAACAAGGGTCAAACCTTGTCCCACGTCGCCGAACATTATACCGAAAAGCACCGTATAGGTAATCGCCATAAATAAGCGGGGATCAATTTCACCGTAAGACGGCAAGCCGTACATTTCCAGAAAAGGCTGGTAAATATCAGACAGAAAGCCTCTTTTCATCTTGACCGGCGGAGGAGTATCCTTAATTTCTTTCGGAGAAGTCAAAAAGCAGCCGAACCCCTTGATAGATTCACACTTTTTTAAAAATTCCTCCGATGTTTTCTCCGGTATCCAGCCGATAATATAGAATTTTCCATGGCGACGCCCCGCATATGAGCAAATGTCAAATGATTCGCTCATAAAGCGCAGCCATGAATAAGTCAAAAGCAGCTTATCGCCATCGTCTTTTTTAATGGAATCCAGCTCGACGCGGATTTCCTCGAGACGTTTTTCCGCATCAGCCGTCTCGGCTTTAAGGCGGTCTATAGCCTCATTTGCCGTTGTCTGCACGTTTCCCTCGATATCTATGTGAATACGCTCGAAGCCTAAGGATGAGAAAATGGATTCGATTTGTGTATCGGCTTCGGGCTGCGCAAAATACGCACCGTAAATCCAATGATCCACTCTGCCGGACATGACAAAATACACGTCTGGCCTTTCATCAATTATCCTCAAGCACTCTCTATAAGTCTCTATCGGAATTCTTCCAAAGTGGAATTTAAGATATTTCATTGTAAACAGGTCGCTCAAGTCCACATTGAAGCTTGAGAAGTGTCCGAGCTGCTCAATAACAAGTTTGTTATTTCGTACAATAATGCTCTTTTCTTCCTGCTCCTCCTTGATTTTTGAGATCCTCGAATTAAGACCGTCCAGATACGCGCTAACATCCTGAAGAACAGGTTTAAACTGTGCAAAATCCCTGTAGTCCGGATTGATATCCAAGCTTGACGAAATCTCCATAGCTTTTGCAAGCAATTCCGAATAAGGGTTAGGAGAGTCAAAGGGTACCAGCTCCTTCATACCGGAGAGCACTTTTATAGCATTTTCAGGATGAAATTCCTTATTTATTATGAGGCTCTGTATTGCGGTATTAACCATATCTTCGGGACCTGATATAGTCACCATGGTCATTGCTTCTACCGACACTGCATATTACCTCCTTTTCGCCGCTGTAAATAAATAATAAGAATAATCAAACTAAGGTCTTGGGGTCAATTCCGCTGTCTATAGCTTCAATAACCCTCAGAAGCTTTTTGCATTCAAGCTCTTTTAAAACAAGATAAGCCTGCGCAACTCCCAAATCCGGCTCGAATGATTTGACAAGCTTTATGCAAAGCTCTTCCATATACTTATAATATAAACTTTCGATATTTGCCTTGCCTGCTCCCTCAAACCTCTGCCCAAACGGAGATTTTCTCAGCAAATCAAGGGCTTCGTCCTCGCTTTTTGCAGTTTCAAGAGAATGCAAAAAATCCGGCTTCAGCCTATACGAAACAGGAATAAGCAGTTCATCCGCCCGCTCAAGGGAGGTGGGAAAGTTGCGGTGAAGCCTTATAATGCTCACAATATTCAAAAGATCCGCTTCCGAACCTATAATCTCTTCAATTCTCTTTTTCCCTAAGCCTTTATATTTCTTTTGGAGAAAAGAAAATACCGATTTGTAATAGACATTTTCTAAAAAAACACCAGCTTCCCAGTAGCTGGGCATACCGGTTTCAGGATTTATTTTAAGCTCTGAAAGAGGCTTTTCATATATGCTGCCCTTTACTGCGTTCAAAATATCAGAAAAGCTTTTGCTTTGAGAAAGCGCTTCAATGTCTACAGAACTGTGCCTGCGCATAAAATCCGTGATTACGCTCACCTCGGACAGGCGTTCGTAAGAGCGTTTTTCCCTCAGTGCTTCAAGGATAAGTTCATATTCTGATTGGTATATTATAAATCTAAGGTACTTTTTATCCTCAAGGTTTGAAAAATTATAAAGCTTTTCATAATCCCTATAGACCGTCTTCCGTATCGACATCTGAAGAACTTTGGGAGAAGAAGAAGCGGGCAAGGCCATAACCGTTTCGCTCCATCCCCTATGGTTCCGCAGGAATCCATAAATGTCTGAAACACTTCTGCATTCATACAGCCGCCGCCAGTCTTCATCTTTCAAAAGCCTGCCGTACATCGTCATGACCTTAGCCGCGATAGCTCCATATTTCATTCGTGATTTAAGCATCGGCATCCACCGCCAGTTTGAAGATTTTCAGTACGACGGCATCTTTTTCCCTTTCAAAGTGCTTTTTTGCCGCGTCCAGTTCCGCTTCAAGCTTTTTATCAAGCTCCTGTATAGCGGCTTCCGCACGAGCTGTTTCCCTCTCTTTAGCCTCTGCTATCATCTTATCCGCACGCTCGTAATACTGCTTCCTAATTTCTTCAATCTCTTTGTTCACATAGTTGTCAAAACCTTCTCTAAGGGACTCGGCTTCGCTGTATATCTCACGCGCGTTGCTTTCGGCCTGTACAATTTTGTTCAGTATTTCTATAGGGGTCATAGAATCCCTCTTTTCTGCAATTGACTGTACACATAATATCATTCACTTTATCAAAGTCAAATGGAAATTATGCCAAATATTTTTTCTATATTCTGTGTCTTTTCGCTTAATTTAGCCAAATTACATCAATCACTAAAGATTGGTCAAAAAATAAAATTTGTTTCTTTCCAAAAAACAAGATATGGTGTATAATGGGTTTTGATTTTTGACAATTTTTTGAGATGTTTTTATTTCAATATTGAAAGGATAACTCTATGAAATATATACTCGTAATCGGTGACGGAATGGCCGACAACCCTGTTCCCGAGCTTAACGGTCTGACCCCGCTTGAGGCTTCAAAAAAGCCCTTCATAGATAAACTTGCGGCACAGGGCGTTCTGGGCAGTGTACTGACCGTGCCGGAGGGTTTTCCTCCGGGAAGCGATACCGCAATAATGTCCATTTTCGGCTGCGATCCGCACTCTTGCTATTCCGGCAGGGCACCGCTTGAAGCCGCGGCTCAGGGCATTTCCCTGTCATTAGGTGATGCGGCTTACCGATGCAACAACATTACGCTGACTGATGACGGGTCTATCCCCTTTGAGGATAAAAAGATAGAATCGCACTCTGCCGGCGGGCTGTGCGAAAAACAGGGTGTGGAGCTTGTCGAATATCTTTTCTCTCATCCCGAATTTAAAGCCTTGGCTGACAAAGCGGGCATGAGCATTTATCCCACCGAGTCATACCGTCACATTGCAGTCCAGAAGCAGGTTGAAATAAAAGGGCTTGAGCTTGCTCCTCCGCATGACCACATAGGAGAAAAGGTCTCAGAAAACCTTCCGAAAGGCTGCGAAAATGCCTCAGTTCTGACAGACCTTATGAAAAAGGCAAATGAGCTGCTGCAAGACCATCCCTTCAACGTCCGCCGCAGAAGCGAGGGCAAGCTGCCGGGCAACGCCATTTGGTTCTGGGCGGAAGGAACTGCCGCAAAACTGCCCGATTTTAACGAGCAGTACAGAAAAACAGGCGCTGTCGTATCCGCTGTCCCGCTGTGCCACGGAATCGCGCGGCTCACCGGGCTTGACGTAATCATGGTATGCGGCGCAACCGGCGAGGTTGACACAAATTACGAAGGAAAAGTGGAGTCCGCGTTAGACGCGCTCAAAACCCGCGATTTTGTTGCCGTTCATCTTGAAGGTCCCGATGAATGTACGCACTGCGGCGACCTCAAGGGCAAACTTCAAGCCATCGAATGGCTGGACAGCCGGGTTGTGAAGCCATTATGCGATGCCCTGTCCGACTCCGGGGAGGATTTCCGGATGCTCATTTTGAGCGATCACAAAACACTGACAAGCAACCGCCAGCACGACGGCGATCCTGTCCCCTATATCATATTTGACAGCCGTTACAATACTCAGGCGGGGCTTCCCTACTCCGAAGCAAACGGACTGAAGGGAAATTATCTCTCTGCAGGTATCGACCTTATGCCCTCCTTGTTTGAGCTTAAATAGGGTATAGCAGTCCGTTTTTTAGAATATTGCGAAAGGGAGCGCTGCACATTCACAGCTTGACGGAAAAAGCCTATGCAAAACTGAATATATCTCTGGATGTTGTTTCCCGGCGACCGGACGGCTATCACGAAATGCGCATGATAATGCAGACTGTTTCGCTTTGTGATGAAGTTACGGTTTCCCTTAGACACGACGGCACAATAAGCATCCGCACCAATCTGCGATATCTGCCCTGTGACGACCGCAACATTGCCGTCAAAGCGGCAAAAGCCTTTTTCGCAAATACGGATACAGCTTCAAGCGGCGCCGATATCAGCATTACTAAGCACATTCCGGTCTGTGCCGGTATGGGCGGCGGCTCTGCCGACGGCGCGGCCGTTCTCCGCGCATTGAATAAGCTGACGGGAAAACCTCTGAACCGTCGGGAACTTGAATCGCTCGGCAACAGTCTCGGCTCAGACATTCCCTTTTGTGTTGCCGGAGGCACCTCTCTTGCCGAAGGAAAGGGAGAAATACTCACAGACCTCACACCGCTTCCCGCGTGCATCTTTGTTATAGCAAAGCCCAGATTTTCCGTTTCCACTCCCGAACTGTTTACAAAAATAGACCTCTGTTCTGTCAGATATCACCCTGACACTCAGGGCGTATTGTCCTCAATCAAAACCCGGGATCTAAAGGGCATCTGTCAAAGAATGTATAACGTGTTTGAAAATGTTCTTCCACCTAAACCCGATGATATCCCAAAAATTAAGGGAATTCTTCTGGACTGCGGCGCCTTGGGAACTGTTATGACCGGAACCGGCTCCGCTGTTTTCGGCGTTTTTGATGACGAGGAAAAAGCAAAAAAAGCTCAGTCCTATCTTGCACAGCAGTACAGTGATGTATTCCTCGCCGAACCTCAGGGCAGACTGGACATTTAAAAGTTTTCATACCGATGTTTAAACTCTTAGGAACGCGCCGATAATATTATCAGTTCTGAACATTAAGGCGGCTCGTTCAAATCTCCTTTTATTGATGTATCTATCAATTTGGGCAATAGTCTCTCACCGCGGATATCAAAATCCGCGTACATAACCGCCTTAATGTAAAATACATAAAGGCGGTTTATTATTTTATGAAGCAGCATCTAAAAATATGGGAAATATCCCTTCTTTTTGCGCTGTGCGCAACTCTTTTTACAGGGCTTTTTGCGAGAGCGGAGCAGCAGCAGCTTGCAGGGCAGCTCGTCAGGCTGCATGTCATAGCAAATTCGGACAGCGAAAGTGATCAGCACGCCAAACTAAGCGTCCGCGACAGTGTTTTGCAGGAGCTGACGCCCATGCTCGAAGGCATAAGCGATATCAATGAAGCGGAAATCGTAATTTCGGAAGAAATTCCAAAGCTCTGTCAGTCTGCAAGGCAAAGCCTGAAGCGATTCGGAAAATATTATCCCGTAAGCGCCAAACTATGCCTTGAGAATTATCCCACCCGAAATTATGACGGCTTTGCACTCCCCGCTGGAGACTATATTTCACTTCAGATAATACTCGGTGAAGGAAAAGGGCGTAACTGGTGGTGTGTTGTATTTCCGCCTCTTTGTATGACATCTGTCGAGGACGAAGACGCCTTTTACGGCATGTCTCAGGAAAGCGCAAAACTGATTCAAACCGTTGACAGTGAATACAGGTTAAAGTTCCGCATCATAGAACTGTATGATCAAATAAGAAATGCCCTATCTTGACAAAGCTGCCATGTAATGCTAAAATGTACAAAGCTCCGTGAGGGAGTAGTCAGCGCTGCGGCGGTTCAAGTCAACATACATGGCAGTTCTCTGCCTGGCTTGTATTAAATGACCAGACTCATGGATAGGCTTTGCCTGTCCATGAGTTTTTTGTTTACAGGTTGTTCCCGCAGGCAAAAATGATGATATGGCAAAAGCTTTAAAGATTTAATATGGAGGAATACAAATGAAGTATTATTGCAGCGAGGTTGAAGATGTTTTAGTCGAAACAAAAAGCTCGCGCGACGGTCTTTCCTCGGAGGAAGCTGAAAAGCGGCTTGCCTCAGACGGAAAGAATAAGCTTGCTGAGGGTAAAAAGGACTCTTTGATAAAGCGCTTTTTTAAACAGATGTCCGACCCGATGATTATTATCCTTATAGCCGCGGCGCTTGTATCCGCCATCACCTCTTCTTATTCAAACGAGGGTTTCGCCGATGTTTTCATCATCATGTTCGTCGTCATAGTAAACGCGGTTTTGGGCGTATATCAGGAAAACAAGGCGGAAAAGGCGCTCGAAGCACTTCAAGAAATGGCATCTGCGACGAGCAAGGTTCTGCGCGACGGAAAAATCACTGTAATAAAGAGTGAAGATATAGTAGTCGGAGACATTGTCATCCTCGAAGCCGGAGATGCCGTTCCTGCCGACGGACGAATAATCGACTCCAAAAGCATGAAGATTGAGGAAGCCGCGCTTACGGGTGAAAGTGTTCCTGTTGATAAGTTTATCGATATGCTTTACCTTACCGAAAGCAAGGACGTTCCCCTCGGCGACCGCAAAAACATGGTCTATATGGGGAGTATCGTCGTTTACGGACGCGGGGCCGCAGTTATTACGGACACCGGAATGAATACAGAAATGGGCAAAATCGCGGATGCGCTCAACAAGGCGGAGGAAGGTCTTACCCCCCTGCAGAAAAAGCTTGCCCAGCTGAGTAAAATCCTTACGGCTCTTGTTCTCGGCATTTGCGCCGTCATCTTCGCCATAGGACTTATCCGCGCAGGCAGTTTTTCTACCGACGTAATCCTAAACAGCTTCATGATAGCCGTTAGCCTTGCTGTCGCTGCAATACCAGAAGGTCTTGTTGCCGTTGTAACCATAGTTCTGTCTATAGGCGTTACCAATATGAGCAAGAAAAACGCCATTATCAGAAAGCTGACCGCAGTTGAGACCCTCGGCTGTGCGCAAATAATATGCTCTGATAAAACAGGAACGCTCACACAAAATAAAATGACCGTAGTCGAGCATTACGGCGATAATAAAGAACTCCTTGCCGCCGCCATGGCTCTATGCTGCGATGCCGAACTTAATAATGACGGTACAGTCACCGGCGAACCGACCGAAAACGCTCTTGTTTATTGGGCAAATTCCCTCAACCTTCCAAAATATGAGCTGAAGGAAAAAGCTCCCCGTATCGGTGAAGCCCCATTTGACAGCGTGCGTAAAATGATGAGCACCGTTCACAAAACCGACTTAGGTGTTGTTCAGTATACCAAAGGCGCTCCCGACGAGATACTCCGTCTTTGCACCTGTTATATGAAGGACGGAAAAGCCACTATTCTTACAGACGAAGTACGAAATGAAATACTGTCTGCTAATAAGGCAATGGCAGACAAGGCTCTTCGCGTTCTTGCTGCCGCGCAGAAAGTATATGCCGCCGAGCCTGAACGCTACGAACCGAAGGAGCTTGAATACGACCTTTGCTTCATAGGCATGACAGGCATGATTGACCCCGTTCGTCCGGAGGTCAAAGATGCGATTGAACAGTGCCGGACTGCCGGCATCCGCCCCATCATGATTACGGGCGACCACATCGACACCGCAAGCGCAATTGCAAGAGAACTTGGAATTATGGGCGAGGGCGCAGCCGCCGTAACCGGTTCTCAGCTATCGGATATGAGCGATGAAGAGTTTGAGAAACGCTTCCGCGATATATCGGTTTACGCAAGAGTCCAGCCCGAGCATAAGGTACGTATCGTAAACGCCTGGCGCAAAGCGGGCTACATCACTGCAATGACAGGCGATGGCGTTAACGACGCACCCAGCATAAAGAACGCCGATATCGGCGTCGGAATGGGCATAACAGGTACGGATGTCACAAAGAACGTTGCCGACATGGTTCTTGCAGATGACAACTTTGCAACGATTGTCGGTGCGGTCAAAGAAGGCCGCAGGATATATGATAATATCCGCAAAGCTATCCAGTTCCTGCTCAGCTCAAACATGAGCGAGGTCATGAGTATTTTCATCGCCACGCTTCTGAACTTCGTAATACTAAAGCCTGTTCATCTTCTTTGGATCAATCTCGTAACGGACTGTTTCCCCGCTCTTGCCCTTGGTTTAGAAAGCGCCGAGCCGGATGTAATGCGCCGCAATCCCCGCTCATCACGTGACGGCATCTTCGCCGGCGGTGTCGGAATCGACGTTGCATATCAGGGTCTCATTGTTACGATACTCACTCTTGCCGCATACTTTATAGGTCACTATATGGAAAGCGGCGTCTGGGAAATTGCGGACAGCGCTGACGGGATGACTATGGCATTCCTCACAATGAGCATGGCAGAAATCTTCCACAGCTTTAATATGCGTTCACAGCGCGGCAGCCTGTTTACGCTGAATACCCATAACAAAGCGCTTATCTTCGCAGGATTTGCAAGCCTTATATCCACTACCTTAGTGCTTTACGTTCCCTTCCTTGCCGATGCTTTTGGATTTGAACACATCAGTCTTGAAGAGTATGGCGTTGCGCTCCTGCTTGCAGTCTGCATTATTCCTATAGTTGAGATCGTTAAGCTCTGTCAGCGCAGCTATGCCGCCAGAAAGAGTGCTTAATTATTAAAAAGCCCCTCCGATAATTTCAAACTTATTATTCGTCCGCCGAAAACCCTATGTTTTCGGCGGACATTTCTTTTTGCCGGTATTGACATTTTCCAAGATTATGATATTATTATGATATCATTTTCATATGCGATATTCGCTAAAACATAAATTAAGGGAGGTCAACAAATGGATAGAACTGTACTATTCACTGATGAAAAAATACTGAAAGCGCCAAACGGCATGTTAATGCTTATCCTGAACACCTTGGTCATAATCGCGGGCATTTTAGGGTTTATAGCCGGAATCGGACTCAGTGAGACCGGCAACGGACTCGGAGTTATTTTATTGGCGGTATGCGCCTTGCTTTCTTTCATCATCTGCCCTATCTTATATGCCGGACTGAAAATACTCAAGCCTAACGAGGCGCTTGTGCTGACCCTTTTCGGCAAATATTACGGCACTCTTCAAGGAGCAGGTTTTTATTTCGTCAATCCTTTTGTAACAGCCGTCAATCCAACCAAACCAACAGCAACCGAAAACGCTCAGAGACCCAAGAAAAGAACCGAGACTCAGGAAAAGTCAACAGACAACGCCTCCGGCAAGGCTGTTTCCCTAAAGGTAATGACACTCAACAACGAGCGTCAAAAGGTCAACGACAAGATGGGCAATCCGATCGAAATAGGCGTTGTGGTGATTTGGCGCGTGGTGAGTGCCGCCAAGGCTGTATTCAATGTCGACAATTACATAGAGTTCCTGTCCATTCAGGCGGACAGCTCTCTGCGAAACATCGTCCGCCTTTACCCCTATGACATTTGGGACGATGATGAGTCTGCGGATGAAATGTCCCTGCGCGGAAGCAGTCAGGAGGTTGCGCGGAAACTCAAGGAAGAGCTTCAGACAAAGGTTGAGGACGCGGGACTTGAAATCGTTGAAACTCGCATCACACACCTTGCCTATTCTCCGGAAATCGCCGCCGCCATGCTGCAGCGCCAGCAGGCAAGCGCAATCATTGATGCACGCAAACTCATTGTGGAAGGTGCCGTAGGCATGGTTCAGATGGCTCTCAATCAGCTGAGTGAAAACGATATCGTAAATCTTGACGATGAGCGTAAGGCCGCAATGGTCAGCAATCTTTTGGTTGTGCTTTGTGGAAGCAAGGAAGCCCAGCCTATTGTCAACAGCGGTTCGATTTATTAGAATCATGGAAAAAAACGATAAGTCCAAAAAGCAAATACCGCTTCGCCTCTCTCCTTCGCTCTACGCAAAAATTGCCTCATGGGCAGAGGAAGATTTTCGCTCCGTTAACGGTCAGATCGAATATCTTTTGACCGAGTGCGTAAAGAAGCGATATGGAAAAAACGCCCTTTCCGAGGACGATAAGGACGCATAAACTGAATCCTCTGAAAATGTAAAATAAAAAGCGCCGCATCCTTAATCGGATGCGGCGCTTTTGTTCTTTTTTATTTGTTCAGATTATCCAAAACAGCCTGAGCCTTACTTGCGTCTGCAGAAACGATGTAGAAGACATAAACACCGTTTTGTATAACTATCGCATCATCAAGTTTCGGCATCTCCTGCGGTGCATAGGACTCGTAGGTCGCCCTCTGTGTTTCGACTCTTTCGGCAGCAGCCGCTTTGACCTTTGCCGCCGCTTCTGTGCTTACACATTTGAAGAGCGCGATTTCCTCAGTTGTAGCAACTGTTGAGCACAAAACCTTGCTCTCAGACACATCATTTGGGTCAATGCCATAGAACTGAGCCGCGATGTCCAGTTCCACAGGACTGAGTATGTCTGAAAACGCACCGCTTTCCTCAAGCTGAGAAGATAGGGATTCAAAATCATATGTTACCGTTTCAGTTTCTCGCGTACAGGCAGAAAACAGCCCAAAAATCATCATACAAATCGCCAAGAAAACCAAACTTATCTTCTTCATTGCCAAAGCCCCTTTACGCGTAATGTGTTTTTATATAATTTAGCCAAGTTTTATAAACCTCAGCCGAAAAATGAACTCCGTCGGTAGTTTCATTTGCCGGCAAATAACCATCATCCCCTGCAAGTGCCGAAACAAGGTCAAGATAGTAACAGCCCTTATCGGCGGCAAGCTGATGCAGTGCTGTATTATACTCCTTGATTCTGGTCATGTTAAATGTGTCACTGCTTGCGGATTTCGCTGAACTGACGGGTGTCAGCCCCATAATATATATATCGCAGTCCGGTTGTCCCTCAATAATAGTGTCAAGCATTTTTGCATAAAGATCAATAAATGTCTGAACTTCATAGCCGATTTCGTTTATGCCAAGAAGTATATATATCTTCCCATAGGACTTCTGCATAAGACCGTCTATGAGAGTTCCCTTGCTTCCGTCCTGCAGTGTAATGCAATCTTTGCTGGCCGCTCCGGCTACAGTCATACTTGTAGCGGCATAATAGTCACAGGTGGTAAGTCCGGAGAACATCCTAAAGCCATCCATGAGCGAGTTTCCCATAAAAGCAGCGTCTGAAAAAAAGTCATCGCTTACTGCTTCTCTCTCAGACAAATCGGGTCCTGCGGGCTTCTCTGACGGCGGTACGCTCCCTTGCTGCGAACTTGGATCCCCTGAAACTTTAGGCGGTTCGACAACGCCATCCGGGTCTGGCGTTTCATTTTCCCCGGATTGGCTGCCTGCGGGGTCTTCGGGATCGGATGTGTTCCGTTTATATTCACAAGAGCTCATCATCAACATTGAAATTATTAAAAATACAAAAAAAATGGCTCTTATTCTATTGTTTTTTATATGAAACAGGGTCACGGCTAAAGTATGCTCCTTTTATGTATGTGTCATATTATGTCTACCTATGTCGACTATAAACATTATAGATAATCAATTTTGAATATGCAAGGATTATTTTGAATTAATTTATACTTTTATTACTATCTCTTTTTATTGCTAATTTTCACCTCTTCATTATACGCCGCTCCTTATCTTTCTGCCTTATTGGCGCTCATAATTATTTTTAGAGCGCACTGTAAATAATTGACCCCTCTACCGTTTAATGATATAATCTCACGAATAACAAATTAATCCCATGAACGCAGGTTTATAAACGAGGTTTACTATGTGGATATCTGACAATTGGACAGACTATGAGCTTATCGACTGCTCAAACGGGCAGAAGCTTGAGCGCTGGGGGAATCAAATCCTTGTCCGCCCTGATCCTCAGGCTATATGGAATACGCGGCGGACAAATCCCGCATGGAACAGACCTTCCGCAAAGTACAGCCGCAACTCAAGCGGGGGAGGTCACTGGGAAAAGTGTGATGTTCCCCAAAGCTGGCAAATAAAATACGGCGAACTCAGCTTCAACGTAAAGCCCATGAATTTTAAGCACACCGGAATTTTCCCGGAGCAGGCTGCCAACTGGGATTTTGCCATGGACAAAATCAAAAGTGCCGGGCGTCCTGTCAGCGTACTAAATCTCTTTGCATATACAGGGGGAGCCACTGTTGCCTGCGCAAAAGCGGGCGCTTCCGTCTGTCATGTTGACGCGGCAAAGGGCATGGTCTCATGGGCTAAAGAAAACGCCTCTTCCTGCGGTCTTCAAAACGCACCTATACGATGGATCGTTGATGACTGCATAAAATTTGTCGACCGCGAGATACGCCGCGGGAAAAAATATGACGCTATTATTATGGACCCTCCCTCCTACGGACGCGGACCGGGCGGCGAAGTCTGGAAGCTTGAAGAAAACCTTTGGGACTTCGTTTCTCTCTGTGCGGGCGTATTGTCGGATGATCCGCTTTTTGTAATCATCAATTCTTACACCACAGGTCTGTCTCCCGCCGTTCTCACCTATATTTCCGAAAGCATCTTTACTAAAAAATTCGGCGGCGGCAGCGAAAGTCAAGAGCTTGGGCTTCCCGTTACGGAAAGCGGTCTTATACTGCCCTGCGGGGCGTCCTGCCGCTGGCAGGCATGATTGAGAAGGTGTTTTTATGAAGCCTATTATTCAAGTGAAAGATGTTCACTTCCGATACAGCGGCGAAGAGCATCTTCCCCCGGTTTTAAACGGCGCGAGTCTTGAAATAGAAGAAGGCAGCTTTGTCGTCATTCTCGGTCATAACGGCTCCGGAAAGTCTACTCTCGCAAAGCATCTAAATGGCATCTTAATTCCAAATGAAGGCTGTGTTCTGGTTGACGGAATGGATACCCGCGACGCATCTAAGCTTCTTGATATCCGCCGCACTGTTGGTATGGTCTTTCAAAATCCCGACAACCAGATGGTTGCATCTGTTGTAGAGGACGATGTTGCCTTTGCCCCCGAAAATCTGGGTATCCCTCCCAAAGAAATACGAAGCCGTGTGGATGAAGCGCTGAAGCTTGTAGATATGTATGAATACCGTCTGCACGCGCCCCATCTCCTTTCGGGCGGGCAAAAACAGCGCGTTGCTATCGCGGGAGTCATCGCAATGCGCCCCCGCTGCATCGTGTTGGACGAGCCGACCGCGATGCTCGACCCCGCGGGACGGCAGGAGGTCATCGGCACAATAAAACGCCTTTGCCGAGAAAACGGAATCACTATAGTCCTTATTACGCACCATATGAACGAGGCAGTCGATGCCGACAAGGTTTTTGTCATGTCAAACGGAAGAGTCATAAGTCAAGGAACTCCCAAAGAAGTTTTCTCAAATGTCGAGTTCTTAAAATCCGAGGGTCTTACAGTTCCGGATACTGCAGAGCTTTTGTACAAGCTCAGACTTAGCGGTATAGACCTGCCCGCCGAAGCCTTGTCTATCGAGGAATGCGCACAGGCGATTGCCGCCGCGTTAAAATAGAAAGAATAAAAAATCAGCCGATCCGCCGGCTTGATAAAGACAGAGGAAAACAAATAATGCCTATAATAAAAACAGAAGCATTGACGCACATCTACAGCATGGGCAGCCCCTTTGAAAGCGTCGCACTTGAAAATGTTAATATTGAGATTTCTCAAGGGGAATTTGTTGGTCTTATAGGTCACACCGGCTCTGGAAAATCTACTTTTGTCCAGCATTTAAACGGCTTGCTGCTTCCCACTTCCGGAAGAGTCCTGCTTGACGGGACAGACATCAATTCATCTAAAAAATTTCGTCACGATGCACGCTTCAAAGTCGGTCTTGTTTTTCAATATCCCGAATATCAGCTCTTTGAGGATACCGTATACAGGGACATTTCTTTCGGTCCCCGCAACATGAAGCTTCCAAAACCCGAAATAGACGAGAGAGTTCACGAAGCCGCGGGCTTTGTGGGCGTACCCGAAACGCTTTTTGACAAATCACCTCTTGAGCTTTCCGGAGGGCAGAAGCGCCGCGTGGCGATAGCGGGCGTCATCGCCATGCGCCCTGATATCCTCGTTCTTGATGAGCCAACCGCAGGACTTGATCCCGAAGGCTGTGAGAGTATCCTTAAAAACATCTCAGACTACCGCAGAACCACAGGAGCAACTGTTATACTCGTTTCGCACAGTATGGAAGACATCGCGAAAATTGCAGACAGGCTCATTGTTTTCGACGGAGGTCGGACGGTTATGGATGCTTGTCCCGAAAAAGTATTTTCGCAGGCTGATAAGCTGCGCAGCATCGGGCTTGACGTTCCCGTTGCCACTGATATCGCCGCCCGTCTCAGGGAGCTTGGTGTCAGTGTTCCTGAATGCTGCTACACGGTAGAACAGCTGCGGAATGCTGTACTCTCTTTGAAAAAGGGGGCTGCAGAATGCTGAAAGACATTACTCTGGGCCAGTACTTTCCCGGGAACAGCTTTATACACAGACTTGATCCGCGTACAAAGCTCCTTTTTATAATCGTATATATTACCGCACTTTTCGTCTCAAAATCCTATGTAACTTACGGTATCCTGTTACTTGTTCTTGCCGTTTCCATCGCCGTTTCAAAAATCAGGCTTTCCGCTATTTTCAAAGGTTTGAAGCCGCTTATGTTTATTATGATTTTTACGGCTATTCTTAACCTGTTTTATACAAAAGGCGGCACAGAATTATTCAGCTTCTGGGTCTTTACCGTAACGACCAAAGGAGTGGAATTTGCTTTCTTTATGGTTCTTAGAATCATGATGCTGATATCCGGAACCTTCCTTCTTACCTACACCACAACACCGATGGCGCTGACGGACGGTATGGAACTTCTTTTGACTCCGTTCAAGAAGCTGCACGTTCCCGTACACGAGTTCTCAATGATGATGAGCATAGCCCTGCGCTTTATCCCCACTCTGATTGAAGAGGCCGATAAAATCACAAACGCGCAGAAGGCACGCGGAGCCGACTTTGAAACAGGAAAGCTTACAGACAGGGCAAAGGCGCTTCTTCCTCTTTTAGTCCCTCTTTTCGTCAGTGCTTTTAGGCGCGCAGATGAACTTGCGATAGCTATGGAGTCACGCTGCTACCACGGAGGTGAGGGCAGGACGCGAATGAAAAAGCTCAAAATGGCAGCTCCCGATATCCTGACCTTAGTTTTTTCTGCTCTTATGCTTGCCGTTATAATCATACTTGCGAGGTTTGGAATATGAGAAATATTGCTCTGCGCCTCACATACGACGGCACACAGTATCATGGCTGGCAGGTTCAGAAAAATGAGGTTTCCGTTGCGGAAACCATCGGAAACGCGCTTACGAAAATCTGCGAACATCCTGTTAAACTCGTTGGCTGCGGAAGAACGGACGCAGGCGTTCACGCCCTGCGCTACTGTGCTAATTTCAAGACCGAATGCAATATACCGACAGACCGCTTCCCTCTTGCTCTTAATGCGCAGCTTCCGTACGATATCGCTGCAACCGATGCGGTTGAAGCCCCCGAAGATTTCAATTCTATTATATCCTGCATCAAAAAGGAGTATATCTACAAAATCCATAACTCCCGCTTACGCGATCCGTTTCTGACGAACCGCGCCTGTTTTTTTCCATCCCCGCTCGATGCGGAGCGCATGAAAAAAGCGGCAAAGTACTTTGAGGGCACTCATGATTTCCGCGCTGTGCGCAGCCTTGGTACGGATACAAAAACCACCATCCGTACAGTGTATTGGTGCGAAATCGATAGCTGCGAGGATATAATTACCCTGCGAATCTGTGCAAACGGGTTTCTTTACAATATGGTGCGTGCTATAATGGGAACAATAGTATATGCGGGACTCGGAAAGCTCGAACCCGACGATATTCCCGGACTTCTTGAGAATGGGGACCGCAGATTAACAGGTCCTACCATGCCCCCGCAGGGGCTTTATATGTCCCGCGTATGGTATGAAGGCGTTGTCGGTGAAATGATGACCAAATAGTTATTATTAGTTCAATATTATCCATAATATCCATTCATTAATTCACAAAAAATCTTTTTATTTATCGGAAACCATGCTATAATAGGCGATATTAAAGTTGCACAGCGGGCTTAGGCAGGCTGTCGGGTTCCGATTATTTTCTGGAGTTTTTATATGGCTCGTGTTAAACACACAAAGCAAAAGAGAAATAAAGGTCGTTTTTCCGCTTCCATTGCTACGCTTCTTATCGTTGTGCTTGCCTTTGTCATTTTCTTATACAGGGACAAGCTTTCCCCCTCCTCCCTCGGCGCATTTTCGAGGGATCGTACAGAGATAATGATAAGCAGCGAACCGTTTACCTATGAAAACGGCTCCAAACAGATATTCGCCCTAATGGGAGACAAGCTTGCCATCGCTTCTTCTACAGGGCTTCAGCTTCTTGACGACAACGGAAATACTATTTCCCGCGAAGTCTTTTCCATGGCAAACCCCGCTGTGCGCTGCAGCGGAAATTACAGCGCATTTTTTGATGTCGGAGGCAAATCGCTCCGCATTTTCAAGGACGGGCAAAGCCATGACTTTGACAGGGAAACCGCAATAATTTCCGTCACAGTCAACAGCAGCGGTTATTTCACGGTGACAGAGGAGGAGGCCGGCTATAAAGGCACTGTAACTGTATATGACAGCGATTTGGATCCCCTCTATAAATGGTACTCAGGTTCGGGCTATGCTCTCGATTCAGTCGTATCCCCCGATAACAGTATGCTTGCCATTCTATGTGCCGATTCTTCTGGCAGCACCATTCGCCTTTTCCGTTTTGACAGTGAGGAGGAGCTGGCTTCCGTTTCCATAAAAGATGAGCTTGCATTCAAAGTCAATTTTACTAAAAACGGCAATTTTTATGCTCTTTCCGAAAAAGCAATACATTTCTTTGACAGCAGCGGGAACGCACTTTCATCCTACAGCTTCGATGAATATTTTCTCGCAAATTATGAACTTTCCGATGAGTTTTGCGCCGTAGTTCTGAGCAAATACGTTTCAGGCAGCGGTGTTACGCTCATAAGCTTCGGTACGGACGGTAAAGTCCTTGGCTCTCTTCCTCTGTCGGAAGAGCCGCTTTCGCTTTCATCTCAAGGTCAAAAGCTGCTCGTTCTTGATGCTTCAAGCATCGCTCTATACAGCGGTGATCTCCGTATGCAAAAGAAGAACCATGTTACCCCCGGATTTACATCCGCCCTTCTTTTGCCGAAAGGCAATGTTCTTTTGCTGTCCTCTCATTACGGTGAAAAATGCGAATTTAGATAATATATCCCTCTGCTTATTGTATTCTGCCGATACCGCGGAAATAAAATATATATATTTAATGCACGGGTAGACAAAAAATGCCCGTTATCGTGAGGTAAGATATGAAAATTGCGATAGAGATACTCCTGCTTATTATAATTCTCATGTGCACTTGGAACGGATATAAAAAAGGTCTCGTAATGTGCATAGGAACCATACTTGCAATAATAATATCTCTGTATGTGGGTGATTTGCTCTCCGATACTTTTTCTCCCGCCGTAAAACCTGTTCTCCGTCCCTTTGTAGGCGGCTATATGGATGGTTCTGACGGGGTAATAAGCAACAACCTGAAAGATTTGCTTGACGGAAATAAAGCCGGATTATCTGTTGACGATGCGCTGAAACAGTATCCCGAGATTAAATCCCAGCTGATTGAAAACAGCTATAAAGACGTTGGAATCTTCACTCCCTCCGCAAAGAAAATGGCAACCGAGGCTGTTGACCTCGTCGAGGCAAACAGCCTATCTGTAACAAGTGCGACAGTAGATGTATTGTGCGGCAGTGTTACATACTTTTTTGGTTTCATCATCTTTTTTGTGATAACAATGATTGTACTTACCGTTTTGGGGAATATTTTAAATTTGAGCTTTAAAATACCCGAAAAGGAAAAATTAAACTATATCGGCGGTGCTGTTGCCGGTGCAATAACCGGCATCATGTTCTGCATGATTATTACTTGGATCCTTAAATTTTCCGGTGCGTTGTTTCCCGAAGAGGAAATGCGCCGCACTCTTCTAACTGCACTCTTTCTGAAAATGGACGTAATGTCGGTATTTCTGACAATTTAGCATTAGTGCAACTACATTCTTATTCAAGGAGAAGAAAATATGCAACCTTCACTTTGCTCCCGTTGTAAAAAGAATATGGCTGTAATATTTATATCAAAAGTTGAAAACGGGGTAACCAAGAACGAGGGTCTGTGCCTTAAATGTGCTCGGGAACTTCACATTAAGCCCGTTGATGAGATTATGACTAAAATGGGCATTTCCGATGAAGATCTTGATACCCTGACAAACGAAATGGCAGCAGCCATCGGGGGTACTGAAGGTATGAAGGAAATAGATAGTATTGACCTTGACGACGATGAAGGCGGAAAAACTGCAACCTTCCCGTATCTCAACCGCCTTTTCGGAACGGACAGTCCTCTCAACCCTCTCAACAGTTCCTATCCCCAGCCGCAGCAGCCATATGAAAACCGTCCTTCAAAAGGCGAGTCCAAAGAACAATATGTTCGCTCGTCCTCCAGCAAACTGAAATTCTTAAACAATTACTGTATAAACTTAACCGAGCGTGCGCTTGAAGGACTTCTTGACAATATGATAGGACGCGAGGAGGAGCTTGAGCGCGTTATACAAATCCTCAACCGCCGTCAAAAAAACAACCCTTGTCTCATAGGAGAACCGGGCGTTGGTAAAACCGCCATTGCCGAGGGGCTTGCACAGCGCATAGCGGATGGAAAAGTTCCCTATAAGCTTCGCGATAAAGAAGTTTTGCTTTTGGATCTCACCGCTCTCGTTGCGGGAACGCAGTTCCGCGGACAATTTGAAAGCCGCATGAAAGGGCTTATCGAGGAGATACGCAAGCAGGGCAACATCATTCTGGTAATCGATGAAGTCCACAATATTGTCGGAGCAGGCGATGCTGAGGGCAGCATGAACGCCGCTAATATTCTCAAGCCCGCACTTTCAAGAGGCGAGATACAGGTCATAGGAGCCACCACTTTTACGGAATACCGAAAGCACATTGAAAAGGATTCCGCTCTCGAACGCCGCTTTCAGCCTGTTACAGTTGCCGAACCCTCGATTGACGACAGCATTGAAATCCTGAAGGGAATATCCCATTATTATGAGGAATATCATGGCGTGGCAATTTCGAGTGAAATGTGCCGAAAGGCAGTTATGATGTCCGAGCGGTATATTACCGACCGTTATCTTCCCGACAAGGCTATAGATCTGATCGATGAGGCATGCTCAGATGTAAATCTCAAAAGTCCCGATATAGAGCGTATGGCATCTATCGAAAAAGAACTGCAGGATCTTGACAAGGAGCGCGAACTTCTCCTCGCAGATACAGTAAATGATAATTTCGCGCGTCTTGCCGAAATTCGCAGTCTTTGCCTCCAGTTGACGGATGAGCAAATGCGCCTTAGGGCAAAAGGCAAACCCGCGCTTACAGAAGAGAACCTTGCAAGAGTCATTGAGCTTTGGACCAAGATTCCTGCAAGCAGCATCCGCGAAGATGAGTTCGATAGGCTTTCAGAGCTGCATAAGCGCCTTAAAAAGCATATTATCGGACAGGACGAAGCCGTTGATACCGTCTGTGCCGCAATTAAGCGTAACCGTATAGGTTTAGCGGCAAAGCACAAGCCTGTCAGCTTTATATTCGTCGGCAGTACGGGTGTTGGTAAAACCGAATTAGTAAAACGTCTTGCTCAGGATCTTTTTAATTCTCCCGAGTCGCTTATTCGTTTTGATATGTCAGAGTTTATGGAAAAGCACTCTGTTTCCCGTATAATCGGCTCCCCTCCGGGCTACGTCGGATATGATGAAGCGGGTCAGCTAACGGAGAAAATCCGCCGTAAGCCTTATTCTGTGGTTTTGTTTGACGAAATCGAAAAAGCTCATCCCGATGTCATGAACGTGCTCTTACAGATACTCGACGACGGCAGAATAACCGATGCGCAGGGCAGGACCGTAAACTTTGAAAATACCGTTATCATAATGACTACCAATGCAGGCAGTGACAGAAAAGACGGTACTGTAGGTTTCGGTGGTACCGTTTCAGAACAGGGACGGGAAAAATCATTAAAAGCGCTTAAAGACTTCCTGCGTCCCGAGTTTATAAACCGCATAGATGAAATAGTTTATTTCAACCGCTTGAATGAGGAGAATTTCCACGAAATCGCCAAGCTGATGATGGGCGAACTTTCCGATGCTATGAAGGAAAAGGGCATTGAGCTTGTCTACGATGAGGCATTGCTCGCTTACCTTTCCAAGAAGAGCTATTCTCTCACTTACGGTGCAAGAAACCTCCGTCGTCTTATCCAAAAGGAGATTGAGGATGCGATTGCAACTGAGATTATTGATAACTACCGTGGAAATGTGAAGAAAATCTCACTTACGATTGAAGACGAGAAACCCAAAATAACTGCTGTTTAAATTTCGTTCTTTCAATCTAAAAAACTATAATAAAGAGAGCCTGACTATATGAGTCAGGCTCTCTTTATTCAGACTGCCCTTTTTCTAAGGGCAAGAAACGATGCTTCTTTTTTATAAATGCTAATCATAATAGTCGAGAGCGGCAAGGTCTGTTATAATCGCGTTGCATGCCCCGCTGTTAAGGGCATCAAAGCATCCGCTCGTTCCGTTCGGAACCCTTACAATGAATTCCGGCTTCGTTTTAAGTGATTCGTTTGACTCAAGTACAGCATTATAATAGAAATTTTCGCTTAAAGTCAGGGTTTTTCCCGAAAGCGAACCTATACCTCTGATTTTTGAATTCCCCAAAGCGGCAAGCACTATCGTGTTCTTCATATAAACCGGCGACTGGTTTATCTCCTTGTTGTCCTCATCGTAAGCGAAGCCGCCCCACACGCAGTCTACATTGCCGGAGTTAAGTTCCACGGCGGCCTTGGAAACATCTATAGGAAGAAATTTTGCTTTCCAGCCAAGCTCTTTGCAGACCGCCCTTGCAAGCTCGACATCAAAACCATCGGCAATACCGCTGCTATTGGTTCCGGAAAAAGGCATGCGTCCCGAGTCATATCCGATTATAAAGGTTCGTTTCTCAATGCTCTCCTCAAGATTGTTAATTGCATTGGGATCACCCTCCAGCAGGGAAACATCCTCTCCAAACCATTTTCGGGACAGTTCCGAAACCTTACCCGAATCCTGCAGGACTTTTAGAGCGGCAATCACCGCCTCGCCCGCCTTGTCTTCAAGTCTGAATCCCACGCATAATTCCTGAAACTCAAGCTTATCTGCAACACGATATTTTTCGTTGCCTCCGGCCCCGCAGCCGCTTATTGATAATATAAGTAAAAGTGACAGCGCAAGCGCTGCTGCTCGTTCCGCTCTTTTCATAAGCACCACCAAAGAATATTGACAAAATTTGCCTATTTTCGGCATCATAAATATATAAAAAATCACTGAGCTGATTTTCCCGGTATGCGAGGACGAACGGAACAGATCCCGGCGGAAAATTGCACCGTCTTAAACCGCGAAAAATCTTATTTGATGTTTATATAATATTATAGCTTATTTAACAATTCAAGTGGAAATTGTAAACGATTGTAATAAAAATAGAGGAACCCCTTTTGGAGCGTTCACTTAGGGATTTACCGAAAACAGTAATTTTTGAGTGACGTCTTCAAACGGTGCCAAACGAAATAAGACCACATGGTAGGTTAATCACCCGCCGTGTGGTCTTTTTCTGCGTAAAAACAGCCACACCCGCAAACAAGCTGTCATTGGGTGTGGCCGTCCTTATTTACTCGGCCTTATCGGACGCTCGGAACATGGAGACCTCTGCCTCGGTCATATCGAAGTACAGGACACGGCTTTCCGCATCCAAATAGCCGCTCACCTTGTAACGCTTGGTGGAATCGTAGCCCGGAATCATGTGTGTAATCACATCGTGGATATTCTTGTTGTTGCAGGACAGCGTTGCCGTCTGCTCCCCACGAGGCTTGGAGAACGCCGTAGCCTTTGCCTCGTTGCTCTTGCAAACACGGATGGCAAAGACCTTCTTCTCCGCATCCATGCAGTACTGCACATTCTGCGGGTAGTTCAAATCCTCCAGAACACGCTTGGTGAAGGTGATGCCCTTCTGGTTGATGAAGATGTCCGGGGCAGCGTTGGTGGTGATGTCGATAACAGACAGGTTGATTTCCTTAAAATTGATAGCCATAGTAATTGTCCTTTCTGCGTCTACTCGTTTTCGAGGTCATTGACGCTCTCAATGATTTTTATGAATTGTTCTCTTTCGTCCTTCGTCCAGTTCGCATCCAGAAGGAAATAGCCACGTAGCACACCAGTTTTCACTCGGGCAACGGTAAATTTCTTTTTGATTTCACCAATCTGCCTGTGGCCCCGGCCCTGCTTGGTGGCAAGGAGTATCTGTACCTTATCCCACTGCTCACGCTTGATGATTGCCGGGTGGTCATTCTCCCAGTGATACTGCGGCAGCACATCCCGGTTTTTCACAGATTTATGGGTAAGGTAGTCCTTCGTGTATGTTTTCTGATACAGGACATCACCGCAGTATTTCTCGTTCTTGAGGATGCTGCGGATTGTGCTTGAATTCCATCTCTCCATTCCCTTGGGAGAGCGAATTCCTTGCTTCGTAAGGGCATCAGCGATTTCCTGCACCGATGCGCCCTCCACAAAGCTGTCGTAAATGTAGTGGACTATCTCCGCCTCCGCAGGCTCGATTTTTACCCGGCCCGTGTAGTCTCGGTAATAGCCAATGGTGTTCCGAACAGTGAACTTGTACAGTCCCTCCTGCATTCGGTAGCGGATACCTTCCTTGATGGCGATACTTTTCTGCTGACTCTCCAATTCAGCCAAAGCCGACAGGATGGAGATTATCAGTCTGTTTTTGCCGTCACTGGTGTTGATACCCTCCGATTCAAAATTGACCGCCACAGGAGACGGGAGGTCACTCAGCTCACGCAGCGTGGTCAGTATATCGACAATGTTTCTGCCGAAGCGACTGATACTCTTCGTGAGAATGAGGTCAATTTTACCCGCTTTCGCATCCTCGATCATCTCCAGAAAGCCTTTGCGCTTATCTACCGAAGTGCCGGATATGCCCTCGTCCGTATAGATTTTTACCATCTCATACATGGGATTGCTTTCTATCTCGGACGTGAAATGCTGCACCTGCATTTCAAAGCTGCCAGCCTGTGCCTCTTCAGCGGTGCTGACACGACAATATGCCGCCACACGGACTTTTGCGGCCTCTTGGTACGCATATTCCTTTCGCTCCGGCATGATGACGGTAACCTTGCGTTCGCCTTTTCTATTCCTTTCGATGGTCTCCCGGATATGCTGTTTTTCCTGCTCCCGGCGGTCAGTCCGCTGTGATTGATGACGAGCCTGTTCGATACGCTCCGCATCTAATTTTCTCGCCATAGTCAGTAGCCTCCGTTAGTTTTGTAGCTTAATGCCCGTAAATGCGCCATTGGAAAAACCTCCTCTCTGCTCATAATTTCAAAATCCTCCTTCCTCAATATTTATGGCAAATGGGGCCGAAACCGCATTATTCCCGGCTCCATGAGTCACCCTCGCACAGACAAAAAAAGACCACATCGAGGAAAACCCCGGTGTGGTCTCAAGCCTGCAGGTTTTATACGGAACTAAAATTCCTGCGCTAATGGCACCCAATGTTCATCTGCCATATCGATGGCAAATTCTGTATTATTGATATAAAGCTGATTGTCCTTGTCACGCACAAATCCCCAATGCAGACCCTTATCGGCGGCATACGCCTTAAATGCATTGAATTTATTTTCAATCTGTGCATCGATATTTTTGTTGGCCCCGTGGCTTTCGCCGCCCTTGGTCTCGATGACCCAAATGGTGCCGTCCTTCTTTTTCACGATGTAGTCAGCATAGAATAGCCACTGCTTCTGGATGCCGTCCACATATACGATGGAGAAGTACTGCTGCCCGGTATCGCCGTTATTGTAGACCCATTCGATATCATCCCGGCCCTCGCAATATTGCTCAAACAGCATTTCACAGGTGCTGCGAACAACACTTGTGGCAAAGCCGGAGGTGTATTCGTGATAGGCGTTGGAGAGATATTCGACTTCGCTCTTAACGCCGGGGTCATACTTGAAGAAATCCTGCTCCGGGATACGGAACACACTGGTCTTCGGATGCAGATACAAACTCATCTGCTGCGCCATCTGTGCCGTAACCTCACGGAATTCCTCTTTCAGCTTGTGCTGATTATTGATAACGAAGGCATAGAATTCAGCCGTTTCCAAAGCGATCAGCTTTCGTGTCGGATTGCCGCCTTTACGGAATAGGCGCTCCAGAATGGTCTTTACCTTGTTCTGGGCCATACCGATAGCGGATTTGATTGCGTCCACACTGTGCATGAGATAGATACCATGCTTATGGGTATCCACACGCTTGTGAGTGGTAATGTAATTGTGCCCTTCGGCAATGGAAGAGGTGCGGACGAACTGCCCCTGCAGCGCCTGTCCGTGAATTTCAGCGCCAAAGATGTATCCGGCATCTTGGAGCAGCAGCTTGTTCATTTTCTTATCGCTGCCGAGTTTATATTTTTTCACCAGAGCCTCGTGGATTTTTATCAGCACCTCACGCTCGCCCAGACCATCAAAATCGAGGTCACGGATTTGCTTTTCCAGAGTGAAGGTCTTGCATTTATCCTTGAGGAACAGTCTGCGGGTCTCGTATGCCTTGTCCACCTCGGAAAGCAGACCCGCTTTATATTTTTCATCGAAGGTATACACGAAGCAGAAGTCCAGAAGGTCATCCTCGTAATGCTTCG
>JAAYBD010000028.1 GCA_012719035.1 Clostridiales bacterium | reverse complement strand
GCGGATGGAGTACAATCATCTGCGTCCCCATTCGTCGCTCGGCAACCTTACCCCAGAGGAGTATGCAGCAAAGCTGGCTGGTGGTTACTAACATTTCACCTGGTCGAACTTTGGGGGCAGGTCATGGACAGTATTATACATACCGCGCAGCTTTGATATTCAGTCAGGGCAAAAATCATAAAAATCCGGCATCCGTCAGGTGTTAAATCCTATCGGATGCCGGGTTTTTGTAAAGTGCATCAAATCACTTGTCGTATTACTTATTTCCGAATTTTTCGTTATAACAAAGCAAAGCTTTTTTGATTGTTGCCACCGCTTCTTCTCGATTCTTGACTTCATCAACACTTGTTTCTTTTCCCTCAAGCATCTTATACACCGAGAAAAAGTGCTTTATCTCATCAAAAATATGCTTCGGCAGATCAGAAATATCTTTATATGAATTAAACATAGGGTCGGCAAAGGGTATGGCAATAATCTTCTCGTCGTTTCTGTTGTTGTCAATCATTGTAATCATGCCTATAGGATAACATCTCACAGTAACAAGAGGATCTATAGCCTCGCTTGAAAAGACAAGCACATCCAGAGGGTCGTCATCATCCGCATATGTGCGGGGAATGAATCCGTAGTTTGACGGGTAGTGAGTGGAAGTATACAGTATTCTGTCAAGAATAAGCAAGCCCGTTTCCTTGTCCAGCTCATATTTTTTCTTGCTGCCTTTTTCTATCTCAATAACTGCAATAAAATCCTCCGGCGTTATTCTTTCAGGCTTCATGTCATGCCAAATGTTGCTCATTTTTTCCTCCTAAATTGTTATCTGTTTCCAATAGTTATACCTTCAACGATATCTGCAACATTTTCACAGGTATCACAGCATATTTCAAAGAATTCGTATATCTCGCGCCACGCAATGATTTCGAGGGGATCGGTCGTAGATGTATGAAGATCCCTCATGCATTTAACATACATATCGTCCCCGATTTCTTCAAGCCGATTTATCTCAATTATCAATTCCCCGAGCTTTTTTGACTTTTTGAAATTCGGGAATTCCTCAAGCATTTCTTTCATTGTGTTGCAGCACTGGATGAGAAGGTCCGCAAATTCAATGCTGTCTTCACGTATTTGCGTGACATTGTTGATGTAGATCCGTATCAGAATGTCCTCAATAGAGTCCGTAACATCATCGATGTACTGACTGAGTTTTAATATATCGTCCCTTTCTATCGGCGTAATAAACGCACGGACAAGAGCCTGTGTCATTTCGTGCCTTTTGTCGTCTCCCTTGTGTTCAATTTCATGTATCTTGATTTTGTTATCGTTGAGAGACTTGGTATCGAAGTTTACAAGTACGCTTTTCAGCATCTCCGCAGCTTCACAGGAAATGGCAGCACTTTCAACAAAGTTATTAAAATAAAAACTATCCATTTTTTTTGACATGATTCATGATCCTTTCTAACTTAAAGTATCGCTACAAACAGTTTTGCCATCAGATATCCTATAATACCGCATCCGGGGAAAGTCAAAATCCATGTCAGCACCATATCCTTAACAACGGAAAAATTAACCGCGGATAAGCGTTTTGTCGCTCCGACACCCATTATAGCTGTCGTTTTTGTATGCGTGGTACTTACGGGAATTCCGAACAAGGAGGATAAGAGCAGGCAAGAAGCAGCCGCAATATCTGCCGCAAAGCCCTGATATACTTCAAGCTTTACCATGTCCATGCCAACCGCTTTGATTATCTTATACCCTCCTACGGATGTGCCAATCGCCATAACTATCGAACAAAGCAGCATCATCCATATCGGCAGGATTACATCGCCTGTGGTATCGCTTCCGTTTACAAGGAATATTCCGAGAATAAGCACACCCATAAATTTCTGTCCGTCCTGAGCGCCGTGCATAAACGACATCGCTGCGGCTCCGCCTATCTGGGCGCCTTTGAAAAAGCCTGTTGTCCTTCGCCTGTCCATTTTTCGGCAGATGAATACCAATAGTTTTGTAATAACATAACCGGACATAAAGCCAAGGAAAGTGGATAATACAAGTCCGTACAGAACTTTGACCCATTCGCTTCCGTTTATGCCGTCAAAACCGTTGTGTAAAGCAATGGCGGCACCGGAAAGACCTGCAATTAGCGCATGGCTTTCACTTGTCGGTATTCCAAAGTACCATGCTGTAACTGCCCAGATAATAATCGCAAACAGTGCAGCGCACAGAGCAACGATGGCCTCATCGGTGTTTCCGTTGAAGTTAACCATGTTCTTAATGGTCATAGCAACTGTGGAATTAATGAGCGTCATAACCAAAACGCCGAGAAAGTTAAAGACCGCGGACATAAGCACCGCTGATTGCGGACCCATGGCACGAGTCGCCACACAGGTTGCAATAGCGTTTGGAGCATCTGTCCATCCGTTTACAAAAATAACACCAAGTGTGAGAAATACCGTTACAAGCAGCACGGGGTTTGCCATCACTTGATTAACAAACCAGCCAAATTCGATTTCCACCAAGCCTAATCACGTCCCTTTTTATCCAGTTTATCCAGATTGTTAAAATTCTGCTTTTTTTAAACGCATTTGTATAATAGATCAAAAAGAAGGGGCAGCAGGCAGCACCAAATGCATATCCGTAATCAGTCAACGCTTATTCTACACCAATACAAATTAATATTATCATAAAGTCAATTTAAAACATATACTTGATTATAATTTGAAGGTTTTAAATCAAAAATAACTGCCAAATCTTAAAATAACATAAATAACGGAAAACATAAACATATTTTTCAAAATGTCTAAACAAAAACCCCACAAACTTTGTCATATCTCAGGGCACTGTTTTATCACTTTTGACATCGGCGTGTTTTTTGTATGACAGCAATCCGCCAAAAAACAGAAGCGTTCTCGGCTAAATTTTTCGCTCTTGCGCGTTTGGGTAAGCCGCAAACCCGCCGAGTACATTGACATTCTACCCTTTGCTTCCTTTCACGCAAAGACCGAAAAATTCTTTTTGTATCGAATAACTTTTAATGCTTGACCGCTTTAACAAGTCATCCAGCTCCCCAAGCGTATAAGCTGCGTTAAGGGATGAAAGAAAGCCCGGACGGATTTCCTTTGGTTTAGTTGAAAAATAAATCATCCATTTCAGAACGGGGCTAACATTCCGCCTCATATCACTTATGCAGAAAATTCCATTCGGCTTTAACACCCTGCCAATCTCATCAAAAACCTTGACAGGGTCCTCCCACTCGTGCATTGAACCGTTTGAAAAAACCGCATCAAAGGAATTCTCGTCAAACGGCATCAGCATACCGTTTCCCTGAACGTAGCGCACCCGATCATCCAGTCCATATTGCCTTGCATTTTCGTTCGCGATGCGGATCATGCTGCCGCTGATTTCAAGTCCGGTCAGGCTGGCGTTTTGTGACTGCTTCAGCCATTCTAAGCCCACATATCCGGGACCCGGACCGATTTCAAGAACTTCGCCTTGTGTTATTCCGGCTTTGATAAAGGTGTCAACATTGTTCCAGCCCTTATCCCTCATCGTTTTTGCAAAACGATCAAACACTTCTGCCGTTAGCTCGTTCTGTATGCCCTCATTCGTTTCAACAACTCTTTGCCTGACCATAAAATCAATCTCCTTTTATTTTAAACTTTGCAGGGTCTCGGCGGCCCAATCAAGCTCCGCCTTATAATGCTTCATATGATGGCTGAAAATAACGTCCACCATTGTTCTCATCTCAGGCGGGACAAACTGCACCGTTTCATCCCAATGCTTTTGAAGGCTTTGGAGAATCGTCTGAAGTTTTTCAATATAGATTTCCAGTTTTTCGGTAATCATATCCACTTGCAGATAATCCGAAAAGAAAAAAACGCCGTCGGAAGAGAAGCTTGGACGATAATCAAATTCAAGCAGGTTTACAAGTATCTGCATGAAATATTCGACACCTTTATTTGTAACGGAGTAGATCGTTTTTTCAGGTCTGCTGTCAGGTTTTTCGTTTCCTGCTTCAAGCAGACCTTCTTTTTGCATTTTTTCAAGGTGATAGTAAATCGCGGGAAGCTTTATCTGTGTAAAGTCGGATAATTGTTCGCCGATCACTTTCTTTATTTGATATCCGTGCTGTGGTCCGTACCTTTGAAGTATCCCAAGTATATATAGCGGTATAAGCGGCTGGGCCATAGAAATCCTCCTAATAAATAGTCAGTGCTGAGTACTATAATACTCAGTACTGACTATTTGTCAATATATTTTTATAAAAAACTGTCAAGTATACCCCGTTTAAGCTGTTGGAGTATTTGCCTATGCGGTATCGCAAAACCGAAAAACTTAGCAAAATACTGCCTGCCTATGCTATAATGACGGCAAGCAATCGCAATTTTTAATCGAACTGTTGAGCATAAGCAGGACTGCATTTCCAGTGCTTTTACGGGCGTCATTCCGGATAATAAATCGAACAAAGCTGTAGAAGCCAAGCTGATAAATCGGCTGCAGGAGGGTATCAGATGAATTTCATTCCCGCAAAAACAATAATATCCGGCTATGCCGAAAACAACACATGGTTTGGCTGCAACTACAACATGAACATTTATAAAGGCTGCTGCCACGGCTGTATCTACTGCGACAGCCGCAGCGAATGTTACGGAGTCGAGAACTTTGACGAAATCAGAGCAAAGGAAAATGCTCTTGCCATAATTGAGCAGGAGCTGAAGTCGAAGCGGAAAAAGGGTGTTGTCGGAACCGGTTCAATGAGCGATCCCTATAATCCATTTGAAAAGGAATACGGTCTTACAAGAGGGGCGCTGAAGCTGATAAATAAATACGGTTTCGGCATATCCATCATGACAAAGAGCGATTTGATTGTTCGCGACATAGATATCCTGAAGGAAATATCAGAACATTCCCCTGTTCTTGCCCTTATAACCGTCACTTCGGCAGATGACAGGCTGTGCGGTAAAATCGAACCCCGCGCTCCCCTTTCATCTCAGCGCTTTGAAGCCGTCAAAAAGCTGTCCGAAGCCGGAATAAATACCGGCATACTGCTTATGCCCGTTCTTCCGTTTATTGAGGATACAAAAGAAAATATCAGTGCCATCATAGAGCTTTCAGGCAAAAACGGGGCAAAATTTATTTTCCCCTCGTTCGGCGTTACTTTAAGGCAAAACCAAAGAGATTGGTTCTATGCAGGGCTTGATGAATCGTTTCCGTCCGTCAAGGATAAATACATAGAAAGCTTCGGAAATTCCTATGAATGCCATTCTCCAAAAAGCAAAGAGCTTTGGGAGCTTTTTAGGCAGGAATGTGACAGGCTTGGGATTCTTTATCGAATGGGCGATATAATTTGCGCCTATAAACAGGCTTATGAGGACGGACAGCTTTCCCTCTTTGAGTAAAGAAATCGGGCTCCCAATAATTTTGAATGTGTCTCACATACACTAAAAGGTTCCGCAAATGCGGAACCTTTTAAATGTATAAGAACTTTACGGGATAAAAAGCAGCCAATATGGCATATGCTTTACTATTGCATTTATCTATTATTTGAGCAGGGATAATATTATTAAGCCAAATGGAGGTAGCAATATGCTGAAAAGCGAAAAAGAAAAAATGTTATCAGGTGATTATTATCTTGCTGACGATAAGGAATTAGTAATGGATAGAGATTATGCGAAGAATCTAATTTTCGACTTTAACAACACGCGTCCGAGTGAAAAAGAGAAGGGTCGGGAAATATTAAGGAACCTTATCCACACAAAAGGTTCTTTTCATATTGAGGCACCGTTTTATTGCGATTACGGATACAACATCGAGGTTGGAAACAATTTTTATGCCAACCACGGATGCATTATACTTGATGTCGGCAAGGTGCAGATTGGGGACAATGTTCTGCTGGCGCCAAATGTTCAAATATATACCGCCGCCCATCCCACAAATCCTGCTGAAAGGCTTACCGGAAAAGAATTCGGCGAATCAATAAGCATTGGAGATAATGTCTGGATTGGCGGAGGAGCAATAATATGCCCGGGCATAAAGATTGGAAATAACGTAACGATTGGGGCAGGAAGCGTTGTGACCAAAGATATCCCCGATAATGTGATTGCAGCAGGAAATCCATGCAGAGTAATTAGGGAGGTTTAATAATGCCCTTTTTTATATCAGGGCAGCATCTATTCGCTCTTCCTGCTTATCTTTGGTTTTGCCCTTATCTGGATCAGACTTAAAACATCGTCCAGCGCCGAAGGCTCAGTTACATCAATCATAAGCCAGCGGCCTCCGCATGAAAACGGCGTATTTTTATACAAAGTTTGGACGTATTCGCTGTACAAGGAAAGCGTAAGCTCAAGTTCGTGATTTTCTTTTTCGCCTATGACTACAAGCGCAATAAAATACCCATCCATCGGGTAAAGCGTACACAAAGACTTTCCGCTTTTTCGGTATTTTACGTTCCAGCCGGGCTGTGCCTTGCAGCGGCTGTAAGAAAGCTGAGGCTTGATTTTGTATTCGCTCTGCAAAAACAAGTTCAGCTTCTGCCATAGCTCATTATGGATATAGTCGCTTATATCCTGCATCGACGGCTCGGCAGATTGGTTATAAAGCCTGCACCATTCCATGCTTTTTCCTCCTTACGGCAATTCTGTCCTTACGTTATAGTACCACTAATGCTATATATTTATTGAGTTTATCACTATAATTTTTCATTGTCAAAAAAATGGGTGTATAAGCTGGATATTTATTTATGTCGAGCTTTAAAGATGACAGGCAGCACAGAATTAACCTGCGCTGCCTGTCGTTTTTGAGGTGGAATTTACTTTTTATTTTCCTGCTCTCCCTCTTTTATGATGATTATATTTCCTTCTTCGTGCCGTTTTTCCATGATGTGCCTTGCTTTCCGGTTTTCCACGCTGTCAAACAGGATGGAAAAATCATAGTCTGCGGGATAAAGCTCGCTGGCAGGCACGTGCAGTTTGATTCGCTTGTGATTGACTATCCTTTTTTCTCCCTTTACCTGGACGCCGACCTCTCCCCTTTCATTCGCACGTGCGTAAACGATACCAATTTCCTTTTGCGGATAGATAAACACACTGTCTCCAATGTTAAATACGCTGCTGTGATCATCTATTACTGGACTTTCTTCTTTTTGTTTTATGATTTTAGGCAGCATAGCCGCTTTTTTATCCTGAGTGGATATCACCTCTAAGCTTATACCTCTTTCATCCTGATTACCGTATGAGGCTTTATAAGCCCGTTTCAAAATTTGTTTGGGCATGCCCAGTCTTTCCGCAATATAAAGGGCACAGCTTTCACCGGACTTCCCGATTTCAAGACGATAGAGCGGCATCAGGCTGTCTTTGTCAAAAGCCATCCTTGCATTCACAAGCCCTTGTGTATGATTGGCATAGTCTTTTACTTCCGGATAGTGCGTTGTGACGACGAAGATGCAGTTTTTTTCACAAAGCGCATCCAAGACACCAATTGCGATCCCCATACCCTCGGCAGGTTCTGTTCCAGAGCCAAGTTCATCCAGTAAAACAAGTGATTCCTCATTGATTTGCTCAAGAATCGCAATAACATTTTTCATATGTGATGAAAAGGTGGACAGGTTTTCTGTTATGCTCTGCCCGTCGCCGATATCGCAGAAAATCCTATTGTGCATACAAAAACTGCTGCTGGAATCCGCGGAGACATGCAGACCGCTCTGTGCCATTAACGAAAGAAGCCCCACTGTTTTCAGCGCAACGGTTTTGCCGCCGGTATTCGGCCCGGTGATAACAACACCCCTGTTTTCGATCCCTGCCTCAAAATTCAAAGGAACTGCTGAATCCATGTTGAGCAAGGGATGCCTTGCGTTCTTCATGAAAATCTTTCTGTCGGTGTTAACAGCAACGGGCGACGCTTTCATAGAGATGCTCAGCTTTCCCTTGGCAAAGAGGAAATCGAGAGTTTCCATGGCTTCCATATTCAGCTTGATTGTACGCATATTATCACTTATCAGTGCCGTTAGAGCGTATAGAACGCGCCTGACCTCGCTGTCTTCCTCAACTTTCAGCTCGTCAAGCTTTGACTGGAGCTTTCCAACGGAAGAAGGTTCGATAAAATAGGTTCCTCCCTTGTTGGACATTTCGATCACTGTACCGGAGACATTGTTCTTGTATTCGCGCTTAACCGGCAAAGTATAGCGCCCGTTTCTGACGGAGACAAAGCTCTCTGAAAACCAAGACTTGTTTTTCCGCAAAAGATCATTCAGCTTCTCTTTAATCTGATCCGCAGTGATATTGATCTGCCGTCGTATACTATTAAGCTGGGCGGAAGCCTTATCGGCCACAGCACCATTCACAATACATTGTCTGATCGCATTTTCAAGCTCATTCAGTTCATCGATAGCCCCGCCATATGAGGCAATGTTAAAGCCTGTTGCCTCAGCCTTTCTGAGATATCCTTTCATTCTCCTGCAGGAGACGATAAAGGAAAGTACATGTTCGATCTGCTCAGGCATAAGCATAGCTTCAATATCGATTAAGCTAAATATCCTTGGAAGTTCGGTCATTGATGAAAGCGGCGGCGTTCCGACGTGTTCAATCAGCCCTCTTGCCTGCGTTGTTTCATCCATCCATCGCCTTACCTCAGCCTCGCTTAATGAAGGTTTAAGTGAAAGGCAGCGCTCTTTTGCCGCTTCAGACAGTGCGTTTTCTGCTAATTTTTCAAGTATTATCGTAAACTCAAGTGTTTTATAATCGTCCATTTTAATCGGTCCTTTCAAAATAAAATGCCCGCAAAGACACACCACACCTGTAACAGTGCAGAATGCTCCCTGCGGGCAAAATCTCAATATAAAAACAGCGCAACAAGCACACCCTGTTACGCAGCACTTAT
>JAAYBD010000027.1 GCA_012719035.1 Clostridiales bacterium | reverse complement strand
AGCCGGCGGCATCAGCACGATTTATGCCAACGCTGGCGGAATGATTATCGCATATTAGTTACTGCGTTGATCATAAACCGCGCGAAATTGCGGCGATTTATGATTTTACTCAGTAATTTGCAAAAAATCCCTTGCAAAAGTTGATTGGCTGTGGTAAAATCTCATGGTCTATGCGAAGGCAGCTTTGCTTTTCGCTTGCATCCATTAGGAACGGTCCTCTGGCGGAATTCTCACCGACCACGAACGTTTGCAGTGAAGGGAGGAATATAAGCATGGATTTGGTACAAACTCTTTCTCAGCAGTATATGAAGCCTGAGCTTCCCGATATGAACGTTGGCGACACTGTTCGCGTAGTCGTTCGCGTTAAGGAAGGAAACCGCGAGAGAAACCAGGCATTTGACGGCACTATAATTGCAAGAAAACATGGCGGAATCAGTGAAACCATTACGGTTCGCCGTATTTCTTACAATGTCGGATGTGAAAAGGTTTTCCCCGTACATTCTCCGACGATTGTTTCTGTTGAAACGCTTCGCAGAGGTAAAGTTCGCAGAGCTAAACTCTATTATCTCCGTGACAGGGTCGGTAAAAAGGCCAAAGTCAAGGAGCGCGTTTAACGTTGTCAAAAAAGAGGCTCCGGCCTCTTTTTTGTTTTATCTGAAAAGCGGTGCCAATTGATTTTTTGTTTCTGGTTGAGTATTTTTCATTTTGATATTGCTAAAATATGTTTGGTACGTGTATAATGAGTTTTCAGAAATGTATTCAAAAGGGAGGCGCCTTTTTTGGATAAAAACTATAATGAATACTATGACCTATGCAATAACAGCACATCCGGCTTCGACTACGAGCGTTTTATTCTTGAGGAGGAAGCTGCAGGTAATAATAGTAGAAAAAATAAAATCGTTAAAGTGAAAAAGCAAAAGGCGGAGGAAAAGCCGCGAGGTTCCGGCAGTGAGATATATGAATGGCTTCAGTGCCTTGTTTCCGCACTGCTTATTTGCGTGCTCGTTTTTGCTTTTTTTGTAAGGATTATCGGCATAATGGGATATTCAATGATGCCGACTTTCCACGATGGCGACAGCGTTATAATATCGAATATTTTTTATGAACCCCAACAGGGTGATGTGATCGTATTGCGTAAGCTTTCATTTCAGCCGGAGCCAATAATCAAGCGTGTTATAGCCGTTGAAGGTCAGACGGTCAACATAGATTTTGAACAAGGGATTGTTTATGTAGACGATGTTCCCCTTGATGAGCCGTATATTGCGGAACCTACCCTGACCCCTATTGATTTTGACGGCAAAATCACTGTTCCGGAAAACTGCGTTTTCGTAATGGGTGATAACCGGAACGGCTCGACGGACAGCCGGAGCAATGATGTCGGCTGTGTTGATACCCGTTACATCATGGGCAAGGTACTCATAAGAATTCTTCCTTTAAATAAGTTCGGAAAAGTGGAGTAGGTTTTGCTTTTAAATCTATAGAAGAAAATCTGAAAGCGTGCGCACTGCATAATATCAATTTATGGGAGGTACTGTGATGTCCGATATGACAGAAAAAATGAATATCCAGTGGTTTCCAGGTCATATGACCAAAGCGCAGCGCATGATTGAAGAGAACATGAAGCTTGTTGACGCGGTATGCGAAATAATAGACGCCCGGATACCTTATTCAAGCCGTAATCCCGATATCGACAGGCTTGCGGGAAATAAGCCGCGCCTTATTATCTTAAACCGCGTGGATCAGGCAGACCCGTCAGTTACTGCCCAGTGGCGTAATTATTATAAGTCACAGGGGCTCGCAGTTCTTGAAACTGACTGCAAAAGCGGAAAAGGTGTTTCCGGTTTTGCCGATGCAATAAGGACTGTTCTAAAGGATAAAATCGAGGCATATGCCGCAAAAGGTCAAGTGACCCGACCTTTGCGAGCTATGATTCTCGGCATACCGAATGTCGGAAAATCTACATTTATCAACAAGGTTGCAAAGCGCAAAGCCGCAAAGGCTTCCGACAAGCCGGGCGTGACCCGCGGAAAGCAATGGATAACTATAGACGAGGGGCTTGAGCTTCTTGACACTCCGGGAATTCTTTGGCCGCGCTTTGATAATCAGGAAGTAGGAGAAAACCTTGCCTATACCGGTGCAATACGTGATGAAATAGTCGACAGGGAGACTCTGGCGGCAAATTTCATGATAAGGCTTCGTGAGCTTTATCCGCAGAGCATAGAGCAGCGCTATAAATTTGTGCCGGAGCCTAACTTGAATGGCTTTGAGCTATTGGAAACAGCTGCAAAAAAACGCGGGTTCATCCTTTCAAAAGGCGAATATGACCTTGAGCGTATGGCAGCTATTCTGCTTGACGAATTCCGCGACGGCAAGCTCGGGCGCATAAGCCTTGAAAAACCGGACAAGTCCGAATAAAGGCTTTGGATTAACTAACGGCGGGGTGATCAAAAGTGGACTTATGGGCTATTGAAAACGAAATAACTCAAGGTGCTTATATTTCAGTCTGCGGAGTTGATGAGGCGGGGAGAGGTCCTCTTGCCGGTCCTGTATGTGCTGCGGCGGTTATTCTTCCGCACGGAATCGAAATAGAAGGGCTGAACGATTCAAAAAAGCTCTCTGAAAAGAAGCGCAAAGAGCTGTTTGACATTATATCTGAAAATGCGCTTAGCTTTGGTGTCGCTTTCTCAAGTATCGAAGAGATAGCCGAGCATAATATCCTCGGCGCTACATACATAGCTATGAACAGAGCAATTGAAAAGCTCGATAAGATTCCGGATCTTGCGCTCATAGACGGTAATCAAAACAGGGGAATAGAATATTCAAACCGCTGTGTTATAGGAGGGGACGCAAAATGCGCAAGCATTGCCGCCGCCTCTATTTTGGCAAAGGTAACCCGTGACAGACTGATGCTTGAATATGATGAAATATATCCGCAATACGGTTTTGCAAGTCACAAGGGCTACGGAACTAAAGCACATTACGCTGCACTCAGAGAATACGGTCCCTGTCAGATCCACCGTTTGTCTTTTTTGAAAAAGTTTTTGTCGGAGGATAGTAAATGGACAAAAAGCTTGTCGGACGCTTTGGAGAACAGGCAGCCGCAGAATATCTGAAGAAAAAGCGCTATAAAATAGTCGGAATGAACTATTCCTGCCGTTTCGGAGAAATCGACCTAATTGCTGAAAACAGAAAGTATGTGGTTTTTGTTGAGGTCAAGCTCCGAAAGTCGGACAAATTTGCCGAGGCGAAGGAATTTGTTACACAGAGTAAGCAGGAGAAAATAATAAAGACCGCATCGCTCTGGCTTTCCCAGAACGAAACAGAACTTCAGCCGCGTTTTGATGTAATCGAAATTTACGCACCTGAGGGTATAGAGTCAAAATCCATAAAAATCAACCATATAGAAAACGCTTTTCAGTGAGGAGTTTCGCAATGAAGTATTACAGCACGAGAAACAAAAACAACATTGTAACAGCAGCTCAGGCTATTGCGCAAGGCTTGGCCTCCGACGGAGGACTCTTTGTTCCCGAAACTATCCCCGCCGTCTCTATCTCGGAAATCGAAGCGCTCTGCAAAATGGACTACCGCGAAAAGGCAGTTGCCATTATGAGCAAGTATCTTGACGAGTTTACGGAGGAAGAGCTGCGCGGATATGTCCGCAGCGCATACTCTGATAATTACGATTGTGCTGAGATTGCCCCGACTTGTTTTCTTGATGATAATACAGGCGTTTTGGAGCTTTGGCACGGTCCCACCTGCGCATTTAAGGATATGGCTCTGCAAATGCTTCCCCGTCTGCTCACAGCCTCTCTGAAAAAGATTGGAGAGGAAAGAAAGGTCTGCATCCTTGTTGCTACCTCCGGCGATACGGGTAAGGCGGCACTTGAGGGCTTTGCAGACGTTGAAGGAACTTCCATTGTAGTTTTTTACCCGCGCGACGGAGTGTCTGATGTTCAGAAGCTTCAAATGACCACTCAGCGCGGCGAAAATGTCTTTGTTTCCGCTGTTGAGGGGAATTTCGATGATGCGCAGACAGGCGTAAAGAAAATTTTCAGCGACCGTGATTTTGCAAATGCACTGAACGCACGCGGCTTCTTCCTTTCCTCCGCTAATTCCATTAACTGGGGCAGGCTGCTCCCGCAGATCGTATATTATTTCTCCGCGTATTGCGACTATGTTAATTCAGGCAAGATAAAAATGGGCGATAAGATCGATTTCTGCGTCCCCACAGGTAATTTCGGTGATATTCTTGCAGGTTGGTACGCTAAGAAGATGGGTCTGCCCGTCCGCAAGCTCATCTGTGCTTCAAACCGCAACAATGTCCTCACAGATTTTATCAATACGGGCGTTTATGACCGCAACAGAGAGTTTTATGCCACGATTTCTCCGTCAATGGACATTCTTGTTTCCTCAAACCTTGAGCGGCTTCTTTTCATGCTATCGGACGACGCTTCGGTCAAGTCTTGGATGGATGAACTTAAAACTGACGGAAAATATGACGTCGGCGCAAAAGTTCTTTCCGATATACAGGCAGATTACGCATGCGGATATACAGGCGACGAGGAGGCGAAGGCTTTCATCAGTGAGCTTTACAAAGATACCGGTTACCTAATGGATACACATACCGCTGACGCTTACGGAGTGCTTTCCAAAATCCGCAGATCCGGCGAGGTTTTTCCAACTGTCATAGTTTCTACTGCAAGCCCATTCAAATTCTGTGACAGTGTGCTTGAAGCTTTCGGAGAGGACAGTTCAAAATCCGGTGCAGAGCTTATTGATAAGCTTGCCGCTGTTACGCGAATCAAAGCGCCGAAGCCCCTTACAGGGCTTGGCGGCAGGGAAGTCCGCTTTACTTCCTGCGCCTCAAAAGAAAAGATGCCCGATGTTGTAATGGATTTTCTTTCATAATAGGCATTAAACAATTAACCGGAGAACAAGGGAAAAAGTCTTTGTTCTCCGGTCTGTATCTTTTAACGATAAAAACAATGAAAGGGCGGCCATGCCATTTAAGCAAAGCCGCCCATGGCTCTTATTTAGCAGCGGCCAAAGTAGCTGCAAATATACTGCCAAAGAGAAGCACAATCAAAATTGAAGCACATACTTATGACCTCCTTTGAGTATTTGCCCCTTAGGGACAAGTGCATTGTAACTGTTTTGTAACTATTTTGCAAATGTAATGTATGGAAATCTTCCATAGAAAACTATAAATATGCACTATGAGCAGATAATTACTGCCATATTATTGCAAAGTAAAAGATCACAATATTACAAAAAACCCTGTATCCATTGAGAATACAGGGTTTTATTGGAGCTGTTATCCAGATTCGAACTGGAGACCTCATCCTTACCAAGGATGTGCTCTGCCTACTGAGCTATAACAGCATCTGGCGACCCAGAACGGGCTCGAACCGTCGACCTCCAGCGTGACAGGCTGGCGTTCTAACCAACTGAACTACTGGGCCATAAGCGCTTTGCTATTGTACAATGTATTTGTGACTTTGTCAACACTTTATTCTCCTGTTTTCGGTTTATTATTTCCTTTTTCGCTTGGCTCATAACTTGCCTGAGTTAAAAATATGTGATACAATAATTTAGAAATATTTACTTTTTCATAACTTATTTTTTCTGTTGCAATAGCCCGGAAATTATCGATTTTGTTTTGACATTTTATTGGAGGGAAATTATGAAGCGAAGATTATTAGCCTTTGTTTTGGCGGTGTTTATTATTGTTTCGATATCCGCTTCAGTGTCTGCTGATAATTCAGGAATTTGTTTTACAGCCGTTAATGATAAATTGTGTGAACTTGGCTTTATGACCGTATATGTTGGCGGTACCGCTTATGTTCCAGGCTCAGTGTTTTCTACATATGCAGTATATTTGCACTATTTTGAAGCTACTTCAACAGCTATGCTTTACAATTCAAATAGACAGATTTTTTTTGACTTGATTACCGGCAACAGCGATGACTCAAACGGAACATACTACTCCGTATCGGCTATTTTTAAAAATGGTCAGGTTTATGTTCCCGTCGTATGGGTTTGCGATTACTTCGGCTTGTCATGTTCATTCATAAACGGCACTGGTTACGGCGACATAGTCAGAATCAAAAACGGTGGGGAAGTGCTTACCGACCCTCAGTTCCTTGATGCTGCTGCCTCGCTCATGCGCAGCAGATATAATGAATATTTTGGTACGGCGGCAGCTGTTCCCGTTTCTCCTGCTCCGACGGTTTTGCCTCAGCCGACAGAAGAATCTCCTACCGATCAACCAAATGTCTCTATTTGCTTTATCGGACTTCCGAGCACTAAGATATTGGACAGCCTTGATAATTATTCGGTAAATGTCTGTTTTTTTGTAACGGCTAAGGAAGCGGAGGATTCACCGGATATAATAAGAAGGATTTACGGATCGGGGCACAGCATAGGAGTTTATTGTACAAGCGCACCCGAAAGCGAATACAGCGCCGCGGCAGAGGCGATTTTTACGGCGGCGCAAATCAGACCCATACTTGTCACATCTCCGGAATCAATATCTAATAAATGCACGGAATATGCAAATGAAAACGGTTTTGATTATTACAAGCAGGGCACTTTGTTCCCTAATAATGTAAAATACGCCTCAAGCGTGACTTCAAAGATCGAGGCTTCAAAAGGATATGTTTCACTCAGCCTTGCTACAGGAGAAAATATGGATAAAAACCTTCCCTATATCCTACAGTATATTGCCTCGAAGCATATTTCGGTTCTGCCGATACGCGAAACCTATACTTGATTAACAGAGCTAAACTCAGTACGAAATACGGAGGTCAAATATGAATAAAGTACCAATGAAAGCGGTCGTTTTAGCAGCAGGGAAGGGGACAAGACTCCAAACAGAAGGAAACACTCTACCCAAAGTCATGCGGCTTGCCGCAGGAAAGCCGCTTCTTGAGCATGTCCTGACATCTCTTGATTTTATCGTTCCTCAGGACATCGTTATTGTTGTAGGCTATAAAAAAGAATGTGTTATAGAAGCCTTCCCGGGATATATATTTGCGGAGCAGAAAGAGCAGCTTGGAACTGGACATGCCGTAATGTCTGCGTTTTCACAGCTTGAGGACTATGACGGTTCTCTGCTTGTCTGCTGCGGCGATATGCCTTTAATCAAGCAGGAAACTTACAAGGCACTTATTGATGCCCACAATTCATCCGATAATGTATGCACGATACTAAGCGGCACATCCGATGCAGATTTGCCCTACGGGCGTATTCTGCGCAATGAAAACGGAGATTTTTACGGAGTGGTCGAGGATAAGGATGCAACACCCGAGCAAAAGAAAATAAAGGAGCTGAACAGCGGTGTTTACGTATTTGACGCAAAAACCCTTCGGGGAGTTTTGTCCGAGCTGAAAAGGGACAACGCACAGGGCGAATATTATCTAACCGATGCTCCCGTTCTGCTTCAAAAGAGCGGATATAAAATCGGCGTCTGCCGCCGTGAACTGGGTTTTGAAATAATAGGCGT
This sequence comes from Clostridiales bacterium, assembly GCA_012719035.1. Taxonomy (GTDB): domain Bacteria; phylum Bacillota; class Clostridia; order Oscillospirales; family Oscillospiraceae; genus UBA2658. The sequence continues at coordinate 17,444 of JAAYBD010000027.1, read as the reverse complement.
CAATACCCCGGAGCAGCTTATGAAGATTGAGGAATTGCTTCTGAAATGAAAAGAATATGTTGTATTGTCGGCGCGGGAGATATGAGCGAAACACGTCTTATTATACCGGACGGAGCATATGTTATAGCTGCCGATGCGGGACTTGAGCATCTTGACAGGGCAGGAATCGTTCCCGACCTTATTGTCGGTGATTTTGACTCGCTCGGCAAAGTTCCTGAAGGCAGCAACATCATTGAGCACGCCCCGGAAAAGGATGACACAGACATGATGCTTGCCGTAAAAGAAGCATTGGCACGCGGGGCGGATACGATTATTATTTACGGCGGTCTGGGCGGAAGGCTGGATCACGTTTTTGCTAACATGCAGACTCTTGCGTTTATAGCTAACCAAGGTGCGAGAGGCTATCTTGTGGGATGCGGCATTGTCTGTACCGCAATAAAAAACGGCACGATTTCATTTGACGCCGATATGCGCGGTGTGGTGTCGGTATTCTGCCTTGGAGACACGGCAAGGGGAGTGGATCTGGTCGGGCTGAAATATCCGCTTTCCGATCATACAATGACTTGCGATATGCCCCTTGGCGTAAGCAATGAATTTATGGGCGTTCCTTCTCTTGTGAGTGTAAGGGACGGAATTCTTGCTGTTATGTGGGGGGCTCCTCAAATCGAGCTTGAAAAATATATTATATAAGAGAAAAAAACAAAGGAACATAAAATGAAAATTTCCGGCGCTATTTTTGATATGGATGGTACCCTTACGGATTCGATGTATGTCTGGCAGGATATCGGCAGAAGATACCTTGTTTCCTGCGGCGTCGATCCGCACGAGTCACTGTGGGATGATATTAAAAACATGTCTTTGAGACAGACCACAGATTATTTTATAAGCGAATACGGGCTTGCCAAATCCCGGGAAGATATTTACCACGGCATTAATTCCTTAGTTGAACCGATGTACCGCGATGAAGTGCTTCCGAAAGACGGGGTTATTGCGCTGCTGAAAATGCTGAGTGCAAAAGGAATAAAAATGTGTGTTGCGACAGCAACGGATAGATACCTTGCCGAAATGGCTCTGGAAAGAAACGGCTTAATCGACTTTTTTTCTGAGATATTTACCTGCAATATTGTTGGTGCAGGCAAGGACAGACCTGTAATTTACGAAAAGGCTCTTGAACATCTCGGCACTCTGAAAAGTGAAACACTTGTGTTCGAGGACGCTCTTTATGCTATCCATACGGCAAAATACGCAGGTTTTCCCGTTGCGGGAGTATATGACAGGCATGCTGCCAAGGATTCCGATGAGATCAAGGCTCTCGCTGATTTTTACATTACAGATTATAGACAAGATTATACGCTGATCATGGAACACATATAGAAAAAACAGACTCCTCAATCGGGGAGTCTGTTTTTATAACAAAGGATCATCCGAGGTTTCTAAGCATTTTGACCATGCTGTGCAGGCAATCTTTTTTATAGGATTCGATTTCACCGCGGTCGCACAGGGCAGCCAGCTCGGGATCGAAAGGCAGCTTACAAACTGTTTTAACACCATACTTTTCCGCAATCTCATCAATGTGGCTTTCGCCGAATATGGAGAATTTTTCACCGCATTTTGGACAGACGGTATAGCTCATGTTTTCTACGAGCCCGAGTACGGGGATGTTCATCTTTTCAGCCATTTTAACAGCCTTTTCTACAATCATGCCGACAAGCTCCTGCGGAGATGTTACAACAATAAGCCCATCGATGGGGATAGATTGGAAAACCGTAAGCGCAACGTCACCCGTTCCGGGAGGCATATCGATGAACATATAATCCTCTTTATCCCAGATAACATCAGTCCAGAACTGTTTAACCGCGCCGCCTATGACAGGACCGCGCCAGATAACGGGGTCTGTGTCGTTAGGGAGCAGAAAGTTGATGGACATCAGGTCAATCCCCGCTCTGCTTTTTATCGGATACATACCGATTTCAGTTGACTCCGGCTGCCCTGAAACACCGAAAGCGCGGGGGATTGAGGGGCCTGTAATATCCGCATCCATAATAGCGGTTTTAAATCCGTGGCAGTTCATGTTGACCGCGAGAAGCGATGTCACAAGGGATTTGCCAACTCCTCCTTTGCCGCTTATTACGCCAATTACTTTTCTTATTTTTGAAAGTTCGTGCGGAGGCTCGGTATTTTGGAGATTTTTAGCCCTTTTTATTGTTATTTTAGGCATTTCATTGTTATTTGCACCGCTGTTTATATTCTCGTTCATAGATAAATGCGTATCCTTTCATTTGGTTTGAGGTAATATATTATAAAATTATATACTTTTTCCGGCAATTGTCAACGATAGCTCTTATGTATATCTTTTCACATAAAAGCTAAAGATACTCACTTTAGCTGAAAATGAAAGTGTTTTTCTTGAATGTTAAAAAAAACAATGGTATAATGACCGCAAAGCGGTCATTTATACTCATTTAAACAATATATACCATAATACCGCTTTTGCGGCTATGGTATGATGACCACAGAGCGGTCATTTGCCCTCATTTAAATCATATATACCGTAACGCCGCTTTCGCGGCTATGGTATAATGTCTACAAAGCAGATATTATACCTGATTTAAAAGCATATACCATAACGCTGCTCCGCAGCTATGGTATAATAACCCGCAAGGCAGATATATATGCGCATGTGCCGTATTCAACGGTACGCGCGGATTTAATAAATATTACGAATCCGGACATCTGTATAAGCTGTTCGGGCAGGGAGGCAAATTTGTGAAGAGAGAACGTATATCCAACAATGTCATAAGACGTTTACCAATGTACCTTCGTAAATTGGATGATTTAATTTATCACGGAGTGGACCGCATCTCCTCCGGTGAGCTTGGAAAACAGATGGGATTGACTCCCTCTCAGATAAGGCAGGATTTCAGTTGTTTCGGCGAATTCGGACAGCAAGGCTACGGTTACCGTGTTACAGAACTTAGGGAGCAGGTTGCAAGGATTCTTGGAATGCACAAGGGTTTTACCGTTGCAATCGTAGGTGTTGGTAATCTTGGACATGCTTTGATGCAAAACTTTGGCTTTGAAGAGCAGGGCTTCAATTTGGTAGCAGCTTTTGACCTTAGTCCCGATATTGTCGGGAATATGATTTCGGGCGTACCTGTATATGACAGTTCAACTTTATCTGATTGGCTTAAAAACAATCCAATCGATATAGTTGTACTCACAGTTCCCCGGAATATTGCAAGAAGTATGGCTGAAACGATTGCGGACTGCGGAGTCAAAGGCATCTGGAACTTTACCAACATAGAACTTGAGCTTGACAGACCGGATGTACGAGTTGAAAATATCCATTTTTCAGACAGCCTTCTTACACTCGGATATTTTCTGGCAGAACAGGACAACATGGAAAAAAGGAAATAAAGATGATACTCTTTAGGAGGATATTGTGGCAAAAAAACGTTTATTATCTATAATTTTGGTGTTGACTATAATCGGAGGAATGACGTCTTCTCTGGCAGCCTTTCCCGCCGGCAGCGCAAACGACCCTCTGATTTCAAAAAGCTATATTGACAGCACCTATCGGGGAATAGTTTTAAATGATCCTCTGGATATGCTTTCAAATTCTATGACCGTACTTAAATTCAAGCTGGATCAGGCGAAAACGGCGAAAGCAGGCGGTTCTAACACTACTACAGCCATGCCCAACAGCAGCATCAATCTTGTAACAGGTTCGGGTTTTACTCTTGTTTCCGGAACAGCCCGATTGAATTCCTGCACAGGAACGGTCATAGATCTTACCGATGGAACCGCACTGCCTGCCGGACAGACCCTTTCGGCAGGTCACCGATATCTGGCTGCTGAGAACACTTCCGCAGCGGTAACAGTCACATCGGCTTCTAAAATAGCACTTATAGGCAAGACAACTGTAAGCGGTGCTGTAGTTCCGGCATTTACCGATGTTACTTCGGATAAATGGTTCTACGCGGATGTGGTATATGCCGTTCAGAGGGGACTTGTCAACGGCCGCAGCAGTTCCATTTATGCTCCAGATGACTATCTCTCCACAGCAGAAGCGATCAAACTTGCAGCTTGTATGCATCAGCTCTATCACAACGGAAGCGTTTCACTGCAAAACGACCCGAATTTATGGTACAAGTCCTATGTTGATTATGCTGCTCAGAACGGCATCGTAACAAAAACATATCAGAACTACGGCGCTCCGATAACCAGAAGCGAATTTGTCCTGATTTTCTATTCGGCACTGCCTAATACCGAATACACTCAGAAAAATACTATTGCAGACGATGCTATTCCTGATGTTAAGCTTACAAACAGCAATGCGAGTCAAATATATGCTTTTTACCGCGCAGGAATACTCATCGGTTCTGATGCAAATGGTAATTTCTTCCCCAATTCCAACATAAAACGAAGCGAAGTTGCAGCTATTCTTACTCGTATGTTTGATAGTAGTGCACGCAAGTCAATAACTTTGTCATAGTACAAATGCGGCTGACCTGTTCATGGAAATATTCTCCGGATACGGGGAAGCCGCATTTTTTGCTCAGGAGGATACTAATGTCCGATACGATTGCCGCCATCGCCACCGGGAATGTAATGTCCGCTATAGGAATTATAAGACTGTCCGGCGATAAAGCAATAGATATTGCAAGTGCCGTTTTCAGCCCGTCTTCGGGAAGGAAGCTTTCCGATTATCAGGACCGTACTTTGGTGTTAGGAGTCCTTCACAGTTCTGAGGGAGACATTCTCGATAACTGCCTGTGTACGATAAGCCGCGCGCCAAACAGCTATACCGGTGAAAATACGGCGGAACTGCAATGCCACGGTTCACCTACAGTCCTGCGTCTGGCCCTCGAAGTCCTTTTTGCAAACGGAGCACGTCAGGCTCTTGCGGGTGAATTCACAAAACGCGCATTTCTGAATGGGCGCATGGATTTGACTCAGGCGGAGGCGGTAATTGACCTTATCGATGCCGAAACAGGGGAGGCTGCCAAAAACGCCGCAGGTCAGCTTGGCGGGGCGATTTTGCGCAGGACTGATAAAATTTATAACGATTTGGTTGACATAATAACTCATTATCACGCTGTTTTGGATTATCCTGATGAGGATATTGAAGAGTTTGAAATGAAATCCTATACTGATACGCTGAAAAAGGCGAGGGAAGAGCTTCAATCTTTGCTCAGCACCTTTGAACGCGGACGGATTATGAAAAGCGGAGTCAGGGTCGCCATAGTCGGAAGGCCGAACGCAGGAAAATCCTCACTGCTCAATGCACTGCTCGGTTATGAAAGGGCAATAGTTACAGCGATTCCCGGAACTACGCGGGACACTATTGAGGAGTTTGTAACATTGGGCGGAGTCAAGCTGAGACTTGCGGACACTGCCGGGCTTCGAGGTACCGATGACCCTATTGAAAAAATCGGGGTTGACAGGGCTAAGAGCGCCGCCGAAGCATCAGAACTAATTATGGCTGTTTTTGATGGTTCCGAAGCGCTTTGCTCCGAAGATTATGAAGCGATTGAAACTTCAAAATCAGCAAAACACAGGCTTGCAGTGGTCAATAAACGAGATCTTCCGCATAAGATTGATATGTCAGTAATCAACAGCAATTTTGAAGTTGTCTGTCAGGTTTCTGCTTTAGATAGGACAGGTCTTGATGAGCTTGGCAAAGCAGTTGCATCTTTTTTCCCAATGCCGGCAGCTCCTGCGGGGGAAATCCTTACAAATTCCCGACATGCCGATGCTGTAGGCAGAGCGCTGATTTCAATTGACGCGGCAGTATTTGCAATGATCTCTGAAACCACGCCCGATATTGTTTTGACTGAAACAGAAAACGCTCTCAACGCTCTCGGCGAGCTCTCGGGAAAAACTGTACGCGATGATATAACAGCGCGTATTTTTGAAAGGTTTTGCGTTGGAAAATAGTAGATTATCAAGTAATTAAAAACAATAGATTTACTTCTCATTTTTGTATAAAATACGAATATCAATAGATTAATCAAAATCATTCACGCACGGGGCGAAGGAGGTTCTTTATGAACAAAAAGTATGTCTACCTGTTTTCGGAGGGAAACGGCAAAATGCGTGAACTCTTGGGCGGCAAGGGAGCAAATCTGGCTGAAATGACAAGGCTTGGTCTGCCGGTTCCGCAAGGGTTTACCGTTACCACGGAGGCCTGCACACTCTATTACGAGGACGGGGAGCGCATCAACGATGAAATCGAAAAGCAAATATTTGAAGCTATTGAAAAACTGGAGCAGATAACAGGGAAGCGCTTCGGTGACCCTCGGTCGCCCATGCTTGTATCTGTCCGTTCCGGTGCAAGGGTATCAATGCCGGGCATGATGGATACCGTTTTGAACTTGGGAATCAATGACGATGTCGCAAATTCATTGTCAGAGCTGACTAATAACCCTCGTTTTGTGTATGACAGCTACAGGCGATTCATACAGATGTTCTCGGACGTCGTATTGGGATTACCCAAAAACTCTTTTGAAAACGAGATAACAAAGCTCAAGGAGAAGAGGGGAATTACATATGACTCCGAGCTCAGTACGGAGGACATGAAGCTGCTTGTCGTACGCTTCAAGGAAATCTATTTTGAGCTTACAAATTCTTCTTTTCCCTCTGACCCGAAAGTCCAGCTTATTGAGGCTGTTAAAGCGGTTTTCAGCAGTTGGAATACGCCGAGAGCAATTTCATACCGCCGCATGAACGATATACCCTCATGGTGGGGTACCGCCGTAAACGTGCAGACGATGGTTTTCGGCAATATGGGCGATAATTCAGGAACCGGCGTTGCATTTTCCCGTGACCCTGCAACAGGTGAGAATAAGCTTTACGGCGAGTTCCTTATGAATGCTCAAGGCGAGGACGTCGTAGCCGGTATACGAACCCCTATGCCTATAGAGAGTCTCAAAGATGTATGCCTTTCCGCTTACGAAGAGTTTTCTGCCTTGGCAAGAAAACTTGAGCTGCATTTCAAAGATATGCAGGATATGGAGTTTACCATAGAGAATGGAAAGCTCTATATGCTCCAGACCAGAAACGGAAAGCGCACTGCACAGTCGGCACTCAAAATCGCGGTGGATATGGTATCTGAGAGCTTGCTGACCAAGGAAGAAGCTCTTCTGAAGATAGACCCGAGACAGCTCGATAGTCTGCTTCATGCCCGTTTTGATGAGAAGGACCTCAAGCAGGCAGCAGTTGTCGGCACAGGGCTTGCTGCAAGTCCCGGGGCTGCCTGCGGCCGCGTGGTTTTTACGGCCGATAAAGCCGTTGAGGAAGCAAAAAATGGACCGACTCTCCTTGTTCGCAACGAAACCAGCCCCGAAGATATTGAAGGCATGGCAGTTGTTCAGGGAATCCTTACGTCTACCGGCGGAAGAACAAGCCATGCGGCTGTTGTTGCCCGCGGAATGGGCGTCTGCTGCGTAGCTGGCTGCTCTGATATACGTATAAACGAGGAGCAGGGTTACCTTACTGTTGGCAATAACAGGGTCAACGAGGGCGACTATATGTCCATTGACGGGAACACAGGCAATGTCTATATCGGTAAGATCAAAATGGTTGCAGCCGCTATCAGCGGAGACTTTGCAACGGTCATGTCTTGGGCAGACGCCGTTAGGACAATGAAAGTACGTGCGAACGCAGATACACCTAAGGATGCCGAAGCAGCTCTGAATTTTGGGGCGGAGGGAATAGGTCTTACCAGAACAGAGCATATGTTCTTCCAGGCAGAGCGCATATTCGCTGTCCGTCAGATGATTTTATCGCAGACAAGCGAGCAAAGACAGAAAGCACTCGACAAACTTCTCCCAATGCAAAGGGGCGATTTTGAGGGCATTTACCGCGTTATGCGTGAAAGACCCGTTACAATCCGTTTGCTTGACCCGCCTCTGCATGAGTTTTTGCCTAATGACGAAGGGGAAATCAGAAAACTCGCATCGGAAATGGGCGTTGATTATGAGAAACTGCATGATACAGTGGACAGCCTGCATGAAATCAATCCGATGATGGGACATAGAGGCTGCAGACTTTCCGTTACATATCCCGAAATAACGAAAATGCAGACAAGGGCAATCATTGAAGCTGCGATAAACGTAAACCGTGAAATGGGAATAAATATCGTACCAGAAATTATGATACCTCTGACCTGCGATCCAAAGGAACTTGCTACAGTAAGAGATATCGTCGTTTCAACTGCCGATGAAATCATTGCAGAGAGCGGTTTAAAGCTCCATTACGAAGTCGGAACGATGATCGAAACCCCGCGGGCGGCTGTTTTGGCTGATGAAGTTGCTGCACATTCGGATTTCTTCAGCTTTGGTACGAATGACCTCACCCAGATGACGTTCGGATTTTCACGAGATGATGCAGGAAAATTCATTCCCTCATATATTTCCAGTAATATCTTTGAAAAAGATCCGTTTGAACGCCTTGACTCTGACGGAGTCGGCAAGCTTGTAAGATATGCCTGCGAATCCTCCAGAAAAGTTAAACCAAAGCTCTCTTTGGGTATTTGCGGTGAGCATGGCGGTGACCCATCATCAATTGAATTTTTGAATTCGGTTGGACTTGATTACGTCAGTTGTTCGCCTTATCGTGTTCCAATAGCAAGACTTGCAGCGGCTCAGGCGGTTATAAAACAAAAGAGCTGATTCGTTATAATATAACAGGATGTTAGCACAAATTTCTAATTTGCGTTAACATCCTGTTTTTTTAATCTTAAAGATAGGGTAGGGAACATCGAGCCTGAGAATACAGATTCGAGGATTATATATGCCTTTAAGGCTTGCCGGAGAACGAATATCCTTTACTTACAACTGCAGAGCAGAGGGAAATTTCTGAAGATTCCTGCGTTAATTTATAATTGAAAATAACCAGCTCAATGACTGATTATTATAAGATCTCTACTCATTTATAGCTCTTTATTTATTATAATCGTCTGCAATTAAACCAACTAATATATCTTTAAGTGCCTTATTTTCAATCCATGATTGAGTGAAAGTATAAGTTGTACTTCCGGTTTTAAATGTTATTTTTTCAGAAGAATCTCCTACCTCTTTTTTTACCTCATCGTTGTCATAAATCTTCATTTTTGATCTCCTTTTTATATTAGCGTTGCTTAAAATGGAATTGACCACTGAATTAAAGTCACAAATTTAATTGAACTATTATATCAGATAATATAACCATTCACTTGTAAAAAATACTGCAACATACCATATAATGATTCATGGTAATATTTTGTTACAGTTGCCGCATTCTCAGGATTCGGAATACTGGGCTGATTATTGAATACCGAAATAATTAAACAAAAGTAAATTTAATATGCAAATTGGTTGCAAAATTATGTAATTCTTAGAATCAAGGTTTTCAATGCTTTCGTGGTTTACATATCTCCTAAATTAAACAAAATTTTTATTTTGTTTAATATTGACCTTATTATCTTAAAATGATATAATTCATTTGCTCATTTATAATCGCTTTATCAGCCATCCATCTGCTTATCGCCTATCGCTTATTCATTTTTTAGGAGCGCATATTTATGGACTACCGCAGTGAATCACCCGCTATACTTAAAGATTTTCTTATTTACCATGAAACTATCAAAGGTCATTCTTCAAAAACCATTGATGAGTATTTTCTGGATTTGCGCACATTTTTCCGCTATCTTAAAATCGAACGCGGCATTGTGCCAAAAAATACTGAGCTTGATGAAATATCGATTATGGATGTCGACCTTGATTTCGTGCGCAGTGTAAACCTCAATGAGGTTTACAACTACCTTTCCTTCCTTGCCCGCGACAGAGTTATCAATCAGCACAGCCGTCACAAAGAATATGGGCTTTCGGCAGCTTCTCGTGCAAGAAAAATTGCAAGCATAAGAAGTTTTTACAAGTATCTCACCGTAAAAGTGAAATTACTTGCAGATAATCCTGTGGCTGACCTCGATTCACCCAAAACGCCAAAAACCCTTCCCAGATATCTCTCGCTTGAAGAAAGCAAGCGTTTGTTGAACTCCATAGACGGCAAAAATAAAGAGCGTGATTACTGCATTATCTGCATTTTTTTGAACTGTGGATTACGTATTTCTGAAATTGTGGCTCTGAATGTCTCGGACTATCACGGTGACAGCCTTAGAATAATCGGTAAAGGCAACAAGGAACGGATTGCATACTTGAATGAATCGACCGTCAAAGCTATTGACGACTGGCTGCTTGTGCGCAAAAAAATGGCTCCGGATCACGAGCCGGCGTTGTTTGTAACAAATCGGCGCTCTCGTATTTCCCGCGAAATGGTTCACAGCATGGTTAAAAAAAATCTGCTTCGGGCTGGACTTGACCAGTCCCAGTATTCATCACATAAGCTCCGGCATACCGCCGCCACCCTTATGCTGCAAAACGGAGTTGATGTCCGGACACTCCAGGAAGTTTTGGGTCACGAGCACCTAAACACGACGCAGATATACACTCATATAGACAATTCCGAGCTGAGGATTGCCGCGGCAGCCAATCCTCTTGCCGATTTTGAACCTGATAAGGATTAAAAGAATAAGCTCTTATATGAATGACGATAATTTCTTATAATTGTATGAAATATATGCCGCGCAATTTTCGACAAATTATTACCCTAATGTGCTTTTCACATGTTGCATTTTGAAATAATGTCCTGTAAAATACAATTATTGTGCAGTTTACGGAGGATAATGTTTAATGGTCTTTTCAAGCATACTTTTTATGTTCATTTACCTGCCTGTCGTTTTGGCGGTTTATTATATCGTTCCACTGAAATGGCGCAACCCTTGGCTTTTTGTAGTTAACCTTGTGTTCTATGGCTGGGGCGAACCCGTATACATCCTCCTTATGCTCTTTTCAATCATAATCAACTACATAAGCGGTATTTATGTAGGAAAATACAGAGAGGATAACATAAAGAAAGCTAAATCTGTACTTGTATTTAATATTATCATCAACCTTGCAATGCTGATGTTCTTTAAATACTACGATTTATTCGCAAATACATTGAGACTTATTCCAGGGCTTGAGTTTATTCAGCCTCTCGGAATTGCGCTTCCCATCGGCATTTCGTTCTACACTTTCCAAACCATGTCCTATCCCATTGATATATACCGGGGCGACAGTGATGTTCAGAAAAACTTTATCAGCTTCGGCACTTTCGTTGCTCTCTTCCCGCAGCTCATCGCCGGTCCTATCATCCGCTATAAAGACGTTGCCTCGCAGCTCGGTTTCCGTGCCAGCTCTGCCGAGCAGTTTGCAAGCGGCATAAGACGCTTTTCAATAGGCCTTGCAAAAAAAGTGCTCATCGCAAACAACATCGGCAAATTATGGGACACTTATTCTGCTATGGCATCATCAGATCTTACCTTTGTCGGATCATGGATCGGAATTGTCGCCTTTTCTCTGCAGATATATTTTGATTTCTCGGGTTACAGCGATATGGCAGTAGGGCTCGGGCGTATGCTTGGATTTGAATTTATGGAGAACTTTAACTATCCATATATTTCTCACAGTGTTACGGAATTCTGGCGGCGCTGGCATATAAGCCTTGGAACATGGTTCCGCGACTACGTTTATATACCGCTTGGCGGCAACCGCAAGGGAAAGGCAAGACAGCTTCTTAATATATGCATCGTATGGGCGCTTACCGGCTTCTGGCATGGCGCTAACTGGACATTTTTACTATGGGGACTTTATTATGCCGTCTTCCTTATCATCGAGAAGCTGTACTTACTGGATGCTCTTAACAGGGCGCCGAAATTTATTGGTCACTTCTACACTATTTTAGTCGCAGTGTGCGGCTGGGTTCTGTTTCAGCTCAATTCGCTCTCTGAGTGCGGCGTGTACTATAAGGCGATGTTCGGGCTTGGCGACGGAGGTTTTGTTTCTCCCGTTGACAGCTACTATTTTACATCGTTCGCTGTTATGTTTGCGATTGCCATTATCGCCTGCACTCCCCTTGCGAAAAATCTCTTTGACAGGCTTCCGCAAAAGGCAAAGTCTTTCTCAACTCCCGCCCTGATTTTACTCGCGCTTATTGTATGCACAGGATATCTTGTAGACGCAACCTACAATCCTTTCCTGTATTTCCGCTTCTAAGAGGTAAAACCTATGACAAAACGCTCATCATGGATACAAATCATCATATTTACAGCTTTTATCTCCGTGTTTTTCGTAATTAACCTTATTCTTCCGGACAAAGGTTTTTCAGAACGCGAAAACAGGGAGCTTACTAAGGCGCCCGAATTTACTTTAGAATCTCTATTTTCTAAAAAATTCGGCAGCAAGTTTGAAAGCTACACTACTGACCAGTTCGCGTTCCGCGATAGTTGGACAACGCTCAAAGCGAGATGCGAGTTTGCGGTCGGTAAAAAGGAAAACAAGGGAGTTTACCTATGCGGCAACGATACGCTCATAGAGGGCTATAAACCCCCCGATAAAAAGCAGCTTGATACAAATATTTCTGCGGTTAAAGATTTTTCTGAGAATGCCGGAGTACCCGTTTATTTTGCCCTCGTACCCGGAAATTCCGAAATCAATTCCAGACTTATCCCCCAAAACGCCCCTAACTCCAGTCAAAACGAAATCATTGACTACTGCTATGAAAAATCAGGGGCTAAAAATATAGATATTTACAGCGCTCTTGCTGACCATGCAGATGAATACATTTTTTATCGGACCGACCACCATTGGACGAGTCTCGGGGCTTTTTACGCCTATGAAAAGCTTATGGATTCTATGGGCATTGCCCCCGCTCCCCTCTCCTCATTTAGCCCTGTTACCGTTTCAGACAGCTTTTACGGCACGATTTATTCGCAGTCAGGTATCAGCTGGGTTAAACCGGATACCATTGAAATATTTACCGAACAGGATGATACGACCGAGGTCATGAATTATTCAGGAGCAGAGCCTTCTGAAGGAAAATTGTACGACTACGCATTCCTTGGGAAAAAGGATAAATACTCTATGTTTATGGGCGGAAATACGCCGCTTTCAACTATTAAAACAAAAAACACAGAGGCACCGTCCATTCTTATTATTCGCGACAGCTATGTCAATAGTCTGATTCCGTTTTTGCAGAACGATTTTTCGGAGATACATGTCATGGATCTACGCTATTATAAAGTCCAGCTTATGACCTCTACGGTTACAGATTACATCAAAGAGCATGATATAGACGAGGTTCTAATCTGCTACAGTGTTTATAACTTCGGTACAGACGCAAACGTATTTATGTTAAGATGAAATTAGATAAAAAAATAGAGCGCCACTTTAGCCGTAGTCCCATAGGGACATTTTCCTAAACTACGGCTAAGCGGTGTGGTATTGGGCAGACAGTGAGTTTTCGCTGTCTGCCCTTTGCTGTTTCTAAGCGACTTCTTGCTGTTCTCTTGTGGCAGGTTGTTCAATGACATCGTCAAGCAGTCCGATGTAGCGGTAATGGATTTGAATTTCTTGCAGTGCTGTTCTCGAATATTTCTCGGTACGTTCGCCCACAACAATCCTGTCAATGAACCTGTGGAGAATGGTTGCCGTTATCTCATTGATTTCGGTGATCTCCTTTGCTTCCTCGATGAATGCAGTGACATTTGCAACCGAATCCTTAAGTTTTTCCAGTTTACTTTCCTTTATGGGAATGGTGGACTGGATTTCTTTTTGCTCTGCAAGGTAGTCATCGCTTAATTTTCGGAACACCTCATTGGGAATTTTACCGAGGACATTGTCCTCATACAGCCTTTTGAATAGCTTGGTCAGTTCCTCATCACGTCGTTTTAAAGTAGCAATTTCTTTGGTCAGCAAGGTAATTTCTTTCCCAGTTTCCTTGCTGCTTTTCTTCGCCACAACCTCTGCAAACATCAATTCGTGCTGTCTTGCATAATGGGTTACTCGCCTTAAATCATCAAGCACAATTTTCGCAAGCTGATCCTCTTTTATAAAATGTGCGGTGCAGACCTCTTTGCCTTTTTTCTTGTAGGTTCGGCAGGCAAAATTGTAATCACTTTTCTTCATTGTTGAGGCACGATGCAGTACCATTTTTGCTCCGCAGTCCTTACAGTAAACCATACCGGAAAACATATCTTGCTCATCCATATTGGTTCGTCTGCGTTTGTGCTGACGAATATCTTGAACGATATCCCATACCTTTTGAGAGATAATAGCAGGGTGCATATTCTCAAAGCGAAGCTGTTCTTCCTTTGGCACTTCAATTTTCTTCTTGTTTTTAAAGGACTTAGTTGTTGTTTTGAGGTTGATCGTATGGCCCAAATAAACTTCATTTTCAAGAATATGGCGGATCGTTGTCTGTTCCCATCGGTAGGGATTACTCATGTCAGTAGTTGAGGTGTATGACATACCCTTTGTGTACCAATAATAATTCGGCATAAAAATTTTTTCTTCTGAGAGTCTTTTGGCGATTTGGCTGGGACCATTTCCCTCAATACAGAGCTTGAAGATGTACTTGACTACTTCAGCAGATTCGGGATCAACAACGATTTTACGTTTTGGATCATCAGGGTCTTTCATATAACCATAGGGTGCCCTTGTGCCAACCCTTGCACCGGTTTCAGCTTTTGCCCTGTTGGCTGCACGAATTTTACGACTACAATCTTTTGCATAAAGTTCGTTAATTATATTTTTGAACGGGGCAAAATCATCAACTCCATATCGGCTATCAATGTTGTCACCGATTGCAATAAATCTCACATCATAGTTTGGAAATATAATTTCGGTGTATCTACCTACCTCCAAATACTCTCTGCCAAATCGGCTCATATCTTTCACTATGATTGTTGCTACCTCATCATTTTCTACAAGCTCCATTAGTTTTTTGAATGCAGGTCGATTGAAATTAGTACCTGAGTATCCGTCATCAAATAGAAATTTGAGATTTTCAAAGCCATTGTCCTTTGCGTACTTCTCCAAGATGAGCCTCTGATTGCTGATACTGTTGGATTCTCCTTGGCTGCCATCGTCTTGACTGAGTCTTGCGTATAAAATTGTATATTTTTCAGTTGTCTGTTTCATATAAGCTCCTTTCCGACAAACTGAATACGGTAACACCAACATACCCTATTCAGTGCCACAAGTCTATTGTTTTTTATTCTTTTTCGCTGTCTACCAAGGCAAGTAGCTCTCTGGTTGGAGTAGATTTTGGCATCATAGGAAAGATAGATTTCACATAAAAGTTCTTTCCATCCACCACCATTTTTCGCTCGGTAAAACACTCTGCATCATTCATAGTAACTGCTGTATCACGATAAACTGTTCGTGCCGTGTTGCCGTCGTTGTAGACAAGCGGCATGGATTCTCCGTAAAATCCTGTGTTCAAATTTTCTGTTTTCTTCATATAGTGCTCTCCCTTACATCATTGTCATAGTGAAGCCCTGCTCCTGTTCTTCCTCATAGTCGATACAATTTTCAGGCTCCTGTTGTAGCTTTTCTATATAATCAGTTACATCTTGGTCATCCAGTTCGTCTTGTGAGTGGCTGTTGGACATTGCTTCAAGCAAAATATATACCCCGGCAAAGGACAAGGCGGTGAGGGTTGCAAGGTGAGCAATGGTTTCCAGTTCATCATCTTCACTGACACCTTTTTCGAGAAATCTTAGATTGTGCAAAATCTCATTGGTTAGCTTTTTGCTTGTATTTCTCGGCTTGTAAATCTCCTGTTGTACCTGTCTGTGGTGTTGATTATCAAATTGCTTACGCTCATACTCCCAACCACTTTCCTCATCAATCTCTTTTTTCTGCTGTCTGTAATCAAACTCAAGCTCCATATTGACCTTGCAAAACTTAGCACCAAAGAGCCTATCGTCACGGCAGGACTTACCGTTGGGACAGGTGTAGGTGATGGTTTTGCGTGCATCTGTCCATTTTACAAAGTAGCCTTGTCGTTCCATATTGAAAATAAAATCTTCCTTATCAGAGCTTCGTGTCATGGCAAACTCAATGGCTTGTTGAAGCTGATTTTTCCAACTATCACCTCGCTGCTGAGCCTTACGCTGAGCACGGCTGGGGGTTTTACTTCTGCCAAAGGTGTAGGTTGGGAGGACTTCAAAGCCATGTGCCATGCAAATTTCATCGGAGGATAATCTCAATTCACGCAAGGTATGCGGTGTCTGATGTAGCTTTTTTCCGTGTTCAAAGCTGACCGAATTGATAATAAAGTGGGAGTGAATGTGCGGTGCATCGATGTGAGTGGCAATTAAAACTTCATAGTCGGGATAGTTTTTGTGTGCAAACTCAAGTGCAATTTCGTGAGCTTTCTGCGGAGTTATATCCAAACCAACTTTGAAGCTTTGCGTGTAGTGATAGAATTGCACTTGGTTGTTCTTTTTGTAGCGTACTTTTGTGGCAGTAAATTCAGAAAATGCAGTTTCGGCACAGCAGTTTTGCCCTGTGATTAACTGATAGCCTTGGTCTTGTAAGAACGTTTTTTCTTTGAGACAGACATACATCATCACACCACGCAGGGTGAATGCCGACTGTTTTTTGTAAGGAATGTAGTTGACTGTTGCCATCAAAACCTCCTGTTCAAGAACGATAAAAACCCATTGCGTTCTTTTTCAAGTTGTTTTTTGAGTGGTAAATCTCCTGTATCAGTTTCAATTTGTAATTCAGTAACGGAGGGTTCTTCAGTAGCAACAGCGGTTTCTGTGGCTGTTTCACCCTTGCAAAGGCTTGTTAATAAATCGTATATTTTTCCTAACTGCTCCTTGGTTTCTGCTAAATTGACTGCTTCAAAATGCCCCATATTAGCACGAGTGGTCAGCTGATTTAAGTTGTTTCCGATGGCTTTCAGCTGTTTAGCAAAATCATCTAAGCCATCAATAACAGTTATTTCCTTATTAAAAACACAGTGGCGAATGTAATCAGATTTGCTCATATTGGCTTTCTTCGCCATGCGTTTTAGCTCCTGTTGCTCCTTTTCGGAGGCTCTAAAGGTTTCAAATTTGTCTTTCATTGATTATTGCATCTCCTTACTATTTTGGGATTTTAACTCTCGTAAAGTGGGTACGGGCTTCTGCCCGAAAGGTGGCGAGTTGCGGGCGTATACACGCCTGCTCTGCTCGCCCCCACCCGAGGTGGGAAAAAGCGTAGCCGAAACTTCTACGCTCAATCTGAAATCGGTGTAAATCCAAGGTCTTGGCAACGGTGGCTCAATTTGCGGTTTTCCGCAGATGGGGTAGCGTTATGCGACGCCATCGTCAATCTCGGCACACAGGGGCGGACAGGGGGCAATGCTGGCTAAATTACTCTCCGCTGACGGTGCTGACGGCAAAGACGGCAAATTTAAGGGGCTTAGATTTACCGTCATATCGTCATTGCCGTCATAACAGAGAGAAAATTCTCTGCGGTCAAAGGTGCGGTTTTCAGAATAGCGAATACCGTTTTTATTGAGATGTT